>NZ_CP109967.1 GCF_026725475.1 Catenovulum adriaticum
TTGAATACACTAACAACAACTGAAGATGAATTAAATGAACAAAAAGACACTCGACAAATGTCTTTGTTTTCGATGTTAGATGAGGCTGAAAAAAACTCCGAACAATATTTAGAATATACAAATTCAATTGGTAGCATAGATATTATTCCTCGTTTTTGGCGAGGGAAAAACGCAATCTTTACCAAAGAAGAAGCCGCTAAACGTTCAATAAATTGTACTAATAGCTACACCTTTTCAAATAAAAAGTTCAAAGCCGTTATTTCTCCTGCATTTGTGGTAAGACAAACCAAATCGGGTGAAACAGAGGAAGTATTCGCATACCCTGGTGATCGGGAAGAACTGATTGAAAAAGTGCTATTTTTAATCGCTGCAAAACAAGGTTTAAACCGAGTTAAAGTTGGTAATCAAACACGTTATGGTATTTTCTTTTCACTTTATCAAGTTAGAGAAGAACTAAAAAAAATAAATAAAACAAGAAGTTATGATGCAATTAAGGAATCTTTAACCATATTAAAAGATTCAAGAATTAAAATCATATCGGAAGGAAACGATGGCGTTGATTATACCGTCACTCATGACATATTTAGCGATGCAATTTTAGAAAGTTCAGGTGTTGGGCGTGGTAAAAATCGCTATTGGATTGGTTTTTCAGACTATTTAGTGGGCGAGATTTTAAAGTTAAATTATCGTCAAGTTTTATATAGTCGATTTACTAACTACTCAAGCGCTTTAAGCCGTTTTTTAGACTTATATTTAAGTAATGTTTGGAAAAACGCAACGTACCATGTAGCAACAAAAATTAGTTTAAACCGAATTATGGAAAATTTTGGTAAGAAACAAGTTAAAATTGATTCTAAACGCCGTGATATGCGCCAAGCATTGTTGGATCTAGAAAAAGCAGGCGTGATTAGAAGTGTGCCATATGCACAAAAAACGGTAGATTCTGAAGGAAATGAAGATTATGTTTACGAATTAGAACCAACTAAAAAGTTTGTAGATGAAATCATTAAATCTAATGCGAAACATAAAGGTTTAAAAAAATTAAGTGAAGCAGTTGAACAAGGCAATGCTCATTGGCTAGATGATAAAGGTGTCATGAAAGCATAAACATTTATCATGCTTATATTTAAACACACTCAATATTGCTAATGATAAAATTAAATGTCTAAATTTAAAATTTATATAAATGCTAGTATTGCAATGCTGGCATTTGCTGCTAACTCAATCATTTGCCGACTAGCTCTGCACAACGACACTATTGACCCAGCCAGTTTTACAACAATAAGACTACTCTCAGGCGCTATCATTTTAGTCATCATCACTCAGTTAATTCCTTTAAATAAAACAACGATTAAACCAAAGCAATCTCATGCGTGGATATCCGGCTTAATTTTGTTTATATATGCAGCTACGTTTTCTTTTGCTTATATAAATTTAGCTACCGCAACAGGTGCTTTATTACTTTTTGGTGCCGTACAAAGCTTCTTAATCGCTTATAGCTTGTATTCAAAAGAGCCCTTTACAATAAAACAAGGCATTGGCATTTTAACTGCTATAGCCGGACTTATTTATTTATTTCTACCTCATTTAACATCGCCCTCACTAACTGAAGCTATTTTAATGTTTTTATCTGGTGTTGCTTGGGCTGCCTATACATTACTTGGCAAAAAACAAGGTTCACCCATTAAAAATAATACAGATAGTTTTACTAAAGCTGCCATTATTTCAGTGGTTATGAGTTTATTTTGGCTACCTCAAATCCACCTAAGCACGCTAGGTATTGTATTAGCCATTTCATCTGGCGCAATTGCTTCAGGGCTAGGCTACGCAATTTGGTATTCTGTATTACCGAATTTAAAAGCCAGTAGTGCTGCAAGTATTCAATTAACAGTCCCTATCATTGCGGCTGTAGGTGGCATCATTTTTTTAAGTGAAAATGTAGATCAACGACTTATATTCGCTTCTATTGCCATTTTAGGTGGAGTCGGTTTAAGTTTATTGAACAAAAAAGCCTAAATAGAAGTAACCCTAATTGAACTTAAATAGATTAGGGTTTAATTATCACTCTATAAGCCAAGCTGTTTTATCTTTAGGTAAAAGATAAGGGCAAACTATTTTTTTAGAAAATATCCTGACAAAGTGGCTGATATTAAGCTTAAAATGATATAAAAGTCATATATTAAGCTATATTTATTATTTGATCACTTGGCACGCTCATTATATCAAAGCAATAATAACAAGACGGTTTTATATTTTTTACTACCTAAATACCACCGCGAATATGTTGGCGCACTGTATTTTTATAATAATCCTGTAACCTTTGATCTAAAGTCGGTGCTAAGCTAGGCATATTTGAAATGGCTGCATTGGCATATACCTGCGAGACTTTGGTACAACCTGCAATCAGCGTTGTCACTGCATCTTGATCTAAAATCCAGCGCATAGCTGCTTGCTGTAGTGATAAATCAGCAGGCAAAAATTGTTTAGCTTGCTCTGCTAGTTCAACCCCTTTTTCAAACTGGATCCCATTAAAAGTTTCTCCAACATGAAAAGCATCTCCATTTTGATTATAGTTACGATGATCGCCTTGCTCAAAAACACGATCTTTTTGCATATTGCCCGATAATAAACCGCTGGCTAATGGTAGGCGTGCAATAACCCCTACATTTTTTTGCTTGGCCAATGGAAATATTTGCTCAGTTGCCGTTTGTCTGAAAACATTAAATATAATTTGTAAACTCGTTACTTTGGTATGTTCTAAACAAAATAAAGCTTCATCAAGCATTTCTACACTGGCGCCATAGTGCCTAATTAGCCCCGTTTGTTGCAAAGATTGTAACCAGTTAAAAATTTCGCCATCAAATAACACGTCACGAGGAATACAATGTAATTGCAATAAGTCCAGTGCATCGATGTCTAAACGTTTTAGTGAACCTTCGATATTCGCTTTGACTTTTTCAAAGCTATAGCCGTCAGGAAATAATGCTGCATCTCGGCCTACTTTGCTTGCAATATAAGGTTTTTTGGTTTGCTTTTTTAACCAGTTTCCAATTCGTGTCTCACTTAAACCTGCGCCATAAACATCTGCCGTGTCTAAAAAGTTTATGCCATTGTGCATGCCTGCATCTAAAATATCTTCAGCTGTTTTATTTTCAATTGCGCCAAAATCATTACCCAGTTGCCAGCAACCCAAGCCGACTTCAGATACCGCATAGCCACTATGGCCCAATACTCTTTTTTTCATTTGAATGCTCCCAGATAAGTTATGATTTGAGGGGTAAGTAAATAGATAACATTTTATAAGATATTAAGTTCATTTTAGCTAAATCCAAAATATAGTCAAAATGAATCTAAGGTGGCGTAAATTTAAGTTAAAGCGGATTATTTAATGAGGTGAAATTAGTGTTAGCAGGGGAGGTGAAGGCTGTTAATGTGACAATGATAAACGACCAGAATCGCTGCACTTATCAGCACAACGATTCTTTAAGTTAATTTTTTACGATAGGGCGTTTAAAATATTCTGCTCGTCAGACAACACTTTTTTATAAGCTAAACTAACTTGCTTGATGAGTTCATTATTAATAGCTGACTCTTTTGAAAAGATGCTGCACTGCTGTATAAAGAGTTCAATATCATGGTTAGCATCTTCCCTAAACTGAGCTAACAAGGTGTTAAGTTCAATCGCTATAGGGTCATTAATTTGAGATTTCGCTTGCTGTTTTAAGCGTAAAAAGCGTATCCAGCTGGCAACCACTAAACTTAACAGTGGAGCTGATTTTTTTGATTTTATCCGTTCAATAAGCGGGGTAATGCTGCGAACTGGTACTTTGATTGAGCCATCAAACGCAATTTGTGAAAGGTAGTGTTTGATATTTGGATTTTCAAAACGCTTAATAATCGAATCTGCATATTCGTTTAAATTTAGCTCTTTTGGCGCTTGGATTGTTGATAAAATTTCATCTTGCAATAAGCGCTGCAAAAATGACTTTATTTTGGTGTCGCTCACGGCTTCATAAACCGTTTCATAACCTGCGACACTGCCTATATAAGCCATCGCTGAATGTAACCCATTTAACACTCTTAATTTAGCATGCTCATACCTAGCTACATCCTGAGTAAAGATGACACCAACTTCTTCCCAGTTAGGTAACTCATCTTTAATACAATCTTCAATGACCCATTGAGTAAAGGATTCTCTTTGAACGGGGGCTAAATCCTCAAATCCGAGTTCGGTTTGAATTAGTTTAACGGTTGAATCATCTGTTTGCGGCGTAATACTATCCACCATAGTGCAAGGGAAAGCGACCTTATTTTCAATCCAGTTTGCTAACGCTGGGTCAATTTGGTTAGCAAATTGCGTTACCGCATTTTTTAGTTTTTTTCCGTTATCGGGTAAGTTATCGCATGCAATAATATTGAACGGCTTCAGATCAGATTCAAAACGCAGCTTTAAAGCTTGAACTATGATACCAATAGCCGATTTGGGCGCCGATAAATGATTCAGATCGGCTTGAATGAGTTCATTTTTTATATCTAAATCACCTTTTGGATTTAAACAGTAGCCTTTTTCAGTCACGGTTAACGTAACTAATTTAGTGGAACTTGCGGTTAACCGGTCAAGCACTTGTTCTATTTGCTCCGCAGCGACTAAAACTTCTTTAATGGCGCCAATCACTTGATAGCCAGGGTTTTGATCTATTTCAGCAATGGTGTAGAGGTTATCTTGAGTTGCAAGTGCACTCTGCAACGTTTTATTTCGCATTGATACAGCACAAATACCCCAATCGCCACCAAATTGATTCAAGGCTTGCTCAGTATAAAAAGCTTGATGCGAGCGGTGAAAAGCACCCAAGCCTAGATGTACTATGCCAATATTTAGCTCAGTTCGGTTATATTGTGGCAAACGTAAATTTACAATATTTTTATTTTTTATTTGTTGTAGCGATTGATTATTGAGTTTCATCTTATTCTCCGAATTGACTGAGTTTGATTTACTTAAGCAAAATAAATCACTGAACAGGCTATATTTATTTTATTGGCCTTACCACCCTACATGTTAAACTGAAAGTGAGTTTTTTTCATCTGTTATTTGTTAAATACGCGGGTTTTTGCGTTTTACCCGACATTAATCTGTTTACTAAAAGCAAGATCCACAAATTAAAAGTGTTAATTTGGTAAGGCCACTTTGCTATTTGTTGCATTCTGAGTGGTGTGTGCTAACATCTTGTTAACGTGAGTAGTTGTATGATAGTAAAACAAACAGAAATAGCATAAAGGTGTTGAATTTGATGCGATATAAAAATGAATGGTTGACAGTTTTTAGTTTGGCCTTAATTACTGGATGTGGTTCTAGTGGTGAGAATCAAGATAAAGGTCAAACAGATAACGTAGAGAAACCTGCTGAAATTGTGGTTAGTACCACTAAATTAGAGGCTGATGGTCCTGATACCGGCCTTAATGCTTATCAATTGATTATTGATAAATTTGGCCCTGGTTCGATAGAATCTCCAGATTTATATGAAAGTGATCACCAAACAGATACTCATATTATTGAGCAAACAGATGATATAGTTGGGCCTCATTTTGTGTTTAAGATGCACAAAGAGCAAGATGGAAATAAAGGAGAATATATTGACCGTCAACGAAACGAAATTAAAATTTTTGATCGTTCAGATAACGCTTTAAAAGGTTTTGAGGGTGAAACTTTTGAATATGCTTGGCTGTTTAAAGTAGATTCTCAATTAGAGTTATCTAAAAATTTCTCTCACTTTTTTCAATTAAAAGCAGTAGGCGGTGATAGTAGCCATCCTATTTTGACATTAACCGGGGTTGAAAAAAGTGGTAAAAATACGCTACAAATTCGTTACAGTCCTTATGTTTCAGACCAAATTTTAGTTGCTAAAGACTGGCTTGAGTTTACGGATAAATGGTTGAGTGTGACTTGCCGGGTAACTTATGGCGAGTTTGGCCAATTAACATTTGAAATTAAAGATTATCTTGATGACTCTGTGCTTTTATCTGTTAATAGAACTAACCTTGATTTATGGCGCGGCACTAAAAATAGTGATTTTGTCCGGCCTAAGTGGGGAATTTATCGCTCACTATCAAATAGTGAAAGTTTAAGAGAAGATGAAGAAACAGTCAGATTTGCTAATTTTTCTATTACTGAACTGGTGATTGAATAAGTTAAGACTGAGCTTATAGATTGAAAAGGGAACGGCTTCTTTTCAATCTATGCTGTGTCTAGCCCGCTTTAATCTTTATGGGGGACTTTATTGAAGTTACCTATTTTTTAATGAGTTGGGCATATACGCATGCTTGCAACTATAACGCTTATTTTTCGAAGTGTTTGGCAGCATTCATGGTTGCGTTTTCAATGTGTACTTTCATTGCGTATCTAGCTTTTTCTGGGTTACGTTGCTCAAGTGCAAAAATAATCTTTTTATGATCATCAATAGAAGGATGAACGCCTTCTTTACGAATTTGCTGTAAAAACTTATTACTTAAATCAGAGTTAATACGTAATTGCCATAACCAGTCTATCGTTGCGTAAATGGCACTATTTTGACTTGCCTTAGCTATGATCAAATGAAATTTTCTATCGGCTTGCTCGGAGGCGGTCGGTAACTTTTCTTCTTCTTCCATCTCTTCGATTAATGCTTTTAGTTCGGTAATTTCATCGTCAGTAATCCGAGCTGCTGCCAAAGCGCAAACCTCCGATTCTAAAATATAGCGCATTTCTAAAATTTCAAATGGGCCTATACCTTTATCAGTTAAAACGATATCTTTTTTATCGGCTTTTGCTGAGACATAAATGCCTGAACCTGTTCTGATCTCTATGACTTGTGACAGTTCAAGCGCTATCATTGATTCGCGGATTGTCGGGCGGCTTACTCCTAGCTTTTCTGCCAACTCGCGTTCAGACGGTAATCGGTCACCAGGTTTAAAAACATTGGACTCTATTAAGGATTTAATTTGATCGGCAACTTTGATATAAAGCCTATCTGATTTAATGACTTGAAATTGATTTTCCCCACTCACAGAAATTTTCTCCCAATAATGACTGTTATAAAGGTTTATAGCAGTGAGAATAACTTAAAATTAATCTTACCACTTTACCATAATTTGCGATTAGAACGAATGCTAATCAAAGGTTTATTCACTTAATTACCGTTTTATTTTTGCATTTATCTTAAGTTGATTTAATTGTTATCTAATTACTCCTATCAATTTCTTGATATATAAAATCGTACATCTCTGTTAATTGACTTACCAGTTTACCAATTTCTATTTCAGCAAATAATTAAGCTTTTATTTTGGATTTTTAATGCTTATATTGGTCAATTTATTCCAAAATAAGCGTTTTTTTGTTTTTTTTATGTAAAATATCTTTTAATAACTTGCATTGAATAGGACTTTTGCTATATTGGTAAGGCCACTAGCCGTTAGCGGTGAGATAAATTTAAAACACAGGTACTACACATGAATCATATTAAAAAGTTGTCAACACAAAATGCAGGTTCAAGATCTGTACTAAAGAAAACTTTGTTAGCGAGTATGTTGAGCACATTATTACTTCCATCATACACCATGGCTGCTGAATCCGAAGATGCAGATTCAATTGAAACCATTACAGTGAGTGGTATTGCCGAGTCATATCGTAACGCCATCAATGAAAAGCGAGCAGCTCCTACCATTGTTGATGCTTTATCCAGCTCAGATATAGGTGCGCTACCGGATTTATCGGTTGCAGAAACACTAGAGAGAATTACGGGTGTAACTGGGGATAGATTTAAAGGTAATGCCAGCGAGATATCAATTCGTGGTTTAGGTCCATTCTTGGGGTTTTCTACTGTAAATGGTCGCGCTATTTCATCGGGTAGTGGTAACCGTTCAGTGGCTTTTAGCCAATTTCCATCGGAGTTGGTTAATGGCGTAACTGTATATAAAGCACAAACGGCTGATTTGTTAGAGGGTGGTGTATCAGGCTTAATAGACTTAGGCACTATCAGACCGCTGGATTATGGAAAAGAAAGATTACAAGCTGAAATTAAATTGGCTTACAACCCATATCAAGCTAAGTTTGATGGGGATGACGGTATTGGCCAAAGAAGTTCGCTTTCATACACTAATACTTTTGAAACTGATAATTTAGGTGAAGTTGGTTTTGCGATTGGTTATGCCGGACGACGAACCTCATCACCAGAAGAAAGCTATAATACCAGTTCAACTTTAAGAAACTGTAATTCTGATTATTTATTGGATGGTGGTAGTAATTGTAGTTTCGAAGGTGGAGCAGATGGGAATGCTGCGGCCAACGGAGGAGAAGCTATCGACGGCGATTATTATTTTATCCCTAATTCATTTTATTATCGCCAAATGGAGTCAAAAGAAAAACGAGATGCCGCTATTTTCGCTTTACAATGGCAGCCTAATGAGGATGTTGACGTCAATATTGATGGCCAATGGTCAGATCGTAATTATTTTGAAGACAGACATGATCTTTATTTTGATGATGGACGCCGCCGAATTCATGATTGGGAAACCAATGATGACCATATTTTAACCAGTTACAGCGGTGAGTCGCGTATTAGTAGCTATGGTGAATACCGAGTGCGCGATGAGGAATACAAAGGTTTAGGTGCCAATGTTGAATGGCAAGTTAATGATAATTTTAAGTTAATTGCAGACGCAGCTTATTCAGGCACAGAACGCTGGCAAACCCGAACTTATGCCCGTTTCAGAAGTGACCGTTTATTTTATCAATGGCAAGCTGGCAATGGTGATGACTTTGCCACCGTTAGTAATGTTTATACTGACAACGACGATCCAACTGGTAGCAGTATTGACTGGCTAAGCGAAATTCAAGACTTAAGCTTTTTTGGTGCTAATAGTGAAGCCAGAAGTTACCGTTTTGATATTAAAGATAGTATAAACAGTTATAAACTAGACGGTATTTATACCTTTGACGAAGGTTTTTTCAGCTCAGTTAAAATGGGGCTTGCTTCATCATCACATAAACATCTTAATTACCAAGAGGAGAGTCAAAGTTTTGCAACCCCTTCTGAAAATAACGACGCTGTTGTTGCTCAACTAAAAAGCGACTGTCAAGTTGACTGGCCACAAAGTGATTATGGCGATGATGCCAATAGTCCAGTATCGACTTGGGCTCAATTTGATACTAAATGTGCACATGCTTTAATTCTTGGCGATAATCAACTCGATCCTTCACCTAAAGATCCGACATCAGGCGATATTGACTTGGTGGAAGACGTTACTTCAGTTTATGCCGTGGGTAATTTTGTAACAGAAGTCGGTGATAAATTTTTAACCGGTAATATTGGTTTACGTTATGTCACAACAGATGTTACTTCGCAGGGGATCAGCACAGGTTATAATGTCGTAACAGGCAACAACGGTGCGATTGATTTGGTCTCAAATGGTGATGTTGAATATACGACGTTTAAAAACTCGTATAGTAACTTATTACCTAGTCTTAATTTATCATTGGAATTGAGTGATGATTTAATTTTACGAGGGGCTGTATTTGCTGGTATTTCAAGACCTGATATGTGGTACTTAGGCGCAGGCCGAGACATAGGTATTAATAATTCTGATGAAGATTTTACCACGGTTGAAGATGCGATTGAAAATCAAGTAACTGCTCGCGGTAATCCAAATCTTGAAGCCATTGAGTCAAATAACTATGACCTTAACTTAAGTTGGTATTATGAGTCAGACACTATGTTGTCTGCTGCATTATATTATAAAACCTTTAATGCCAAATTTGGCACAACATCAGCTGATGAAGATATTAGGATTGATGGCCAAACCTACACCACAACGGTTCAAGGGATCCCAGAAGTGCAAGATGAAGACTCATCTATTAAAGGGATTGAGTTAACCGCGATGCATAAGTTTAATTCATTACCAGCTCCGTTTGATGGGCTTGGGATTTCCACTACTTACAATTATGCAGACTCTGATTTTGAAACGCCTGAAGCAGGCGGCTCAATTACTCAGGAAGCACGAGATATGGTTGAACCGGGGAATTTGGCAGGCTTATCTAAGCATAACTTCACTAACCAAGTTTATTGGGAAAGCGATGATATTTCGATTCGATTATCTTACAAATATCGTTCTGAATATTTAAAACCGTTTGGCGCAAATTTAGCTCAAACTAACCGTTTTGTTGATGACACTCAATCTGTCGATTTAAGTACATCATACAAAATACATAAAAACTTTAAGCTTAAATTTCAGGCGCTTAATTTAACCAATGAATCTTATGTAGAGCAACGTGTTGCTTCTGAGTCATATAATAGAATTGAATACTCAGGGGTTAAATATTACGTTGGTTTACAGTACAGAATGTAAATTTAGCTTGATGTTTATTTAATCAATCCTCCAGTTTTAGGCTGGGGGATTTCTTATTTTTATGGCAAATACAAGCAGACGTTTTAGTGCCCTTGGTATTGTTATTATTTTTAGGAAGTTGGCCAATATGAAAAAACGAATTAGTTTATCACTTAGTCTTGCATTCGGCTTGTTAGCTTGCGGTGAGCAAGTAACAAATGAAAATATCAATCCAGTTAAGCCCAAAGCAGTAGCAGAATCGCCGGTTAAGGCAGATTCAATTTTTACTGAAGAAACAGCAAAACAAAACTTAACTTTTATTAAAAATCAGTACCTTAAAATGCTACATCAGATTGATTCTGAATCGGGTGTGGATTATGCAAAAGGTTGTTTGTCGGATGACTTGGTTTGTTATCCAAGAGCGTTAGAGCACGATAAGATATATATGGAAAAACCGGAAAAGTGGACAAATGGTTTTTTCCCTGGAGTGCTTTGGAAGTTATTAGCCGCAAAATCGGATATTCAGAATTTTACGCCAGATGAGCAGCAGACACTATTGAAACAGGCTAAATTTTATCAAGCAGCTTTGATTCCAGAAGCCAAACGAGGTAGCACTCATGATTTGGGCTTTATTTTATATGACTCTTTTGGCGAAGCCATTGATGCCAAAGTTTTATCTGAGCAAGAGTTGAGTTTATATCAGCAAACGTTAGATGAAGGGCGGCGCACGCTAGTGACAAGATTTGATCAGGAAAAAGGCGTGATTAAATCTTGGGATTTTTTGGCCAAGTTTCCGGCGCATTATATAAAAGATAATAAGATTAAAAAAACCTATTTCAATACTCAGGGAACCTGGCAATACCCTGTAATAGTAGACAACATGATGAATTTAGAGTTTTTATTCACAAGTGATAATAAAAATCAGCAAAATATAGCTTATCAGCATGCCAAACAGACGTATCTCAATCATTATTTTTATCAGGACAATGATGTAAATAAAGATTATCCGATTGCGTATCACGTTTATGATTATGCCTCAGATAAGCCGGGGAACTGGCAAGGTTTAGGGAATGTATCCGCTTGGGCAAGAGGTCAAGGTTGGTCGCTGTATGGCTTTGTTACTGTGTTAGAGTTTTTTAAACAACAAGCTCCAGAGTTAACCGATTTACCTGATTTTGAACAGCATGTTGAAAAGCTAGTGCGTTCAGTAGAGCGTCTAATGGCAACTCAAAATGCTTATGTGCCTGATTGGGATTTTTTTGCCGCGGCAGATAACGCACAACAATTGGCGGAAAACCAATCAAAAAACACTTTGGTATACCATAGAGTGTTAGATTTATGCGATTTTGAAATTGCCGATAATATACTACCTTATAAGGGTTATCGTCCGATCCAGTTTTCAGCCGATTTATTAGCGGAATCAGATTTAAATAAACTAAGCCAATTAACCTCTGTCTACCATGAACCTTTTGTGCAGGGTGAGATGATAGCGCCTTGTGGTACTCAGGCTTATCAAGATCTAGGCACTCATATCCCTAAAGATAGCTCGGCCGCAGCATTAATGGCCGCTGCATTATATCGTTTGGCGCAAATCACCGAATCAGCCAGCAAAAAAACGCATTATATTGAATTTGCTGACAAAATAATGAATGAGCTAAGCAATCAATACCTAACCTCTAAAACGCAAAATAAAAGCTATCAGCAAGGCTTTGTATTAACTCATGCGACGGGTAATTTACCCAATGGCAGTGAAATAGATACCGCTATTGTTTATGCGGATTTTTATTTTTTAGAAGCTAATATGCGTAAATTAGCTTTAGCAGGAGAGTAAAATGAAATATGGTAAATTAAATACTTGGTTGCTCTGTGCTAGCTCAATGTGTTTAAGCTTAAGTGCTGCGGCAACAAAGCTAGAAACGTATTACCCTGATTATTCTTATGCGGGTTATCAAAATAGTGAAGCTGAACCCAATACGGCTCATTGGAAAGTGATTAATGTGGATGATGAAGGCTTAACCGCTAATGATGGTTTAGATGATACGCAGGCATTAAAAAAGCTGATTGCGTCATTAGCCTCATCAGATGAACCTGTTATTTTACAATTTAATGCGGGACGGTATATTTTATCTGACATTATCTTTATCAAACGCAGTCAATTACTGATTAGAGGAGTGGGGACCGCAAGCGATAATGCACTGGCGACTGAGTTTTATTTTCCAAGGCCGTTAATGTATGCCCCACAGCCTCAAGAGTTTGACGAGCTCGCTGAATATTTAGTTAAATTTAATAAAGTGCAGAAAGAAAAAAAGCACAATATTAAATTGCCATACTCACTCTATTCTTGGTCTGGTGGCTTTTTTTGGACAGCAGCACCGGGTGATCGCTCAAAAGCTTATCTGGCCGAATATGATAAACAGCCAACCCCGTTGGCCTTGATTGAAGAGACTAACGCCGGCGTTAAAACCTTTAAGGTGGATCAGGTTGAACAATTAAAGGTTGGGCAGGTTGTGCAAATTAATTGGTATAATAAATCAGGTAAAAATGGTTCATTATTAAACACCTTGTATGGCGATAAACTGGACAACATAGGTTCACACCACTGGAACTTTCCAGATAGAGCGTTATCGCGCCAGCAAACAGAAATTGTCAACATTAAAGGCAACCAAGTCACAATTAAAACGCCTTTAATTCATCCGGTAAAAGCACAATGGCAAGTGAGTTTAACTAACTGGAATCATATTCATAATGTAGGGTTTGAGCAGTTTAAAATAACTTTCCCTGAGCACCCGTATGTGGCACATCATGTGGAGCCTGGCTTTAATGGTATTTATTTAACCGGTTTATATAATGGCTGGGTGAAAGATGTGCAAATTACTGATGCAGATAGCGCGATATTAACTGAAAAAGCCGCCAACATTACCATTGAAAGGGTGCAAACAAAAGGTAAAAGTTTAGCCCATTATTCAGTACAAATGGGAGGTGTTCACCATGTATTGGTGAAAGATCTGATTGTTAAAAACCCAGTTATGCATCCACTTAGCTTTAATACATTGGCGAATAATAATGTCTATTTAAATTCAGTGGTTGAGCAAGTGCCCGTGCTTGATCAGCACTCAGGCGCCAATCATCAAAATTTATTTGATAATATCACGGTTTATGCTGACCTTGAAAAAGGACAAACCAGTTACCCGCTGTTTAAAGGGGGCGGTGCTGGTTATTGGAAACCATCACATGGTCGTTATTCCACATTTTGGAACATCTCTGTGGTATTTAATAGCCGACCTGAAACGACTCAGCCCATTATTTTAAATGGGATGAAAGATGGTCCGGATGCTCGTTTAATTGGCGTTCATGCTAATTTACCTGTTGAAATTAGCTATGGCCCTGATGCCATTATTAAACACACGGGTGAGTATTATCAGGCGATACCTTCGTTGTTTCAGTATCAATTGCAACAGCGTTTAAAGGGTCAATCGAGATAATCTTCTTGTAGTCATATAGGTTAATAAGGCAGGGCGTTATCAAGCACGCCTTGCTATTTCGGGCACACTAAAAATTAAGCTCAGCAGATTGAATTTTAATTTAATCATTAATCACAAACTTTTTATCTAAAGTGCAGCTAAGAAAGCAAAAGTTGAAGGTTATTAAATAACCACCTAAACAAAGGTGGTTATTTTTAATGATAACTTGTATGATAACTGATAAGTTGGTAATAAAATGTCATCAGATTGAAGATGATTACGACTAGGCTAAAAGATAAATTGCGTTTGTTGTGAAGTTAAAATACGATATCTCGGGTTTAATCTCGTATTTTTGATGGGCTTAAAGCCTAAACGATAAAACATCAAGCGTATTTTTTTGTAAAACAGATGAGCTTAATACTTGAATTCAAGTTATGTTAAAGCAGAATGTTTTACGGGAATTAAATAAAATAAAGAGAATTAAATTTGCAGTCACAAGCTTTTTCAAAACTGAGCCGAACTTATAATTTAACCACAGAGTTGGCTGATTTATTACGTCAAAGAATTACCTCAGGCCAGTACACTGTCGGCCAAAAGTTGCCGTCTTCTAAATATATAGAAACGCAGGCAGGCGTAAGCCGAAGTGTTGTGAGGGAAGCCGTTGCTCAGTTAAAAGCCGAAGGCATATTAACCAGTAGGCAAGGCGTTGGGGTGTTTGTTGCGGAAAAGCCTGCTGATAATGCATTTAAAATTAATGCCTCAGAGTTTGCCTGTATTTATGATGCAATTAAAATTTTAGAATTGAGAAAAGCGGTTGAAACCGAAATGTGTGCAATGAGTGCCCAAAAACGGACCTCGGCACAATTAGCTAAAATAGAGGCTAGTTTCGACATGATTAGCCAAAAAAATCAGCAAAAACTAGACTCTATTCAAGAAGACTTTGCGTTTCACAAAGCCATTGCAGAAGCGGCCGATAACCCTTACTTTTTACGTTTTATTGAATTTATTGGCGCTGGTGTTGTGCCTGCACGAGAGATAGTCACCCAAGGGGTTGATACTCAGGTTTCTGACTATATTGAATTAATACAAGCTGAGCATGAGCAAATTGTTCGGGCTATTAGGTTAAAAGATAAAGACTTTGCCCGTGCGGCGATGAAAGCGCATTTAGATAACAGCATTGAACGCCACCGGGAAATAATTAACCTCAACTCGGGTTAAGGTTACTTAAACAAGCTGAGCTGGAGCGTTAATTTCAGCTGAAGTAGATTCATCCTATTAGGGCTTAATCTATAATAGAAGTTACATTAGCAGTCATATTAGAATTAACATAAGCAAACCTAAGTTGTACATAGTTTGCACTATTTTAACTTGTCATATAACATGACATCTAAAGGTAATTGGAGTTATCAATGTCAACATTCGATTTATTTTCAGTCACAGATAAAGTGGTATTAGTAACCGGTGCAAGCCGAGGTATTGGTAAAGCATTAGCTGTAGGTTTTGCTAAAGCAGGTGCAAAAGTGATTTGTGCCGCGTCAAGAGAAGGTGGCACAGCTGAAACTGAAGCTGAAATTAAAGCACTTGGCGGAACAGCTGCCGGGGTTTTTGCTGATTTATCTGATCATCAAGCCGTTGAAAAAATGGCAAATGATGCGTTAGCTATTTTTGGCAAAATAGATGTACTAGTGAATAACGGTGGCACGATTGCAAGATACCCAGCAGCAGAATTTCCATTTGCTGAATTTCAAAAAGTAATTGATGTTAACTTAAATTCATTGTTTTTATTAAGCCAAATTGTAGGTAAATCTATGTTGGCACAAGGCTTTGGTAAAATCATTAATACGGCATCAATGCTATCTTATACTGGTGGCTTAACGGTGCCAGCTTATACTGCTAGTAAACACGCGGTTGCCGGGGTCACTAAAGCCTTAGCAAACGAATGGGCAAGCCAAAATATACAGGTTAATGCAATTGCACCGGGTTATTTTGCAACGGACAATACGCAAGCGTTAAGAGATAACCCAGAGCGAAACCAAGAAATTAAAAAGCGCATCCCATCAGGCGAGTGGGGACAGCCTGAGCAATTAGTGGGTGCAGCAATATTTTTAGCGAGTGAAGCCAGTAATTATGTTAACGGTCATATCTTAGCCGTTGATGGTGGCTGGTTAGCTAGATAATTATTTAACAAATTTTAGAGGTATTAAAAATGAGCACGCAATACGAAACGCGCTATGCAATTGGCGCAAATGAAGCAAAAGCATTTGATACAGAACAATTAAGAAGTAACTTTTTAATTGAAGATTTATTTAAACCAAATGAAATTAAGTGGGTATACACTCACTACGATCGTCATATGGTAGGCAGCGCCTTGCCAGCAGATAAGCCGTTAACATTAGACAGCATTGATTCACTAAAAAGTCAGTGGTTTTTATCACGCCGCGAGCTAGGTATTATTAATATCGGCGGTGAAGGCACGGTTGAAGTTGATGGTGAAGTTTATACTTTAGGTAATAAAGAAGCGCTTTATGTTGGCGCTGGCGACAAAAATGTGGTTTTTGCAAGTAAAGATGCAAGCAACCCAGCTAAATTTTATATGAACTCTGCAGCGGCTCATCATGCATTTCCAGATAAAAAAGTCACTAAAGCTGATGCAAACGTATTGAAACTAGGCAGTAAAGAAACGGCCAATGAGCGTGAAATTAATCAATTATTAATTCATAGTGTCGTTCAAACTTGCCAGTTACAAATGGGTTTAACCGTACTTAAACCGGGTAGTGTTTGGAACACCATGCCGTGTCATCAGCATGATAGACGTATGGAAGCTTATTTATATATCGACCTACCAGAAGATCAAGCGGTCGCTCATTTTATGGGTGAACCTCAGCAAACTCGCGTAATGTGGGTTAAAAATGAGCAAGCCATAGTATCACCACCTTGGTCAATTCATAGTGGTGCGGGTACTTCAAACTATGCCTTTATCTGGGGCATGTCAGGTGAAAACTTAGATTACGATGATATGGACAAATATGGTCCGGCCGAAATTCGTTAAGCTTAAGTTTATCGTAAGTGAGCCCTTTTGTTGCTAAGCAGTGAAAGGACTTATACGATGACACCACCTCAGCAGAGGTGGTGTCAATAGAGATGGTTTAAATTAAAGGTATATAATTAACATCATTTGGTTTTGTTAACCAGATAACGGGATGCCGGATAGGTAAATTTCTCACCACTTCATATTCACTCGGATCAGCTTCAAAAGGCAACCAAGCTTTTAAATATTTAGGTTTTTGAAACGCAAAAGCGGCAAAAATGATGCTGTTTTGCCGAACGGGCCAATCATTCCAATATTGAATATCTGGTGCTAAAGGCCAGGCGTTTTTATTTAAAATGTAAGGTCGCATAAATTCAACAGCAAGCTGCATGCCGCGTCCGTCTGCTAACTTAAAGTGCCACAAATCATTTTGCTCATTAGAGGCTATTTGTGCAACCCCAGCCATAATATCTAAGACAAATAGTGAATAACCATAAGGTTTAGTTCTGGCAAGTTCAGCAGGAAACCCACCTTGTTGATCCATCATTTCTGTTAAGTAAACTTGTTTAAATTGCTGGCGAACCCAATTTATGGTTGATTGGTCATTCACTAAGCGTGCAAATGTAGCCGCTTGTAGTGACCAAGCAACGCCATGGTTATTAGGGTGGTGCTTTTCAGTTAAGCCATATTCATGTGTATTTAGCCAGTTCAGGTAACTTGAAAACCAAGCTAATATTTTGTTTTTATCTTCTGGGGTAAATACATTGGCTTCAATTAAAAAAGGAATACTTTTAGCTACTTCAACCAAATGTACCGTATCAATAATCCCAATGCTGCGGCCAGAGTGACGTCCTTTAATGGCTTGTCCATATAATAAGCTGGGATTCATGCGGGTTTTTTCATCGGCAAACCAAGCGCTGACATGTTGCGCTGCTTTATCAGCATAGGTTGTATCTGAACTAATGATATAGGCTGATGTTAAACTGGCGACAATTTCGCTAAAACGCATCAGCGAAAGCCTGTGTTCAACAAAATTATTGGGATTTGATTCTCCATCTCGTCGAATATAAGGGGCACTGATATCATCAGGATCTGGCCACCAATAATCCCCCTCAGAATAAAAGTCGTGTAAACCGCCTAAGCTGCGTTCTGCTTTATCTGCGGTAATCGTTTTAACGGGTGAATTTAAATACTGGTCGGCTTTTTTTATTACTCTAGCGCTTTCGCTAGTAAATAAATTAAAACCATTGTTTAAGGTCGGATCAGCAATCGAAGTGCTTGTTTTGTCAGAGGTGAGTCCCAAATCTGTTTGAGCAGAGGTGCAACCTAATATTGGCAGTAAGATACAAGTGGTTATTGCTAAATAGGCTGTTGTCCGTTTTGATATGTTTTTTAACATTTAAAGCTATCCTTTTTTGTGATAAAGAAGGGCGCTTTGAGCCCTTCTTTCTTTAATAGCGTTTATTTAGCGGGTAAGCGCAAATAAATACCTTTCACATTTTGTGTTCTGAACTCTATCGTGGTTTCTTTATTACCCGGTATAAACTCAATTTTGGCAACCCCACTGGCAATTTCAATAATGCTACTACCGGTTGGTGTGCCTTGGTTTTCCACTAATTGGCCGTGGCCTTCTAAGTTAGAAAAGTAAGCTCTTTCTGAATAATTTAAAACCCGATTCTTATTTTTATCTAAGGCTTCAACTGTGATTAAATAATTGCCATTGGCTAACTTTTTGTAGTTCATTGCAAAATGATCTTGTTTGCCATGTTTGCCCACTAAATAAGTCACCTTGAGTTGATCTTCTGCAACTTGTGAATCGCTATTAAAGCCCTTGACTGTTAACTTATTTTCGCCGTTGTTAAAAGGTGTTTTCCAAACTAAGCCGCCTGCTGGCACTTTGTTAACATCTTTTGTTTTACGTCCTAAAGATTGACCATTTAAGAATAGCTCTGCTTCTTGAGTGTTACAATAAACCGTGACATCGCGGCCTTCTTTTGGTCCGTTTCTGTGTGTCCAAGTTTTAGATTCGATATAACAAAATGGTTCTGTGGTCCAGTAGCTTTTAAAGACATAATAAACATCTTTTGGATTACCGGCTCGGTCAAATAACCCTTTTTGATTAATATACGGGATTGGATTTTCTGGACGCAATGGGGTGCCAAAATCTTTTACAGCCCACTGTGCAGTACCTGTTAAACCTGGCAAGTTTTCAGATACTTGTAAATGCCAATCAAACAGGTCAACCATATAATTTTCATTCCAATCTGAATCTTTAGCAACGCTTTTTACAACGGCCTGATTCATCGCTTCTTCAACAGAAGCTTGTGCACCTCGCATACCTTTTGCTGAGATTGGTGTTTCTGTATGGCGACCAACATGGCTAGAACCACCGTACTCCATATGAATAAAGTTAGGGTATTTTTTAGTTGAGTTGATGACGGCTGCTTCATATTGACTGTAAGAACCTCCGTACCAACCAGCCCAAATTGACGGTGAAAAAGTGTCAACTGTCGTTGCACCTGGGTAGTATTTTCGGATACTGGTTAATCGGCTAGGGTCAATTGATTTTGTTAACTGATTTAAATGCTGCAAATAAGGCATAATCACTTCGTCAGCACCGCCACCTTCAAAGTCTTCTTCCCAATAAATTTCATTACCGAGTGACCAAAAGATAATGCTTGGGTGATTAATATTTTGATTGATTTGCTCAACCCAAAGTCGCTCTGTATTAGCTTCCCATTCGGCGCCGCCTTTGCCACCACGACACCAAGGCAGTTCATCCCATAAAATTAAACCCAGCTCATCTGCGGCTTTATATATTTCAGGATCTTGAGGGTAATGGCCTAAACGAACAAAGTTAGCGCCCATTTCTTTAATCATTTCCATATCTTTTCTGTGTTGCTCGTTTGATAAAGCCGCACCGACACCCGCGCTTTCTTCGTGCCTGTGAGTGCCGCGCAATAACACACGTTCACCGTTTAGTAAAAAGCCTTTACCTGGTATGGTTTCAAACCAGCGATAACCAAATCGTTCGGTTAATTTATGCGTTGCTTTGTCTTTGTTTAATAGCTGAACCTGCACTTTGTATAAATTAGGTGTGTCTATAGACCATAACTGTGGCTTTGCGAGCGGATCAAAATCAAGGTTTACTGTTTGATTTTTAGCAGCAGCCAAGGCTTGATTGTTTAATTTTTTGCTTTGAATGATTTCTCCGGCAGGTGAAATTAAATGAGCAATTAAACTTAAATCTGGATTGATTTTAGTTTTATTTAATTTAACTTCGATTTGAGTTTTTGCCGATGATTTAGAAACCTGTGGCGTTTTAATCGTTAATTTATCGACATAATGGGTTGGTAAGGTTTTAAACCAGACGTCACGGGTTATACCACCATATAAGAAAAAGTCAGACTTTTGTGATGGGATTAAGTTTCTGTTGTAGCGATTAGAAACGCGCACCATCACATTGTTGTCCCCTTGGGTGACCCAGTCTGTAATATCAATTTCAAAACCCACATAGCCGCCAATGTGTTCACCGGCTAATTGATTATTAACATATACCTGAGTTTCGTAGTTGGCGCCTTCAAAATAAAGCACAAAATGCTGCTGATCAGTGCTGGCTAAATGAATATTTCGCTTATACCAGCTTGCGCTTCTGCGATAACCTGGCTCTGCATCTATGGTATCGGTTGCATTCCAAGTGTGAGGTAAATTAAGGGTTGTCCAATTAGCATTCGCCAGAGCTTGTGTTGGCGTGTTGGCATCATTTTCTAAATAACCCCAACTATTGTTAATTAAAACGGTTGAACTTTCGCCTTGAGCATTTGAATTAAATGCCATTGCGTGGGCGGTTCCTTGAACCTGAAGTAAACTAATAAAGCTAATTAAAAATAAATTAATAAGCTTCTTGTTTAAGTGAACGAAATTACGCATGGTAGTTCCTTAAGTGATTAATATAAACATAAAAGGTCGCAGCTTTTGACTGGGGTCTGAGCCACTATTGGTTGTGTTGGTGAAACTAGGTTGCAAATCATAATTTATTGGTGCTGTTTATCGCTTGCATGATTTGTTTAAACTGGCTTGCTAAATTAGGGTAATGCGTTGTCTTTTTATATTGTTGTTTTTGAAAAAGAGGTTGCGCAGACATTAAGGTTTTTTGAGTGCCAGATAGGCAATTTATGCTGCTTGTTGTTGCACAGAGGTGATGATTGAGTTTAAGCCAAATTTTACTCATTGGCTGAGTTAGAGCAGCTAACGAATCAGCTAATGAATAGCGTGCTATACTTAAATTATTATTTTTAATGCCACCTGATGGTAAAACCATTTTATCGTTAACCTTTGAATGAATTGAGGTTAAACAGGCATTAACTGATTTGATTGTGCACTTAAATATGGCACTAAAATAAAGCGGAATTAAGCTTAAACTGACAGGGAGGGATTTTTTAAGCTTAATAGTATTAGAGCCTGTAGGCAATATCGGAGCAGTTAAAGATAGTCGAAGTTGATATGCAGTAATGCACTTAGTTAGCCATATTAGGCGATAAATGTTTAGCATTATGGTTCCTCAAAAAATCTTTCATCAGGTAATGTGGCATTACCAATTTATAATATCGACTGGTTATTCATCTGTCAATGTATAAACTGAAACCTTTTTTTTACATTTTAATGCTAGTTCAGGTTACTATTAATGATTTTAACGGGTCGTGTACTATTTACCGCATGGCAGATTATGGTCAAAAAATGGCTTCTTTACTTTTGGTAAGGCCACTTGACTGAGGCTGCTTTTATTAATAAACTAACAAACATGTAATATAAATTAATTTTTTATTGTGAATGATGATTAAGGCAAGTGGCTATCAAAGATAAGATGCTAGCTTGTTTGCTGCGCAGAATCATAAATATGAATGCAAATTAAGCCTGAGTCACCCAATTTATTAGAAGGTATGTTTATGGATAATTCAATCTCACCCTTACACCCGGATCGGCTCTTTAGTACCGACCCAGCGGCTCGCCAGTTAAGCCAAGCGTTATATCACTCAATTGCTAAATTACCTATTATTAGCCCTCATGGCCATACCGATCCAAGCTGGTTTGCAGATAACCAAGCCTTTAAAAATGCAACTGAATTATTAATTATCCCTGATCACTATGTTTTTAGAATGCTTTACAGCCAAGGGATTTCTTTACGTGACTTAGGCATACCCACAGTTGATGGTAGTGCCACTGAAACTGACTATCGTAAAATTTGGCATGTATTTGCACAAAATTATCATTTGTTTATTGGTACGCCATCTAGAATGTGGATGGATTATGTGTTTATTGAAATATTTGGCTTGAAAGAAACTTTATCTGCTGCAAATGCTGATTTTGTTTATGATCATATTAACCAGTGTTTAGCCACTGATGCCTTTAAACCGCGAAAGTTATTAGAAACCTTTAATATTGAATTATTAGCTACGACTGAAAGCGCAATTGATGACTTAAAACACCACGCTAAATTAAAAGGCACGTGTATTGAAAATACGGTTATTACCACTTTTAGACCGGATGATGTGACTAACCCTGAATCACCCAAGTTTATTTCTTCTTTAGAAAAACTTGCTGAGATGACCAAAGAAGATACTTTTAGCTGGCAAGGCTACTTAAATGCACTGCGTAACCGGCGTGAATTTTTTAGAGAGCATGGCGCAACGGCAACGGATCATGGTCATGCTACGCCTAAAACCGCAGATTTATCAAAATCTGAATGTGAAAACTTGTTTAGTTTAATGATCAAAGGCCAGTTTACCCCAGAGCAAGCTGAGCTGTTTAGAGCGCAAATGTTAACTGAACTCGCAGGCATGAGTATTGAAGATGGCATGGTGATGCAAATTCATCCGGGCAGTTACCGTAACCACAATGAGCCTTTATTTAAAGCATTTGGTGCAGATAAAGGGGCTGATATTCCGGTGCAAGCTGAGTTTGTTAAAAATTTACAGCCGATGCTGTCTAAATATGGCAATGAAGCAAATTTACGGGTGATTTTATTTACCCTAGATGAATCTAACTATACACGTGAATTAGCACCACTGGCAGGCCATTATCCATGTTTAAAACTAGGTCCGGCTTGGTGGTTTCATGATAGCCCAGAAGGCATGTTGAGGTATCGTCATTCAGTGACAGAAACTGCTGGTTTTTATAATACAGTTGGTTTTAACGATGATACACGGGCATTTTTATCAATACCAGCCCGCCATGATGTCGCCAGACGAATTGATTGTCGCTTTTTAGCTCAAATGGTTTTAGAGCATAGAATGTCAGAAGCAGATGCTTACAAACTGGCAAAAGATCTAACGTATAACTTGGCAAAAAACGGTTATAAAAACACTTTGCAAACAGCCTAGTTAATTGATTCTATGCTTTGGAGGCGTTACATGATTAAGTCTATTATTCTCTTGTTTAGCATGGTAAGCACTTGCTTATGGCTGACCAGTTGTTCAGATTTGAATGATAAAACGGTATTAAGAATTGGCCATACTCTAGATTTGGATCATAGTGTGCATAAAGCCATGGTGCATTTGGGTAAACAGTTAGAACAATACTCAGGCGGCACAATGGCACTTAAAATTTATCCCAATGCACAGCTTGGTAACGAACGAGAAATGGTTGAATTATTACAAATAGGCTCGTTAGCGCTCACCAAAGTGTCGGCTGCCACCATTGAAGGTTTTGTGCCTGAAATGAAAGTATATGGTATTCCATATGTTTTTATTGACCGAGCGCATCGTTGGCGTGTTTTACAGGGCGAAGTCGGTAAAGCCTTATTAAAAGAAGCTGAAAAAGCCCACTTAGTGGGGTTAGGGTATTACGATGCAGGCAGTCGCAGTTTTTATTTAACCAATAAATCCGTTAAAAAGCCAAATGATCTAACAGGTAAAAAAATACGAGTGATGGAAAGCAGAACCGCGGTTAATATGGTTAAAGCGTTTGGTGGCTCGGCGACCCCTATTTCATTTGGTGAGTTATATGCAGCTTTGCAGCAAGGCGTGGTTGATGGGGCTGAAAATAACCCGCCTTCATTTTATTTATCACGGCATTATGAAATTGCTAAAAACTATACCTTAGATGAGCATACCTCAGTACCGGATGTGATTTTAGCAAGCAAACACGTGATGGATAACTTAAATGAGCAGCAAAAAATGTGGCTCAATGCGGCAATAACCGACTCTGTTGAATTACAAAAAAAGCTATGGCGCGAATCTGAAGAATCAGCACTGAGCGCCGTAAAAGCCGCCGGTGTTGAAATTGTCTATCCAGATAAACAACCTTTTATTGATGCGGTTCAACCCATGCACGATAGCTTAAAGGGCACACCTATTGGGGTTTACCTTGACAGCATTAAACAACTGGCTGCGGAGTAATTAAGATGAAAACGCTAACAGATTTAATTGATAAACTATTACAGCTTTTGTTGATTGTTTTGAGTACGACCATAGTGGCTTGTGTGACTTGGCAGGTTTTTGCCCGCTATGTTTTGCAATCTCCAAGCTCTGTCACCGAAGAACTCGCTCGGTTTTTATTAATATGGATTGGTTTATTTGGCGCAGCTTATGCCTATCGCATGGGCTCACACCTAGGGTTAGATATTTTAACTAACCGGATGAAACCAGTAAATAAACGTGCAGCTGACCTATTTTCAAATTTAACAGTGTTGTTTTTTGCCGCTTATGTCATGGTGTTAGGTGGTATTTCACTGGTTGCATTAACCATGGACCCTAGCCAAATATCAGCCTCGTTAGAGATTAAAATGGGTTACATTTATTCAGCTGTCCCTATTTCAGGTGGCTTAATTTCATTGTTTGCGATTGAAAAGATTTATATGCGTTTAACCCAGCCAATTAATACAGCTGAGTGCTAAGGGGAATTTTGTGGAATATTCAGGTTTAGTTTTAATTGCGGTATTTTTTGTATTGTTGGCATTAAATGTGCCGATTTCATTTAGCATAGGGGTGGCAACGGTTGTCACTATGTTGATCAGTATAGATTTTGTGCCAGCGGCAACCACAATCGCCCAAAGGTTAGCTGGCGGGATTAATAGTTTTGCATTGTTAGCAATTCCATTTTTTGTTTTGTCCGGATTAATTATGGGACAAGGGGGGATCGCCAAACGGTTAATTGAATGTGCGATGGCGCTCATTGGTATGTTACCCGGCGGCTTAGCCCTAGTAAATGTGCTGTCTTGTACCTTGTTTGGTGCTATTTCAGGTTCAGCGGTTGCGGCTACCAGTGCGATTGGTAGCTTTATGATCCCGCAGATGGAAAAAAAGGGTTACGATAAAAACTTTAGTGCGGCGCTGACCGCATCGGCAGCCACCACGGGCATGTTGATTCCACCGAGTAATATTTTAATTATTTATGCGATTGCTAGTGGTGGGGTTTCGATTGCCTCTTTATTTGTGGCCGGTTATTTACCGGGCATTTTAGTGGCTTTATCACTGATGTTGGTTTGTGCTGGTTATGCCAAAATGAAAGGATATCCGGTTGAAGCAAGATTACCGTTTAAATTGGTTCTAGAAAAAATAATAGCGGCTGTTCCTAGCTTATTATTAATTTTTATTGTGATTGGCGGGATTATTTCGGGTGTATTTACCGCAACCGAAGCCGGTGCTATTGCTGTGGTGTATTCATTAATTTTATCGGTTGTGGTTTATCGTGAAGTTAGTTTGCCACAACTCCCTAAAATTTTATTAAAATCGGCAGAAACCACCGCCATTGTTATGCTGCTAATTGGCGCTTCGTCGGCGATGTCATGGATATTATCGTATGAAAATATTCCACAAACTATCAGCGATACCTTATTAGCGTTAAGCCAAAACCCTTTTATTATCTTATTAATTATTAATATCACTTTACTAATTGTGGGGGCTTTTATGGATATGACCCCTGCGGTATTAATTTTTACCCCGATTTTTTTACCGGTTGCTGAAGCTTTGGGTATGTCGCCATTACATTTTGGTATTATGATAGTGTTAAACCTATCCATTGGGCTTTGCTCTCCACCGGTTGGCTCTGTGTTATTTGTTTCTTGCGCTGTGGCTAAAACCAGTATTGAAAAAATTATTAAACCGTTAATCCCACTGTATATAGCCATGTTTATTGTATTAATGCTGGTCACTTATATACCTGCGATTAGTGAATTTTTACCAGGCTTATTTGGGTTAGCTTAAACACTTAAAACAAATGGAAAATATTATGATTTATATAGTGATGGGTGTGAGCGGTTGTGGTAAATCGTCAATTGGCCAGTTATTAGCAGATAAATTGGATTTAGCTTTTTATGATGGTGACGACTTTCACCCTCAAAGCAATGTTGAGAAAATGTCTAGTGGCATTGCATTAAATGATCAAGACAGAAAACCTTGGTTAGAGGCAATGGCTCAGCATATGCTGAATTGGCAGCAGCAAGGCGGGGCTGTGTTGGCGTGTTCGGCACTTAAACAAAGCTATCGAGATATTTTGCAATCCACTTTGGGTGAACAAGTTAAATTTGTTTATTTAAAGGGCAGTAAAGCCTTAATAGGTGAAAGATTAGCTGCGAGGCAAGGCCATTTTATGGCAGCTTCATTACTAGACAGCCAATTTAATACGTTGGAAGCGCCAGAGGATGCGATTATTGCACCCATTGAACTCACGCCAGAGCAAATCGTAAATCAAATTTTAAAGAGTATAAAATAATGACTTATCCTATTCACACGGTTGATACAACTAATGGCATTTCAGATCAACAACTTACTGTGTTGCTTGATGAGTTTATTAAACAAAAAGCGGCAAATGCAAAGCGTATATTAATTTTACCGCCGGATATCACCCGTTTTTACTCTAAGGCAGGTTTTATTTCTGCTTATTTATATGAAAAGTTAAAAGATCAGGCCGAGATTTATTTTTTGCCCGCGTTAGGCACACACGATCCAATGAGCGATGCTGAAATTGACGTCATGTTTGGTAAAAAAATCCCTAAGTCGCTTTTTATTCCGCATAAATGGCGTACAGATGTTAAAAAATTAGGCGAAGTTAGCTCAGCTAGAATTAATGAGTTATCTGAAGGTAAATTGGATTACAGCATGGATGTTGCAGTCAATAAACTAGTTGATGAAGGCAATTGGGATTTAATTGTTTCAGTTGGGCAAATTGTGCCGCACGAAGTGATTGGTATGGCTAATTACACTAAAAATATTTTAGTCGGCACGGGCGGCTCAGACACCATACATAAATCACATTTTTTAGGCGCCGTGTATGGCATGGAACGCATTATGGGCCGCACCAGCACCCCAGTGCGTAAAGCGCTCAATGAAGGTTATGATCAATATTTAAGTCATTTACCCATCGAATTTATTTTAACTGTACTGGGTAAAAAAGAGAATAAACTGGCGCTGCAAGGGGTATTTTGTGGTGCTGAAGAAGAGACCTATGTTGAAGCCTGCAAACTCAGTCAAAAGCTCAACTTATCTTTATTAGCTAAACCGATAAAAAAAGCGATTGTGTATTTAGAGCCATCTGAGTTTAAAACCACATGGCTTGGCAACAAAGCCATTTATCGTACTCGTATGGCTATGGCTGATGCAGGTGAGCTCATTATTTTAGCGCCGGCTTTACACCGATTTGGTGAAGACATGGAAATTGATGCGCTAATCCGCCAATATGGCTACCGCACCACAGATGAAACCCTACAAGCCGTAAAAGCAGACAAGCAACTAGCCAATAATTTATCGGCGGCTGCGCATTTAATTCACGGTACATCGGATAATCGGTTTAATATAACCTATTGCCCGGGTGATGGGGTGAGTCGGGCAGAAATAGAGTCGGTCAATTATCAATACTGCCATTATGATGATATGGTGAAAAAATACCCGATTGAAACCTTGCAAAATGGCTGGAATACCATGCCTGATGGTGAAGAAATATTTTATGTCAGTAATCCGGCATTGGGTTTATGGTCAACTGAGTCAGGTTTTAACGGTACAAATTAATGGCACAAACGCTTGATCTTAAACAATCGCCTGCGGTGGCTAAATCTGAGCTTTTTCCAGAGCTGAGTCATATTCATTTAGATGTGGTTGGTGGCATAGCGGGCGATATGTTTATTGCCTGTATGTGCGATACTTTTCCAGTGTTAGAAGCTAAAGTACAGTCGGCCATTAAACAGGTTTTGCCGGCCCAAATAGGTGAAGGCAAGTTTTGGGCTGAAACCAATGCAGGCATTGGCGTTAAGCGCTTTAAATTAACAGAGCCTGCTAATTTGCAAGCTAGCCAGTCACAAAATCAGCTGCAAAAAATAAAGTTGCTTAAACCTATCAAATCCATGTCAATTGAATTAAAGCAAAGCGCTGGCGAGATAAAACCTTCGGTTTCTGCAATCATAAGTAAAGATGCAGATTTAAGCCATTCGCATCAGCATACAACCTATAAGGCACTGAAAAACCGGATTGATTCAAGTACATTAGCCGAGCCCATTAAGCAAATTGCCGCCAGTATTTTAAAACGCCTAGCCATTGCTGAATCAAAAATTCATCAACTCAGTTTAGACGAAGTGCATTTTCATGAACTGGCCGACTGGGACTCATTAATGGACGTAGTGGGTGCTGCGACCATTATCTCTGAGCTTAAAGAGGTTAGTTGGAGTGTATCAAAACTACCTTATGGGGGTGGGGTGATTCAAAGTGCTCATGGGTTAATTCCTGTACCTGCGCCAGCAACGGCTGAAATTTTAGTGGGCTTTAGCTTTTTTAGTGACGGCATTTTAGGCGAGCGAATTACCCCAACCGGTGCAGCTATTTTAGCTGAATTAATTGACCCACATGCTCAACCGGCCTGTGCAGCTGGGCGCATGTTAAAAACAGGGTATGGCGGAGGACAAAAGCGGTTTGCAGGTTGTCCTAATATTTTACGGGCTGTGGCATTTAAAAAGTAAGTGTTGGCGCCTGCGCATGTTAGATCTGGCCGCTAATGTTAAACTAAGTGCTAAATTAAAGTAACAAAGGGTAAGCCTTATGAGCATATTGCAAAAGTTAGATCAATTAATTGCACAGCTTAATCAATATCAAAATTTAAGCATTGCAATTAGCGGCGGTATTGACAGCATGCTGTTATGCTATGTTGCGCATGCTTATTCTAGCGCCAAAGTGTTGGCTGTACATGCGGCATCACCGGCGGTACCTAAAGCGGCTTTTGAGCGCGTTGAGCGCTTTGCTCGTGAACAGAACTGGCCACTAAAAATCATTGATGCCAATGAATTTTCAGATCCTGATTATTTAAAAAACCCAGCTAACCGCTGTTATTTTTGCAAAAGTAATTTATACAGCCGGGTGGCGAGTGTATCGGTCGGTGCGATAGCGTCTGGGACTAATATGGATGATCTCTCTGATTATCGACCAGGATTAAAAGCCGCGACCGAAAATAAAGTTGTTCATCCTTATGTTGATGCCCAGCTTAAAAAAAGTGATATTTATGCACTGGCTGAGCATTTAAATATTAAAGATTTAGAACGATTACCAGCCCAACCTTGCTTAGCTAGCCGAGTTGAAACTGGCCTTAATATAGTGGCTGAAGACTTAAGTTTTATTGATCATTGTGAAACCCAAGTTCGTCAATTTTTACCGAATATAGCCGATGTACGAACCCGAATGACTCACTCAGGGGTGTATGTTGAATTAAGTGAATTGCCACCTCAGCAAATATTAAGTCAGCTTAGCCAATTAATTAAACAAATTTGTCAGTCGAATGATTATTTGTTTGCGGGCGTTCGTTTGTACCAAAAAGGCTCCGCATTTTTAACAGAAGATAAATTTTATGCAGCAGTATGAATGGGATTATGATCGCCATCAAAGAACCAATATAGGCGAAGCCGTTTATTGTGAAAGTAAATCAGTTGAGCAAATTCAGCTTATTTTAAACCAGCACATTCAAAACCAAGCGAACGTATTATTGACGCGTTTATCGGCCGAACAATTCCAGCTGCTTGACGCTGACATTCAGCAAAAACTGGATTATTGTGCTATTTCAAAAACGGCGATATTACAGTCTAAATCGGCTCATTTGGCCGATGTTTCCCCCTTTTTTGCTAATTTTAAAGTGGGCATTATTACCGCTGGTACTTCTGATATTGCTGTGGCGAGTGAAGTTGCTCGAACCTTGTCGTTTAATCAAATTCACTCTGAAATGATTTGTGATGTGGGTGTGGCAGGTATTCATCGTTTATTAAATAAAATAGATAATATTCGTCAATTTCCGGTATTAATAGCGTGCGCAGGCATGGAAGGTGCTTTGTTTAGTGTGCTGACTGGCTTAACTCATGCGCCTGTTATCGCTGTACCCACCTCAGTTGGATATGGGGTTTCTAAGGGTGGAAAAACCGCGTTAGAAAGCGCGTTGGCCAGTTGCGCACCCGGTATTACCACAGTCAACATAGATAACGGCTTTGGCGCAGCTTGTGCGGCCATTAAATTAGCCCACATGTGCAAACAGTGGAGCCAGTAATGGATATCGCAAATTTAAGTATTTTATTATTGGCTTTAGGCATGGGCTTGCTACATGCATTAGATGCTGATCATGTTATTGCGATGTCAACGATTGTGAGCTGTGAAAATCGGTTAAAACGTATTGCTCAATACTCAATGTTATGGGGCGGCGGCCACGGTGGTATTATTTTATTGGTGACCATAGCTTTTATTTATTTTGACTGGGCTTTTCCGCAAACTTGGTCTTTGTATGCTGAAAAAACCGTGGGTATTTTATTGATTTTACTGGGCGCACAATTATTGTTTAAAATTTATGTTTCAAAGTTGCAATTGCTTTGGCACAAACATGGCAATTTAGCGCACTTTCATTTTGTAAAGCGAGATGAAATTGAGGCTCACCAACAAATCAGCAAACATAACCTTTGGCAAAAGCATAAACCTTTATTGGTAGGCATATTACATGGACTTGCGGGTAGTGCGCCCATGTTAGCTATATTACCAGGGATATCAGGTCAAAGAATGAATACAGGGTTGGCTTACGTTGCAATTTTCACATTAGGCTGTCTGGTAGGCATGTTAGCGTTTGGTTTAGGCTTAGGCTTGTGCCAGCGTAAACTAGCTCACATACACCTTGGTTTTAGCAAAGTTTTGCAAACCTTTAGTGGCGCTATCTCATTAGGTATTGGCTGTTACTGGTTAACTTAAATTGATCATTTATTCGTTAGTAAAATAAAGGTGTCAGAATGAAACTAATATGGCAAAGAACATGGAAAATAAGTCATAAAAACTTCGCTAAAACGATTTTAGTTTTAGCGGGCATGAGTGCAATAGGCTGTGCGAGTCCAGATAAACAACAAACTGAACTAAACGCTGAAAAGTTAAATAAAGCGAGCACTTTTGCGCGTTTTGTGCCTGAGCGTAAAGACGATTTTGCCTGGGAAAACGATTTAATTGCGTTTAGAGCTTATGGCCCTGCCCTGAGACCTTCAGCAGAAAATGCAGGTACAGACTGTTGGTTAAAACGGGTGGATTATCCGGTGATTGACCTTTGGTATGAGCGTGCCCAAAATGGGGTCTCATATCACAAAGATAATGGGGAGGGGCTAGATAATTATCATGTGGGTCGTTCAATGGGATGCGGCAGTACAGGGATTTGGCTAAATCAAACATTGGAGCAGCTGGAAACTTACACTAGCTGGAAAATATTAACCCAAACCCAAGAAAAAACCGTGTTTGTTTTAAGCTACAACAAAACGATAAACTCAACTCAGTATCGAGAAGAAAAACAAATAACAATTGAACTGGGCAAGCGTTTATATCAGGTTCAATCTCAGTTTTTTGTTAATGATAAAGTCGCCGCTAATTTACCGGTCGCGATTGGGTTAACCACTCATGATGAAAAAGCCGCAGTGACTTATAATGTTAAAGCAGGTTGGCTTGCCGCGAGTGAAAATTTAGAAGGGGCTTATTTAGGAACCGGCGTTTTATTAGCGCCAAATTATCCTATTAATCAAGTAATCAATCAGCTAAGCAAAGGTCAAAAAGACGCAGGCAACGCCATGTTAATAACACAGACAGACCAAAATGGCCGAGTTAAATATTGGTCAGGTTATGGCTGGGGGAAACAAGGCGACATCAGCAATATAAATGATTGGGCCGAATATTTAAATCAGTTTACAGCACCGTAATAAAAAGTATTTAGCAGCCTGCGTAGATACCATGTCTCACAACCAGCTTCAAGTATCAATTTAAGCTACTTGAAGCTGGTATTCAGTTTGATTTTATACAACACCAAAACAAATCTGCATCAGCTTTCGCATATTTGCGCCTATTGCTTGCGTTTGAGTTTCACCTAGCTTTAATAAACTTTCTTTTTGTTGCTTGACACTCAAGTTGTACCGCCCAGCAACTATGGCTGCCATATACAATTTTTCTCGTAATCGGACTGGTTCGTTTTACTTAAGGAGATCCGGCCTTTGAGCCTGCCTGGTTCATGAAATTTAGGAATCAATCCAATATAAGCGCCTACCTGCTTGGCGTTTTTAAATGTTTTGGCAAGCTAATTCCAAAGCTAACTCCAAAGCCAGCCATCTATAAACAATCCCTGTCAACTAACTCCAAAGCCAGCCATCTATAAACAATCATAAAAACAGTTGCTTAGTGATTTGTTGTCTTTGGGTTCGTTGGTTTTTATTCATGAAATTTTTAAACTTGGTAGTGATTTAACGGATGTGTCTTGTATCTTGTATCAGTTAGCTGCTGACGGGTGAAATTCAGCCGTATTGGAATAGATTTTAGTATTGTTGGTCAATTTTAGACACAAGCATGTCGGCAATTAGATTGCACGTTAAAATAAAGGCTTTGGACTTCATTTGAATTTAGGTTTGCAGCCTCGGCTTTGTTTTAGTGATGCCTTTTACGCGTTTGAGTTGATGGGCTTTAGCATAGTGTTGTAATTGAACCGCTTGACCAATGGAATGGCTAAAATTTGTTTCAATAGTACTGGCAAATTCAAGCCAAGATTCATCTGTTAAACCTAATCGTTGGACAATGGAAGGGATATTAGATTGAATAAATCCACGTTTATCTTGGCGGATTTGATGGCCAGTCCAATCGACTAATTCGACATAATCAATTAACGAAAATGGAATATGACTGGCATCCCGTTTAAAATTAGGTGCTAGTTCTTGATTTGATTTAACAAAGGGTAATAACTCAGCGTTACGAACTGGATTTAACGGATGGGTTGCTTTTGAATTGGATTGTTTTGAATTTACAGTTTGTTTTGCTTGCTCAGTGCTAGCCATAACAGGGACTATCCCTAATCGTTCCTGAATAGAGGTAAAATCAGAGGTTTCCGGTGTATCTGCCATTTTGGCACGAATCGGGTTTAAATCAACATAAGTCATACAAGCTAATACAGCAACTTCATCTAATAAGGCTTGCGACTTAAACCGACCTTCCCAAAAATGCCCTTTACAATTATCTTCTACGTTTGCTTGTCTCGCGATAAACTCATTTAAAAAACGCATAAACCAACTGATACTGGTCAGTCTTTCCCGATAATCAGCGACACACCCATCCAATACAAATTGATGACTTTTGGGTAAAGCCTCACCCTTGATATAACGGGCAATAATGGGTTTAGGCTGGCAAACACAATGCCAACGTTTTAACACTTCATCTTGGGTTAATAATTTGGCTTTATCCGTATTAACCCGTAACACCAAATGATAGTGATTACTCATAATGGCATAAGCGGCAACATCAATACAAAACACAGAGGCCAGAAACTTAATGCGTTCAATTAACCAAAGTTTACGGTGGTCAAAGTTTTTTTGCGTTAACTTATCAAAACCACACAAATAACCACGGCGTACACATCGGGCAATGCAGTGATAATAAGGCGTATCGGATAATGAAATTAAACTGCTTCTGGGTTTAGCCATAACAACACTCTAAATAACTGTTTATTTAATCATGCGTGGTTGGATATACAGTTAAGTTTGGCAGTTGAAGATGATTTGTCAAATTTGGATAGTCAGAAAGCTAGCATTAGAATCTAAGTTATTGTAACTTAATGTTTTTAGGTGTGCCTGTCTTATGAGTTTCTAAATAACTGTTTATTTAATCATGCGTGGTTGGATATACAGTTAAGTTTGGCAGTTGAAGATGATTTGTCAAATTTGGATAGTCAGAAAGCTAGCATTAGAATCTAAGTTATTGTAACTTAATGTTTTTAGGTGTGCCTGTCTTATGAGTTTCTAAATAACTGTTTATTTAATCATGCGTGGTTGGATATACAGTTAAGTTTGGCAGTTGAAGATGATTTGTCAAATTTGGATAGTCAGAAAGCTAGCATTAGAATCTAAGTTATTGTAACTTAATGTTTTTAGGTGTGCCTGTCTTATGAGTTTCCTCTACCAAAATATGACTTTACGAGCTTGCGCTTACTTCTACTGATAGGCAGCCTTGCCCCGTTAGACATCTCACACCAAGCTTTATTGCCTGAAATATGCACTCTAAAAACGTGATTTTTATGCACCCAATGAGAACGATGTATCAATACACCTTCATCATCAAGTACCTCAGCTATTTGGTTTAGAGCGCCAAGAATCAATGTATTACCTTTCGTCATTTTCACATTGACATAATGAAGTTCGGAGCTAATTGAAATAATGTCTAGGCCTAGCGCAACCGGAAGTCTGTCATAGAATTCCGTCCTTAACTTCTTTAGCTTTTCTATCTCTAGTTCGTTTTCTGTTTGACGCGGATTATTTTGTGGAGGCGGATTATTTTTCTCAGTAGGAAGTTTGTAAGTGACATTGAGAAGTAGAGGAATGTTAATCAAAAACCAGATCGTAATTATGCCTGGTGTCACCTCTAGAAACTCTGATATTACACGATAAATAGGACCTTGTTGGTCAAGCATATCGATCCGGCTGTCTGGTTCATCCTCTAAACCTGGAAACCAATAATCAATTGATGCAAAAATGGGTGAAACAAGCACTGCTCCCAACAATCCTGAAACTAATAATAGAAAGTATAAAGGGAAATGCTTTTGGGGCATCTTAGTCGTTACGTAGCTGGCAAACATCAACCCAAGTAATGCTGCCGTAATTTGTAGGAACCAAAATAGTAGTCGTTGAAAAAAGTCTAGGCCATCAGAAGATTCAGGCTCCATTAAAGTAAACAATATGGTGAGGCCTAATGCCGTTAGGGCAAAACCACTCTTTAACGGTGCCCTCCCTAAGACTGTGTCGCTCACTAACATTTATTATGCTCCCAAAATCGTTTAGCAAGTATTTATACAATGAACACGAAACGAGAAAGTGAATTTTTGTATGAATGGTTATTTTTTTTATTAACTGCTGATGAACATGGTCGAACAATCAATCGCCATTCATACATGAAATTGACAGCTTCTACATTTTTAATATTCATCGCGAACCTAACATATATACTTATATTAAGGTTAAAACACTGATTTGCATTAACTATTCAAATAGGCAAATGTCCGAGGTTATGATGCAAAAAGAGTAATTAACCGTTGTGTGATCCACAAAAGCATATTAGGCTGTAAAATGTGGCACATCATCGTAAACTTACAATTAATTAGAACAATCTGGAGTTACTTTGACATGAAAAAGGTTATTTTATCAATATTCTGTGTTTACTGTCTGACTTTTCAATCAGCATGGGCACAGGACAATAATGCAGCCTTGGCTCCTTTACCCTCGCTTGACGATTTCACGAAAGGGGAAGATGGTTGGGCCTTCGGACTAGGTCTAGGTGTTGAATATGAAACTGCATACGAAGGATCAGATGAATTCGGATTGGAACTTCAACCGGCTGGTGCCGTTCAGTGGCGAAGTGGTGACAATATTTTCTACTTTGCCGGAGAGGCATTTGGTTGGCGCGGTCTTCGTGATGACAACTGGCTGCTAGAGGCTTTACTGGGCTTTGAGGAAGGCCGAGAAGAAGGTGACTCTGACGATGGTCATCTTGATGGGCTAGGCGAGCAAGACGAGGGCTTTGAATTAGTGCTTCAAGCGCGTCGTGCATTCACTTCCGATTGGCGCTATTGGTTGGTTGGTCGTGTAGTGACGGGTGGTGATGGAAATCTAGGATTATTTGGTGTGGGCCGCCGTTTTGGAGACCAAATCGATGGCACCGGCCATGAAGTAAATGTAGTAGCAGTTTTTCATGATAGCGAATACGCCAACAACGGTTTCGGCATAGACGCAATGCAAGCGGAAACCTCTAGATTACCTGCCACGTCAGTGAGTGGTGGGTTACGCTCAATTGGTATAGATTATAGCTTCCGACATTACATTAATGATAATTGGCAGATTTACGGTGAAGCACTTTTCGAATACTACAGTAGTGACGTTCGAGAAAGCCCAATTGCTCGTAGTAACTACGAGACCGAAGTAGGCATTGGGTTCATTTATATATTTTAACGTCAATGCTCACTATGCCGCGGTCTTCTAAAAGCACGAAGCAGTAAATCAATCTACCGAGACCAAATGGCCGCATCTATCGTAACAGCGGATGTTCAATATCAGCATATTGAATAACCGCTTTTCGCTCATTTTCGACGCTCGACTAAACTCTTTTTGGGGCGTGCGACGTGAAGTCGTATGAAGCGCTGTTCACCGCTTAATGAGTGAATAGGAGCCTGAATAAAGTAGCGGCTCTGACAATGTAACGAAGGTTGGTATGCGCCAATCGGGATCTAAATCGTGAGAGGACGATCCTCCTGATAACCACAAATCGGGTGAGTGCTAGGCAGTCAGTATGATGAACATAAGTGAATCCGTGTAAGGTGTGTTATATGACGAAACAGCGGAAGTGGTTAATACGCTGTAGCCAAAAGGCACGAGAGTCGGAAAGAGATTGCCCCATGCTCTTTCGTGATCACTGAACTCTCCGCACTATAGCGGGCATCTAACCTGACATTGCGCAACATACGGAACACGGTAAGCCTGTATCACTCCCTCTGGGAAAGCTTATATGGCCGATAGTGATGCAAGTAGAGGATGTTGGAAAAAGCAAAGGCTGGATTATAATGATGCAGATACAGACGTCTGTCTGGCACGAAAGTGAGCTGACTTCCGACTGGTCTTCCGTTGCAAGAGAATTTGAAGAACTTTATTCAAGGAGAAACGCAAATGATGATTTCAAAAGAGATTAGTGCCTCTCCTGACAGTGCTCAATGGCAATCCATAAATTGGAAAACTGTTGAGTCACACGTTTTAAAGCTTCAGATGCGTATTGCAAAAGCAATAAGAGAAGGTAAACACGGCAAAGCGAAAGCGTTGCAGTGGATACTGACTCACTCGCATTCAGCAAAACTTCTTGCTGTTAAGCGAGCATCACAAAACAAAGGCAGTAAAACGCCCGGAATAGACGGCGTCATCTGGAATACGGATACGCGCCGCATGAAAGCAGTCAATCAATTGAGCAGAAAAGCTTATCAAGCCAAACCGCTCAAGCGTATCTACATCCCTAAGAAAAACGGCAAGCTCAGACCTCTGGGTATCCCGTGCATGGTCGATAGAGCGCTGCAAGCGCTTCATCTTCTCGCACTAGAGCCTGTGTCAGAAACACTTGCCGACCCAAATAGTTACGGCTTTCGGCGCAACAGAAGTACTGCTGATGCTATTGCTCAGTGTTTTCTCTGTTTGAGTAAAAAGCAATCCGCACAATGGGTTCTTGAGGGAGACATCAAAGCCTGTTTCGACAAGATTGGGCATCAATGGCTTATGAATAACATAGCTGTAGATAAACGAATGTTGGAACAATGGTTAAAGTCTGGCTTTATGGATAAAGGGTTGTTCTATCGCACTGACGAGGGAACACCACAAGGCGGAGTCATATCTCCAACCTTGATGCTAATTACTCTTGCAAGGCTTGAGAAACGCATAAAGTCCACCGCACTTAAAAATGGGGTGAGAGCCAACTTTATTGGATACGCCGATGATTTCGTCGTCACTTGCACTTCAAAGGACGTGCTGGTGAGCGATATCAAACCGTTGATTGCTGACTTCTTAGCAGGAAGAGGATTAACTCTCTCCGAAGAGAAAACGCACATTACTCATATCAGCCGTGGTTTTGACTTCCTAGGTTTTAACCATAGAAAGTACAAAGGAAAACTGCTCATTAAACCGAGTAAGTCCAACACGTTGATGTTCTTGAGTAACTTGCGCGAACTCATCAAAAAGCACGCAACCACCCCCGTTAACGATCTAATCAAGTTGATAAATCCGAAACGCAGGGGGTGGTCGAATTACTATCGACACTGCGTTGCTAAACAGATATTCGGATATGTAGGTCACAAACTATTCCTAGCGTTATGGCATTGGGCGAAAAGGCGTCATCCAACAAAGTCAAAAACTTGGATCGCCATGAAGTACTTCATCAACCGTCAAGGCCAATGGCAATTTCACGGTTGGCAGAAGAACATGAATATTGATTGTCAGTTCAATCTATTTCAAATAGCTAAGGTGCCAATAGAGAGACATGTGAAAATCAGGGGTGCCGCTACGCCTTTTGAGCCTCAATACCAAGAATACTTGGCAAAGAGGAAGACAAAGAGGCAATGTCGTAACTCTTGGCATGAACTTACTCTCGCTGCTTTATAAATTGCTGGGTCCCAACGGGTGCCTTCGTGAAGGCTTGAGCCGTATGCAGTGAAAGTTGCACGTACGGTTCTTAGGAGGGCGGCACTTGGCAACAGGTGTCGCCTATCCGACAAAAATGTTTTTAGGTGTGCCTGTCTTATGAGTTTGATCAAATTTATACCAGCTACTTAGTTTTGTAAAGCCAGCCGGATTTCGGTATTTAAAAGTGATTGATTTTCGATAATCTTACATTCCGTAACTTAAGTGTTACAGAGCTAATTTAAGCAAGGGATGTTTATCAATATTTGCAATATTAAAAAGATAGGCGGATAATTAACCTTAAATTTAGGAGGGTATATGACTATTGCAGAATTAACAGCTCGTGTTCAAAACGCAGGCAAGAACCGTGATCATACACAACGCGTTGAGCTATTAAAAAAAGCGCATGTATTAAACTCGCAAGGTAAAATTGACCCACGTTTTTTTAGCAGCTCAAACGTTAAGGCGACTGAAAATACAAATAAATAATGTACTCATCTAAACCTGCTATTGTTTATGGCTTTCATGGCTTAGACAAAAATACTGCCCTTAATATACTCTTACAAGAAGACAATTTTCGTCACAGTACTAACAAATATGATTGGCTTGGTAGTGGCGTTTATTTTTGGGAGAATAATCTAGAGCGCGCTAAGCAGTATGCAATCCAGGACAGCAAACGCAAAAATAGCTCGATCGAAAAACCATTCGTTTTGGGTGCCGTTATTGAGCTAGGCAATTGTTTAGATTTACTAGACCAAAAATATAATGATTTTCTTAAAGTTGCATACACACAATTAAAGCAAGATCTCGAAGCGGAAGGAATTGAGATCCCGATAAATAAAAGGTTTAGCTCCAATGATTTTGATTTTAAAGCTCGCGAGCTTGACTGTGCTGTAATAAGATATGCATGTGCATTAGCTGAAGATGCTGGAGAACCTTTCGACTCTGTAAGAGCTGCGTTTATTGAAGGAAACCCACTTTATGAGGGCGCAAGGTTTTATTCTGAAAATCATATCCAATTAGCCATCATAAATCCTGATTGCATTAAAGGTATATTTTTACCTCGTGAGAAGCAAAATTAATCTACAGTAGTAGGTCTGGTTAAGCAGCTTTGCAGACTTTCAAGTCAGCAACTTTAAACTTCCGCTCATGGCACTATTAAGCTTGTCAGTATGATATTTTTATAGGGAAACTTTGGTTTGATTTTTGGTGTTGCTGAAAATACAACAATTAAATTAAATCTACAAAAGAAATTAGAATGACACTTTATTGCTTATTAGCATCTAAGTTGCCTTCAAAATTGGCTTGAGTCACATGTGCCATTAACTCAGGGAAAAACATCAAAAAAATACTTTCTAATTCATCATAATGGTTTTCTATATCTTTAATGCTGCCACTAAATTGATTGTTAAATCGAATCCGTCGGCTGATATTATCAAGCGCTGTGCCAATCGAGGCAAAATGAGCGTAAGATGCGAACCAATCTTGCTCAATTATTTTGCAGGTAACCAACTTCATTCTGGCTGGCATAACGGATTGACGCTTTTGTAATAAATCGTAACTTTGCTGCTTAAAGGTTGCAAAATCGTGTGTCGAAAATTGCTGCCAATGCTTTATTAAAAAGTAATCAAATAACACATCAATAGCGATCCCTGAAAACCTTTGTTTTTCTGCTGAAAAAACAAGTTTAGCTTGTTTAACTAAAGCATGTTGGTCGGTAAATTTATCAACCAGATGATGATTTTTTAAACCACTTAATACTGTGTTTGGTAACGTGTTAATATCAACCCCACGACGAAAATCACCCAATAGATTGCCATAGTGGGAATCCGCCGTTGGTTGCGCTAAAAACAAATGAGCTAAATAATTCACTTAAATTTAAAAAGTTGGTTGCTGATATGATTAGCATACTCAACAATAAAGCAAAGATAAATATAGCGCAGCTAGTATTCTTTTTTACGCGGTATGAATTAGGTAGTAAAAATAAAGTTTTGGTATGAGCATGATGATCACTGGATGTTTTGGACAAAAAAGTGTGAGAGATTTTTAAATCATAATCTCTCACATTGCCTTTTTAAAACAGTTTTTTTAAAGCGGTCTCTTAAAACCACCTCTAAAGATAAACTTTCAACTTATTTTAAGATAGATGATACTAGGCTTTAATGATATCTCAGGTGTTTTAACGTGTTTAATCATCGACATTAAGATAACGCCAACTGAGGCTATTTTGGCATAGGTTTTTGCGATTTATTTTTGCATAATCCCTTCACCGATGAATTGCTTCAATTTTTGCGGGCTGCCATTTTCATCTCCCAACAACAAATAGTAAACCATGCCTGCATCTGAAAAATCGGCTTTATTATCTGGATGACGCTTCATTCGTTGGTAGATCCAAGCAACACTTGGATCTTTGTGATCTTTCATCCATTTCCATACAGACCAATCTTGTTTCGAGTTCCACAATAAATTGACATCCCACTCAGCATTTTGGTCTTTAATTTTTCGGTAGTTAATACGGTTATCGCTCAGCGAAATTGCTTCTTTTAATGTATGGTGTTTTTCGCTGGCAGGGACTGGTTTTTTATCAAATTTAGGATCGCCTCGGCGTAAATGATTATCGTTGTAACCACTGTGAGAAAGAACGTAAACATGAGACAGACTGTCAGAGTTTCCTTGAGCAATAACCTTTTGAACAGCGCGATAAAAGAATTCTGCAGGGCCCATATGAACAAAATATAAAGGGTCGTCTTTAGTGGAAACCGAAATAACAGATGCTAAATGAGCTAATGCATTTTGATAATCTGCACTAACATCAAAAAATTTATCTGGATTAAAATTCCACTGTTCGATCGCACCTTGTACGCCAATATCCATTTCGTTTATGGCACTGGTATGTTCATCTGAATTCATAAAATTGTTATATGAATAGTGCACTAATTTGTTGTGCATTCTCAGCTTAGCGATTATTGCTAATGAAACAGGTGTAGCCCCCCAATCATCTGGGTCTGCTCGTGGCCAAAAATGGAGCTCGTCTGGTTGATTATTCCCATCAGCGCTGATTGCTATTCGATTATTTTTGTAGTTCCAACCAGCCGAAAACGCACTGGTCGTTATTAAAAATAACATCATTGTTAATAAAATTTTCATTGCTTAAACCTTACCTTACAGTGAATAACATAACCACTATGGCTATTTTGTTTGCATTTAGTATACACATGTAAATTTACCTTTTCATTAATGAATCGTTGAGGTGTCCTAAATTAGGATAATAAGTGCAATTTCTTAGATTAAGTGGCCAGCTGTTATAATTCGGCCATTTTCTCGCCAAAGGAAATTGCTTTAATGAACTATAAACAGCTGACACAAGAAGAACGATATCAGATTTACGCTTTAAAGAAAGCAGGAATGAATCAAAAAGAAATAGCCGACGAGTTAACTCGTTCGCCCTCATCTATTTCGAGGTAAAGTTTTTTATTTAAGTGCAATTAATTAGTCGTATTGTAGTCACCAAGAGATCAATTGAGGATATTAAATGATCAGTAAATAAGACACTAATTATAGCACCAAAATTTTCATTTCTCGCCAATAAAAATACTTTTTAATTTTAGACACTACCGAATCTTTCAATCTGCGTAAATTATAAATATTACTTATTATATAATGGGTTAACATAAATTATTCGCGTTAAGTAAGCATTTTAGCCTTCTGAGTTTAGATTGTAAAAAGGCTAATTAGTTTTAAATATATCACACATAAAAAACATTTAATTAACAAAAGCATTGCAACTGATTACTTTTAATGCTTATATTGTATGTGATTTTTTTGATTTAAATATAAATTAAAGACGGTAACTACAATAAAGAGGTATTCAATGAAGACAACCTTAGCGCGTACACATGTAAAACTAGGTATCACAATAGCAATGTCATTATTGGCAAGCCAGCTTGCTTATGCAGCCACACAAGCAACAATTGATTTAAAAACACAAAAATTTATTGGAGGAATATCAGATTTAGACAGAGGTAAGTATTTTAATATTCATATGACGCCTTTAGAAAACAAAGTCACTCAAGCTGAATTAAACTATTTAGTAAACGATTTAAACGTTGGATTTGGTCGTCAATTTTGGAGTCCGTTTTCAGTACATAGCGGTGATGCGCCTTATCCTTCAGCTGCCAGTGCGCAGTCAGCAGGGTCAAATAATATTAGCTCAATTAAAAACCATGCTAGTTATCCATATTATTCGAAAAATATGATAGTGACTGAGCATCCTAATAAAATTTTTGTTTTTAACGAAGATCCTAATTTAGGCGCTGAATGGGCGGCAAATTATTTCAAACATTATTTTGATAATCAGACAAGACCTAAGTTTTACGAGCCGATTAACGAACCTTTTGTTCATGCGGGCGAATTTAACTCTGATCAAGCAGCCGTTCGAACTCAAATGACCGAGCTATTTAAAGCAATAGGGCAAAAATTTGATCAACAAAATATCGATACAAAAGTGATTGGATATTCCAGTGCGTGGCCATCAATGGAGCTATGGGATTTTGGGCATTTTAACGGCCGAATGAAAATGTTTATGGATGAAGCTGGGCCTTATATCGATTCGTTTTCAGTTCACCCTTATGATGGAATAAATGTAACTGGAGCAAGCAATGAGCGCTCTGGGAGTAATTTAGAATCGATTTTAGATTTATTAGAAACATACAGTTATGTTAAGTGGGACACAGTTAAACCTGTCACCATAAGCGAATACGGTGGTATTGAAGAAGGATATGGTAATACATATTCTGATATTCGTTCGGCGCAGTCTCTCGCGTCACAAAATAAAATGTTAATGCAGCTATTAAATCGTCAAGATCGTTTGTTAACCTCTATTCCATTTAATACAGGTAAGGCTGCCTGGCACTATAATGCGGCTAATAACTGGAATCCATATGGTGCTGCCGTTTTACGCCCAGATCCAAATAGCATAGTAAATGGCGAGCCAACTAATTTCTTTTGGACCAAACGGGTAGACTTTTATCGTTTATGGTCTAACGTGAAAGGCAAGCGGGTAAAAGTTGAATCAAACAATCCGGATATACAGCTAAATGCATTTGTCGATGGTAATAAAGCTTATGTAGCAATAAATACCTTAGCTGATTATTGGGAAACAGTTAATTTAGATTTTGCGAACAGCCTTGGCAATATAACTAACGTGCGTAAAAAGCGTTTAGTTGTACGTAAAAATGCTGCTCCAATATACCAAGACGTAAGCGCGAGTTTACCAACAAGCTATTCAATGGAGCCAGGGGAAACCATAATATTTGAGCTTACTTTTTCAAATAACATCGCCTTTGATAATACTTACAACACGGCACATTATTATGCGCCTCAACATTTAGTTGCGATTAATGCTAACCAAAGCAACAGTTTTACCTTTAACGGGGTTAATGTAGCGGCTGGCCAATCTGTTTTGCGTTTAAGTATGGGCCGTGTTCATGGTAAATCTTTTCAGCCAACCGTTACTGTAAATGGTAGCCCAGTTCAAATTAATTTAAACTGGGCTGGTGGCAGCCAAAGTTCAAGAGATGAATTTTTTGGTGTGATAGAGGTACCTGTTGATAACAGTTTATTGCAGGCTAATAACACAGTTAATATAACATTTCCCGATGCCGGTGGCCGTATAGCTTCTGTTGTATTGCAAGTTAATAACGACTCCGAAGTAGGGAGTGCAGGCATTCAACCACCATCAACTTATACAACAGTTACATTTAATAGTAGCGGTAAATGTTTAGACAATACTGCAGGTGATTTAAACGATGGCAATCAGCAACAGCAATGGGGTTGTTATGGCAGTGGTAATCAGTTGTTTTTGTTTGAAAGTCGTGCTGGTGGATACTGGGGGTTGCGTAATCAGGTAAGTGGTAAATGTATAGACAAAACAAATTCAACAGCAGATGGCGCAATTGTTACTCAATGGGCATGTAGCACTAGCAACGATAACCAAAGCTTTGAGTTAATTGATTTAGGCGCTGGATTTTTCCAACTTAAAAATAAACATAGTGAGAAGTGTTTAGATTTAGTTGGGGGTATTAATGGAACCGCTAACGGGACCAAAATTAGGCAAGCGACGTGCTCGAATAGCCTGTCGCAAAAGCTCAGTTTTTAATCCCTAATATATTTAATCAGACTGAATAAATCTTCAGTCTGATTATTTCAAATAATCTTATGCGTTTATTCAAAAGCATCATCTTAAGATTTAATTTTTTAATGGGTGATACAAAGTTTATTACTAGAGCAGCACCTGACATAGTGTGTAATGATCCTTAGTGTTTTTGGCAATGGCCGTAAACGAATAATTTGTGGTTTATAATATAACGTTGTTTTTATTTGTGTTGGATCAAACAATATAACAGATTGGAGCTTCTTGTTGGCATTTTTTAAGTTTTCGATTTTTAACTGTTCAGCAAAACAATCTACTTCGTCTATCATTTCAATTGTTAGGTCGTAATTGCCTACAACAAGATGATGAAAATAAAAGGTGCTATACAATGGGAAATTTAGGGTTTGTGTTTGGAATAATAGGTATGTCGCTTGGGATATCCGGCTTTGTATTTTCTATAATATCAATGAATAAAGTAACTAAGCTTGAGGAAAAATTAGAAACGTTAAATGTTATAAATTAGCTTTTGCTCATTTCACGGTATGATTTAGGTAGTAAAAAAATGCGCTATTTTAAGATGGATAGCGCACCTATTTAAAAATTACTTTAATGTAAACAGTTACTTCAATTTAATGAGCGAATCAGCGTTTAAATCAGTAATCTTTTTTGCACCTGTCAGTGTCATCGCAACTCGTAATTCTTTTTCATATAAATCAATTAGGTTTTCAACGCCTGCCTGACCTTTTGCCGCTAAGGCATAAATAAATGAGCGACCTAACATAGTACAATCTGCGCCGAGTGCTAACATTCTGGCGACGTCTAAACCGGTTCTAATACCGGAATCGACCAATATTTTAATATCGCCTTTTACGGCATCGGCAATCATAGGTAGTGCTTTTGCTGATGATAAAACGCCATCTAATTGTCGGCCCCCATGGTTAGAAACCACAATACCGTCCGCGCCAAAACTAACCGCATCTTTAGCATCATCGGCATCTAAAATGCCTTTAATGATCATAGGGCCGTCCCAAAAATCACGGATCCACTCTAAGTCTTTCCAAGAAATAGAGGGGTCAAAATTATCGCCTAACCAACCAATGTAATCATTTAATTTGGTTGGATTACCGCGATAAGTTGAAATATTACCTAGGTCATGTGGCTTACCTAATAAACCCACATCAAGTGCCCATTGCGGATGTGTCATTGCTTGTAAAACACGTCTAAATGCGGCGTTTGGGCCGCTCATACCTGAATGCATATCGCGATAACGTGCACCTGGAACTGGCATATCAACAGTAAAAACTAAGGTTTTTACGCCTGCGGCTTTGGCACGTTCAAGTACGTTTTTCATAAAACCGCGATCTTTTAATACATACAACTGAAACCACATTGGGCGATCAATTGCGGGCGCGACTTCTTCAATTGGGCAAACAGATACGGTCGACATAGTAAAAGGAATACCTTTGTTGTCGGCCGCTTTAGCGGCTTGTACTTCACCGCGGCGTGCGTACATACCCGTTAAGCCAACGGGTGCTAAAATAAGCGGTAAATTGAGTTTTTCGTTAAATAAATCGCAGCTTAAATCAAGCTCCGACATATTATTTAATACCCGTTGTTTTAAAGCAATGTCGGCTAAATCTTCGGTATTGCGTTTTAGGGTATGTTCGCCATAAGAGCCGCCATCAATATAGTGAAATAAAAATGGGGGTAATTTTGCTTTTGCTGCTTTGCGGTAATCGGTTGAGGCTGAAATGATCACAGTTTAAGTCCTATTATTTACATATTAGCCTTGGCTGGCGTGAGTTATATGTTGCAAGTTAGCAGGGTGCCAAGGTTATTATTTGCGTTTATTTATTTGATGTGCTCAATTTATCGCTTTCTTTTTTATCAATAAACGGAAATAATGAAAAACACTATTTCCATAAATGACATAATAGTTAAAGATGATGCAAGCAGATGACTTAATTTTGTTTTCACAAGTGATTGAACTCGGTAGTTTCAGCAAAGCAGCAGAGGCCAATAATTTAACTAATTCAGTGGTGAGTAAACGAATTGCCCGGTTAGAAGCTGAGTTGGGTGTGCAGTTATTATATCGAACCACGCGTAAATTAACGGTCACTGAAGCGGGTAATTTATTGGCTGTGGGGGCTAAAAATGTTGAGCAAGCCAAAGCCGATGCCCTAGCTAAAGTATCTGGCTTAGGTGATGCAATTAGCGGGCATATCAAAATGTCGGTGCCGACCATTTCTGGTGATTTGCTATTGGCTGATGCAGTGGCTGAATTTTGTAATTTGCATCCGGGTTTAAGCGTAGATATGTCGTTGGATAATAAATTTGTTGATTTAATTAGTGGTGGATACGACTTAATTATTCGTACTGGTTATTTAGATGATTCTAGTTTAATTGCCCGTCATATTATTGATTCACAATGGGTCGTGTGCGCTTCACCAGATTATCTTAAACGCCATGGTCAACCTAAGCAGCCAAACGAGTTAAAGCAACATAATTGTTTAAAATATGCTTATCAGGCTTCGGGCGGTAATGAATGGGAGTTTAAATCGGCCAGTGGACATTATTTTGTTAAGGTGAATGGCTCATTCTCAACTAATAATGCAACGGCTTTACGTAAAGCTGTATTGGGTGGCCATGGCATAGTGTATGTACCTAGGTGTTTAATTTATGAAGACATCTGCAAAGGCGATTTAATTGATGTTTTTCCTAAGCTTGTAGGAAAAAAACTCGGCGTATATGCGGTGTACCCTTATACCAAACATCCGCCTAAAAAAATAAAAATGCTCATTGAGCATATTAAGCAGCGATATTTAGCCATATCTGAATATTTTATAGAGCCCACAAGCTGATAATGCATAAGAGCAGAAGCCAGTAAAGCTTAGCTATGTTATAGGGTATGTGGGGTAAGCACTACGTCACGTCGCTCCATTTTATCCCATTCCAGCTAATAAGCTGCGTATTACATTGATTATTTCCAGATTAAAACGACGGCTGTTAACCGCCGAATTTTTGTTTGCTATCGCTTGGTCAATCTAAACTCGTCGCTACCCGCTTATAATAAAAAAGACTCAATATTTTTAGCCACTAAATTAAGTACTTTTTGCTGGGCTTGCTGGCTGGCCCAAGCGATATGTGCGGTTATTTTTAAATTATCTGGTTGTGGGTTTAATAAAATATGATCAGGTGCTGGTGGCTCTTGGTCAAGCACATCCAGTATAGCTGCGCTGATTTCATGGTTATTTAAAGCCGACAATAAGGCATTGTTATCAATAATGCCACCTCTGGCGGTGTTAATTAGCACGCTGTGATTTTGCATCTGTTTAAAGGCTTGGGTTGAAAATAAATTTTCTGTGTCTTCAGTTAGAGGGCAATGTAGCGAGACGATATCAGCGTTTTGCAGCATGGTTTCAAAGCTGACTCTGTCTGCTCGTATATTGTTTGCGTTTGGCCGTTCAGCAACCAGCACTTTCATATCAAAAGCACGGGCAATACTCGCTACTTTTTGGCCTATATCACCATACCCTAAAATACCTATGGTTTTACCGGCCAGCTCATCAAAATAATCACTGTGCAGACAAAAAGTATTGCCTTGCTGCCATTGACCGGATTTTACTTTTTGATTATTAATACTGATTTGACCAAAATGCTCTAGCAGCTGTGAAAACACATATTGGCTAACAGAGTGGGTTGAGTAGCCGGCTACGTTTAGCACTTTTATATTCGCTTTTTCCGCGGCGGTAATATCAATATTGTTGGTGCCAGTTGCGGCAACACAAATCAGCTTTAAATTAGGTAGTTGGGCGATAATTGCTTGTGTGATGAGCACTTTATTCGTGACGATGATATCTGCGTTTTGACAACGCGTAACAATTTCGTCCGGCGGAGTATGTGAATAAGCAACAAAATGTTCAACGCTTTTTTCAATCGCGGAAAATGAAACACTGGGTATAAAGGTATTTTGATCTAAAAAAACGGCTTGCATATGACCTCGCTGCTTATGCTTCTTTTAAAAATTGATTTGCCTAAAAATTGTGAGCTTAAATTAATGTTGAAAACTGGGTTATTCTCCGGCAAATGGGTAGCTAACGCCCAATTGAGCACGGATTTCATCCATAATATGTAATTGTTGCACTGTTTGTTGCTCAGAAACAAGCGGGCTTTGTATCAATCCTTGCTTAATACAACGTTCCGCTTCTGCTATTTCATATTCAAAACCATTAATGGCTAATGGTTCGTTAAATACTTTAATCGGTGTTTCGTTATCTTGCTGATACAAGCTGGCGTTGTTGCTACCCCAAAACATATTATCTATTTTAATTTGTCCCTCAGTGCCATAAATCCATAAACAGTTTTCAGTTTTAGTGTGAAAATTACAACAAAACTGCGCATATTTTTTAATTGTGCCTTGTTGGTATTGCATATTAACCATGGTTAACTCATCAACCCCAGATTGGCCAATATTGCCCATTGCTTGAATGCTTGGGCTAATTAAAGTTTGTTTGGTTTGGTCCGTGCTCAATGACTGATTAATAAACCAATCTGCGGTTGCTACATTGTATATACCCATATCAAGCAAAACGCCGCCCGCTAGAGATTTATTTAACCATCTTTCATTGCTGTCGGCTGGCATTGGAAAGCCAAAAGTTGACTGCACATATTTTAGTTCACCAATATCACCTTGCACTATCCATTCTTGGACCGCTTGGTACACAGGCAAAAATAAAGTCCACATAGCCTCCATTAAAAATACGTTTTTTGTTTTGGCTAGTTCAAAGAGCGCTTTAGCTTGAGTTTGATTAATCGTCAGTGGCTTTTCGCATAGCACCGATTTTTTGGCCATTAAACATTGTTTAATTTGTTCAAAATGAAATCTGTGTGGGGTGGCAATGTAAATGGCGTCTATATCGTCGTCATTTAGTAGTGTTTGGTAATCAGTATAGGTTTTAGCAATGTTGTGCTCTTTAGCAAAGGCTTGCGCTCGGTTTAAATCTCGGCTGGCGACTGCGTGTAATGTGCCAACAAAATCTGCTTGGGTGGCTTTGGCAAATTGCGCTGCTATTCTACCTGGGCCAATTAATCCCCATTTGAATGTATTTTTATCTGATGTCATTGTCGTCGATTTTCCAGTGATATTGTAAGTTTGAATATATCACTATTGAAAGTGAAGGTGCAAAATTTGCTGTTATTAAGGCATTAATCAATTTGCGTTAGGGTAAACTTGCAGCCTTGTCTGCGCAAATAACCTTGTAGCTTGTTATATGTTATAAATAGTTGCTAGGTGGGAGCAAATGCACAGATTTTTATGCTGGTGCTTCTAGTTTTAATATTTTTACTGTATTTAATTTAGTCTGCGTTTATCTATCATTTTGTTTTGATATTCGTCTATCAAATTTATTTCAGATCTGACATTGAGATACAAACTGACTTTACTTATTTTTAGGAGCGTGCGATGAAAACAAGCATTATTGGCTTATCGCTGATGTTTTTATCATTGCCAACATGGGCTTTTTCGGTGGTGATTAGCCAAGATGAATTGCAGGCTAAAGTGGCTGAGTTAATGCCGTTAGAAAAACGAAATTTTTTAATATCATTGGTTTTTTCCAAGCCACAAGTTGATTTGGCGGTTGGTAATAATCAAATTGGTATTTCGTGTCAGTTAGATGCGCTTGCGTTAGGTACATTAGAAGGTTCGGGTTCAACTAAAATTGTTGGTGATTTAAGTTACCACGCTGAGACAGGTGAATTTTTCTTTAAAAATTTAAAAATTAGCACCTTAAAAATTAAAAATTTGCCTGAAGAGTATTTACCTCAAGTCACCCAAGCCATTGAAACTATGCTGCAAAATGCGTTGGCAACTTATCCAGTTTATCGGCTTGACGAAAATGATGCCAAACAACAGCTTGCTAAATCTATGATTCAGTCAATTGAAATTAAAAATCAATTATTGGTGATTGAATTAGGGGGTATTTAGCCCCTCATTTATAGCTTAACGCTATTGGCAATAGTCGTTGCTTTTTTAACTAATCCAGCATAAATCACAGCCAAAGCTAAATCCGTTTTTATAAAAGTAAATAAAACATCATTTAAACCACGACTTAACCAGCTGATTTACTTATAATTCGCACAATTAAGAAATAATAATTTGTTGCAGTAGGCTGGTGGTATGTTGAAAAAAGTTTTATTTGTGGTGTCGATTTTAATTTTACCAGCTTGCGCTATGCTCGGTTTTGGTTATTACGATCAAATGTTTGGTGAAGCTAAAGTACAAAACAGAATGGTGGCGCCAGATAGCTTAGAAGGACAAGCTTTTTTAAATGATGTAAAGCCTATTGTCGAGCAGCGTTGCGTGGTTTGCCATGGTTGCTACGATGCACCTTGCCAACTTAAAATGTCTTCTCCTGCCGGTATTGACCGCGGCATTAACCAGCAAAAAGTGTACAATGGTACACGATTATTAGCGAGCGAACCCAGCCGCTTATTTATTGATGCACATAGCACTCAAGCTTGGCGAAATCGAGATTTTGAACCTGTCTTAAATGAAAGAGCTCAAACTTCACAAGCCAACCTAGCAGCGAGTGCTTTGTATAAAACATTGGCGTTAAAGCAAAAACAAGCCGCTCATTTAAACGAAACCGACAACCAAATTTTAGATAAAAAGTATGATTTTTCTTTAAATAGAGCACAAACCTGTACTTATGTTGAAGATTACGATAATCATGCTGAGCAAAATCCCCACCTAGGTATGCCTTATGGCTTGCCTGCTATTTCAAGCGATGCGTTTAATACGTTAACCGAGTGGTTAGCGCAAGGTGGTAAAATGGCTGATATTGCCCAACCATCTAAAAACACCTTAGCTAAAGTGGCTCAGTGGGAAGATTTTTTAAATCAAGATTCATTAAAGCAGCAACTTATTTCGCGGTATATTTATGAACATTGGTTTTTAGCGCACTTGTATTTTAAACCGATAGAGGGTCAAAACGAGCAGCCAGCTCAGTTTTTTAAGCTAGTTCGTTCTAGTACACCGCCCGGTCAACCACTTGATATTATTAGCACTCGTCGACCTTTTGAAGATCCAAAAATAGCGCGAGTTTATTACCGTTTTATGCAAGACAAAACATCTGTATTGGCTAAAACCCATTTACCTTTAGCATTGTCTGAACAAAAATTATCGCGGATTAAACAATTATTTGTCGAGCCAGATTATCCAGTGACGCGGTTACCAAGTTACGAAATTAAAAAATCTTCAAATCCTTTTGTTAGTTTTGCGCAACTACCAGTCAAAGCGCGCTACCAATTTATGTTAGACGATGCTCAATTTATTATTATGGGGTTTATTAAAGGGCCAGTTTGCCGAGGGCAGGTAGCACTCAATGTAATAAACGATCATTTTTGGGTGGTATTTGCTGATCCTGACTTATCCGCAACTAAAGCTGTTAACGATTTTTTGCTTCAATACCAAGAAAAACTTTCGTTACCTGCTGCAGAAGATAGTAACGCACTGCCCATGAGCAATTGGGTTAAATACGCAGAACGTGAAAGCGAATATATGGCAGCTAAAGCTAAGCTGGCTAATCAATTGTTTGAAAGTGGCGAACATTTAACAGAGAAGCTTATTTGGCAAGGCGATGGCTCAAACGATAATGCAGCGCTCAGTATTTTCAGGCATTTTGATAGCGCGTCAGTGGTAAAAGGTTTAGTAGGACAAGATCCTAAAACGGCATGGATTATTGACTATCCTATGTTTGAACGAATCCATTATTTGCTAGTGGCGGGATTTGATGTGTATGGCAATGTCGGACATCAATTATTAACGCGTTTATATATGGATTTTTTACGGTTAGAGGGTGAGCGTAATTTGTTAGCCTTGTTACCAAAAAATGAACGTCAACCAATTAAACAGTTTTGGTACCGTCGGGCAGACAAAAATTTAGCTGAGTATTTAAAATCGAAGAAAAATAGTTTTAATCAGCCTAGCGGAATTGAGTATCAAACAAAAGATGTGCAAGCTGAGTTGTATCAACTAATAAAAACACGCTTAGAAAAGGTCAACAGCCAAACTTACCAAATTGAAACCGATGAGCCTTTAGCTAAATTAAATAAATTGCCCGCGAGAGCCGTTAACTTATTGCCACCAGTATCTGTGATTATGGTTGAAGAAAACTCACAACATCAAGTATTTAGTTTACTGCACAATAATGCACATTTTAATATTTCAAGTTTATTGGATGAAGACGGACAGCGAGCTTATAAAGAAGATTACGCCACTGTTACCCCCGGTTTGATTGGCGATTATCCACAAGCAATTTGGTACCTGAAAAAAGCGCAAGTGGATGATTTTATGAGCCAGCTTGCGAACCTAGATTCTGAAAAAGCTTATCGCAAATTAAAAGCCGAATATGGGATTAGACGGACTCACCCTGACTTTTGGCACTATAGTGACTTGTTACATCAAATTACTAAAAAGCAACGCGGGATTGAATACGGCTTGTTAGATTATAACAGGCTTGAAAATCGTTAATGCGTATAGCAAATTTAGGTGAACCCCAAACACGCTCTTGCTGAAATCTTGCATATTCAAGTGGCTTGGGTATAGGAAGTGTTAGGATTTAAAATAGTGATTAATTGTTTAATCTGCGGTAAATTTTGATTGGCTTTGGCATAAACAATAGAGAGCTGTCGGTTAATGGTAATTGGCATATAGATTTGTGCTAATTCAGCATTTTTTAATCGGCTATAACATGCCAAACCAGACACGAGTGCAATGCCCGCATTTTTCGTTACAGCTTGCATAATCGCATCTAGATTGCTCATTTCGAACCGTATTTGGCATTGGTTTAGGTGTGGGCGCAAATGATGATCAAATTGCTCTCGGCTGCCAGATGCGCTTTCTCTAACAATCCACGCTTGTTGGTCTAAGTCTGACCAGTTGAGATGCTGGCCTGCTAATGGGTGTTCTGTACTGCAAATCAGCTTCATTTGATCGCTTTGCCAGTGGTGCTGAATTAAACCGCCTTGAATACGCTCACTTTCAATTAACGCAATATCTAACTGATAGTGTTGTAGCATATCTTGCAATATCTGACTGTTATTCAATTCAATTTTTGACTGAATACAACCTGCTAGTTCACCGCTTAAATATTGAGGAAGTAAGTAGTTACCTATGGTTCGGCTAGCGCCAATTCTAACTTTGTTTAATTCGCTACTGGTTTTAAATAAGCTTTTAAGCTGTTGCTGTCTTGCTAGCATTTCTAATGCGATAGGTCTTAATTGTTGGCCATGAGTATTTAAAATTAATCGCTGTTTGTGGCGTTCAAATAAAGCCGCACCTAGGCTGTCTTCCAAATTTTTTAGTGCTTGTGAGGCAGCGCCTCGCGTCATAAATAAGGCCTCAGCCGTTTGGCCTAAATTGGCCGTTTCGCTCACCGAACAAAAAACAGATAACTGTTTAATTGAAATATCAGCCATGTAGTTTTCCTAAACAATGTGTTTAAACTTATTCGATATTATTAAATTAATCGAATTGGCACAATAGCAACATCAGTTAAACGTAGTGACAGAGGTTAAACCATCATGTTGTATTTCACCCGCCAAATTAAACATATTCCAACCCCACTATGCGGCTTAGCGCTGGCATTGGTGAGTTTAGGTAAATGTGTAGATGATCGCCTTATCTTAAATGGGGTTTTAGCAAATAGCACAGCAGGCATTGCAATTATTTTATTGAGTTTGGTTTTTATTAAATTTGCTGTCAGCCCAGCTCGTTTTATCGATGATCTTAAACACCCTGTGGTGAGCAGTGTTATGCCAACGGCCGCTATGTGTTTAATGGTGATTGCCAGTACGTTAGCCGCTCGATATGAGCAGTTAGGGTTAAGTTTGTGGTATTTAGGCTTGAGCCTACATATGATTTTTTTAGGGTTATTTGTTATTTTTAGATTGCCCAAGTTTCAAATTCAGCACTTAGTTCCAAGTTGGTTTATTCCGCCTATTGGCATTGTGGTTGCGGCAGTCACTTGCCCTGGTGAAGCTCAAGTAGCGGTCGCTAAAAATATTGTTATGTTTGGTTTGTTAGCTTATGTGGTGATGCTTATTCCGGTTTTATATCGCTTAATTTTTGTTGATAGTTTACCGGATGCCGCTAAACCTACAATTGCGGTTTTAGCCGCGCCAGCGAGTTTAACATTAGCTGGATATTTAACGGTATTTGAACAACCTAATATGTGGTTGGTCGAAATGTTAATGGCGGTGGCTTTGTTAATGACCGTTTTAGTTTACAGCGCTTTTATTCACCTATGTCGTTTGCCTTTTAGCCCTGGCCGAGCTGCTTTTACTTTTCCGATGGTTATAGGGGCGGTTGCTTTGTATAAATGTGCCGCTGTATTTGCAACGTTGGATGCCAACAATGCCCACTTAATTTACAAAATGGCAGACATTGAATTGATAGGGGCCTGTATTATGGTGAGTTATGTTGCTTTGGGTTATTTAAAAGCCATGCAAAAAAACTTGCAGCAAGCGCGTTTTACTAAGGCACAAGCTGGCAGTTTAACCCAAGTTGAAGTAAGCTAAATTATAACTCAAAATCACCATTTTTATTGGTTGAAATAGGCAAGGCTTTGACCACAGCATTGATATTAAGCGGTCCATAAATGTGCGGATAAAGCCCGCCTTTTGCAGGTTCGTATTTGACAGTTGATAAGATTTTTTCTTTTTCAACTGTTAGCAATAATGGCTTGTGCGTATTTTTATAAAATTTATTCGCCACACGGTTTAATTGATTTTTTGGGGAGGCGTGAATAAAGCCTTCTGTTTTTATGCTATCTCTTATTAATTGGCCATTTTGTAATGCTTGTTCATATTCAGCTTGTGAAGAGAGTAAGTAAATATAAGGGCTAAGCTCCCCTTCAAACATGCGAACAAACATTTGAGTTATTGTTTTTTGTTCTTCACCTTTATATAGGTAATTAACTCTATACTGGCCGCTTAGCTTATTATTTTTTAAGGATTGCGAAATAATACTGATTTCAGCTAAAGCCGTTAAATTAGTATCTGTTAGCCAAATCTGTGAGCCTGTTAATGTATTTTGCGAGTGAGTACTTGTAAACGAATAACAGTGTCCCAGCGTTAATTCATTGTTTTGTTCAGTTTGTAAAATGCAATTAACTGCTGTTTTTGAAATCATATAAATCCTTAATTTATTGATTGTTTAAATCTAATTGAAAGAGAGTGTAATGATTAACATGAGTATCGCAACGTAAATACCTGTTTATTAATTAAGGTTTTGCTACACTCTGGCTTCTTTTTATCCTAGTTATATTTTATATGAATCTCAGCCAACGTAAGTTGTATCGCTTTTGGCAGCAAGCCAGAGGCGCAAAGCAGCTTGTCACCCTTGAACCTGAAAACATTTTACTTGAGTTTAACCAGCAGTTTATTCAATTAGATTATGCAAATATTAAGTCGTTGACAGTTAAAAAAGGTTGGTGGTTTTCATCTATTTGTATTGAGCTTAAAAATGATAAGACGCTAATTTTAGATGGTTACTTGTACTCAGCCTTACGAGCGTTTCGGAAAAATATTTTGGGCCGTGTATTAAATTATTATAACGAGTCGCTTGATTGGCAAGATTATTTATCCGCGCTAAGACGTTTGGAATCTAAACAGCATTATTTTTCAAGCCATGAATGGCAGCCTTTGGTTGAGCTATATTCGCTGGCAGCTCAATTTACCAGCTTGAATATTAAGGCGAATGATATTAAACATCCGCTAGCCAACCAAGTATTTGCGTTGGCTAAAAAAGTGAATTTGTCTGAGATAAGCGAAACCGCAAGAACGGCGCATAATCAGTTAGTAGTGGCTAGGTTATTAGCAAAAAACAAAGCATTTTTTGATGTGATTGAAAAGCAAAAACTTACTCAAAACCAACGCCAAGCTTGTGTCACAAATGACGATCACACTTTAGTCATCGCAGGCGCTGGAACGGGTAAAACCGCAACTTTAATCGGTAAAGCTGGGTTTTTAATACAAGCTCATTTAGCCCGGCCTGCACAAATTTTAATGCTGGCATTTGGGCAAAAAGCAGCGCTGGAAATGAATGAAAGGATTCAAGCTAGATTAAACAACCAAGCTGGCGATCTTAAAGCCAGTACATTTCATGCATTAGGTTTTGAGATTGTATGCCAAGCTCAGAAAGCAAAAAAACAACCCGAACTTAAGTTATCGCCATTGAGTTCAAACGCTTCGCTACTAGCAGATTTTATTAGTGATTCTTTAGTGCAAAACATCACTGATAATTTAAGTTACAAACGCATGATTAACGAATATTGCCATCATCAATTTTCAAAAAATGCAACTGATGTACCCGAAGATATTCATACGCAGCACTGGCAATGGCGCGCATTGGTGTCGCTAATTATTCGCTTTTTAACCTTGTATAAAGAAGGCGATTATTCGCTAGCTAATATGCAAAACTTGCTCGCAAAAAAGGACAGTAAAGACTTTGACGAAAATTATTACAATTTATTGTTTTTAAAAATTTTTCAGCCGTTATTACAAGCTTACCAATTACATTTAAGCCAGAATAATGAAATAGATTTTGCTGATATGATTTTATTGGCTATTGAAGCGATTGAATCAGGCGATTATCAAACTCAATATCGTTATATTTTAGTTGATGAATTTCAAGATATTTCAAACGGCAGAGTTAAGCTACTAACGGCATTATTGGGAGCCCACCCCAATGTGCGTTTATTTGCGGTAGGAGATGATTGGCAGGCAATTTATCGTTTTAACGGAGCAGATTTAACTTTATTTACCCAGTTTAACCAGTATTTTTCGCCATCAACTCAAATTGCACTTGATAAAACTTTTCGTTTTAACAATAAAATTCATGACATTAGCAGCCAATTTATTAGCGAAAACCCTGCACAAATTCCAAAAAAAATTAAAACTCACCAACAGCAAAATTCACGCGCTGTGCATTTAATTGATGTTAGCCAATTGATCGCCAATCCAACTGAATATGTAACCCAATCAATAGAACAGGCGTATCAATCACAATTAACTTATTTATTAACTGAGTTAAATCAGCAGGCGCAAGCCAGCGCATTAGCCCAATCAGTATTATTAATTGGTCGTTTTTCAAAGGCTAAAATGCAGATGTTTAAATCATTTAATATTCAGCAGCATCAGTATGCTTGGTTAGATATTCGTTATGTGACTGCCCATGCAAGCAAAGGGTTAGAAGCTGATCATGCGATTATTATTGAGGTAGATGACAGAGTTTTCCCCTCCAATCGCAAAACTGAAGCTGTCTTAGAAATGGTTTTGCCTAGCGCAGAGCATTATTTACATGCTGAAGAACGACGACTGTTTTATGTGGCGATGACACGGGCAAAACATCAGGTATTTCTTTTATATAATGCACGTCAAATGAGCTGTTTTATTGATGAATTGCAGACTTTTTTCGAGTAGTTCACACTTTTAAGTTGAAATAGGCTGGTATCGTCCTCAGGTTTGAACTTAACACTCGCTGTAAATACTAACGAGTAACATCAAGTAACAAGCGATGTTGAATTAATCTTTTGGTGATTATTTTTTAATGATTTCCTTTAAAGGTTAAATTTTTGGAATCTAGAACAGGAGTTAATGATGACAGTTAAAAATATTACAGGTAAAAAAGTCGCTATTTTAGCAACCGATGGGTTTGAGCAAAGTGAATTATTTGAACCCCGAAAAGCTTTGCTAGAAGCGGGCGCAGAAGTTGATGTTGTAAGTTTAGAACAAGGCGATATTACCGGCTGGCAAGGCAAAAATTGGGGTGATAGCATTAAAGTTGATAAAACGTTAGATGAAGTCAAACCCGAGCAATACCACGCTTTAATGTTACCCGGTGGTTTAATTAACCCAGATTTATTAAGAGTTAACGAACAAGCAGTGCAGTTTGTGAAAGGTTTTTTTGCTGGTGATAAACAAAAGCCAGTTGGGGCAATTTGCCACGGTCCTTGGTTATTAGCAGAAGCGGATGTCGTAAAAGACCGGAAAGTGACTTCATACGCGAGCATTCAAACCGATTTAAAAAATGCAGGTGCGAATTGGACTGATGCCGAAGTTGTAGTGGATAAAGGACTGGTGACCAGCCGTAAACCAGACGACTTAAACGCGTTTAATCGAAAATTGGTTGAAGAAATTGCAGAAGGCCAGCACAAAGCGGCGTAATTTTTGGTCTTAATTTAAACGCTAATTCAAACTAATGTATTTTAGTTATTTTAATTGCGAGTGCTGATCTTACTGAGTAAGTTCAGCACTCGCTTTTATTTGCTCCTGCATAGAACTCTATCTTTATTTAGCTTATCTGAATTCTCGTAATTATATTTAAGTGTCAATTAATTGTAAGTTTGCTTTAGCGCTTAAGCTTTGCTATCGCTAAATTAATTTAACTTTGGCATATTCAAAGATATTTATTTTAGCGTTGCAGCGCTTGATTTGCTTGATGTGGTGCTTTTTTGTGTCTAATTATTTAGTCGTGCATTCAGATTTATTATAATCTTGTCTTATTTTAACGATTTTTCAACTCACAGGCATTGCAATTGAGTATTAACTTATATAAATTCTATTGCTCAAAGCATATATGAGGAAAATAAAATGAATAAATCGGAGCTCGTGAAGCAAATTGCCGAATCGGCTGATATCTCTCAAAATGACGCTAACAAAGCACTTTCATCTTTAATTGAAACAGTGACGACTGAATTATCTGAAGGCGGTCGTGTCGATTTAATTGGATTTGGTTCGTTTAGCTTAAAGCACCGTAATGCTCGTGAAGGTCGTAACCCTTCAACTGGCGAAACTATCCAAATAGCAGCAGCTAACGTACCTTCGTTTAAAGCGGGTAAAGCATTAAAAGAGTCTTGTAACGCTTAATGTGCTGTTATGATTAGTTGTTTAAATTTAATGAGTTTAAACAACTAATCCATTTTTATACCGGCTTGTTGTTAACGTCTTAATTTATATTCCCGCCTACCTTTTCTCTTTGATTAATTGTTTACAATTGTAGTTTGTGGTTTAATTTATCCATTATTTATCGTCTATTATCTTAGGTTATGCTGATAATTTTATATTTGAAGCGGCAAGTTGTAGAAGATTATTCTTACCTGCATTAAAATAGCTAAATAATAATGATGAAACGCATAAGGTTTAATGATAACAGTCTGCGCTTTCGCTATTTTAATATTCTAATCCGAATCAATTCTAGGGAGATACATGAGCTCATTATTAGCACTAGGTGAAGGCATGGTGGAGTTAAAGTTAAACTCTGAACAGCAGTTAATTCATAAATATGCGGGCGATACCCTAAACGCTGCCATTTATGCTAAACGTTGGCAGCCTGAAATTGATGTGCACTTTTATTCTGCGGTAGGCCAAGATATGTTCAGCGTTCAAATGTTAGATTATTTGAAAAGCGAAAATTTGGCGACCGATAGTGTGTTAACCACAGAACAAGCCAATATTGGTATTTATGCTATTCAAACTGATGATACGGGTGAGCGTTCGTTCACTTACTGGAGAAGCGCATCTGCCGCTACTCAAATGGTTAAGTTATTAGTGGCACAAGGTGGCGCTGATACCTTGCCTCAAGCCGATTGCGTATTTTTTAGTGGTATTTCGCTGGCTATTTTATCGGACGAAGATAAAGCAGGCTTGTTTGATGTGTTAGAAAAACTAAAAGCCAAAGGAAGCAAGATTGCGTTTGACCCAAATTACCGAGCTAAAATGTGGCGTAATCAAGCTCATGCCATTGAATGGATAGTTAAAGCTTATCAAGTGAGCGATATTGTTTTACCAGGCTTAGACGAACACGAAGAATTATTTGAACATAATAGTGTGGAAGACGTGCAGTCATTTATGCAACAAAATGGTGTGTATGAATATGTGATCAAAGCAGGTAAAGACGGTGTTTATGGGTTTAGCGGTGATGAGTCTTGCCATGTACCTTTTAACCCAGCGCCTAAGCAAGTTGATTCAACTGCGGCAGGTGATTCATTTGCGGGCACCTATTTAATCTCTCGAGTAGCAAAAAACAGCCAAGTTGATGCGATCAAAAACGCAGATTCAGTTGCCAGAGAAGTTGTGCAGCACCCTGGAGCTATTATGGATAATGAAATTTATCAACAGACTTTTAAAGCTGGATAGTAGTCCTCTACTCACAAGTATAATATTGATAAATAACAAGCCGCTCATTTAAAACGAGTGGCTTTTTTTATGGATATTGCTCAAGCGCTTGATGTGATATTGAAGGGGCGGGCGTTTGTCCTATTCTGGCTGCGCTGTAATGTAAGTTAAATACATTAAAATAATGGTGTAATAGCTCTGATGCATTTTGCTGTTGGCATTGTTTTAAAGCCTGAGCTGTTGCTTCAGCAGTCGACAACTGATGAGCGTGAGGGGCTTTACGTAGCTCGTAACTGGCTTGTTGATTTAAGCTTAAATCTAAAGTGGGGTAAGGCTGTAACCAAGGGCTTAAGTTAAATATTTTTTTGCTTTGTCGCCAAGTACCATCAATAACAATAAGGGTGAGTTTTTTATTACCCGCCGCCTTTACCGGCGATTGATAAGCAGTGCGGGTGGCTTGTGTGGGGTACAGTATCACCACGAAACGGTTGGGATCTTGTAACAGCGCAAGTAAAGCTTTTTCAGGTTCAGTTCGAGACCATTCAAATGCAAAGCAGTTATTTGGCAAAATATCACTAATTAACTTGCCGGTGTTGGTGGGCTTTAATATTTCATCTGTATGCATCAATAATACTAAATCCATTTGAATATTTAGTTTACGTTTCCAGCTACAAATGCAGGCAAATTGTGCTAAATGACAAGATTGACAGCGAGCGACAGAAATACCTCGCGCCAAAAAAGGTCGAGTTGCTCTGGCAAGTCGTTTGGTACGTAATTGAGAAAACGAATATGAATTATGCATAATAGTCTTATTAAAAGCCGTATTGGCTGATTATACCTTGTTTTTATTAATCTTGAAGTATTTGGCACAAGCTTTGCTTTGACCACTGGAGCAGTCAATAAATAAACGGATCGTCAAAATTTTGATGCGATCAACATATTATCAGTGGAGTCGATTATGGAATTAGTCATTATTATTATGATGTTGGTATTAGTGGTTGTCGCAACAGTCGCGATTCGGTTAACGCAAACCGGCACACCTTTTCCATATCAGAAAAAACCAGCTCTGTTTACTGAAGCCGAACGTGCATTTATGCTTAAGTTAGAGCAAGCAGTGGGTGATCAATTTAGAGTGGTCAATCGAGTTAGGCTGTCCGATATGCTAATAGTGACTCAAGGTATGGATAAAAGAGCAGAACAGGCGGCTAAATTAAAAGCATCGGCTAAAACGCTTGATTTTGTGTTGCTCAACCGTCATACGCTTGAACCCGTTGCCGCGATAGATTTAGTTAATACAGAATCAAAGGTTGGTTACAAAGCGAAAGCCGATTGGTTTGTGCGTGGCGCGCTAGAAACCGTAGGGGTTGCACATGTGCGAATTAAAGTAAGAGCTGGCTATAAGTCATCTGAAATACGTGCTTGCTTAGCCGGAAAAATGGGGGCGAGCCAATTATCGCCATTAAATGTTCATAAAGCGGCTTCACGCGGCCCTACACGGCCTATTAAGCCTTTACGTGATATTAATGTCACTCAAGGTGGTCGTTCACAAGCGGCAGTTGCTTAATCCGTATTTTGAATCAACCCTGAACGCATTTTCAGGGTTTGTTATTTTAGCTAACTAGCTCGCCTAATTTAAATAATGCAGATTCACCGGGTTGCATTTTTTTCCAGCGTTCATCGTTTGTCAGTGGCCTAGTTGCGATCACCGTTACCACATCATTTGGGCCGGTTTCTTTTTGAAAATCAATCATCATATCTGCATCAATTAATGTTGCTTTGCCAAATGGCGCACGGCGTGTGATCCATTGTAAATTGTTAGAGCAATAAGCTAGTACATAAACACCATCGGTGAGTAGCATATTAAAAACGCCTTTTTCGCGTAGCGTTTGTGATAATTTAGCAGCGTAGCGAAATACGTCTGTCATATTTGATGGACAACTTGGATATTTTTGCCGGATTTTATCTAGCAACCAACAAAACGCCAATTCACTGTCTGTATTGCCCACTGGTCGGTAATGTTCGGGTTGTAAATCTTGATAATTGGATAGTTGGCCGTTATGAGCAAATGTAATTTCACGCCCCCAAAGTTCACGTGTAAAAGGGTGAGTATTCTCTAAACAGACCGGTCCTCGGTTACCTTGTCTAATATGACTGATCACAGATACACTTTTAATAGGGTAGGCTTTTACCAATTTCGCGATTTCAGACCGACAGCTAGGCTCAGGATCTTTAAACGTCCGACAGCCTTTACCTTCATAAAATGTAATGCCCCATCCATCTTTATGTGGACCAGTATTGCCTCCTCGTTCTAACAAACCAGAAAAACTAAAGCAAATGTCCGTCGGCACATTAGCCGACATACCCAGCAATTCACACATTTATTTATTGCTCTTAATTTGATGTATTTCGCGTTGGAAAAATAATTTAATGTGCGTATTGTTCAATACCCGGCTGGTAAAGGCAAGCTTGATTTAATGGATTTTGTTTAAGGGGTGAGCAGCTGCCAAGTTAATTTTGACAGCTGGTTTGGTGAGCAAAGTCAGGTATTGTTTAGTGTGTATCAAATTCGTTGATGTAATTATTTAATTTTTCGCCTGTCTCTTTAAGTTCAAATGATGCTTTTTGTGTGTCTGTGGTTTTTTGAGTGACTTTATCGGCATCGTCTCTGATGGCGATAATTCGTTCATTAATTTCATTTGATACGCTGGTTTGTTCTTCAGCAGCGGTGGCAATTTGTACTGCCATTTGCATAATTTGATCAAGCTCTGTTTTCATAACTTCAAAAGCTTGTGCATTCTCGACAACGAGCTGAATGGCTTTATTGCCTTCTGTTTGTAATACGTTCATTTTATCTGTTGCATTGCCAGCGCCATTTTGCAAGGTTTCAATTTGACTTTTTATTTGTTCTGTCGACTCTTGTGTTCGGCTTGCTAAACTTCTAACTTCGTCTGCGACTACTGCAAACCCTCTGCCTTGTTCGCCCGCTCGGGCAGCTTCAATGGCTGCGTTTAAAGCTAATAAATTAGTTTGCTCGGCGATACCTTGGATCACATTGAGCACATTGCCAATAAGTGCAGCTTCATCGTTTAACGCCCCTACCACTTGGCTAGTGTGGCCTAATTCCTCAATTAAGTTTTCCATGGTTTGTTTACTGGTATGTGCATTTTTGGCACTGTTAATTGAGATTTCATGAGCTTTATGCACAGTATCTGATGTGGTGCTTGCCATATTCGCCACTTCTTTGATAGTCGCTGTCATTTGATTGATTGCGACTGAGATACTGTCTGTTGCCTCTAATTGACGGTTAGATAGCTCTGATGATTCATTCATTGCGCCGCTAACGATATTCGTTGTATTTTGAATGGTTTGGGCTTCAATAATGACGCCCTTTAAGGTGTGATTAAAACTGCTAATTAATCGATTAAAGCTGCTAGACAATTCTGCTAATTCATCTTTTCCTGAATCTTCTAACTTAATCGACATATCTTTAGTATTCGCTAATTCGGTACAAGATTTAACAACTGTTTTAAGTGGGTTAGTAATACTGCGTGCAATTAAATAAGAAACCAAACTGATTATGACAACTAAAATAATCAAAAAAGCGAACGTTTGATAAACTAAAAATTGCGATTCGGCCAGTAGGGTATTTTTAGTTTTCACTAGCTCATCAGACACTATATGAGTGGTTTCGTTATATATGTCGAAAACATTAGAAGTGATCGAGTCCCAGTCAATAGCGTTGTCAATAGTTAATGGCTTATTGACGGTTTTATAGATATTACTACGAGCTTGTAGTGCAATTTTTTCAGCTGTTTTATAATCTGGGTTGCTGACCATTTTATTGTAAGCATTTAATGCAGTTTCAGATGCAAAGCTTCTAAATAGTTCTAAATTACTTTGTGTTTTTGTGGCACTTCTAAAAATTTCGCCATAAATATAAACATCTAATGTCATATTTTTTGCGGTAAAAATAAAGTTATTATGAAGGCTGTTTTCTACGTTAGCCGCAACAATATAGTAATAAGCATTAGCTAGTTTTCCTAAAGCTTCGTCTTGAGTTGAAATAACGACAATTTCGCTCAAGCTTAATAACAGGCTGCGGATAAAGGTGGTCATTTCATACATAGTATGTATGTCCTTACCCAGTTGCGTTTTAAAATTTGAGCTCATATGGACTTTTTGATCAGCCGCTTGGCGGTAATACTGGAAATTATTTATCATGACTTTAAGGTTGTTAATCTGTGCGTCTAAAACCTTAAATTTCGAAAGTGATTGGGCTTGTTGATTAATAAAGGTTAAATAGTCAGCTTCTTTTTGTTTAGCAAGGCGACGCGCGTCTAGCATTTTATTTTTATATAAGTTTGTTGTTTCAGCTGAGCTATCTATATACAACCTGCTATAAAAGGTTTCTTTTAGCGTGGCATTTATGTAGGGCGTTGTAACATCTGCATAATTTAGCACTACATCTAAATCTTTCATTTTTGCTTGTTCAGTGTAGGCGTTATTGAGCCTTTCTATTGATAAACCCAAGGTTGCCAGCAAAGGAATGAAAACCAGCATGATAATCTTTGTTTTGATTTTAATTTGGTTGAGAAACTTCATAATTTATCTCTTATCAGTCGTTAGGCCTAAGGGGTGATAACCTGAGCTTTACCCAGAGCGCAGATTGATTTTTTGTCAAAATGGTTATCGGCTTGTAGTGGCGTCGCTATTACATGTTTAAATCTTGTGGTAATACCAGTATAGACTATCATCTTAATTGTTGTTTGTTAACAATATGTTTGAGTTTATGCAATTTTATAATTAGACGTTAGGATTTTATAAATTTAGAAGGTAAAAAAGGAAATTACGTTAAATAAAAAGCAGCTAATGTCCTTATTAACTGCTTTTGTGGGGAGTTAAATGATTACTCTGTATCTAATGATGTTTTACCTTTTAAATCACTAAAGCGACGTTCATACAATTCGGTATGTAACTCACGCGCAGCTTTAACCATTGCGTTGTATGGAATATCAGTCACTGATACAAAACCAACATTATAGTTTTCGCCATCATAAGCGCGGCCAGTGATAGGTGAATCTAAATATTGGAACCAATGTGCGCCAATAAAATAATCATTGTCTATGATTGAGTGCATATAGTCTTTATACATACGAGCTCTGTCTTCTTGACTTGAGGCATGTACTAAACCTGGATGGAAGAAACCAGAAGCTGTTGTACCCATATGAAATTCACCAATGACGGTTGGCATATCTAAATCTTCTAAAAATGCCCATTTGTTTTTAGTTAAACCTTCTTTATAAAGGTTAAAGCTTACAACATCGACATACTCTTTAGCTGCCTGAACAACTGGCATTGGCATACCCCAGTCGGCAAATCGAACACCCATATACATGTGATTAGGCATGTATTTTTCTAACTTAGCATCAACAATGCGGAAGTATTCACTGGCATACTCAAACAAAAGCTTTTGGTAATCCTGAACTTGTGCCTGATTTTTTTCGTTTAATGTGCTGTCAAATCCACCTTTTTGGAAAGCATCCCAAGACGCAATTTGGGTATTCCAAGCTTGGTTTAATCGCGCAATATCACCATATTTAGCTTTCATTTTTTCAGTAAACATGTTTTTAGTAGGCGATTGTGCACCATCGCTGGTTAAGGTATGAATAACGATACCTAGCTCTGAAGTTTTAGATTCAGGACGACCCCAGCTTTTTTCGTTATCAATGAAAACACCCACACACCAAGGGCTGTTGTTAACTTCTTTTGCAACTTGTTTAATGGTTGCTTCGGCTCTTTCTTCAAATTTAGGATCGAATACATCTGGTAGTCCACCCCAGAAATCGTTGCCGCTCGAAACGGTTTTAAAATCACCTATGATCCAACCATTTGCAAAATATGGAATACGCTCATTGTCGTAATACATAGGGTCAATCCAGTTACCAAATGAGGTAAAGCCCCAACTTAGCATGCGGTCAACGGTCACTTTTGACCAATCTTCTAAATAAGAGTAGGGCGTGGTTTCACCGTATTTACGCTCAAGGTTAGCCATGTAAAAACTAAACACTTCACCGTGCTCTAACGGGCCAGAGTGAGCGCCGCGTCGATAGCCGTAGTTGCTTGATAGTGGATCACTATAATCAGGTAACCATTCAAACATGTCTGCTCGAGTTTCTGAGGCTAAATGGCGGGTTGGAATAGCTTGTTTTGGCGGCGGATTTAAACCTTGTGAATCTTCTGGAGTCAATTCGTCAGCCGTACGCTGGTTGATGGCATTTTGGTCAAAATCATAACCGGTAAAGGTGGTGGCATTAGACATACGCACATTATCAATACCTGTTGTGAAATATAAATAACCTTCAGGATCAACTAACGACCATTTATCGCCGACTTTTTCGGTTCTAAAATAACCAGTAGCTTCTAATTTAGGGCCAGCTTTCCAACCACTAAATTTTGAGCGATCTTCAATTTTTTCACCGTCGTTTAAGCGCGCAAGTTCTTTTTCTTTAACGGCTTGTAACTCTTTTAACGAATGAATTTTTTCTTCATATTCTAAACGAGTAGGTTGACCAAATTTATCAACAATGTTTTTTAAATAATCAGGGTTCATTTTTGGGTGAGGCATTAAGCGGATATTATCTATTGTTACTTCTTTATCATGCAGATTGTTTTGTACGCTTAATGAAATACGTTTAATACCTGAGGTATCTAAATTTTTAGTTCCCCACATCCAAATAAACTGAACTTGGTCTGATTCCCACGTAGCTGGGTTTGAGCGTAGGCCTGAACTTAAATTAAGCTCAACGTTTTCGCCATGCTCATTGTCTGGGCTAACTAAATCGTGTCCAGCCATTTTTGAATAATAAGTTTTGGCGTCACCAACTGGTACACTGACGCTTCGGGTATAAACCTGCCCTTTTTTGTCGTATACATTTAAAAATAGCTGAGTTGAATATTGACCTTGGTTTGAAATATCAAAAGCAATGCTAAAGCTTTTATGTTTGCTCCAATCCCAAGTACCTTGAGCAGGTACAAAATCGATAGAAGCATATTCGTGCGCTTTTGAATCAAATTTAACTTGTAAAGCTTGTTTGCCGTTTGTAATCCCTTGATTGTCAATTAAGCTAACTTTGGCATTTTTAGTTTGAATTTGTGCTGGAACTGTACCAGATTCAAAATCGAATAAAGATTGTTGTGCTTTAATAGTTTGCTCATGCTCTGCGTTTGGTTCACTTGATTGGCAAGCGAGTAGTGAAGCACATAAAACCGAAACGGCCGATAATTTAGCGTTGGTGCTTAATTTACTCGGTCTATCTTGTGTACTTTTCATAGGTTATCACCTTCAACTTAATATGATATGTTTTTAATTGTACAAAATAATGTTAATAGTTAACAAAATATATTGCTATTTGTAAAGCTATAGCTTGCTTTTTGTATTTAGTTCATAATGTTTAACCATTATGTATTCATTGTTAAAGTTGTTGTTTTTTGACCCTTTGGCTTGAAATCAAAGTGGTTTATTTGCGTTACACAATGTTTAATTGTGTAACGCAAATAATAACGATGAAGCTAAAACTGAGTGAGTATTTAAGCTAAAATAGCGTTATTTAACTTAACTCATTTAACACAAGTGTGAATTATGACATTAAAATTGTTAACAATAAACTATTTTTCGTGTATATTGCGTTTTATATAATTTAAACGGTTTAACAGTTAGCTTGAGGCTTGCTACCGAACGTATTTAAAGAGATAAAAAATAAATATACGGTTTAGCAACTTACCATGCAAAAGTACTGATAGAGGTTAAATATGTCGGAAAAAAAATTAAGTCTTGCGAGTAAAAGAGCAATCGAACGCGGCTATGATAATAAAGGTTCTCAATGGTTAATTGAATTTGATGTAGAGCCTTTAAAAGGTGATTTTGAATTTGAAGACGGCGTGATTAGACGTGATCCAACAGCCGTTATTTTGGTTGATGGTGTATACCATGTTTGGTATACCAAAGGCCAAGGCGAAACCGTTGGCTTTGGCTCAGATAATTTAGAAGATAAAGTATTCCCTTGGGATTTAACCGAAGTTTGGCACGCAAGCTCGACCGATGGTATTACCTGGAAAGAAGAAGGTTGCGCAATTGGCCGTGGCGAAGCTGGATCGTTTGATGATAGAGCTGTATTTACGCCTGAAGTTTTAGAGCATGAAGGTCGTTATTATTTGGTGTATCAAACGGTTAAAACACCCTATACCAATCGTCAATATGAAGAAATTGCAATGGCGCATGCCGATTCACCTTTTGGGCCGTGGGTTAAACTTGATGCGCCTATTTTAAGCCCATCAAAAGATGGCGAGTGGGATGGCGATGAAGACAATCGTTTTCATGTAAAAAGCAAAGGTAGCTTTGATAGCCATAAAGTACACGATCCTTGTTTGATGTACTTTAATGAAAAGTTTTATCTTTATTACAAAGGCGAAACAATGGGTGAAAGCATGAATTTTGGTGGCCGTGAAATTAAACACGGGGTTGCCATTGCCGATAATATTTATGGTCCTTATGTTAAGTCTGAATATAATCCAATTTCAAACTCAGGTCACGAAGTTGCGGTTTGGCATATTAATGGTGGCATAGCATCATTAATTACCACAGACGGTCCTGAAAAAAATACCATTCAGTGGGCTAAAGATGGCATTAATTTTGAGATTATGTCTCATATTAAAGGCGCACCTGAAGCATTAGGTATTTTCCGTGATCCAGAGAATAAAGATATTGAAGCGCCAGGCTTACAGTGGGGCTTGTGTCATAAATATGATGATAGTTGGAACTGGAATTATATTTGCCGCTATCGTATTACGCGTCAGGTATTAGATGCAGGCACATTCCAAAACTCAAATTAATAAGGTATTAAATTGAGTGCTAAATTCAAATGGTGCTAACTCTCAGTTAAGTAGTCGTGCTCTGATGAGCAACTAAAGCAAGGAAGCTAGTCCTCAACCTTGGGGACTTTAATAAGCCCGAAGTTCCAGCTCGGGCTTATTTTTTATATCGTCTTTTTATCTCTTACAAACTTTGTTCAATGTCGGCAAAAAACTTAACCGTTTTTTGTACATGTAAATGCCAGTATGCCCATTCATGTCCGCCAGAAAATTGCTCAAATAAATAGGGTATTTGGGCATCTTTTAACTGTTTTTCAAACTGTAAATTGCTTTCATACAGCACATCGTCTTGCCCACAGTCAAAACGAATTTTAGGCAGCTGATGGTGATTTTTCTTAAGCCAATACATCACATCTGCTTCAGATGAATGTTCACATTGGTATTCACTGAGCGGCGTCTCAACAAAATGCGCCATATCGGCTAATTTAGTAATGGCTGAGTGTGCTGAAATCCCGTTAAATAAATTTGGGTATTTAGCCCCCAATCGCAGCGCACCATAACCCCCCATAGATAAACCTGAAATATAAAAATGGCTGTTATGGGTAACTGAATCCAGCGTTTGCTTACAAGCATCAATCACATCTTCAACAATCCACTTTTCATAGTTACCCGCGTTCAACGAGGGCAAGTATGCGCTGCCATCTAGTCGGCCGCCATCGGAGGGCATCGCTAGAATAAACTCAGGGATATTTAATTCAGCTTTTACTTTTTCGTAAGCTTTATCAATACCGCCTAAATTCATCCACACCCAGCTATTGCCATATACACCATGTAATAAAATAATCACCGGCAAGTTTTGACCACTGGCATTAACATTATAAAAGTTAATGTCATGACGACGTTTTAAATGAGACGAATGTACAGTCACCATTTGCGTATTGTTTGGCGTAAACTCAGGGTTTGAAACTTCAAGTCGTTGTATTGTCATTAGCCGCTTCCTGATTAGTCTATTACTACAACACCTTTGGCAATACGTCCATTTAGCATGTCGTCAAAGCCTTGCGCGAGTGTTTCTAAAGTGTAAGTTTTGGTGACTAATTCATCTAATTTTAATTTTCCGCTTTGATACAGATCTAAAATTCTTGGAAAGTCACGTTCTGGGTTACATTTGCCATATAATGGATTGATATAAATTTTATCCCACTCAAATAATTCACAGTCAAAGTCGATGCGTTGTTCAATGCCGCTGGCTTGTACCGCTGTGCCTGCGCTTCTAATTAAAGCTAAAGGTGCTGAACCTAAGGCTGGAATGGCGGTGCATTCAAATGCGTAATCTGCACCTCTGCCGCCGTTTATTGCTTTAACCGCTTGGGCTACTTTTTTAAAGTCTACGTCGTTTTTTTCAGCAATAACACCATGAGTCGCTCCAAATTTTTTCGCTTGTTCTAATCTGGCTTCGCTAATATCTATGGCGATTACTTTAGCCGCACCTGATAAAGCTGCGCCTTGAATTACGTTTAAACCAACGCCGCCACACCCGATAACACAAGCGGTAGAACCGGCTTTTAAATCGGTCGTGTTAACCACGGATCCCCAACCGGTCATGACACCACAGCCAACAATTGAGGCTGATTCAAATGGAATATCTACCTCTGTTTTAACCACTGCGGCTTCTTTAACTACTGTGTATTCGCTCATGGTGCCTAAATGAAATGAGCGCTCAATTGGATTGTTATTATGCTGGCTGGCTTGACCATGGGCGTGGCCTGCTAATCCGCAGCCACAAACAGGTGAGTTGTTTTCACAAATGTGCGCGTTACCTTCTAAACATTGAAAGCATTGGCCGCATGGAATGGCCCAGTTTAAAATAACCTTATCGCCTACATTAACTTTAGTCACGCCTTCGCCGATTGCCGTTACCACGCCTGCGCCTTCATGACCGACAATAAATTCTTTGTTCCAATTTTGGATTGAATCCCAGTCAGTATGGCAAATGCCGGAAGCTTTTATTTTTATTTGTACTTCACCATGAGCAGGCTCGCCTACATCAACCGTGGTGAGCTTAAAGTTACCTTGACCGTCTGAAATAATAGCGCGAGATTTAAGCATAATATGTTTCCAGTTGTTTAAATTTATAATAATAGATTGAACCATGAGTCGCTTACTAATACTGTTAAATCACCACTGATAAATGTCAAATAATTGCTATTTTTTGAATTTTTGGTTTAATGGTAAAAGCACTCACTGATTAAGGTTAAAATGAAACCAGCAAAAGTCTATTGCGAGCCATTTTGCATTCAAAAGGGCTATAACTTTGAAATTCACCATGTTCAATACGATCAAGGCGATGATTATTCATGTTTTATGCACTTTCACGACGTGCATGAGATTATTATTTTTGAACAAATAGATGGTGTGTATTTTTATAGCCAAGGACAGTCTGATTTACATGATAATGACGTGGTTTTTACACCCAGCTTAGAAACGCATGACTTTGAACTGAGTGACGCAAAAAAATCTTGGTATATTATTCAATTTTTACCTGAATTTTTAGAAAAGGAAGGCTTGAATGAAGCCGCATCGTTTTTTCAGCATGGGATGCATTTACGGCTCGATAACACGTATTTAGCTGATCTTAATATTCAAGTTAAGTGGTTAATGCAGGCCTATCAACAAAATCCGCATAGCCAAAAAAGTTTAACTCTACTGAGATTAATCTTGTTATGGTTGTTTGAAAATTCAACACCTGTTACAGCACCTAACACCCAGCCTGTAAAAGAAACTTCTGGCTATAATCGGCTTAAACCGCTTATCGATTTATTTAGGCATCAAACCTATGTTGAGCTTAATTTAGAACAGGCTGCAGAGCTTTGTCATTTATCGCCTTCGTACTTTTCAAGGCTGTTTAAAAATGTTTTTCGCTGTAATTTTTCAGAATATTCAAACCAACATAAGCTATACAGTGCAGCGCGTATGCTAAGCCAAACTAATATGTCGATTACCGATGTGAGTTTTGAGTTAGACTTTTCAAGCCCATCTCATTTTATTGCTTTATTTAAAAAGCAATTTGGGGTGACGCCTAAAAAATATAAATCCGAATTTACCGCAAGGCTACAAAAATAACTTTTTAGATTATGATAAAGATAAGCTATATATTATCTAATAAAAAATGGGCATCTTCAAAACTATCGAACACATACGCACACTGGTTTAATAAGTCAGCCGGCAGCGGTAAATAATCAGGAATGGCAACGGTTTGGCAGCCAGCAGCAACCGCGGCCGTTACACCGGCAGTCGAGTCTTCAAACACTAAACAGTTTTCAGGCTTTACGTTAAGTTGTTCACACGCTAATAAATAACAATCAGGCGCGGGTTTAGCGTGTTCAACCTGATCTCCGGTAATAAAAGCGTCAAAATGGTTTAAATATTCTGTCCTACTAAAACTCAATATAGCGGCATCTCTCGCACTTGAGGTAACCAAAGCAATAGGCACGTTAGTCAGTAATAGTCGGTCGAAAAACGATTTAAACCCGGGTTTAAGTGGAACCCCTGCGCGTTTTTGTTGATCGATGTAATCTCGGTTATGGCGAATAAATTCATCCATTGGGAAATCATCGCCAAACATAGCTTGTGCGCGTTGATAGCACTCAGTCGCCCTTACTCCAACAAATTGATCATACATTTGAGCTGTAAAGTGAACATTGAAAGCTTTGGCGCTGTGCACCCAAGACTCACAATATATTTTTTCACTGTCAAATATGGTTCCATCTTTATCAAATAAAACCGCTTTTATTGGTTTGCCTATCGCTACCTGAGTCATTATAAAATTAGCAAATGTTTTTGTGGCGTGGTTAAAACGACTATTAAAGATAACCACAAAAACACTTTTTATTATTTTATATTTTTGCGCAGTGACGCGATTGCTTCTTTCACATCTTGTTTGCGTAACCCATCTACAATGTGTTTATGTTCATCAACTAAGGCTTGCGACGTTTTAATTCGCTTGTAGTTCATGCGCATACGCATCACGATTGGATACCAAATATTGGTTAAGTCTTCACCGCCAGCCAGCTCAACTAAATACTGATGAAATTCAACATCTGTTTTAGTTAATTCAGTGAACTCTTCGCGATCAAAGTGATCTTGCATCCGCTCAATAATTGATTCTAACTCTTGAACATGCTTATCTGTGATTTTGGTCACCACGTTTTTAATCGCAAATTCTTCAATTTTACGGCGAATATCAACGTTCAATTTTTGCATTTCAGCAGATAATGGGCTGCTAACTGACGAACCAACATTGTTACGGCTTACCAATAAACCTTCTTTAGTTAACTTTAACAATACATCACGGATAGGGCCGCGAGATACACCAAAGCGTTCAGCAAGTTGTTGTTCGTTTAATTTTGTATTGGATGTTAACTCACCCGAGATAATGTCAGACCGTAAAGCATCAGCAATTTGCTCACGAACCGGTACTATTTTATTTACTTTGTTATTCATATTTTATAGTCCAATAATACGACAATTACGATGTATCCAGAGATTGTAAACGAAAAAGCGTCCGTAACGAAGTTTTTAATACAATTTTGAACTATTTTTTAATATACAAGGGTAGATTTTAACTGATATTTGATTTTTTCGATTTATAGATAAAAAAATCGAATTTAAATTACGATTTAAAATAGGCGTTAAGGTTCTGATTTTCTGTGTGTTTTTAGATAAACGTGCGGATATTAAATAATAAGTATAAACTTATGATAAAAATATGTTTGAAATAAATTGTTAACAATGTACAATTAATTATAGGTTTAATTAGTATTGGATATAAAACGTGAATACTTCAGTGGGCAAAGAAGCTAAATTAGTGAGTATAGATACTATGAGTTCTATCATTAAATCAGTGAAAACTGAGTACTACCAAATCCCTTTGGCAGAAGTGCTTAGCGATGCAAAACATGGCGATCATACTCATTTTGAATTAGTGGTATGCAAGATCAGTTGTCATGATGGCACTGAAGGCGTGGGATATACGTATACGGGCGGCACTGGTGGTCGCGCTATTTATTCGTTAGTAGAAGATGAACTTAAACCTTTTTTATTAGGAAAAGATGCAAGTCGCATTTCTCAGTTATGGGAAGGCATGATTTATAAACTGCATTACGTGGGTCGTGGTGGTTTATTAAGTTTTGCGATTTCAGCTATCGACATTGCATTGTGGGACATTAAGTGTAAACAGCTAGATCAACCTTTATGGAAAGTAGCGGGTGGGATGAACGATAGAACACGCTGTTACGCTGGCGGAATTGACTTAAATTTCAGCCAAGAAAAACTATTAAACAATATCCAGGGTTATTTAGATCGCGGTTTTAAAGGCGTCAAAATTAAAGTGGGTAAAGCCGATTACCGTGAAGATGTGCAAAGAGTTGCCGCCGTACGTGAATTAATTGGTGATGATATTATTTTTATGGTTGATGCTAATTACTCGTTAACCGTTGAGACGGCGATTCGTTTTGCTAAAGCTATTGAACAATATGATATTAAATGGTTTGAAGAGCCAACTATACCCGATGATTACCAAGGTTATGCTCGAATAGCACAAAGCACCAGTATTCCATTAGCGATGGGTGAAAACCTACATACAGTTTACGAATTTAATTATGCCATTCAACAAGCTAAGTTAGGCTTTTTACAGCCTGATGCATCTAATATTGGTGGTATTACAGGGTGGATGAAAGTAGCAGAGCTAGCTTATGCGAATAATTTACCTATTTGTACGCACGGGATGCATGAACTTCATGTTTCTTTAATGTCTTCTCAGCCGCATGCTGGCTATATGGAAGTGCATTCATTCCCAATTGAACAATATATTACACAACCATTCGTGGTTGATGAAAATGGCCTAGCCGTTGCACCCAATGTAGCGGGAACTGGCGTCGAGTTTGATCCAAGTTTAGTGGGTCAGTATTTAATAAAACAATCTTAGAGGTTTCACAAATGATTGCAGCACAATATGTTGGTAATAAAAGTTTTGAAATTGTACCGGCAACAGATAAAAAACCTGATGCTGATGAAGTTAAAATTGCAGTTGGTTATGTAGGCATTTGTGGTACCGATATGCACGTTTACCATGGTGTGATGGATGCTCGAGTTAATCCACCGCAAACAATTGGTCACGAAATGTCGGGCACTATTGTTGAAAAAGGCGCAGACGTTACTGGTTTTGATATTGGTGAAAGAATCGTTGTTCGCCCACTTGATTGGTGTGGTGAGTGTCCTACTTGTGAAGCAGGCTTGACTCATATTTGTCAAAATCTGAAATTTATGGGTATAGATACGCCGGGTGCATTCCAATCTAACTGGACTGTAAAAGCGCGTACATTGCATAAATTGCCTGCTAGTGTAAGTTTAAAGCAGGGCGCATTAATTGAGCCATTATCAGTTGCTTGTCATGATATTAGTCGCTCACGTTTAAAAGCGGGTGAAAAAGCGGTTATTTTAGGTGGTGGCCCTATTGGACAACTAGTTGCAGCTGTTGCGAAAAGTGTGGGAGCTGACGTATTAGTATCAGAACCAAACGAAGCACGCCGTGCATTTGCTGAAGAAAAACTAGGGGTTAAATCGGTTAATCCTTTAGAGCAAGACTTAGCCGCTTATGTTGATGAGTGGACAGGCACTAAAGGCGCAGATGTCGTATTTGAAGTATCAGGCGTAAAACCTGCTATTGATGCGATGACTCAAGTAGCCGCTCGCCGTGGTCGTATTGTGATGGTTGCAATTCATTCGCAAAAACCTGAAATTGATTTATTTCAATTCTTCTGGAAAGAGTTAGAGTTATTAGGTGCTCGTGTATACGAAGGTGCAGATTTTGACTGGGCAATTGATTTAATTGCAACGGGTAAAGTTGATGTTGAACCTTTTATTAGCTCAGTTAATGGCTTAAAAGATATCGGCAATGCATTTGCTAGCATGGATAACAATCCACAAGGTATGAAAGCCCTTGTTGAATGTAACGCTGAATAATTGAAACCAATTTTAGAGGATTAAAAATGTTAGATAAATTTAGCCTTGAAGGCAAAGTTGCACTAGTAACAGGCGCAAAACGTGGTATTGGTAAAGGTATTGCATTAGGTTTAGCGGCTGCAGGTGCTGATATTATTGCCGTTTCTGCTAGCTTAGAGCTTGAAGGCTCTGAAGTAGAAAAAGAAGTTAAAGCATTAGGTCGTAACTTTAAAGCGTATCAATGTGACTTTGGCGATCGCGAAGCACTTTATGGTTTTATCAAAGACGTAAAATCAGATTTTCCTAAAATTGATATTTTAGTGAATAACGCCGGCACTATTTTACGTGCACCTGCCGCTGAGCATGGGGATGAGTTATGGGATAAAGTAATCGACGTTAACTTAAACTCACAATTTGTATTAAGCCGTGAAATTGGTAAAGATATGGTTGAGCGTGGCAGCGGCAAAATTATTTTCACCGCTTCATTATTAACATTCCAAGGTGGTATTACTGTACCAGGTTATGCAGCGAGTAAAGGCGCGATTGGCCAATTAGTGATGGCGCTTTCAAATGAATGGGCTGGTAAAGGCGTTAACGTTAACGCAATTGCACCTGGTTATATTGACACAGATAACACTGAAGCCTTAAGAAATGACCCTGAACGAAGTGCTGCTATTTTAGGCCGTATTCCGCAAGGTCGCTGGGGCAATCCAGAAGATTTTAAAGGCCCAGCTGTCTTTTTAGCATCAGACGCTGCCAGCTATGTAAACGGCACGACTCTATTAGTCGATGGCGGTTGGATGGGGAGATAATCCATGAGCTTAATAAAAAACAATTTAAATTTTGTTAATGGTGAATATATTGCCTCTAGTTCGAATGAAACGTTAGAGGTATTAAGCCCAAGTACTGGTGAATTGGTTGGTACTATTCCAGCTGGTTCAAAAGAAGATGCGAATCAAGCTTTAGAAATTGCAGACAAAGCACAAAAAGATTGGGGTAAAAAAACGCCACGTGTTCGTGCACAAATTTTACGTCAATTCGCAGCTTTAATTCGTAAAAATACCGAAGGCTTAGCGAATCTTTTAGTGCAAGAGCAAGGTAAATTAATTGATGTAGCGCGTATGGAAGTAAATGTAACCGCTACATTTATTGAATATGCGTGTGATAATGCGTTGACTTTGCAAGGCGATATTTTACCGTCTGACAATGAAAACGAAAAAATCTTTATCCATAAAGTGCCTCGTGGGGTTGTGGTTGCTATTACAGCTTGGAACTTCCCGTTAGCGCTTGCTGGCCGTAAAATTGGTCCGGCATTAATCACGGGCAACTCAATTGTTGTTAAGCCAACCCAAGAAACACCATTAGCAACATTGGCGTTAGGTGACTTAGCAAACCAAGCTGGTATTCCAGCCGGTGTCTTAAATATTGTTAATGGTACAGGTTCAGTAGTGGGTCAAACGTTATGCGAAAGCCCAATTACTAAATTAATTACCATGACAGGTAGCACCCGCGCAGGTAAAATTATTTACAGAACCAGCGCTGAATATTTAACACCAACCATGTTGGAATTAGGGGGTAAAGCACCTATGGTGGTGATGGAAGATGCTGACCTTGATAAAGCTGTAGATGATGCTGTAGTCACTCGTTATGCTAACTGCGGCCAGGTTTGTACTTGTGCAGAACGTTTATATGTTCATGAATCTGTATATGACCAATTTTTAGAAAAATTCTTACCGAAAGTGAAAGCACTTAAAGTCGGTGATCCTATGGATCCGAGTGTGGATATGGGACCTAAAGTAAATCCAAATGAAATTGCGAATATTAAGCATATTTTGGAAGAAGGTCTTAAACAGGGCGGTAAGGTTGCGTTAGGTGGGCAAGAAGCTAAAGTTGAAGGTTTTGATGGTGGTAACTGGTTTGAACCTACGGTGGTTGTGGATGTTAAACAAGACAATGTTTTAGTTCACGAAGAAACCTTTGGTCCGATTTTACCTATTATTAAAATTAGCAGCATAGACGAAGCGATTAAGTACACTAATGACAGTGAATATGGTTTATCTGCTTATCTGTATACCCAAAACTTAAATTATATCCATAGATCAATTGCTGAAATGGAAGTAGGTGAGGTTTATATTAACCGAGGTATTGGCGAACAGCATCAAGGCTTCCACAATGGTTGGAAACAAAGCGGCTTTGGTGGTGAAGACGGCAAATATGGTTTAGAACAATACGTAGAGAAGAAAACGGTTTATTTCACCGAAAGTCTTTAAGTACGAGTTTATATGATTAAAAAACCGCTGAATTTTCAGCGGTTTTTTTGTATCTGAATGTTAATAACCCTTCATTTAGCGAGTACAAGAGCGGGTTTAGTTATAAAAATATAATCCAATTAACAATGCGCTTATTCCACCGTTTAAAATTCAAAGATTATTTAATCGTTTCCTATAGGGAAATATTGTTAAGTTTTTTTGACTCTTACTAAAAACTCATGCTGATCGGGTTAAATATAATTGTCATAAATGCATTTTTTTATAGAGTTTTTTTATTGAATAATTATCAACTTAAACCATTTAAATTGCTGTTTTATATGGTATTTTTGTTGAATTGTGGCTTTTATATATAAATGTAAAATTATGGTTGTGATTAATTTGTAAAAAGCTGTTGATTTAAGTTAATTGTTGACAATATACTATACACATCGAGTCTAAAATGTTTATTAAACCTTTACTCGTTGTCTTAATTTTATGTAAAAAATGCGGTTATAGATCAAAGTTATAACCAGCTTAAATGTAAAATCCTTGGTGGAGATGAAAAGATGTCAACAATTCGAGAGCGATTTAAGTTAAGTGCGTTATCGATTGCAGTAATAAGTAGCGTTAGTTTTAATGCGTTTGCTGCCGAAAACGAAGAAGCTGATAATAATAAAAAAGAAAACGAAGAAACTGAAGTAATCGAAATCCAGGGCTTTCGAGGCAGCCTTGCGAAATCAATTAACGATAAGCGGTTTTCTAAAAACATAGCCGATACCATTAATGCTGAAGACATTGGTAAAAATACTGACCAAAACATCGCAGATGCGCTTGGTCGAGTAACGGGTGTCTCTATTGTGAGTCGTGATGGTGAAGGCTCACAGATTTCAGTTCGTGGCGCTTCTTCACAGCAAAATAATATATCTATAAATGGTCAACAGCTCACAACAACTGACTTTAGCCAAGCGGTTGACTTGAGCACCTTTTCATCTGATATATTGTCACGTTTAGAGGTAGTAAAAACACCTAGTGCCGATCATGACGAAGGCTCATTGGGTGGTAGTGTAAACTTGGTTACTGTTAAGCCATTAGATATACCTTACACCATTAAAAACTTATCTATTCAAGGTCGATATAACGATTTTGTTGACGAATCAGATTACAAATTACAATTTACAGCATCAGAAAAGTTTTTAGATGAGACTTTGGGTGTTGTTTTAACAGCTTACACAGAGACCAAATCAACAAGACGTGACCAATACCGAGCTGAGAATTTTGTTGCATCAGAAACAGTCGATGTTGCTTCTGATCAAAACAATAATTTGCTTTCTGGTGTACGTGCGATTGAACCTTCAAACACTATGTATGAATTGAATCAATCTGACACAGACCGAAAAGGTTTAACCTTAGGTGTTCAATGGTTACCGAATGACGCAAGCCAATTAACGTTTGATTTAACTTATACTAAACAAACAAAAGAAACCATGTACGATGCTGTATTAACTCGTCGTACAGGCAGTAACAATAGTAACTTGGTTGAAGGGGAAATTCCGTTAAATAACTATTCAGGTTTCATCGCTGATTCAACCGATCCTCAAGAAGACTGGTATGTTATTGATACCGACACAAATACATTCATAAAGAAATTAGATCGTTTTGGGGCAGGCGATATTCGTCGGTCAGAAGGCGGTGATAAACAAGAAAACTTAAATGTTTCTTTAAAGTATGAGTTAGATATTACAGACGATTTACGTATGACCACTCAAATTGGTCATTCGAATAGTAAATCAAATAATCTACCTAATGCATGGACAAACATGCAAAACTTTCAACAAGTAGCTGGCCCGTTACTATTTGAGGTGCCTTTAGAAGAACTTCAACCAGTTGGTTTTGACTGTACTACTGGTACATGTGAAATGGTGACAGGCGACCAATTTTTGGATTTGGGTGAGCATACTTCGGAATTTACAGACGAAAATGGCGAAATTCAAGCCGGTTGGTATGATAATACCAATGTTGTGACAGGTTATAACCCTGGTGATTTAAACTCTTATCATCTAGGTTTTATTTCGGTTAAAGATACCACAGTTGAAGATACGCTTAACAATGCTCAAATTGATTTCGACTATTACTTAGATTGGGGGCCAATTACCTCTATTGAATTTGGTGGAAAAGTCAGTCAGCGCGAAAAATATGTTGATAACCAAACCTATACCTTTACATCATCCACTCAAACTGAAGTAATTACGGATGATTTTGGTAATGCGATTGTACTACCAAGTGGTCCATTAAGCGGCATTAGCGGCTCAATGATTGCGGATGAAAATGGCTTACCGTACGATGATTTCATGGATTCTTTAGGTTATGGCCGTAGTGCAGCAACACAAGGTTGGACACCTATCGATGTTATCGAAGCTCGAGATCGAGTTTTGAGTGACGAAAACACAGTACCGAACGTCGACGATACCAATACGCGTGGAACCGATTTAAATACGCAAGCCGTTTATTTTAAGACAAATTTTGAGTTAATGGATGGCCGTTTAACCGGTGACCTAGGTGTGCGCTATGTTAAAACCGAAGTTGAATCTCGTGGTTATGCGGGTGCTAACTTTTGGTCTCATACCGACTTTAATCTAGAGCGTGAATTCGATCATGTTAAATTAAAAGAATTACGAGATACTTCACTACCTGAATGTCGTCCGGTGAATGTCGAAGAGCGGCTTGGGTATAACAACAAATTTGAACGTGTTGATGGTTTAGGTTGGGACACATCATCTGGTCCAGATCCATCTGGCTGGACCAGAATTGAAGACCAAGGTGCTTGTTACGACCCAACATATGCCACTTGGTACGATATGGTTACAGATGATATTGCAGATGCAGATCAAGAAGTACCAGAGATGGGTTGGGATCAAATGTGGCGATATGCAGATGTTTCAACCTCTCACATTAATGGTTGGGACAGCGACGTTATCACCTGGAATGGCTCTACACCGGGTGCTCGCGACTACGTTGGATTTTTACCAGAAACCATTGAAAATAAGCGAACTAAATCGACGCAAGCCACTGGTAGCCATAGTTATACAAATGTGTTGCCTAGTTTAAATTTAAACTATGCATTCTCAGATGAATTTGTTGGTCGTTTTGCTATTTCTAAAACCATGACTCGTCCAGAAATTGATCAGTTACGACCTGGTTTCTCTTTAAAAGAAAATGCTTATTGGGGTGGTGGTAGTGTTTTTTATGGTAGTAGTGTTGATATGTACAACACTCAATTAGAGCCATTAGAGTCTAATAACCTTGATTTATCGTTAGAGTGGTACTTTAACCCGACTTCAATGTTAAGTGTTGCCATCTTCAATAAAGATATGAAAAACTTTACGGATATTAGTTCAGATATTACCTATTTGACTGATTTAAGAGAGTTTGAAGGCACAATTGACGCATCAAGTATCACAATGTTAGCCGATGACTCACTACCAGATAGTGGTTTAGATGGTTGTATGCCAGTTCGCTCGACAGCTGATGCTTTCAAAAATCGAAATGATCCTTTGGTACTGAGTAATGACTTGAAAGATCTGTGTCAACAATTTCAGATTAACAAGGTAGTTAATGGTAAGGGCGCAACAATAACCGGTTTAGAACTTGGTTATTCTCAAACTTATGACTTCTTACCTGGTGTATTAAGCGGTTTAGGTGTGTCGGCTAACTATACTTACCAAGATAGTAGTTATGATGCGGATATTTCTGATATTTCAGGTGAAAAATTGCCAGAATATCCAGTAGCAGATACGCCTGAGCATACCTATAACTTAACCACTTTTTGGGAACAAGATGGTCATCAAATACGCTTAAGTTACAGAGGTTCATCGGATTCTTTAGTCGGAACGGACTGGAATACAGGCCAGCGCGGCCGTACTTGGAATCAAGGGTCAATCTGGAATGAAGGCCGTGACAGCTTAGATTTATCTTTATCTTATAAGTTGAATGAGCAAATTAGCTTTACTTTCCAAGCGGTTAATTTAACAGATGAAGCTTACAGAACGTATTTTACAAGTAGAACATTAGAAGTGCAGCGAGAGTACGCCGACAACGCTAATGGATATAACTTTGTTGCTTTAGAAGAAGGCAATCCATTAGAAGGTGATGCGACTAAATCTCGAACTTATACCAAATATAAAGTGGGTACTACTTATCGTTTAGGTATGCGCGTTAACTTCTAAATTAAAATTCTAATGGCGCACAAAGTGCGCCTAAACAAAGATTAAATGGTGTTTATTATGAAATTATTTAAACAATCTCTACTTGTTGCTGCTGTTCTTTCGGGTTTATCTGCATGTTCGGAAGAGGATTTTACGCCTAAAGCCCAAGTTAATGAAAATGCGCCTACTCATGGCGGCGATATCGACGTAACTATTAATGAAAAAGCTGATTTTCAGTTTCTATATATGCTGGGCACGCCAGAAGGTAAAATGTCTGGTGAAGGTGTCGCGGTAGATTTAGATGCAAACCCGTTAACCGTAACAGATATTGTTGTTAACTCAGACGATACGACGGGTATTGAAATGGGGGCTTTAAAAGTCGGGGTAAGACCTGAACTTTTAGTGGACCAATTAGATACGGGCGATACACATACAGTTACAATTTCTTATAAAGTAAGCGATGGTGTAAATACCGTCGATCGTAATATGGTTATTAATATCACTGGTGAAGATTTTGCGCCTGAATTTGAAAGTGACATTACAGCTGAATATAGTAAAAGTGATGCGAAGTCGACTATTGACCTTTTGGATGGCACCTCGGATAAAGATGGTGAAGCACTCACTATTGGTAATGCAGAAATTACCGCCACTCAATTACCTGATTCGGTAAAAGACGTAGCTGATGTTGTTTCAATTGATGGTAATAATCTAATTGTGGATGTACCTAAAATAAAAGACAAATTAGCGATAGGTCAAACGTTGAAGTACGAGGTTACATTTGACGTGCAAGATCACAATCATAATATTTCACGTACTGCTTTTGTAAGCATTATTGGGGTGAGTGATGTACCAACTGCGCCAACGGTTAATGCAAAAAAAGTATTCGAAACGTCAACAAGTGCCGGATTAGTTAACATGAGTTTAGTGTCTGCACCTGAAATTGTGGATGATAATTTAGATCCATTAACAGTTGATTTTTCAGATGTAGTACCAACTGGAGAGGCACCGGCATTTAAATTTGAGAAGTCAACTGCAACTCATATTAAATTTAATCCAGCAATATTTTACTCATATGTGGATGAAGGACAAACTAAGACCTTTACCTATGACTATAAAATATCAGATGGTACATATACGGTAGATTCCGAATTTGATATTAAGGTCACTAATGATGGTTTTGAAAACTTAATTACAAACGGAAGCTTTGAAGATGGATTGACTGGATGGACTAGTGCAAACGGGTTCGTAACTGTGAGTGAAACACCTACACTAAATATAGCAAAAGAAGATGCTAAATTCGCTGCATTTTCAGCCACAGATACGTTAAGCCAGTCGTTACCTAACTTAGTTGAAGGTGAAACATATGTACTTGAATTTAAAGCACAAGTAGGTAATGGTTGGGGAGCTCCTAATAACGCTATTATTTCTGGTGATAAATTAGTTAATGGCGAAGTGCAAGGTGGGCAACCTCTATCAAGTCGGGGCATATTTGAACATGGTTTTGGATCGACACGAACTTATGCTTTAGCTTTTACCGCAACGACTAACGTGAAGTTGGAGTTTAAGGCTACTCAAAATGAAGCTATGGAGCTAGATGATGTTCGTTTATATAAACTCCCTTTCGAACAAGCTAATAACTTAATTTCAGCAGCGGATTCAACCTTCAGTAACGGTGCAGGCAACTGGGTATTAGGTAATGGCGCGACTGTAACTTCTGATGGGGTTTTTGATTCTGGAATGTCAGGAGATATACGTACTATTTTACCTTTCGATGCTGGAAAGTTTGAAAACGGTAAGAGATATTTAGTTACTATGTCAATTGATGTCGATAGCGGTGTTAGTGCCTTGGAGCATAAATTTCGTTTATCACTAACAGACATAAACGATGTTAATACAACATTTAGCGGCGGTGCTAATAGTGGTATTTACGTATTAACAGACGAAACTCAAACTTTTACAGCGATATTGGACTCAACCAATTCAAATATTGCAGATTGGGCTACCCGTGATGTTGGTTTGAATATAGGCACAAACGTTTGGTCTCCTCAATCAAATTATTATATTGATGATGTTCGAGTTGTAGAAATTGAATAATAATTTGAAACTATTTTAAATTTAAGCCCTTTGCTAGTATTGAGCTAGTAAAGGGCTTTTTTGTTTTGATTTATTCCTATTTTTAAGTATGCGAAGGCTATACAAATGACGCAGAAAATCCAAAATATTGCCATTATTGGTGGCGGAACCGCGGGCTGGTTAACCGCGGGGATATTAGCTTCACGTTTACGAAATCGCATTTTAAATAAAGATTTAACCATTACCTTATGCGAATCACCGAATATTCCCACTATAGGGGTAGGTGAGGGCACTTGGCCGACAATGCCCGCAACTTTAAAAAAAATGGGCATCTCCGAAACTGATTTTATTAGAGAATGCGATGCTTCGTTTAAACAAGGTTCAAAATTTAATGGATGGGGAAATGATAGTGGCCAAGGTTTTTATTATCATCCGTTTGATACACCGGTAGGCATGCTCGAAGGGCTCATTCCAGAGTACTGGCTACAACATACAAATCAGAAAAGCTCATTAGCGCAACTATTTAGTCCGCAAGAAGCGCTCTGTGAAGCTCATATAGCGCCAAAATCTATTACTCACGCAGAATATGCGGGGGAAGGGATATATGGCTACCATCTAAATGCAGGCGCGTTTTCTAAATTTTTACAAAAACATTGTGTTGATCGCTTAGCTGTAAATCATATTTTAGCTGATGTTGTAGATGTGAGTTTAACGCCATCTGGTGATATAAATAGTGTGCTATTACATGAATCAGGCGAACTTAAAGCAGATTTATTTATTGATTGCACGGGGTTTAAATCGTTACTTTTAGGTAAGGCTCTGGGTGTACCCTTTAAGCCAGTAACAGATGTGTTATTTGCTGATACGGCTTTAGCTGCACAAGTTAATTATCCATCTGAAACCAGTCCTATTTCTTCGTGTACTCAGTCTACTGCTCAAACAGCGGGTTGGATATGGGATATTGGTTTGCCTACGAGGCGAGGCACTGGACACGTTTTTTCAAGCCAGCATACCACTACTGAACAAGCAGAAATTGATTTACGACAATATATTAATAACACAGGCGGCTGCGGCGATGATATTTCAGTTCGCAAAATTGACTTTACCGCTGGTTACCGAGACAAATTTTGGCATAAAAACTGTGTCGCTGTGGGCCTATCAGCAGGATTTTTAGAACCGTTAGAAGCTTCGGCACTGGTATTAGTAGAACTTGCGGCTAACTTTATTGCTGAGCAACTCCCCCCTACAACAGATACATTATATATTGCCGAAAAAAGGTTTAATGATAAATTTAAATATCGATGGGGGCGAGCGATAGACTTTTTAAAATTGCATTATATTTTAAGTGATCGTAATACGCCATTTTGGCAAGATAACCGGTCAGCGAATTCAATCCCAGAAAGACTACAAGAACTCATGCAGTTGTGGCAATATCAGGTACCAAAAGTGTCAGATTTTGAAACCGCGGGAGAGTTATTTCAGGCTGCTAGTTTTCAATTTGTTTTATATGGTAGTCAATTTAAAGCAAATATTTTATCGAAGCTTACGCCCGCTGAAGTACAATTTGCAACGGAGCAGCTCAACAAAAATACAGTAAAGACAGATAGGTTGTTATCATCCTTACCTAGCAACAGAGTATTACTTAATAAAATTTATCAATTTGGCTTAAGTAAAGTATAGTTTGCTTCAATTGAGCAGCATAAAATTTAAGTGCATTCGATATTAAAACAATAATGAGGAAGTGATCGGTGGAAAAACAAGATATTCAATTACTTGATAAAGTAAAACATAAAGATATTAAAATAAACACTCAAGCGGTCGATGTGTTGCAAAACCAAGTTAATGTTGCATTTGTTGTTGTGAATGAGCTCAGCGCCATCACACATGAGTACCCTATTTTTATTACTAAAAACCCAAATACAGGTCAGTTTCAGTTAGTGGCATTATTAGGTTTTAAGTCGGGTGAAAATTTATTTATTCAAGACGGTAAATGGCAAGCAACTTATTTGCCACTAGATATTTTACGTCGCCCGTTTCAAGCCATGTTAGAAAAAGAAGGCGATACCTCATCAGGCCGTATTGCTATTGATATGTCAAGTGAGCAAGTGCAAACTAACAAAGGCGAGCCTTTGTTTAATGACGATGGCTCAGCAACTGAATTTTTACAGCGCGTTCAAACCTCATTTTCACAACTAATGGGTGGTACTGAGCGTACCACTCAAATTTTACAAACCGCAGGTGAATTGGGGTTAATCGAGGGCATTAATTTAGATATTGAGTTACCAAACGGTGAAAAAAGAGGCTTAAACGGCCTATATGCATTTAATCAAGAAGCAGTGACTTACCTGACAGGCGCTAATTTAGAAACCTGCCATCAGCAAGGGGTATTACAGGTATGCCACTTGGTATTAAGTTCTGGTTTGCATCTTAATAAACTCATTAAATGGGCAAGCTAAACCCTGAGTTTAGCTTGATTCATAGTGGGTTTAATAAACGATAACCTCTAAAATAATAGGCCCCATAAATTAGTTATTTAAAAACAAGAGAGACACTTTGAGCGATAGTCAAAACACGAATCAAACCAGCAAACCAAATAAATATGCTGTACCAGCTCTAGATAAAGGCTTAGATATTCTTGAATATTTAGTGAGCCAAGAATTACCTCGTTCGCAAACTGAAATTGCTCAAGGCCTAGGCCGAGGTGCAAACGAAATTTATCGAGTATTGATTGGACTAGAGGCCAGAGGTTATTTGATTAGAGACGAGCTTTCTGGCCGCTATCGCTTATCGCTTAAGTTGTACAACTTATCACGCTCAATGTCACCCATTGAACAATTACGCCAATGCGCGCTCCCTCACATGGAAGATTTAGCAGTTAAAGTTGGACAATCGTGTCATTTAAGCATGTTGTATCAAAGCCAAACTATGGTCATTGTACAAGCACGCAGTCAGGTGCCTGTGTCGGTTAATATTGCTGAGGGTTCTTTGTTTCCAACAATGACGACAACATCGGGTAAGGTATTGCTTGCTAACAGCAATGATGAGGTTCAGCAGATGATTCTTGAACGAGATAAATCCTATAAAAGAATGTCAAAAGCTAAAAAGCAAACCTTGGCAGAGGAGCTTAAACAAATCCGTGAGCAAGGGTTTCATCGAGGCGAAAGTGAAAATACAGAAGGGGTTTGCGACTTAGCCGCTTTAGTCGGCAGACCTAACGGCAAAGTAATCGCCTCGTTAGCGGTTTCTTCGTTAACGAGTAGAGTGACTAAACCGATAGATGAAGCTAAAATGAGCAAAATGTTAATGGATACAGCTAAAAAAATAAGTGAACAGCTAGGTTGCTAATAATTCTTTGTTGCTGACAAACTAAAACGAGTTATAGCAGCGTGATACTTTTTATAGCAGTGCCATCGTTATTTTGACCCCCAAAATCAGACATTTACGCGACTCAAATTTTCCATTGTAGGTTGTGGTAAGCCAAAGGCGCACCCAACATTTTGGCATACTATATAAAATTGTTGGGATTCACTCCGTTCGACCCAACTTAGGCGCTATTGGTCAGGCGGTTCAAATTACAACACTATGCCAAAGCCCATCAACTCAAACGCGTCAAAGGCACCAACAAAACAAAGCAGCGGCTGCAAACCTAAATTCAAATATAACCCAAAGCCTTTATTTTAACGCGCAATCTCATTGTCGAAACGCTTGTACCTAAAATTTACAAAAAATACTAAAATCTATTCCAATACGGCTAAATTTCACCCGTCAGCAACTAACTGATACAAGATATCAGACACATCTGTTAAATGATTACCAAGTTTAAAAATTTCATTAATAAAAAACAGCGAGACCAAAGGTAAAAAATCACTAACCAACTGTTTTTATGCTCTTTTATAGGTGACTGGCATTGATTCGTGTCATCGTTATTTTGACCCCAAAAGCAGACATTTATGCGACTCAAATTTTCCATTGTAGGTTGTGGTAAGCCAAAGGCGCACCCAACATTTTGGCATACTATATAAAATTGTTGGGATTCACTCCGTTCGACCCAACCTACAGAAAATTAAACAACTAAATTAAACAGCAATGTCGCCTTAACAATCAACTACAATGACAGCCACTTCTAAAAAGATTAATATACAACAACTTACCAAGTGATTGAGCTATTTTTTCAGTTGATTTTTAATTACTGCTTCTCTCAAATACGCCGCATATCATTCAGTTTGGATAAAAAATAAACGCTCTATATATTCAAATCTTTCAATACGGCCATTTTTATAACTTAACCGCCATTTTTGAATTAAAAAAACCAACGAAATCAATTAAAGTGCCGCCTATAAACCAACAGCAAGCAACCAAAAATAACACATTCAACGTAAAAGCATCCATAACAGGTTGTTTTTATTTGTCTTTATAGGTGGCTGTCATTTATATTTGCTGGGTGTTTGGGGGCTGAAGGTTAGATACTCTCGGCTACCCGATTATACTGCGGTTACACTAACCGTGACGCTAATTTTTTATAAATAGCATTTTTATCACGTTTACCAACGGCTAAAACGTAAATGACTACTTCATTATCAATAACCTCGTAAGCTAATCGATAACCAGCAGTCCGCAATTTGATTTTATAAACAGACTCGTATCCGCTCAGTTTCGCTGACGGTACATGCGGATTTTCTAATCTCTCTGCAAGCTTTTTCTTAAATTGCGTTTTGAGTGGGTCAGCCAATTTGTCCCACTCTTTTTTAGCTGCTGGAAGAAACTTTAATTTATAAGTCATCTAAGTTGACTTCAATAGCACCAGATAGATTGCGACGACGATCTTCTACGACTTTAGCTAATTCATAATCATCAACAACATCCATTAGCCACTCATAAGTTTCGGCTGGTACTAAATATGCAGCTGGCTTATTATGATTTAATATTGCGATCGCAGAACCATCGGCTTCATTAAGTAAAGCTGTGGGATTTTTTTTAAGTTCAGAAATACTCGCTGAACAATCGGCTAGAACTTGTCTCATAACAACCACCAATTAAGCATTAAATTTAGCTCTTATTTTAGACCTAATTAAATTATTAAGCCAGAAATTTATTTAGCGGTATAACGCCACAATAAGCGAAGCGGCCAGATAATGGTTGGTTAAACTTGTTGAGGAACGAAACACAACCAACCATTATCTGGCCGCTCTTCATTGCCTTGTTAAACGAAGCCGTTATGCGGCAGAATAAAGCGGTTGTGGCTTTAATTAAATAACTAAAAATGCATAAGACAAAATGCATAAGACAGGCACACCTAAAAACCATAACTTACAGCAACTTACCGACTAATTGAACTGTTTTTATGTTCTTTTATAGATGGCTGTCATTGATTCTATTGGCTGACAAGTCAAAACGAGTGATAGCAAGTTTATATTTTTTCTAGCAGTGTCATTGTTATTTTGATGCGAAAATCAGACATTTATGCGACTCAAATTTTCCTTTGTAGGTTGTGGTAAGCCGGAGGCGCACCCAACATTTTGGCATATTTTATAAAATTGTTGGGATTACTCCGTTCGGCCCAACCTACAGATAATTAAACAACTAAATTAAACAGCAATGTCGTCTTAAGACTGCTTTATTAAGGTAAGTCGACACTTAGGCGTTTGGCAGTTTACGTCTGCAACTCGCTCATGGCCGATATGAATTTTCATAAACTTATTCAATTTTGCTTTGTAAAATAAGATACATCTATAAAAATAAATTTGACTCCATTTAATGTTGTGTTAATGTTAATTTGTTTTATGTTAACAATTTAGGTGTGGCTATGTCTGAGTTTGAAGCTGTGTATAAAGATTATGTAAAAAATCGTTCGCAAAGTGAGCGTGCCGTTAATTGTGTCCAGCCGCCTGAATTTAAAAGTTATTCTGTTAATCCTCTGCGCGTTAAATTAACGCAGCTCCAACTACACTATAAACAAAAATTTAATCGCTGGTTATTTAGCGCTTTCATGAAAAGATGAAATAAATCGATTTTCAATTAACTAAAATTTGACTGGTAGGTTTTACAAAATTAAAAAAACTGAATAACCGCTGCTTTCAACTAAATTAATCACTCGCATTAGCCAAAAGCAGAAGCTATTTAAATTATTTTAAAGCGTTTTGATAAAACTTTCTAAACCTGCTTTTGACGCTTTAATGGATTGCATAGGGGTTAAACCTTGAGGATATTCTTCTTGCTCAATTACTAACCAGCGCGTACCACCATAAACCATGTCAGCATTTACTAGTTTTGCCCAATCAAAATCATCTTGTCCGATAATTACATTTTTACCTGTATTGCCTTGTGTTCTAATTTTAATATGGGTGCTTAGTGTTCGGTTTGGATAGGCTTTAACATAATGAATTGGATCTTTTCCGGCAAAGTTAACCCAACCAACATCCATTTGTAATACCATGTTTTTTGGTGTGTTTTGCGCTATGTGATCCCAAAAAGTTTGTTGATTAAAGTCAGCAAACTCTTGAGCATGGTTATGATAACCAAAATGTATATCTTGTTTGGCTAATTTTTTAGTTAGTTGGGTGAGTTCAGCGGTTAATTCATCGATTTTTTCTGGGTTAAATGCGCGGCTATCAAATGGAATAAGCACTAAATCAACACCTACCCGAGTTAAAAAATCAATTGTTTGGTCAAATTTATCGGCCTTTAATTGTTTCATCGACACATGTGCGCCGCTGGCTTGTAACCCGAGTGATTTTAAAAACTGCTTTAGTCCCTCGGGATCGTTTTTATAAGGGCCAAAATCGCCAGCAAACTCTACGCCTTTGAAACCCATATTAGCTATTTGGGTTAAACTACCTTTAAAATCTTGTTTCACATGCTCTTTCACAGACCAAAGTTGTACACTAATGGGTGGTACTTTTTTGGCTTTGGCGACAGTATTGGCTTGCTCTGAACTTGTACAGGCGCTTATTAAGGTAAAACTGCAAATCGCAAGCAGTACTTTAAGATTAAATTTCATATTGTTTCCTTTTATCCATAATGCCGTTAATTTAACTGCATTATGTTGTAAATGAAACCATTTTTATAAGTTTATTTAATGTTACCAGTAGCATAGCAGTAAGACTAAATGGGTTGATTAAAGCCTTGGGTTATTTACATGGCCCAAGGCTTTTTGTATTGCAGTTTATAAGGCAAATTAATAAGCACCAGCGGCGTAAGTTAATTCGTAGCTGTGGCTATAAATTTCTAAAATGTTGCCAAAGGGGTCTTCCATGTAAATCATGCGGTAAGGCTTTTCGTCTGGGTAATAATATCTCGGTTCAGGCATTCTTTTTTTACCGCCAGCGGCCACAATTTTTTCAACTAATTCTTCTAAATTAGGATCTTGCACACAAAAGTGGAAGACACCGGTTTTCCAATATTCAAAATTGTTTTCAGGTTGTTGCTGGTTTTCAAATTCAAATAATTCAACGCCGATCCGGTCACCGGTTGAGAGATGGGCAATTTTAAATTTTTTCCAATTAGCACCAAATACATCAGTACACATTTCGCCAATTGGACTATCGTCTTCAATTATTTCAGTGGGCGCCATAATTTGATACCAACCTAGCACTTGGGTGTAAAATTCAACGGCTTTTTCAACATTTGGTACCGAAATGCCAATATGTGAAAATGATCTTGGGTAAGTTGTACTCATACTTTTTCCTCCAATTAATTTGATGGCTTAAGTATAGGATGGATGATAAAGTATAAAAAATTATCATTTATTATATTATTAAGTATGTTTTGTAATGATTAATCCCGTTTGGTTAAAAACATTTTGTACGTTAGTTGAAGTAGGTCATTTTACACAAACTGCTGAAAAGCTTTTTATGACGCAATCAGGTGTTAGCCAACATATTAAAAAATTAGAGCATCAGCTGGAACAAGCTTTATTGCAAAGGAGTGGAAAATCTTTTTCATTAACGGATGCTGGCGAAAAGCTTTATGTTAAAGGGCAAGCCTTATTAAAAGCAGCGGACGAATTAGAGGGCTTAATTAAACAAGATGAGCCCAACGTAGGCCTAGTAAAGTTAGCTTCTCCGGGCAGTGTGGGGTTAAAACTATATCCGCATTTACTCACAGTGCAGCAAAACCATCCTAAATTAATTGTTGATTATAGATTTGCGCCAAATAAAAATATTGAACAAGATTTAATCGACCGCAATATAGATTTGGGGTTAAGTACTGAGCTAAGCCAAACGGCTAGTTTAATTAGCCAAAAAATAGCAGCTGAGCCTTTAGTTTTAGTGACTTCGCATCAGATTGAAGTTGTAAATTGGTCGACGTTATTAGCGCTGGGTTTTATCTCACATCCAGATGCCGCACATCATGCACGTTTACTGTTAAGTGAAAATTTCACTCAATTTGAACATATTGACCAATTTATTTATAAAGGTTTTTCAAATCAAATCAGTTTAATACTTGAGCCCGTCAGCAAAGGATTAGGCTTTACTGTGTTGCCGCTATATGCAGCTAAAGCCTTTCGCCATCAAAATTGTATTAAAATACATTTACTTGAACAAACAGTGAGCGAAAGCCTTTATTTATGTTTTAATCGGCGTTCTACCTTGGCGAGTAGAGTTAAATTTGTTCAATCTGAGATAATAGATTATTTAAACTGAAATATCGTTTTACCTTTTATTTATCAGCTAACATTTAGAAACCACAGGCGTTAATCCAACAGTTGAAACGCGCTCACCCACCATACCTCTAACAGTCAGTCTTACGCCAGATAAAACAATCATGGTTTCTAAATTTAGCTCTGATTCAGCTTTATTTTTAATGAGTGCATCTAATGTAGAATGGCGATCGTGCGCTAAATCTATGCCATACGAATCTAAAATATCTTGTATTTTGGTGTAGCCTTTTAAGCATAGCTCTTTATTTAAAAATTCAGTCATTGCAATATCAGTGACAGGTGAAAATACATATTCTACAAACGGTCTTAATTCTGGTCTGATCACCATAAAGACATGATCTTGTGCTTGCAGCATACTTGAACCCCTTGGCGCAATCACTTGATGGCCACGTGTGATCATTGCCACTACCGTATTATCAGGTAGTGCTAAATTTGATAGATATCGGCCGACAGCTTTTGAATTATCAGCAATGGTATATTCGACAATTTCGGCGTCAACTTGATTGAGCGCTGTTATTTCAAGCGTTGCAGGTGGGCTTTCGCCTGGTTTTTCAATTAACCCTAATTTTCTGGCCGCAAATGCTAACGTAGAGCCTTGAACGGTTGCCGATAATAGCACCACAAAAAATACCACATTAAAAATAAGGGCCGCATTAGGCAAGCCAAACAATAGTGGAAAAATAGCTAAAATAATGGGTACAGAGCCTCGTAGCCCCACCCATGATACTAAGGCAGTTTCACGGAGTCTAAATTTAAATAAAGCTAAAATAGGCGCAACTGCCAAGGGTCGAGCAACAAAAACTAAAACGCTCGCAATCATGAGTCCTTCTAACCAAATATCCAGTAAAGAGGTTGGGTTCACTAATAAACCTAACATAACAAACATGGTAATTTGACTAAGCCAAGCTAATCCATCGTGAAATAAGAAGGTGCTTTTTTTGAAAACAAACTGACTATTACCAATGAGTACGCCGGTGATAAATATAGCTAAAAACCCACTGCCCCCTAAATTAGTGGATAAACCAAAAGATAATAAACCGCAGGCGGCGACCATGACAGGGTATAAACCAGACGCACCTAGTTGCACTTTATTAATTAATTTAATTGATCCCCAGCCCACACTTAAACCAATTAGCGTGCCCACGCCCATTTGCTGAAACAGTAAATGGAGCAGGTCTAAGCCTATTTTTGAGTCGTTAATAATAATTTCGAGCAAACCTATAGTTAAAAAGATAGCCATAGGATCATTCGATGCACTTTCTATTTCTAAGGTCGAGGCCAAGCGTTTGTTTAAATGAATACCGGCGTTTCTAAGTAGCGAAAAAACCGCCGCGGCATCAGTTGAACCAACAATAGCGCCCAGCAAAAAACCTTCGTAAAGTGGTAAATCTAAAATATAGGCTGCGGCATAACCGGTAAGACCGGCGGTAATTAACACCCCAAAGGTAGCTAACATGGAGGCCGGTTTCCACACAGATTTAATGGATCGTTTAGACGTTTGTAAACCGCCATCAAACAATATTAAGGCGAGGGCGAGTGTGCCTAGCGTATGGGCAGCGGCGGCATTATCAAACGCAATGCCAATGCCATCTTCGCCAGCGATCATCCCGATCAATAAAAATAGCACAAGCACAGGTAAACCCAAGCGTGCGGAGAGCTTGCTAGAAAGAATGCCAAGTAAAATGAGCACGGCAGCTAATAAAATAAGCTTGTCGATAAAAAACATGAGATGAATATCCTTGATCAGGTTTATCATTCTTTTAAAAATGATAAACCTAGTTTGATTATCCTAAACTGAGGCTTAAGGCTTTTGCAGTTATCATGATAATCAAAATATGATAAAAAGGCTATCGACACTCGCGTTTTACTTGGATTTTTCGGGTTCGAATCAACCACATATAAATACCTGTGATTGATAAAATTAAAGGAATAAGCCCGGTTATGCACCATAAAATTTTACTGGTTAATCCAGCAAAATTACCAAAATGTAAACGTCGGAAGCTATCTAACGTTAAATAGCCTAAATCTGCTTGTCTGGCATCAAAATGACTCGCATAATTACCGGTTTCTCTATCAAATACCATATAAGTTGCATATTGGCTGGTGAGAATACTGGTGTCGGGCACATCACCATACCAAACAAACGCACCGTCAGGCTCAAATGGAAACGTTAGGTAGGTTGGCTCAAAACGATCCATTTTTTGCTTAATTACATTAAGTTGTTGATCAATTGAAACACCAGTGGAATAAAAGTTTGTATCCATAGGCACTGGCGTCGGCTCTTCATGTGCATGTTCAATTTCTTCATGGTAAATTTCAACAAAATTAAAATAAGCACCAGTAAATGCGACAATCAGTAACAAAGGGGAAATAACCACGCCATTAAATTTGTGAATATCGCTTAGCATGACTCTTAGGTGAGCTTTCCAGCGCACACTAAATAGCTTTTTAATAAAACGCCATTGTAAAATTAAACCTGAAATGCCTAAAAATAACAAGATAAGCGCATAGATAAATCCTAGCATAACGCCAAAGTGTTCATTTAAAAAAGACCTGTGGTTTAATAGCAAAGTGTAATGAAGTTTGAGTATCCAATCGGTCAGATAAAAATCGTCATGAATATGGGGTTCATCCAACAGTTTTCCGGCGTAGGGGTCTAAATGCACTTTATACCAATCGTTGGTGCCCCGTTTTATTACATATACTCGGTCGGCTTCGTGTTTGTCGTCAAAAATTTCCCATGTACCGAGATGAAAATCTTTTAGTGAGCTTTCCAGATAGGCCTGTAACTCATCCATTGATTGGCGTTGCTGTTTTTCAGTTGTTACTGTTACTACCTCGGGCATCAATAACCGGTCAATTTCAACTTTAAATACCAAAATTGAACCTGTAATTGAGATCAGACAAATTGGCAACAGTGCAAATAAAGCTAAATAGCTGTGCCATTTAAATAATGTTTTTTTCATTTATTCTCACATGATAAATAAAAAGGCTGCAGGTGAAGGCAGCCAGTTGATCAACAATTCGGGCGTGTTTAGCTCAAATTAAGCTTATTAAATTTAAAAGCCAACTTGGATCCCTAATTCAAAAGTGCGATCGGCACCCATCCAGCAATTGTCTGCGTCATAACAGGCACCCACAAAGCGTTTGTCAGTTAAATTACTTACGCTGCCGGTTATTTGCACATCATGATTTGCAAGTTTATAAGCCATAACCGCATCTAACAATGTATAAGATGGGACGGTGTCGGTGTTATATTTATCTAATTGGCTTTTACCTACGTAGCGAGCACCACCACCTAACATTAAACCTTCGAGTGTATTTGAAAAGTAGTAGTTAGCCCAAACAGAAGCCATTTCTTGAGCAACCCAAACGGGTGTTTTACCCACTAACTCCGGATCAAGTTTATCTTTAGTCACTTCCATATCTAAGTGAGTGTAATTAGTGGTTAGTATAAAGTCGTCTGTTATTTGCGTATTTAATTCAAATTCAAACCCTTTAGACTCTACTTCACCCGTTTGTGTTTTCAGTGCAAAATCAGGCGTATTCACCACAACATTTTGTTTGGTGATAATAAAATAAGCACTAGAAAAAGTGAGTGAATTATCATCAGATTGGTATTTTAAACCGAGTTCTTTTTGCTGAGCTGTAGTTGGTTTAAAGGTTTCATTCGTGACCGAATCTACTCCCGATGCTGGTTCAAATGACTCAGAGTAATTTATGTAAGGGCGCAAACCAGATTCAAAGTTGTACATTGCTGCAATTCGTCCAGAAAACTGATCCTGGTCTATTTTTGTATTACTGCCGTATTCGCTACCGTTATAAACATTATCGGCTTTGTCTTGACTGTTAAATTTATCAAAGCGTGCATTTAATATAACCGAAAGCTTACTAAATTTAATTTCGTCTTGTGCGTATAACCCTTTTTGTTGAATGTTGATATCATGCGCTTCTGAATAAAAATCAATGGGCAATTGGGTAATATCTAGTAAATCATGATTAGGATTAGATAAATCGATGGAAGCCGTTTGTGTGCCTAGCGTATCTTGATAATTTACATCAGATTCTGAATCTTGATAATCGAAACCAAATAACAAATGATGGGTGACGTCGCCAGTATTAATTAAACCTGCCAATTGATTATCGAGCACAAAACCTTCTATATTCTCATTTGTGCGATATGCTGAGCGGGTTAATGTTTGTTGATCGTCAGCTAAGCCATTATTGTACAGGTTGCGCTGTTCGCCATGCGCATCGGTAAATCTAAATTTTTGTAAAAAAGTCCAGCCGCTTTCAAATTGATGGTTTAGTTTATACCCCAACATCAATACTTCTCGTTCAAAGTGGTTCCAATTTTTATCACCAGCATAGGCATCAGACGCGAGTTTGCCATAAGGTGCAGAATAAAGCGTTCCTACGGCTGGCAAGGGAGTAGAAGGCACCATTTTAGGATCGTTTTGATAATAAGCATTTAAACTTAAACTGGTTTGCTCAGACAAATTTAAAGTGACTGTAGGGGCAATTGTTATTCTTTCATTTTCAGTTGTAACTTGCTGACCATCTCGCTTTTTGCCTAATAATACTAAACGGTAATCTAGTTGTTGATGAAGTTGACCGCTTATGTCTGCGCCTAATTCTAACATCCCGTGGGAGCCGATAGTGGCTCGTACCATGGCTTGTTCTGAGCCAGTAGGATATTTTGCTACTTGATTAACTAAGCCGCCCGGAGGGACTAAACCGTAAAGCGATGAGGCAGGCCCTTTTAAAACCTCGATTGATTCAGTGGCAAATGCATCCACTTGAGGATATAAATTCCACAAATTATTTGTTAATAATGGCAAGCCATCATAAAAGCTTTGGTACGTGTCAAAACCGCGCATATTAAATTGGTCGAATATGGTAATACTGGCTCGGCTTTCGGTGGTCACACCTGAAACATACCTTAATGCTTTTGTCACAGAATCAGCTTGGCGCTGGTTGAGCAATGCTTGATCAAGTACGGAAACACTAACCGGCGAATTAATTGGGCTTAGCGTAGATTTAGTGGCGGTGCTGCGATAAGACGCTTGGCCAATGACGTCGATGCGTTCAATTTCGTTTTCAGAGTTTTGTTCGGCTGCATAACCGACTTGACATATTTGAGCTACGCTCACCGCTAAAATAGCTTTATTGAAGGTATTTAAATATTTCATCGAATTTCCTGATTACACGGCAACACAAAGCATTAACTGCCAAAAGTCGAACTCGCGTTTTTACTAAGATATTTACACGGTAATATTAACGTTAATGATAATTGTTATCAAGCGCATTTGAGTTAAAAGACTGTAGGTCATTAAATATTAATAAACTTTAATTTCAATTTTAATCATCAACTTTGAATTAAAATGCCCAACTGAAAATCAAAAATAAAATATTAAATTTATATACAAATAAAATGGCTTGTGTTAATTTTTAATCCATACAACATGAGAGAGTCCATTAAATGATGTGATAATTGCTCGTTAACTTGCCATTGCTTTAGTGAGTGGTTTTTCTCGAATGTATACTATATTTGCAAACGATTAAATTTAAATGGGGTTCGAACCATGAAGCATATTAAACTTGGAACACAGGTATTCGCGACGGTTGCTAGCGCATTGTTAGTTGCGTCTTGCAGTAAAACGCATTCCACGCCCAGTGAACCACAAGCTAACAAATCGAATAAGTTAACAGCTGAGTATCAAGCAAATTGGGCTTCGGTAAAACAGCATCAAACACCACAATGGTTTTTAGATGCCAAATTTGGCATTTATTTTCATTGGGGGCCTTACTCAGTGCCTGCCCATAAAACCGAATGGTATTCAATTTGGATGTACAGAGAAGGTCATCCGATTCGTGAATATCATGAAAAAACATATGGTTCGTTAGATAAATTTGGCTATAAAGATTTTATTCCCATGTTTACCGGTGAGCATTTTGATGCCCAAGAATGGGCGGCTTTATTTAAACAAGCAGGTGCCGAATTTGCGGGCCCAGTTACTGAACATGCGGATGGTTTTGCCATGTGGGATAGTGACTTAACACGCTGGAATGCTAAAGACATGGGGCCTAAAAAAGATATTGTGGGTGAAATGTCAAAAGCGATAAAAGCGCAAGATATGAAGTTTATTGCTACTTTTCATCATCAGTGGAAGTATGCATGGTATCCGACTTGGGATGAAAATACAGACGCAGGTCAAGCCGAGTTTGCAGACTTATATGGCCCTAAAGTACCCGAAGGTACTTTTGTGATGGCGGATAAACCGACTAATCCACTGCCAGATAAACAATTTAACCAAGACTGGTTAGCAAGAGTAGTTGAAGTGGTTGACAAGTACCAACCGGATCTTGTGTATTTTGATAATAAAATGGATATTATTGACGAAAAAACACGGCTTAAATTTTTAAGTTATTACTACAACCACGCGGATAAAAATGACCAAGAGGTTGTTGTCACTTATAAATTCCACGATTTGGAACCAGGTTCTGCGGTATTAGATTTAGAACGTGCACGTATGAGCGATACTAAGTCATTTCCTTGGTTAACGGATGATTCAATTGATTGGGATTCTTGGTCACATACGAGTGAACCCAATTACAAATCAAGTAATCGTTTAATTGATTTTTTAGTTGATGTCGTGAGTAAAAATGGTCGAGTCCTATTAAATATTACCCCAACGGCGCAAGGTAAAATTTTACCTCCGGTTAGAAAGCGCCTAACAGAAATGGGCCAATGGCTTAATCAAAACGGTGAAGCTATTTATGGCACAAGCCCTTGGACAATTTATGGCGAAGGCCCAGCAGAAGTTGTTGAGGGGCACTTAAGCGAACGCCAAAACAAAGACAATACCGAAAAAGATATTCGTTTTACCACAAAAGGTGATGCGCTTTATGCAATTGTATTAGATTGGCCAACTGAACCAGTAAAAATTCGTTCATTACGCACATTAGATAAAGCGATTAAGTCGGTTTCTTTATTGGGAAGTGACGAAAAAATTCAATGGCGTCAAACCGATGAAGGCTTAATTATTGAACCGCCTACTCAACAGATAGGTAAGCACGCATTTGCATTTAAATTAAAGTAGTTCAATGACTTATCCTATCAGAATCAGTTATTAAACGAATACAACTTCACAAGGTGTCCTAGATAGGCTAAGACACCTTGATACCTTTCTTTACAGCGCCATTACAATAATTTGTTGCAATCACTAAAGTGGTAGGTTAATTTGTCTTTAACTATTGTTAACAATTGACCATTATGAAGACGATTTATATTTCATTTCTCACTTTGTTGTGTGCTGTCATTTCTACGAATGGCTATAGCGCCGAACAACGCCCTAATATTTTAATTATTTTATCTGATGACGCTGGATATACCGACATTGGTAGTTTTGGCGGTGAAATCGATACGCCTAATTTAGATCAACTCGCGAATGAAGGTATGCGATTTAGCCAACTTTATAGTAATGCGAGGTGTAGCCCAACTCGAGCTACATTATTGACTGGCGTTGACGCAGCACATGTTGGTTTTGGTGGCGGCGTTGTGGGTGACTGGATGCGAGAATTTCCGTTTGAAGCTCACAGAGGTCGTTTGCCTTACACTCAACCGCTAATATCAGAGTTACTAGCAGGTAACGGCTATCAAACGATGATAGTTGGCAAATGGCATTTAGGAGGCAGTTATATTAAACAGAATCCTAAACAAATGTCAGCATATTGGGAAAAGACGCATCCGGGCATGAAGTTAACGCAGGCTGAAATGGAGCAAGAATATTTAGCGCTACCCCCACAAAGAGGCTTCCAAGAGAGTTTTGTTTTTCATGGTGCACAAGGCAATTTATTTTTTACCCCAGGTGATAAACACAATTACTATGAAGGGAATAAAAAAGCCAACATTCAATACGATAGTCACTATACAATGCGTTGCTATACCAATAACGCGTTTAACAAAAAGCGCTATGGCGGTTGTGACGGTCAGTCAGGTAAAGCATTTTATGCAACCGACGGTATGACCGACAGAGCCATTGAAATGATTAAAGATGCTTCTAAAGATCCTAAACCTTTCTTTATGTATGCCGCGTACCGTGCTCCGCATAAACCCTTGCAAGCCCCTGAATCTTTAGTGCAAAAATATTTAAAGCGATATGCTGATTTACAAAAAGTGGCAGATGATCGCCATCAAGGGCTAATTAATGCTGGCTTGTTTTCTGAACAAGCTAAAATTGTAAATAATAATGGTATGTGGACGCACCAAGATAAAGACAAAATTGAAAAGTTTCGGCTTCAGTCAGCGATACATGCTGCCATGATGGAAAAAATTGACGATAATGTCGGCAAATTAATTCAGAGCTTAAAAGATACTGGGGAATATAAAAATACGCTGATTTTTTATTTATCAGATAATGGCGCTGCTTCACATATTGGTGATTTAATGAATTCACCATATCGAGGCGTTAAAGCACTCCTTTGGGAAGGGGGAGCGCGTGCACATGCTATTGCGGCTTGGCCTGAGGTGATTAAACCTAATACCATATCTGACGATTTAGTTTGGGTTGGCGATATCGTGCCGACGCTACTTAATATTACAGATACTCAATTTCCAGCAACATTTCGTGAAACCCAGCCCAGAAAACCAGATGGCAGAGATGTGGCGGGTATACTTAAAGGTGAAAAGTTAGCGCCACCTGAAGCGATTTTCTTTAATGATAAAGGCCAGCAAAGTGTAATCTATCAAGGCCGTTGGAAGTTATTAATTGAGCCTGGTTGGTATTTGCAAACGCTGGCAAAACCCGGCATTGTTAAAGCGCTTTATGATTTGCATAATGATCCAGGCGAAACAACAAATTTAGCTGATTCTAAGCCTGATTTAGTTAAAAAATTAGAAGTTATGTGTGAAAAATGGAAAGCTGAAAATAAAATTGTGGATTATGCAAAACGCATAAAATTAAAACCAAAAGACCCTTATTAACCCAAGTTTTGGATAACCTGTACTTTAAATAAGGTGATTTGAATAATGTTAGCTGAATAACAAAAGTTAACTCAGATTATGAATTAAAATAATAACGCCACAAACGTGGCGTTATTTAATCTATTATCAGTTTTTACGTTTAACGGTATTAATTCAGCTCATACTGTTACTAACATAAAATCATAGAGTTACTCTTTAGCTTGCTCAACGACCACTACTTCGTTGGTATTTGAATGATAAGGTGATGCATCGTTAGTGCTTTCAAGTGTTGCATCAACATCATAACTTTCAAAGTTATCTTCATATACAATCACTGTGCCCGCAATATCTGAATAAATTTTAATATCATCAAGATAAAAAGCAGTCGGGACGGTCGCGTCATTATCGCCTATTTTGAAACTTAAATATTGTAAGCCGTCTTTAGTTAACGATAAATCAGTTGAAGCTGCAGAAAATGCATCTGTAGTGACCGGTGTACCGTTAATACTAGCAGTGATAATAGGCTGTACTGTGTCTGATGCATTGCTTGCATCCCAGGTAAATTCTACGTTAACCCACTCATCGCCGGTGAATGTTGCTGCAACATCAATATCGTCTTGGTTACGAATTTGATAAGTCCCTTCATTCATTCTTAATTCAATTAAGTCTTTACCCGTACTGACGGAACTACCGTATAACCCAATGTACGCATCTTTAAAGTCAGTATCAGTGTCATTTGGGTTGTTATTTTGTGCGCCTGCTTCTTTTTTAAATGAAAGCGTTAATTTACCGACTTGAAGTGGATCGATATCTTGATCGGCCAGTTTTAATCTTAGCTCACCGGTATCGCTGTCTTTCGTATCGGTTAATTTAGCCACTTTGCTAACGGCTGAGCTAGACGCAGAACCGGTAATGGTAATCACAATTGAGCTGGTGGTACCGTCGGCTGATTCAATTTCAATGGTATCTGTAAGGGTATCTCCTTCAGAGACTAAACCTGATACATCGGTATTGCTGGTGGTTAAGGTATAAACCCAAGCCCCATTGTCATCAATTGAAAAAGTACCATAGCTGCTGGCTTGGCTAACTTGGCTTACCAAGGTGGCTTCACCTGAATCTGGATCGATAATTGTCACAGTGCCTGTCACATCATCGCTAGTATCGTTTTCGATAGTTTTAGCTTGTTCACCACCAAATGTTGCAGGCGTATTAGTTGGGTCAACACCCGTTATCGTGATGGTGATGGTTGAGCTTGTACCATCAGCAGATGTCACATTGATGGTATCTGTTAAGGTATCACTTGGGCTAGTTAAGCCGACAACGGCGCTTTTACTGGTATCGAGTGCATACGTCCAATCACCATTTTCTTCAACTGAAAATGTGCCATAAGTGGTTGAAGTAGCAGATTGTGACGTGGCTTTGGCTTCACCTTCATCAACGTCGTTAATCACTAATGAGCCTGCAATGTTAGTGGTAGCGTCGCTAGATAATTCACCCGTTATATCACCTGAAATACTAGCTGGTGTATTTTCAGGTTCATCTGCACTATTGTCATCATTCGTATCTAAACTACATGCTGAAAGTGAAAGTAGCATGCCTAATGTGATTAAGTTGGTTTTCATTTTCATCGTTTTATCCCCTGGGTTGCTAGTCTAATTTAGTCGGCTTAATTTACTTAACTTCAATTACTTAACGTTAATTACATTCCCTTTTTATTATTTTATTGTCTTACAATTTTTAATGGATAGCTTTAACCTTGCTATCTAATTAGGTTCTTACTTTCATGTTTGTGAAATTAATAATGAGATAAAAATATAACAAAGGTTAAACAATAATCAAAGATGTTTTTTACAATTAACTTGGTTTGTTGTAATTTAGGTTGTGTTAATTGGTAATACAATTTTTTTATTTTCAATGTTAAATTTATAAAATTCAATGTGTTGGGAATCGTTAAATTGAAACTGAAAGTTGAAGTTATTAATCGCTATAATCAATGAATAGTTGATGTAAACATTGATTGTTCGGTTAAAATTAAGCACTAAAGCGTGTTGTTTACATTTTTGTATAACAGAGATAGTTCGGGCGAAAGATTTTAATGTTTATTAATGAGTTTATTATTATTGGTTTTGCACTGGATTTTAGAATCAAAATTTATGCTTTAATGCTCTGAACATACAGATATCAGAATTTAAAACAGGACAGTAAGAGCGCAAAATGCCTAATAAATAAAATTTAACCTAATTATTTGTAATTTATACCTTTAAAACCGATCTTCCGCACCACTTTTAGGAATAAATTTTTTGATAGTGATGACCTAAGCAATTAATAATGGTGCGGTGACGTTCCTCTAAATTGGCAACGAATTTAGTTTTTTCGTTGATATATATGATGGTGATCCCTTGAAAGCATTGGAACACCCAGCGAGCGGTGGGTTTCTGATGGGGTTTGTATTTCATATCAGGGAAGTACTGCTCTTGCTCTACAAGTTGTTTGCGGATCTGATGCTCCAAGGCTGCATATACCATTAAACAGACCGTCATCACCATTAATAATGCTTCTATTCGTTCTGGCTTTTTCAAGAAAATGGCGTTGGTTAAAAAGTCTGGGCTCTTCAGAAAGCGGAAGCCTTTTTCTACTGATTGCTGTGATTTATACGTGCTGAGCATTTTATCCATGGTTAACGCTTCACTCATGTCATTGCTGGCAATGATAAACAGCCCCAATTGTTCCAATGCCGCTTGGCGTCGAGCCAGTGGAGTAAATAAACGCCCTGTAATTTGGTAATCAATCCGTATCGGGTTTTCATTTTTTTTAGGTCGCCCTTTTCCGGCAAATACGGGGACTTTTTCAACTTGCCCTTCAACATCACAGAGTATTTGTTTCTTTTTCCATTCCTCCAATGACTTTTGTGCATCACCTTCGCAAGCAAATATTTTTTGACTGAGTTGTTTAAAGCTTTTACGTGCTTGCTCTGCTTGTTTGTGCATGCGCTTACTTAACGTATGTGTTTCGCGTTTAGCAGCTTGCTCACTGCGTACTAGCAACCACTTTTGCTTTACGCCACCATATTCACATTCATGAAACACGCCTTCGTAGCCTGAAGATAAAGGCGTAAAACTTAAAGTCGGAGCTAATTTGATGAGCGTTTTAGCTTCTTTGAGTGTTTGAGGGACACGCGTGATAAATAGTTGATTGATTTGCTGTAAATGAGAAAGGGATTCTTGAACATATAAAGCAGCATCCCCCACCAAGTAGCGACAGCGTTGTGCTGCCTTTAAGCTATTCACATGGGCTTTAACTATCTTTTTAAACCCATCCATATCATTGCAGTTGCCACTGGCGGGTTTCATATAAACCGGAATGCCGGATTGATTTTCACAGATGAGGTTTAAAACCACTTGGTTTAAGTCGGGGCGGTGGTCGCGAGAATACCCTTTGGCAATGTGGATAGTATTAACATCATCATCCACATCGTTTGATTGACCATCATAATGGAAGCTAGTGGAGTCTAAATGTAGTGATTCTCCGCCCAGACCAAGGTGACTAACAACCGTTTCGCCGAGATCTTGGTATAAACTGGATACACCAAATTCATACAGCTTGTCTAAACATCGACCTAACGCATCATCATTGATTTGCTCAGCCTTGACGCCTTCACCAATTAAGCGCTCAAGTGGCTTATCTTTAAAGTACTCACTGTACATGTGTAGCGTTCGGCCAGTAAACCCCAAGCCATTTATCACCATAGCCAAAACCAGTTGGCCAAAGCTTAAAGTACGATCGTTTGATTGACCGAGTTTACGGTCAATTAAGTCGACCAATTGGATTTCATGACAAAAACCAGCAACCAAGCCGTGATGTTCAAGTGTTTTAGTAAAAGGGTTAGGCATTGTGATCACCACTCTCAAAAGAGAGTAATAGATCAAGATCTGGGATCTAGGTCAAGGCTTTTTTGAAATAATGCGATCAACTGAATAAAAAAACACCAAAGTTAATTAAAAACTAGGTGCGGAATGACGGTTAAAATGTCGGTGATATTGGATGGTAGGTCCAGAAAATAATCGATAGTTGATTTTAACGCAGCAACGCCTCAGTATAGTTATTAGCCATTTCAGTGGATGGTAAGCGCATTTTTAATATAACTACATTGGGTAAAATATGGAAAATAAACATCACGTAGCGGAACAAGGTGCGGCTGAAATTCCGCAAGAAGCGTTTGATTGGTACGACGACTATGCTCATGGCGGCATGGACCGTCGTACCTTTATGAAAAAATTAGGGACTTTAGTCGCGATTGGGTACTCAATGTCGGTGCTCACATCTGCGTTGTTACCTAATTATGCGTTAGCAGAACAAGTCTCTTTTAATGACGATGATATAGTTGCAAGTTATCAAGAGTTTGACTCGCCAAAAGGCCACGGGAGTGGGCGCGGCTATTTAGTTAAACCAACAACTGAAAAAGCTCACTATCCGGTGGTGTTAGTGATTCACGAAAATCGAGGTTTAAACCCTTACGTTAAAGATGTTGCTAGGCGGCTGGCTAAGGCGGGATATATGGCGTTTGCTCCTGATGCTTTACACCCTGTTGGTGGTTATCCTGGTAATGATGATAAAGGGCGTGCTTTACAGAAAAGTTTAGATAAATCCAAAATTCAACACGATTTTGTGGCTGCCGCACGGTTTTTAAAATCGCACCCATTATCAAATGGTAAATTAGGAGCCGTTGGTTTTTGTTTTGGGGGCTACATGGTGAACTACTTGGCGGCAATAGATAGTCATTTACTTTCTGCTGGTGTACCTTTTTACGGAACGCCTGCCGCGGAGCCCCTTAGAAAAAACATCAAGGCACCGTTGCTTATTCAACTAGGTGAGCAAGATGAGCGGGTTAACAAAACGTGGCCAGAGTACGAAGCAGATCTTAAAAAGGCAGACGTTGATTATCAGATGTATCTGTATAAAAACGCAAAACATGGTTTTCATAATGACTCAACGGGTCGTTATGATCCTGAAAATGCTGAATTGGCTTGGCAACGAACGCTCGCCTTTTTTGCCAAGCATTTGCGTTAATCATGACTAAAATTGTGGGTTTTTAGTTAACCAATGGTAATTTAGCTCATTGGTTAACTATCCGGCTGTGCTTGGCAATGCTGCTTTATAAATTGGCTGTGGGTAGGCATTTGCGCGACTGATTTTTCAATAACTTCTTTAACGTGTTGCATCCGGTAGCTAATTTCTTCATCTGATAACGAGTCCGCTAGTGGATGATATTTTTTCGGAATTAAGCCTTGTCCTATCATTACTGCAAGCCAACTTGATTCGTTGAAGAGCTCGTCATTTTCTCTAAAAATTCGACCGTGGCTTTTAAAAAGGTCAATTTTACGCTGCAAATTTTCAGGCACTTGCATGTTACGGGCATAATTCTAAAAAGGCGTATCGTTTCGATTTGTGATTTTATAATGGAGAATAATAAAATCTCTAACATATTCCATTTCTTGCTTTATGAATTGCCTAGAGTTTGTCTGGTACCAATTTGTATATAAATTGGTTTAATTATCATAGTTGTTTGCTGTCTATTTGGCTGGTGATACAAGTATTGAACCGAGCCACAATAAAACAGCGACGGGTGCTTAACTTAACCAACCCTAATTTAACCGAACAAACCCCAATACAGCGAACGATATTGTAGTTTGATCCGGTCAATGAAGATTATTAATTGCGTCATTTTCATCGTTACGCATTTTAAACTTGTTTTAACCCAAGTTAATTAATACATTTGACAAAGTCATCACTAAAAGCTTTGTCTTTGGCGTAAACCATCACGTTTTTAGATCTTACTTGGCCTTTTTTGTAAGTTGAAAAATCAAAATCTTCACTTAATTTGTAGCTCACTGAATCGCCATTAGAAAATCCGGCATAAAAACCTAAATTTCGTAGTATCGCCATACCAGCGGCTGCGTCCCAAACATTTAGACTGGCGTAAATGCCAGCCATTCGGCCTAAAGCTAAATAAATATACGGAAAAACGATACTGTAATAAGTGGTGACACCACGGCTTAAACCCGTTATGGTTTTTGTTTTAGCCGTTAGCTGATTAATAACTAAAACGCGCGATGGGTGATCGCAATTATCTCTAAGATCACTTGAAATAGGTTTTAGTTCATCAAACTCAGGTAGTTTACCTGCCCCTTTTGCGTAATAACTCTGGCCGTCTTTTGTAATAATGGCTTCATAGGTGCCGGGTAAAATAATACAGCCTTCACTTATATAGCCTGCTTTTGCAAAACCAATAGAAATTCCCCAAAGAGGTGTTAGTGAAGCGTAAGGTACGGTGCCGTCAATGGGGTCAATAATATAGCAATCATGTTTAATGGCTGATGCTAATTCTGCTTCAGATAACTCTTTAATGGTTTCTTCACCAATGACACTAATATTTTTAGCTTTATCACTCAGTGCTTCAATAGCCATGCTTTCAACTAATTTGTCAGCTTGGGTTACAATTGAGTGATCCGGTTTTATTTCTGTTGTGAGCTTTTGTTGTTCATCTAATGCTGTAATTGCGAGTTTACAGGCAGTTTGATAAACAAATTCGGCATTCCAGTTAGATGGATTTGGCAAGTGGTTTCTCCCAAGTAAAAATAGAATGGTATGTTAAGGCGTATTGATTTTTTAATACAAATATCTTATCCAAAAAATCAGCGTAGCGTGGCTTAATTTTTATCGAAAATGATAACAAATAAAAAACGGACTTGTCAGTTTAATCTCAGTTGATTGCTTCATTTGAGCCGGTAATACACCCATTTTTAATTGACGCTAAAAGTAGAAGGTTGCGTTATTAAAGCCTGTTTGTATTTCGGTGGTATGCCACCAATTGCCTTATTTGGTCGTTCATTGTTGTAAAACCATAGCCATTCTGTCGCATGATCTTGCACTTCGGCAATACTGCTGAATAAATACTGGTTCAGCCATTCGTAGCGAACGGTGCGGTTATACCGCTCCACATAAGCATTTTGCTGTGGGTTGCCTGGTTGGATAAATTTTAGTTCAACATCATGTTTTTCAGCCCACTCAGCCAATAACGCACTGATATATTCCGGGCCATTGTCACTGCGGATTTGCCTGGGCTTTCCACGCCATTCAATAACTTGATTGAGAGTGCGGACAACACGTTCAGCTGGCAGCGAGAAGTCTACTTCAATCGCCAGACCCTCACGATTAAAATCGTCAATGATATTGAGTAGCCTGAAGCTGCGGCCATCAACAAGCTGGTCATGCATAAAATCCATAGACCAACACTGGTTTATCGACTCAGGCACAGCAAGTGCTTCAGGTTTATCCCGTTTTAAGCGCTTCTTAGGCTTTATGCGCAGATTAAGCTCCAGCTCCCGATAAATCCTCAACACCCGCTTATGGTTCCAGCCAAAACGTTTCACATTACGTAAAAAGTAAAAACACATACCAAAGCCCCAACTGCGGTGATTTGTCGTTAGCCAAAGCAGCCAGTCAGCAATTAGCGCGTTCTCGTCACTCAGTTTGGCCTGATAGCGATAACAGGTTTCGCTAATCCCAAACAAGGAACACGCTAACTTGATGGCAATGGAATGGTTTTGCACCGCCTTTTGCGCCAACTCCCGTCGGCGCGACGGCTTTACCACTTTTTTTCGATGGCCTCTTTGAGGATTTCAGCCTTTAGTCGCTCCTCGGCATACATCTTTTTAAGCCGTGCATTTTCGGTTTCCAGCTCTTTTAATCGGGCCATCATGGACGCATCCATGCCGCCAAACTTGGCGCGCCATTTATAAAAGGTAGCCGAACTCATGCCATGCTCGCGGCATAGCTCCGGAACCGGCGCACCGGCTTCCGCTTGTTTTAAAATTGCCAGGATTTGGCTGTCGCTAAATTTTGATGTTTTCATGCAGAATCTCCTGCGTTTATGTTACGAGAAAATTCTACTTTTGACGTCAGTTATTTTTAGGGTGTATTACCAGCCTACTAAAAATAAATACATAGCTTCGGCTAGATTGTTATGAATACCTATATAAAAACGGTTATGTATAATGTATATTGTTAACTAAGTTTTATCCGGTAATATTTTTTAAACAATTTAGGTTGAGAAAATGATGAAATTCAAAAAAAGGCTACTTCCTATATTATGTGCTGCATTTAGCAGTGCTGCGGTAGGTGTTTTAACAGGCTGTGCCAGTCCAGAGGTCAATGAAACCTTACAGTCTGAACAGGTTGATTTACAAAACCAAAAATTATTATTATCGCCGGTTTTATTAACTAATGACAAAAATTATTCTGCGTTGTACTCAGTACAAGGCTCAACATTAAAACGTTTAACTATGGATGTTGAGATAGAACAAAATTATGCCAACATTAGTGTTTATGATGGCGACAGGTTAATTGCAGATAATTTAAATATACCAAAAAAAGGCAAGCATCAACTTAACTTGTTAGTCGATTTTGAATCAAAAGGCGAAAAAAACTTAACTTTTGTGCGTCGTAGTGCTGATGTTAAGCTGCTTAACGTTCAATTTGAAGATGTAAGTGGCCTTGTTTTACCTAAATTTAAAGATCAATCTAAAGCACTTGGCTTTGAAACTGAAGTGACTTATAAATATGGCGGACCATCGATTGGTGATGTAGATAATGATGGAGACTATGATCTAGTACTCAATAATCATAATCATGTTCCAACTCAATTAGTCACCAATAATGGTGACCAACCTGTTGATATTAAAAAGTTATTTGATTCCCCATTAGATTTTCATGGTTCAACGGTAGGCGACTACGATAACGATGGCGATTTGGATATTATGGTTGCTCAAGGTGGTGCTAATGGCACGAATCCGACCTCATATATTTTGCTTAAAAATGAAAATGGCGAATTTGTAAATGCGTCACCTGAAGCTGGTATTTTAACGCCAGCTCGTGGCCGTTCACCGCGTTGGATTGACTTAGACTTAGATGGGGACTTAGATGTTGCATTATTTAACGCTAAAACTCCGAACTATGATGGCCCTAGACATTTATTTTATGAAAACAATGGCGATGGTACTTTTAGTCAAAAAACGATAGACGGCATTGAACATGCGGCTGGTGAACGCTTATTAGTGACTGATTTTAATCATGATAATATCGACGATATTATTGTTTTTTCACCGATAACACTTTGGCAAGGTACAGGTGATTTTAGTTTTACTGATGTGACAAAAACTAAATTACCTAAATCGCTTATTGGGAAATCTGGGTATTACGGCGGTGCTGATATAGATGCAAATAATGATGGTTTGCTTGATTTGTATGTGACAGGCGGTCGCACACATTATCAGTTGTCGCGTAAATCAATTGACTTTAACCCGAAGACTAAACGACTCGATATCCGAGACGATGGTGAAAAAGGCACAACGGCGGTTAAATTTAAGGCAGATGGCGATATTCGATTATCTGATATGGATTTAACCTATCGCCAGTACAATGACGGTTTTGCAATCTTTTTAGGCCAAGACAAGCAACGTAAAATTGTTAAAGCTAAAGGCTTCATGCCAATTCAGTTACCAAAAGAAATGAAAAACGCGCCTAGTGAAATGAGCATTAGTCCTGAACAAGCTGCTGGTTGGCCCCAAGAGCGAAAAGTGAACGGATTATATATTGGACATTTAGGTAACGGTGAATGGAAAGCTGAATGGGTTCGAGATCAAAATATTTATTGGACTGTTACTTTCTCATTAACAGGTTTAAATGATGTTGAGTATGATTGGCAAGCTAATAACCGTAACGTACAAGACCGCCTGTTAATTAACCAAGGCGACAAATTTGTTGATGCAACTCAAAAGTGGAATATACCGTTAGGCGCTAATAGCTGGGGTGTTACCCGAGGTGACTTAAATAACGATGGTTGGCAGGATTTATTTGTTTATCGCTATGGATATTTAAACGAACGTGTCGCTGATTTAATGCTAATCAATAATGGTAAAGGCAGCTTTGAAACTTTTACCGAACATGGTGCATTTGACGCTACAGATACAGGCCATGGCGATATGGGCCAAGCTTTTGATTTTAATAACGATGGCTTACTAGACATGTTAAATGGCAGTGAGGAAGAGGGAACTTGGTATTTGTACAATAACCAAACCCAGACGCCAGGTCATTATGTTTTATTTGATCTAGGTTATAGTCCTAAACATCATGTTGACCCATATTCAGCTCTGGTTACCATTGAAACGGCTTCAGGTAAAAAATATCAACAACGAGTTGGTTCAGCTGGGGCTGTGCATTCTCAAAGCCTACTTGATATTGTGCATTTTGGTTTAGGTGACGAGACCCAGATTAAATCAGCACATATTCGTTGGAGAAACGGCGAAACGGCTGAATTTAGCAATCTAAAAGCAAACCGTTTATATAAAAGTGAAGATGCGCAATAAAACGTAAGCGTTTTGTTGCTGTTTACATTTATTAAATATTAAGCACTCGCATTAATTTACTTGGTTCAAGAAATGATGCGGGTGCTTTTTTATTCAGTTGATGACAAACATTACGACTATGCATTTATTTGTTTCGGTTTGAATTCAAAATAGGGGATTAGCAAACTTCTTTTACGTCGGGAAAGGCTTCTGCGATGGCTGCATATTCATTAAACCGAGTTGAGGTTAACCTAGTTGCGCTCACAACTGGCCTTGCCTAAAATATTAATAGCGGCTTTTTTAATGATAATTTTTTATTGGGGTTCGTTTAACATCTTTCTGGTCTTTCTGAATAAATACTGACAATATATCAATAAATAATATAGCTGGATCATTTTATGCCTTTTACTAATAACCCGGCAGTGAGACTATTGATGACTCTCGCCGCTTTAGTCATTATTTTAGCGGGAATTAAAACCTCCCAGCAGTTAGTTGTGCCATTTTTGTTATCACTTTTTATTGCGATAGTCTGTCAGCCGGTCATTAATTTTTTACAGGGTTTTAAAATTCCTAAAGTGTTGGCTGTGGCTTTTGTGATTATTGTGATTTTAACCTTAGGGTTTTCACTTGCTAGTTTAGTCGGCCAATCGTTAAACAGTTTTAGCCAAGATTTACCTGAATATAAAGCCAAATTACAAGATGAAATTGGCTGGTTTACCAATCAGTTGGCCAGTTTTAATATTCATTTGAACCGACAACAATTTGTAGAATACTTTGATCCGGGCGCGGCTATGTCTTTGGCTACCAATATGCTATCTGGTTTAGGTAACACGTTGGCAAATGCGTTTTTAATTTTAATTACCATTGTTTTTATGTTGTTTGAAGCTGATGCCGTAACGGATAAGTTGCGCCGCGCTTGGCGTAAACCGACTCAACATATTGAGAGTGTGTATTGCTTTTTACGCTCTGTGAATCATTATTTAGCGATTAAAACGATTATTAGCATAATAACGGGGATTTTAGCCGGTTTGCTTTGCTGGGGACTGGGGGTTGATTATTTTGTGCTTTGGGGCGTATTAGCTTTTTTGTTTAATTATATTCCTAATATTGGTTCTATTATTGCGGCAATTCCTGTGGTGTTGCTTTCCTTTATTCAAGTAAGTCCGTTGGCTGCGGGTATTGCGGCTTTGGGTTATTTGTCAATTAATACGATTATGGGTAACTTTGTAGAGCCCAAATATATGGGAAAAGGTATGGGGCTATCTAGTTTGGTGGTATTTTTATCCTTGATATTTTGGGGTTGGTTGTTAGGAACCGTTGGTATGTTATTGTCGGTGCCATTAACTATGGTTGTTAAAATTGCGACTGAGGCTTCTGAATCGACCCGTTGGTTTGCGGTATTATTATCAAACCAGCAAGAGCTAGAATTTATGGAAGAAAAGCACCGTAAAAGCAAATCTGTTTCTGTGAGTTAAGCCAGCTAAGCATTAGCTGCTAATAAAAAAGGTCGCAATTTGCGACCTTTTTTATGTGGTTAATTTTTACAAATCACCGTGGGGTAGTTTTAATTAACTAATGGATTATCTGGATAATTTAGTTTTAAAACTTGATAAGTATTGTCGTATAAATCAGTTAATTCGAGTTGATCATAGCTGACTAACATCATTTCTAATGCGTTTTCTACTTGATCTGTATCCCCTAAATTTTCAAGTACATACTTAGCACGGTTAGCTGCTGCTACATAAGCGCTTCTACGCATGTAATATTCTGCTACTGCTAATTCGCTTTTGGCAATAAAGTTTTTAGTGTAGATCATCCGTTGGCGTGCATCTTTGGCGTATTGACTTTCGGGATAATCAATCACAATTTTGTTGAAATCACTAAAAGCTTCTCTGTGTTCAGTAATATCTCGATCAAAACGTTCAATACCGACCATTTCTTGGAGGGCATTTTTAGCTGCTTTCAAGTTAGTTAGGCCACGCATATAATAGACATAATCAATGTCTGTATGAGTGGGATTTAATTTTAAAAAACGGTCAATAGAGGCAAGTGCCTGGCTGGTATTGTCGGTTTTGTAATAAGAGTAAATTAAATCAAGTTGAATTTGGTGAGAATAAGGACCAAATGGAAAACTGGCATCAAGCGCTGATAAAATTTCAGCTGCACGTACATAGTTACCCTCAATGAGTAAGTTTTTTGCTTCTAAATATTGTGATTCAACCGCAGATTGCTCGGCGACTACGACTTCGTCAGGCGCACTTGAGCAACCTGCAAGCACGGTTAAGGCCAATGAAGAGGCGATTAGGGTATGCTTAAAGTTCAACTTGACTCCCTCTTTTTCTAAAAAATTATGAGTTCACCCCTATCGGGGTTACAATTAGGTTTTTGCGCATTCTAACTCAGGGTGAGCAAACTTGCACCGTTTAATCAGTAATATACCCAGAGAGCAATTATGATAGAACAAATTTCATTAACTGGTACCTTGCCTGAGCATGCAATTGGTAGTCGGTTAGATCAAGCAATTTCCGAATTGTTCCCCGAATATTCACGTTCTCGGTTAAAAGAGTGGCTTTTAGCCGGACAAATTAAAGTAAATGGGACTGTTGCAACAAAACCAAGAGAAAAAGTCATTGGTGGCGAGCTGATTGAAGTAAACGCTGAACTAAAAGTTGAAGTGGAAGCGGTGGCTGAAGACATTGAGCTAGATATTGTTTATGAAGATGACGATATTATGGTGCTTAACAAGCCAGCCGGTTTGGTTGTTCATCCTGGTGCGGGCAACCGAAATGGTACTATTTTAAACGCGTTATTACATTATTATCCAGAAATTGAACAAGTTCCTAGAGCTGGCATCGTTCATCGACTTGATAAAGACACAACTGGTTTAATGGTAGTGGCAAAAAATTTAGTAGCACAAACTTCGTTAGTGAGCCAGTTACAAGATAAAACGGTCACACGCGAATATGAAGCGCTAGTAAATGGTTGTTTAACCGCGGGTGGGGTTGCGGATTTTCCGATAGGCCGCCATCCAGATAAGCGTACCATCATGGCAGTGGTTGCTGATGGCAAACCAGCAGTAACACATTTTCGTGTAGCTGAAAAATTTAGAGCCCATACTCGGTTAAGATTGCGTTTAGAAACTGGCCGGACACATCAAATCAGGGTGCATATGTCGCATTTAAAACACCCGTTGGTTGGCGATATTGGTTATGGAGGCCGTGCCAGACCGCCTAAAGGCGCAGACGAAGCATTCCGTGAACAGCTGCGAGAGTTTAAAAGACAAGCGCTACATGCTGCCATTTTGGAGTTAGAACACCCAGTAACTGGTGAATGGATGCAATTTGAGGCGCCGATACCAGAAGATATTCAGGCGATGACAGAAGCTTTGCGTTTAGATACTCAGTTAAATTCAACCAAAGACTATTAACTGAGCATTAACTTAAGGTAAATTCATAGTGTTTTTTGCAAACTGGCCGGCGCCTGAGTCGGTAAAAACGATTCAAACTACACGATTTGGCGGGGTGAGTCAGCCGCCATTTAATAGCCTGAATTTAGGCACACATGTAGGGGATAATCTAGATTGCGTTAAGCAAAATCGCGCTTTAATAAATGCACCGGGCTCTATCTGTTGGTTGGAACAGGTGCATGGTCAAGAGGCTATTGAATTGCCCTCTCAAACCAATTTAGCTTATCCACCACAAGCTGATGCAGTGTATACATGTTCACCAAACCAAGTTTGTGCGGTTATGACTGCTGATTGTTTACCCGTCCTATTAACTGACTCTGAAGCTCGTTTTGTTGCGGCTGTTCATTGTGGTTGGCGTGGTTTAGCTTCAGGCATTTTAACTAAAACTTTAACGACTATCATTTCAAAAACAAAATCGCCGTTAACTCAAATCATCGCTTGGTTAGGACCAGCTATTGGCCCTTTAAAATTTGAGGTCGGTGATGAGGTTAGACAATGTTTTATTGAAAAAAATTTAGCTTATCAAAACTGCTTTATTCAATCGAGTGCGCTTAAACCCCATCATAAATGGCTTGCCAATATTTATAAACTGGCAGAAATAGAATTAAATCAGCTAGGTGTTATCCAAATTTATTCGGATTATGAGTGTACAATGAATCAACCTGAGGATTATTTTTCGTACCGCCGAGACGGTCAAACTGGACGTCAAGCAAGCTTAATTTGGCTACAAGATAACTAACGTGTGTTTTTTAATTTTAAAGAGAGATATTTAATCGTATTTACCAAGGTAAAGGAATGCTTAAAAAAATTTATGATGATATGTGGGATGAGTCGTATCAAAAAATAATGGCAGGACAATATCAAACAGATCCACTGATTAACGACCCAAGCGATACACGAAGAGGGGTGACAGCCTTAGCTTATTTGCAAAATAATAACAGGGAAGTGAGCTTAAATATAAATCGATTTTTATCGCAATTACAAAACATTGAACCTAAGCAATATTACTACCCTGAAAATGAATTACATCTCACTATTTTATCTATTATAAGCTGTATATCTGGCTTAAAACTCAGTGAACTCAATACAGCGTTATATCTAGAAATTTTTAATCAATGCATGACAAAAGTTAAACCGATAGAGATTCAATTTAAAGGTGTAACAGCTTCACCTTCTTGCATTTTAATTCAGGGTTTTCCAGTTGGTGATGGTTTAATTGATCTGAGACACGAGCTTAGACAAAAGTATAAAGCATCGGCCGTGCATACCAGTATTGATAGCCGATATGCCCTTTCTACTGCTCATCTCACCGTTGTTCGATTTTGTTCGGCGTTAAAAAATAAACAGTCAATGATGCATTTGTTAGCGCAATACAAAAATTATGACTTTGGCCAAGTGTGTTTTAATGAGTTTGAATTAGTTTTTAACAATTGGTATCAAAACTTATCGGCAACAAAAGGGTTAGGCCGCCACAATGTGCGGTAAAAAATAAGATTAACACGCCCTAATAATAAAGAACGAGTCTGTAAATCTATTCCACGATAATAAGCATGCCTGAATGTTGTAAAAATTTATTGAGCTTTCTCCCTTAAGTTGGTATTTTTTTAGCCTAACCGATTTGATAAACGTAGAAGAAAACTCAATGAGTGTCAATCGCATGTTGTCGGATTGGTTTACCGCTAGGCTCAAAAAGCTAGCTGAAAATGTGGTCTATGTTTTTGGATCGGCTTGTCGTTTTAAAATTTGCTCTTTTATTTTTTCAGCTTCAGCGGTGATCATTGAGTAAGATTTTATATCGCCTCTACGCTGAGCATGCATAGCTTCTTCAAGTTTACTTTCATAAAGTTTGTTCAATTTTTTAACTGGATCTTTCTTAAATATCGAAAACATATTGATTAGCCTTTAATTTAATATATAAGTCTATACGTTACGTAATCTGTTTCGGTTTAAAATAATTTATTCAATGTAAATAAAAACATAACAAGAGCGTATGGCGTTAACCACTATCAGTAAAGTATCGCGTCTTACGTAATGTGCGCAGATAATACAAACATTATGACTTTGGCTGCGTATGCCTTAATGAGTTTTGATTGGTTTTTAACAATTGGTTTTTAACAATTGATATTAAAACTTATCGGTAACAAAATGGTTAGGTCGTTACACTGTTCGATAAAAAAGTGCGGTAAAAAAGAACGCAATAGGCTAATAATAGCTTAAAGCGTTCTTATGTTATGTCATAGCAGATTTAAGTACTTTTGGTCGGTTTAGCTGGTGGTAAAAACCAATTTAACATGATGCCGACAATGGCACATAAACTAACACCTTGTAAGCTAAATGCAGTACTACCAAATTGCATTCCGCCAATCCCAAATACTAGAATTAACGCAATGATGCTTAAGTTACGCGGCGCTGTTAAATCAATTTTAGCTTTTGCGAGCGTGTTTAGGCCCACCACCGCGATTGAGCCAAATAATAAAGTCATAATGCCGCCCATAACTGGCGTTGGAATCGTTTGTAGTAATGCCCCCATTTTACCTATAAAGGCTAATACCACCGCAAATACCGCAGCCCATACCATTACCTTAGGATTAAAATTACGGGTAAGCATAACAGCCCCTGTTACTTCTGAATAAGTCGTATTAGGTGGGCCGCCTAATGAAGACGCAAATGAAGTCGCAATGCCATCTCCTAACAATGTTCGGTGTAACCCCGGCTTTTTAAGAAAATCTTTTCCGGCTACTTGGCTAATTGCCATCATATCGCCAATATGTTCAATTGCTGGGGCAATAGCGACAGGGATCATAAATAAAATAGCTTGCCATTTAAATTCAGGAAAAATAAAGTTAGGAGCGGCAATGATGTTGGCATTTTTTACCTGACTAAAATCAATTAAGCCGAGTGTAAGCGCTAAAACATAACCAGCGAGAATACCGGATAAAATGGGCAATAAACGTAACATGCCTTTTGCCCAAACGGCGACCACCAGAGTGACTGCAAGTGATGTCATCGCTAATAAAATAGCCTGATCTTGAGCCATTAGTACAGCTGAACCATCACCGGTTTTTCCTAGCGCCATATTAACGGCAACGGGCGATAAAGCTAAACCAATTACCATAATAATTGGCCCAACGACGACAGGTGGTAAAATTTTATGAAGGATCTCTGCCCCTTTTAACTTAACCAAGGCGCTGAGCACAATATAGGTTAAACCCGCACAAAGTAAGCCGCCCATGGTAGCTTGAACACCGTAAATTTCTTTACAAGCGATAATAGGGGCGATAAACGCAAATGACGAGGCCACAAAGACTGGCACTTGGTTTTTAGTCACAAAGTGAAAAATTAATGTGCCGGCACCGGCAGTAAATAGTGCGACGTTGGCATCTAGCCCGGTAAGCAATGGCACTAAAACCAAGGCACCAAATGCGACAAACAGCATTTGAGCACCGGTTATAATATTTTTAGGTGAAAAATAGCCTGTCATTAAAATGTACCAAATATCTTATCACCGGCGTCTCCTAAACCCGGAATAATGTAGCCGTTTTCATCTAAACGGTTGTCGAGCGCTGCAGTGAAAATTTCAATATCGGGGTGAGCAGCTAAGGTTTTTTCAACTCCCTCTGGTGCGGCTACCAATACGATAACTTTAATTTGCTGGCAGCCCGCTTTTTTTAGCATATCGATAGTGGCTATCATTGAACCACCAGTGGCAAGCATAGGGTCAATTACTAAACTGATACGTTCATCAATTTTACCAACCAGTTTTTCAAAGTAAGGTACTGGTTCGAGAGTTTCTTCATTTCGTTGTAAGCCGACCACACTCACTTTAGCTGCTGGAATTAACTGAGTGACCCCTTCCATCATACCCAGTCCAGCTCTTAAAATTGGCACAACAGTAATTTTTTTTCCTTTAATATGTTCAACTTCTAACTGGCTGCCATCCCAAGCGGTTATAGAATTGTTTTCTAGTGGTAATTCTTTAGTGGCTTCATAGGTTAATAAAGCGCCAACTTCAGATGCAAGTTCACGAAAACTTTTAGTGCTAATACCCTGCGCTCGCATTAAGCCTAATTTATGTTGAATTAATGGGTGTTTAATTACTTTGATGGTCATATGGCATTTTTACTTAAATAAATTGTATCGAAATTATACCTCAAGTTATCCCAAGCTAGAAATAATCTATTTAGCGAATTGATTATTTTTATTTTAAACGCTCGATTAAAAAATTGTTTTTGGATCAGCTAAAGAAAACACGATTAATAACTGTTATCTTATCGATAAATTTCTACTTAAGAGACAAATTTATGCCTGCTTCACTTACGCCACAACGCATTGCTGAAATTGAAAAATTTAATTTAGAACAGAGACTAAAATATACCCTCAAAGAAATTATTAAAAACGATGAGATATGGATATTAACCGACGAAGCGGGCTGTATGATGCTGACCGTGGAAGATGAAGATGGCATTCCTATTTGGCCTAACGAGCTGTTTGCTAAAAGCTGGGCGGTAGATGAATGGCAAGCCTGTATAGCGACACCGATAAAGCTTGATAAATGGCTTAAAGATTGGACACCTGGTATGTTAGATGATGATTTAGCTGTGGTCGTATTTCCAAAGCAAGATGAACAAAGCTTGTTATTGTTTGCAGATGAATTTGATTTTGAATTAAAGCAACAGGGTAAAAAAGCAATCAAGTAGGCATAAATATGTATATGGAGGCTTAACGCTTTTTACTCAATGACGCAAAAACGGTATAAAAAAACGACGATGAGATTGAATATGCTCATCGTCGTTTTTAAATCATATTTAACGCATTATATTAGTCGATGTTAATTAATCGATACTACGTAATAACTCGTTAATACCGACTTTAGAGCGGGTTTTTTCGTCTACTTTTTTAACAATTACAGCTGCATATAAGCTGTAAGTACCGCATTTTGATGGTAATGAACCAGATACCACTACTGAACCTGCTGGTACTCGGCCATAATGTACTTCGCCAGTTTCACGGTCGAATATTTTAGTGCTTTGGCCAATGTAAACACCCATTGAAATAACTGAGCCTTCTTCAACCACGACCCCTTCAACAATTTCTGAACGAGCGCCGATAAAACAGTTGTCTTCAATAATAGTTGGATTAGCTTGTAATGGTTCTAAAACACCACCAATACCAACGCCACCAGATAAGTGAACATTTTTACCAATTTGAGCACATGAACCAACGGTTGCCCAAGTATCAACCATTGAGCCTTCATCAACAAATGCGCCAATGTTAACGTAAGACGGCATTAATACCGTATTTTTAGCAATGAATGAACCTTTACGAACTGCAGCGGGTGGTACAACACGTACGCTATCAGCTTTAAATTGCTCAGCAGTATAGTTTGCATATTTCATATCTACTTTGTCGTAGTATTGTGTTTCGCCGCCAGCAATAGGCGCGTTGTCACGGATACGGAACGAAAGCAATACTGCTTTTTTCAACCATTGGTGAACAACCCACTCACCAGAAATTTTTTCAGCAACGCGTGCTTTACCGCTATCGATTAATTCGATTGCTTCTTCAACTGCGCTTTTTACTTCGCTAGTAACAGTTGCTGGAGTAATATCAGCACGATTTTCAAACGCGCTTTCAATGATAGTTTTAATATCAGACATAAGTTATCTCTTATTTTGAAGGATTAATTTTTAAGGCTGCTCTAAGCTCACTTGAAACGGTTGATTTTTCTTCATCCGTTAACGGCTCACCACTTTTATTGGTCAATACAAAAAAGTCTTCCGCGCGTTCACCAATGGTCGCAACTTTTGCAGCATGGATAGTAATATTGTTATTAAAAAACACCCTGCCAATTTTAACCAGTAAACCAGGGGTATCAAGTGCTTCTATCTCCATTCGGCTTCGTTTGTCGTTTTTATGTTCAACCCAAGTGATATTTGTTTGAATTTGGAAGGGCTTGATTATTCTGGGGATACGATTAGGGACACTTGGCTCTGATTGATTTTTGACCGCTTCTTTAACCGCATCTTGAATATCTTTAAAGCGTTTTTTAGTTGCTTGATTGCCTTCTTCTTCCAATACGATGAAGGTATCTAGTGCATAGCCATCGTTGGTATTCATAATGATGGCATCATGAATATTAAAGTTTTTTCTATCGAGTGAAGAGCAAATACTTGAGAACAAGTAATCTTGATCTTTATGAAATACAAAAACCGCAGTGCCGCCCGGATGTACTTGATTATTAATCGCGATAACAAGCTTATCGGTTGCGGTTTTTAATATAGTTTGTGTATGCCAACTGATTTGTTTGGCTGAATATCGTAAAAAATATTCGTTAGGAAATGTTTGCCATAAGCGTTTCGCCTGAGCGCTTGATACTTTAGTATGTGTAAGCTCTTCAAGGGCATCTTCGCGTTTTTCTTGTTCTTGTACTTCGGTGGTTTCAGGTTTTTCAAGACCGCTTCGAAACGCATTTAAAGTGCTGGTATACAGCTGCTTAAGTAACGAGGCTTTCCAATCATTTAATAAAGTTGAGTTGGTTGCCCGAATGTCGGCCAGTGTTAAGGCGTATAATAAATTAAGGTGAGTTTCATCGTAAGTTCGCTCACAAAATTCGTAAATAACTTGCGGGTCGTTAATATCTTTTCGCTGTGCAACCACAGACATTAACAGATGATTTTCAACCAACCACGCCACTAATTGGGTATTGCTTTTTGATATGCCATGCAGTTGACAAAAATCTTTTACGGCTTCACTGCCAAGCTCTGAATGATCGCCACCTTTACCTTTACAAATATCATGGTAAATAGCTGCAATATAAAGCAATTCAAGTTTGGGGTAGTTATTACATATCGCACTACAGCGTGGAAAATCGTCTTTAAATTCTGGCTGAGTATATCTAAATATATTTCGAATGAGGCGGTTGGTGTGTTCATCTACAGTGTAACTGTGGAATAAATCAAATTGCATTAAACCAACGATGTGCGCCCAGTCATGTGAATAAATGGCCATCACCCCATGTTTATGCATTAACTGCCAGCTTAAGCCAAAAAAGTTAGGGTGTTTAAGCAATTTCATAAAAAGGTGGCGACAGCTTTCTAGCTGACACAATTCAAGCGTTTCATAACGTCGGCGCGCATTTCTCAGTAAACGTAGAGTGCTTGAATGTAAACCTGTTATGCCTTTTGCTTCGGCAATGGTTAAAAACATTTGCAGGACACCCGCAGGCATTTCAAATACTTCTTCGTGGCGTGCTAGTAGCAAGCCGTTAGTGATTTCAAAATCTTCTGTTAATTTTTTACGCTTCCAAGGGCGAAAACGAATAACAAATTCGTCAGCAAAATATTGTAATAGCACTTGGTTGAGTTCGCCTACTCGGCGGACAATAACAAAAAAGCGCTTCATCATGGTTTCGACTGCTGTTTTGTTTTCGCCATAGCCTAGTAAATTAGCGACTTCAGGCTGATGCTCAAACAATAAGCGGTTCTCACTGCGCCCAGCTACCATATGTAGAGCAAAACGCATATGCCATAAAAACTCACGACAATCTTGCAATTCTCTGAGCTCTTCAGCTGTCATAAAGTTTTTTTGAACCAATTGATCGCCATCAAATACTTTATAGTGTTTTTTAGCAATCCAGCCGATATTTTGAATATCTCGCAAACATCCTGGGTTTTCTTTGATATTAGGCTCAAGGTTGTAGCTGGTATCGTGGAATTTTCTATGCCTGGCTTGCTGTTCTTCTACTTTTGCTTTGTAAAATTTTATACTCGGCCAAAACTTTTTGTGGGTAATTTTGCTAGTGAGCTGCTCAAATACTTTTTTATCACCTATTAAAATTCGAGATTCTAATAGGTTAGTAGCAATAGTTATGTCTTCTTGAGCTAGTTGGATAGTTTCTTTTAGCGTACGTACGCTTTGCCCAATATCTAACCCTAAATCCCACAGCGCGGTGACAAACAAACTCACTTTTTGTTGAATGTCTTTATCAATGGGCGTTTTAGATAAAATTAATAAATCAATATCTGAGTGTAAGTTCAAATGGCCTCGGCCATAACCACCAACAGCGCATAAACAGAGCTCAGGAGTGGTATCTAACTCTAGTATACGCCAAATTCGCTGAATGAGATTATCTACAAAAACGGCTCTGCCCAACACTAACTTTGCAATGGGCTGATGCGTAAAGTTGTTAGTTAACCATTCGTGGTAGGCATCTACCTGTTCCCGTAAGGCTAGTATATTGTCTAAAGATTCAAATGCTTGAACTTTATCTATGTAATGTTGATGACTGCTCACTATGCTCACTTTGCTGTTGTTTTATTTTTATCTAAATTTCGCTCAATAACTGGGTGATAGTGTGTGCTATCGAATACGAGGAACGGTTTCTTCTGATCGTAATGTCAAAATTTCACAGCCTGTTTCTGTTACTAGCAAGGTGTGTTCCCATTGCGCGCTCAGGCTACGATCTTTTGTAATCACAGTCCAGTCATCTTTTAACAATTTTGTTTGTCGTTTACCCACGTTTACCATAGGTTCAATGGTTAAACACATACCAGCTTCTAAGACCGGTCCGGTGCCAGGTTTGCCATAATGCAAAACTTGTGGCTCTTCGTGAAACTCTTGGCCAATACCATGGCCGCAATATTCACGTACAATCGAAAAGCCTTCTTTTTCAGCATGTTTTTGAATCGCGTGGCCAATATCACCTAAATGTATACCAGGTTTAACCATATCGATACCAATGTACAAGCATTCTTGGGTATTTTGCATTAAACGTTCTGCTAAACGCGTTTTTAAGCTTGAAGGCCCCACTAAAAACATTTTGCTGGTATCACCATGATAGCCGTTAATATGTTTATCATCAGGTGAGTTTTCATCATATCTTACAGTGACATCGATATTGATAATATCACCATCTTTCAGTGTTTTTTCTGCTGGAATGCCATGACAAACTACATGATTTACAGAGGTACAAACGGATTTAGGAAAACCATGGTAGTTAAGCGGCGCTGGGTATGCTTTTAACTCTTGTGTGATATATTCATGACAAATGCGATCTAATTCGAGTGTGGTAATCCCTTTTTTTACAAAAGGCCCAATCATCTCAAGAACATCTGCTGCCATTTTACCGGCAACGCGCATTTTTTCTATTTCTTGCGGGGTTTTAATTTTTGCAGTCAATTTTGTGCCTCAATCGGGTTTTTTATAGCTATGAGCTATATAAAAATTGTTGTTTTAGGCTGTCTATGGTATAAAGCGCGCCGACAATTCGCAAATGAATTGTCAAAACAATTTTAATTAACCACACACACATACTGCAACGTTGTCCGGGGTGCCTGCTTTTTAGTCGGTCGGATGCAGCGGGTATGTGGAGGCTCAACCCCAAATTAAATGAGGAATATTATGCCAAACGTTTCAATGCGCGACATGCTTAAAGCCGGTGTTCACTTCGGTCACCAAACCCGTTACTGGGAACCAAAGATGAAACCTTACATTTTTGGTGCGCGAAACAAAATTCATATCATCAACCTTGAAAAAACAGTTCCTTTATTCAACCAAGCATTAACTGAGTTGTCTAAAGTTGCGTCTCGTAAAGGTAAAATCTTATTCGTTGGTACTAAACGTGCAGCTGGTGGTGCAGTGAAAGAATCTGCATTAAAATGTGACCAGTTCTACGTAAACCACCGTTGGTTAGGTGGTATGTTGACTAACTGGAAAACAGTACGTCAGTCAATTAAGCGTCTTAAAGATCTTGAAACTCAAAGCCAAGATGGTACTTTTGAGAAAGTGACTAAAAAAGAAGCTTTAATGCTAACTCGTGAAATGGACAAGTTAGAACTCAGCCTTGGCGGTATCAAAAACATGGGCGGCTTACCTGACGCGCTTTTCGTTATTGATGCGGATCACGAGCACATCGCAATTAAAGAAGCTAACAACTTAGGAATCCCTGTAATTTCTGTAGTTGATACTAACTCTAATCCTGACGGTGTTGATTTTGTTATTCCAGGCAATGATGATGCTATCCGTGCGATTCAACTTTATTTAAATGCTGCAGCTGATGCAGTAAATGAAGGAAGTGAGAACAACTTGGAAGCTCAAGCAGAAAAAGACGGTTTTGTAGAAACTGAATAATTCTGTTGTAACAACTGATTTGTATAATTAAACAGGGGCGATAGCCCCTGTTTATAACCAAGTGATTGAAATCATAAATATTAATAACTTGGTGACTAAGATATTTAACGAGGAAATCGAAATGGCAATTACTGCTGCTCTAGTTAAAGAATTAAGAGAGCGCACTGGCGCTGGCATGATGGATTGTAAAAAAGCTTTAGTTGAAACTAATGGCGATATTGAATTAGCAATCGAAAACATGCGTAAATCTGGCCAAGCGAAAGCGGCTAAAAAAGCAGGTAACATCGCAGCTGAAGGCACTATCATCATTAAACAAAAAGATGATCTTGCAGTATTAGTTGAAGTTAACTGTCAAACAGATTTTGTTGCAAAAGATAAAAATTTCTTAGCTTTTGCTAACGATGTAGCTGAAGGCGCAATTGCATCTAAAACCAGCATTGAAGACCTACAAGCTCAGTTTGAAGAAGCGCGTGTTGCCCTTGTGACTAAAATTGGTGAAAACATCAATGTTCGTCGCATTGAGTACATCGAAGGTAGTGCGTTAGCGCAATACACTCACGGTGAGCGCATTGGTGTAGTTGTTGCTGGTTCTGGCGACGCTGAAACACTTAAGCATGTAGCAATGCACGTTGCTGCAAGCAAGCCTGAGTACGTTAACCCTGAAGATGTACCAGCTGAAGTAGTTGAAAAAGAAAAAGCCATTCAAATTGATATTGCAATGAACGAAGGCAAGCCAGCTGAAATTGCAGAAAAAATGGTTACTGGCCGTATGAAGAAATTCACTGGCGAAGTATCTTTAACAGGTCAAGCTTTCATTATGGAACCTAAGCGTTCTGTTGGCGATATCTTAAAAGAGAAAGGCGTAAGCGTTTCAAACTTTGTTCGCTTAGAAGTAGGCGAAGGTATTGAAAAGAAAGAAGAAGATTTTGCTGCTGAAGTAGAAGCCCAAATGGCTGCTGCTAAAGGTTAATCAGCATTATATTAAAAGAGCCGCGCTTGCCGCGGCTTCTTTTTGCCATATTATCACTAAATGGAAATAATTATGAATCCTAAAACTGAATATCGACGTGTACTTTTAAAGTTAAGTGGTGAAGCCTTAATGGGTGATGAAGGCTTTGGTATCGACCCTAAAATTTTAGACCGTATGGCTCAAGAAATAAAAGAGCTGGTTGAATTTGGTGTTCAAGTTGGGATAGTGATTGGCGGCGGTAATTTATTCCGTGGCGCAGGTTTGGCTAAAGCAGGGATGAACCGCGTAGTCGGCGATCACATGGGTATGTTAGCAACCACAATGAATGGTTTAGCGATGAGAGATGCTCTGCATCGTGCCTATGTGAATGCACGTCTTATGTCTGCAATTGAATTAACCGGTGTGTGCGATACTTATAATTGGGCCGAAGCCATTAGCTTATTAAAAGCAGGTAAAGTCGTTATTTTTGCAGCAGGTACAGGTAACCCATTTTTCACAACTGATTCAGCAGCTTGTTTACGAGGGATTGAAATTGAAGCGGATGCTGTGTTAAAAGCGACTAAAGTGGATGGTGTTTATTCAGACGATCCTGAAAGCAACCCTGATGCAACTTTATATACCCAATTAACTTACCAAGAAGTATTAGAAAAAGAATTAAAAGTGATGGACTTAGCTGCATTTACTTTAGCAAGAGATCACAGTTTACCTATTCGAGTTTTCAATATGAATAAGCCAGGTGCTTTACGTCGTGTTATCATGGGTGAAGTTGAAGGCACATTAATTGACCATTCTGAAAACTTTGAAGCAAATAATTAATTTAGTTAGGAAGCATTCCCATGTTAAATGACATTCAAAAAGATGCACAAGTTCGTATGAGTAAAAGCATTGACGCTTTGAAAAATCAATTGGCTAAAATTCGTACCGGTCGTGCTCACCCAAGTTTATTAGATAGCATTAGCGTACCTTATTACGGGGCTGAAACACCATTAAATCAGCTTGCGAATGTAACGGTTGAAGATTCAAGAACATTAGCGTTAATGGTATTTGATAAGAGTGTGATTCAAGCCGTTGAAAAAGCAATTTTAACTTCAGATTTGGGCTTAAACCCTATGTCTGCTGGCACGACTATACGTATTCCGTTACCACCATTAACAGAAGAACGTCGTAAAGATTTAATTAAAGTGGTACGTGCTGAAGCTGAAAATGGCCGAATTGCAATTCGTAATATTCGCCGTGATGCTAATTCGGACGTTAAATCTTTATTAAAAGAGAAAGAAGTCAGCGAAGATGAAGCAAAGAAATCAGAAGACGTCATTCAAAAAACAACTGACGACTTTATTAAACAAGTAGATGTAGTACTTGCGACTAAAGAAAAAGAACTTTTAGATATCTAATTATAAAAATAGCGCCTGCCTGTATGGTTTAGGCGCTTGATAAAAAATACATCTACATGACTACAACTGCTTTAGATAAACTCAAAAATATTAGCCCTGATGTATTACCGCGCCATGTTGGCATTATTATGGACGGAAATGGTCGGTGGGCTAAGCAGCAACATAAGCCCCGCACATTTGGACATAAAGCTGGGGTCGAATCAGTGCGTGCTGCGGTTAGATTTGCTCAGCAGCATGGCCTTCAAGTATTAACCTTATTTGCTTTTAGTAGTGAAAACTGGAAAAGACCAGCGCAGGAAGTTTCTGTATTAATGGAGCTTTTTATGTTGGTATTAAGCCAAGAGGTTAAACGTCTTAATAAAAACAATGTTCGTTTACAAGTTATAGGCGACACCAGTCGGTTTAGCGCCCGTTTACAAAAAAAAATTAACGAAGCTGAAAAGCTCACTGAACAGAATGATGGGTTGGTATTAGCTGTTGCCGCTAATTATGGTGGTAAATGGGATATTATTCAGTCAGTAAACAAGGTACTTGAGCAGACTCCTAACACAGAAATCACAGAAGCTGAGATTGAAAAAAATCTTAGTTTGTCACAATTTGCCCCACTAGATTTAATTATAAGAACTGGCGGCGATCAACGGATTAGTAATTTTTTGTTATGGCAAGCCGCTTACGCTGAGTTTTATTTTACCAATGAGTTATGGCCTAACTTTAAAGAAGACAGCTTTGCACAAGCCGTATTGTGCTTTGTTAATCGCCAGCGGCGGTTTGGGCTGACAGGGGATCAGATTGAAAACGCTCAAAAACAATAAAATTTCTAAAACCAGCACACTGAGAAAGCGAATTTTAACCGCGCTTATTTTATTACCGCTTGCGTTGGTTGCTATTTTTGAATTGCCATTAATACCTTTTGCTATTTTCACCGCTATTATTATGTCTATTGGTGCGTGGGAATGGGGACCATTTATTGGTTTTTGCAATAAACGCAGACGCGTGCTACTAATGGCAGCATTGATAGGATCTATGTTTGGCTTTGCTCACCTTTCTGGGCTAATTGCGAATGGGCAAGTTAACTTATATCAGGAACAGGTTAAAACCGCGTTGTGGTTGTCACTTGCTTGGTGGGGCTTAGCACTGATTTTGGTGATCACTTATCCTAAATCATCGCGTTATTGGCGCGGATTAAGATGGATGAAGGGCTTGTTTGGGTTATTTACTTTATTACCAGCTTGGTTAGCGATTAATATTATACGAGCTAATCAGTATGAAATTGATGCTGAACGAGGTGCATGGCTTTTATTGTACGTTTTTGCGTTAGTTTGGGCTGCTGATATTGGCGCTTATTTTGCCGGTAAAGCCTATGGTAAAAATAAATTAATGCCTAATGTGAGCCCAGGTAAAACAATTGAAGGCTTTTTGGGTGGTTTGATCGCCAGTACCACACTTATTTTTCTGGCGCTGCAAACTTCACTTTTTGTTGGTCATAATGGTTTGCAAGTGGTGTTGGTATCGTTGGCTGTTGTGTTTAGCTCTGTGTTGGGTGATTTATTAGAAAGCATGTTAAAACGTCAAGCTGGTGTAAAAGATAGTGGTACTATCTTGCCGGGGCACGGTGGTGTGCTCGATCGAATTGATAGTTTAACCGCAGCTTTACCTGTATTTGCCTGCCTTTACTTTTATTTGATATAAATGAAAAAAATAGCAGTTCTTGGCTCAACTGGCTCAATCGGCCAGAGTACATTAGAAGTTGTTAGGCAAAATCCTGATGAGTTTTCAGTTTTTGCATTAGCAGCTTATTCAAAAGTGGATATCATTTTTAAGCAGTGCCTTGAATTTCGCCCCGCTTATGTTGTTTTAATTCAATCTGAAGCAGCTGCTGAGCTAGCACAAATGTTAACGCTTGCTAATTGTGCAACCCATGTTTTAGTGGGCTCAAACGAATTAAATCAATTGGTGAGTGTTAGTGAGCTTGATATTGTTGTCGCAGCCATTGTCGGTGGTGCTGGATTAGCTTCTACGTTAGCAGCGGCTCAAGCTGGTAAAACTATTTTGTTAGCTAATAAAGAAGCGCTGGTTATGTCAGGGCGTATTTTTATTGATCAAGTTAAACAAAGCGGTGCGCGTTTACTACCAGTTGATAGTGAACATAATGCAATATTTCAAAGTTTATCTGCGGACTATCAAAAAGATTATCTAAATCAAAATATTACCGACTTTGGTGTACACTCCATTATTTTAACCGGATCCGGTGGACCATTTTTAAATACCCCGTTAACTGATTTAGAACATAAAACGCCAGCTCAAGCTTGTAAGCACCCGAATTGGTCGATGGGGCAAAAAATCTCAGTTGATTCCGCTACTATGATGAACAAAGGTTTGGAATTAATTGAAGCCTGTTGGTTATTTGATGTTGCGCCAGATTTTATTGAAATTTTAATTCATCCTCAGTCTGTTATTCATTCAATGGTGCGATATATAGATGGCTCAATTATGGCGCAATTAGGCGCACCAGATATGAAAACACCGATTGCACATTGTTTAGGCTTTCCTAGTCGTATTGAGTCTGGCAGCGCACATTTTGATTTTATCAAAGCAGGGCAATTTAATTTTCAAGCACCTGACTTTGAACGTTTTCCTAATTTAAAACTGGCTCAGCAAGCATTTTGTGAAGGTCAAGAAATGACCACAGTTTTAAATGCGGCAAATGAAATACATGTTGATGCTTTTTTGAATGAAAAAATTAAATTTACGGATATTGCTAAATATAATCAATCGGTTATGGAAAAATTACAGCCGAGTAAAGCAAGTGATTTAAGTAGCATTTTTGCGATCGATGAAGAAGCAAGAGCACTGGCTTTGCAAGGAGTTAGCACGTGAGTTTATTATGGAATTTGGTATCTTTTATCGCTGCGATTGGTATTTTGGTCACCATTCATGAATATGGGCATTATATCGTGGCGCGCTGGTGTAACGTAAAGGTTCTGAAATTTTCAATCGGGTTTGGCAAAAGCTTATATTCATGGCGCAATAAAAATAATACAGAATTCACTATTGCTGCGATTCCATTAGGGGGCTATGTACGTATGTTAGATAGTCGCTTAGATGAAGTAACTGAAGATAACAAAGCGAATGCATTTGATCATAAACCTGTCACCCAACGTATTGCAGTAGTAGCTGCCGGTCCATTATTTAATTTAGTTTTTGCGGTGATCGCACTATGGGGTATGTTGTTAATTGGTGTGCCTGAAGTTAAGCCTGTCATTGGGACCGTATTGACTGAGTCTCCCGTTTCGCAAAGTGAGATAAGCTCAGGCGATGAAATTATTTCGGTTAATCAACACCGAACGCATACTTGGCAGCAAGTTAATATTGAGTTAATGGACGCGCTAGGTGAACAAAATTTACAATTAGCGGTGCAACCGCAAGGGCAAAGCTACCAAGTTGAGAAAACGATTAATTTGTCTGATTGGCAAGTTGATCCAACGCAAGGTAACCTAATTCAGGCATTAGGTATTATGCCGTATCAACCTCAAGTGTTGCCAACTATAGCGCAAGTTTCAGAAAACTCGCCCGCAGCACTCGCAAATTTAAAGCAAGGTGATACCATAGTCAGCTTTGCTGGTCAGCCATTTGATTGGCAGAAGATGTCAACTTGGATTAGACAGCATCCAAATCAGAATTTAAGCCTTGTGGTTGAAAGAGATGGCAGTGAGTTGGAACTTTCACCTCAGTTGGGCGTCAGACAACAAGGCTCACAAAGCTATGGTTATTTGGGGATAGCTCCAACCATGGCAAGTTGGCCACAAGCACAGAGATTTGAATTAAGTTATGGCATTTTCGATGGATTACATCAAGCAGCAGTGAGAACCTGGCGTTTGATTGAATTGAGTTTTTCAATGATTGGAAAACTCATCACCGGAGATGTTTCTTACAAGTCATTAAGTGGACCTATTTCAATTGCGCAAGGAGCGGGGCAGTCGGCAGGCTTAGGTGTTGTTTACTTTTTGAGCTTTTTGGCCTTAATTAGTGTAAATTTGGGTATTATTAACCTTTTACCTCTGCCAGTACTTGATGGTGGCCATTTAGTTTATTACCTTATAGAGTTTGTAACCGGCCGAGCAGTGCCAGAAAAGGTACAAGAAGTAGGATTTAGAATTGGGGTAATCATCATTTTTAGTTTGATGAGCATTGCCATAGTTAACGATTTATCTCGTTGGTAAGATAAAGAAGTTTGAGTTTCGAATGACAATTAAAAAATCAATATTAGCGTCGGCAATTGCATTAGGTTTTTCAGGTCAAGCATCTGCAATTGAAGAATTTACAATCGAAGATATTCAAGTTAATGGGTTACAGCGAGTTGCTTTAGGGGCATCCTTAACTTATATCCCTGTGCAAGTGGGAGATAAGTTAAATGATTTTCGTTTAACTCAAACAATTAAAGCGCTTTATTCATCGGGTCATTTCGATAATATTGAAGCTTACCAAGATGGTCAAACTTTGATTATAAAAGTATCAGAGCGTCCGACTATTTCTGAAATTGAGTTTGACGGTAATAAAGATGTTAAAGAAGAACAGCTGCAAACTAACTTAGATGATCAAAATATACGCATTGGTGAGCCTTTAGATAAAACCACTTTAACTCAACTTGAAAAGGGGCTAGAAGACTTTTATCAAAGTATTGGCAAATACAATGCATCTGTTACCGCAAAAATCAGTCATTTACCGCGTAACCGAGTTAAACTTACGTTTGAATTTGTGGAAGGCGATGCCGCTAAAGTTAAGCAAATTAATATCGTGGGCAATGAGCTGTATTCAGACGAAAAATTATTAAGCTTATTTGAATCAAAATATGATTTACCTTGGTGGCAATTTTTAGCAAATGATCGATATCAAAAACAAACTTTTACCGGTGATATCGAAAAATTGGAAAGCTTTTATAAAGACCAAGGTTATGTTCGTTTTTCAGTAGACTCGACTCAGGTTTCTTTAACACCGTCAAAAGAGCAGGTTTATGTCACCTTAAACGTGAAAGAGGGTGAAAAATATAAACTGAAAGATGTTAATTTTATCGGTGATTTGGTTGGACTCGACAGAGCAATTAAAGCGTTAGTTCCACTGCGTGAAGGCAATTATTATAATGCAGCTGCTGTTACTTACAGTGAAGAGACCATTACTAATTATTTAGGTGCATTTGGTTACGCTTATCCTGAAGTTAAGACTATCCCTGAAATTGACGATGAAAATAAAGAAGTTTCATTGACTATGTCGGTTACCCCAGGTAACCGAATAAACGTTCGTCGAATTGATTTTTCAGGCAACTCAGTGACCGATGATGAAGTACTGCGTCGTGAATTACGTCAATTTGAAGGTAGTTGGTTATCTAACCGCTTATTAGAAGGTTCAAAAGCACGTATTGCTCGACTTCCTTATGTCGAAAACGTGGAATTTGAAACCATTCAATTGCCAAATGAACCAGACCAAGTTGACGTTAAATTTAACGTCACCGAACGGCCTTCCGGTTCATTTACCGCTGGTGTGGGTTATGGTGACTTAACGGGTTTGAGTTTACAGCTTGGCGTGCAGCAGCAAAACTTCTTAGGGACAGGTAATAGCGTTGGTATTAGCGTGAATACTTATAGCTACCAAAAGCAAGTGAGTTTAAGTTTCACTGACCCTTACTTTACTGTAGATGGTGTGAGTTTAGGTGGCTCTGTTGGTTATAGCGAAATAAATTACGGTAACAGTTTTTCCAACTCAGAAGATTATGAATTAAGCCGTATTTCTTCACGTTTGACATTAGGGTATCCGCTTGATGAAACCAGTCGTTTAAGTTACGGAATTGGGTATTTACATAATGAAATGTCTAATATTTCTCAGCCGTCTGAGCAAATGCGAGACTTTTATACCGTTTATGCCGATCCGGGTGATAAATTAAATCAGTTGGTTTTTGATAATTATGAACTCAGTGTCAACTGGATGCGTTCAACGCTTAACCGTGGCTTATTCCCAAGTGCAGGTTCAAGCCAAAATGTAGGTCTAAAAATCGCAGCACCAGGTTCTGATTCACAGTTTTTTAAATTTACCGCAGAAGACAGACATTACTTCCCGCTATCGCGCGATCAGCGTTGGGTCTTTATGACAAAAGCTTCATTGGGCTATGCAAATGGTTATGGTTCAACGGGTGGCAATGATCATATATTGCCTATCTGGGAGTTATTCCGAGCGGGTGGTCAATCAACGATGCGTGGTTTTGAAAACAACGTAGTGGGGCCTAAATTATTTTATCGTCAATCACAAACTGCAACGGGTATTCCTGACCAAACTGGCGAAAATGGTAGTATTTTATTAGGTCCTGAGTTTGATCAAATTACTAAATATACCCGTAACGGTAATGCTGCCATCTCAAATGGTGGTAACGCACAAGCATTGGCAACTTTAGAGCTGATATTCCCAATTCCATTTACCGAAGAAACATCTAGTTCAGTTCGTCCAAGTATATTTATGGATATAGGTAATGTTTGGGATACAGAATTTGATTTTGATCGTTATAGTAATTTATCTGCCAGTCAGCTAGATAAATTAGATGACTATTCTGATCCAACACGTTATCGTGCGTCTGCAGGTATGTCTGTTCAATGGATATCACCAATGGGGCCGATTGTTTTTAGTTTCTCAAAACCATTAAAACGATTTGATGATGACGATACAAAATTTTTCAGCTTTAATATAGGCCAAACTTTTTAACATTAGGAGTACTAACATGAGAACTTATAAAAAGGCCGCTGCACTTTTATTAGCATTGGCAACTGGGGCATTTTCACTTCAAGCTCAAGCAGAAAAAATTGGGGTAATTGACGTTCAGGCTGTATTCCAACAGTTACCACAAGCAGCTGCGATTGAATCTACTATTAATGCTGAATTCAAAGATAGAATCGAAGCGGTTCAGCGCTTGCAAACAGACATTAAATATTACATGGATAAGCAGCAGCGCGAAGACACCACCATGGGTGACAAAGACAGAAAAGAACTCGAAGACAAATTACGTGCTTTAGGTGCTGAATACCAAGAAAAAGCTAAGCCGCTAGAAACTGAACTTCGCCGTCGTAAAGCTGAAGAACAAAACCGTTTATTAGGTATGATTAAACAATCAGTTGATAAAATCGGTAAAGCTGAAAAGTACGATATTATTTTACAAAATACAGCGGTTGTTTATTTAGGTGATGAATCTGATAATTTATCACAAAAAGTCATTGAAGCTGTCAGCAAGCTTAAATAATAATGACCGCAATTAAGCTCTCTGAACTGGCCTCAAGAGTTGGGGCTGAATTGGTAGGAGATGGCGACCATATTGTTGAAACTGTCGGTAGCATTGATGATGCTACCGCTTCGCAAGTTACTTTTTTAACAAATAGTCGTTACGTCGACACCTTAAAAACAACTCAAGCCGGTGTGGTAATATTAAAACCTGCTGACGCCGAAAATTTTAAAGGTAATCAACTCTTATCCGATAATCCTTATTTAACCTATGCATTGGTGGCTCAATTACTTGATTCAACGCCAGCCGTTGCTAATAGTATCAGCCAACAAGCCCATATTGACGCTAGTGCAAAAGTGGCGAGCTCCGCCAATATTGCCGCTTTTGCAGTAGTTTCTAAAGGCGCTCAAATTGCTGAACATTGTCAAATAGGAGCCAATTGTTTTATTGGCGAAAATGTTGTGATTGGACAAGGGTCTAAATTATATCCTAACTCTGTGATTTATCATGATGTGGTGTTAGGCAAAAACTGTATTATTCATTCGGGTGCTGTAGTTGGTTCCGATGGTTTTGGTTATGCGCCTGATCAGGGACGCTGGATCAAAATACCACAAGTTGGTACTGTCATTATTGAAGATGAAGTTGAAATTGGTGCTAATACGGCCATCGACAGAGGCGCTATTCATAATACAGTCATTAAAGCTGGCGTTAAAATTGATAACCTAGTGCATATTGCACACAATGTTTCACTTGGCGAAAATACGGCTTTAGCTGCAGGGACTAAAATAGCTGGTAGCACCAAAGTGGGTGAGCGGTGCACCTTTGCAGGTTGCGTTGCGGTGAATGGTCATATTGAAATAGGTGATGACGTTCATTTTACGGGTACTAGCATGGTAACCACGTCATTTAAAAACGCGGGTGTTTACTCGTCTGGTATTCCAGCTGTAGCTAATAAAGACTGGCGAAAAAATACAGCAAGATTACGTAAAATTGATATCTTGTATGATAAAGTCAAACAGTTAGAAGCCGAACTTAAAAATTTACAGCAATAATTTTAAACGTCGCATCATAGTGCACTGCTATGTATAATGCGGCCACAAGAACAATGATTAAACAGGAAACATCATTTTGAGCAATGAACTTAGCCCAATCGACATTCAGGAAATTTTCACTTTATTACCACACAGATATCCATTTCTGTTAATTGACCGAGTGATTGATTACAAACCTTTAGATTACTTACACGGTTATAAAAATATTTCAGTTAACGAGCCTATTTTTACGGGTCATTTTCCTGAAAAACCTATTTTTCCGGGCGTTTTAATTGTTGAAGCCATGGCTCAGGCAACTGGCGTTTTAGGGTTTAAGTCGATGCAATCGGTTGAAACACAATCAGCTGATCAAGAAGAATTATATTTATTAGCGGGTGTTGATAATGTTCGCTTTAAAAAACCAGTCACCCCGGGCGATCAATTACATTTACATGCTAAATTTTTAAAAGAACGTAAAGGTATCTGGAAATTTGATTGCCGAGCAGAAGTTGACAATCAAATCGTTTGCTCAGCTGAAATCACCTGTGCTAGAAGAGTAATGTAATATGATTCACCCAAGTGCAATAATCGATCCTTCAGCAAAAATTGGTAAAAATGTTGAAATTGGACCATGGACTTGGATAGGCGCCGATGTAGTCATCGGCGACGGATGTGTGATCGGCTCACATGTTGTGATTAAAGGCCCAACTGTGATTGGCGAACATAATCGGATTTTTCAGTTTGCATCCATTGGTGAAGATTGCCAAGATAAAAAATATGCAGGTGAACCCACTCGGTTAGTGATTGGCAATAACAATGTATTTCGTGAATCAGTCACAATACATAGAGGCACGGTTCAAGATAACAGCTTAACCCAAATTGGTGACGACAATTTATTCATGGCTTATGTACATGTCGCGCACGACTGCATGGTAGGCAATGATAATATTCTTGCTAATAATGCAACCTTAGCGGGTCATGTTCATGTAGGCGACCATGCCATCTTAGGCGGGTTTACTGGTATTCATCAGTTTTGTAAAGTAGGTAGCTATTCATTTTGTGGTGTTGGCTCTGTGGTGGTAAAAGACGTGCTGCCTTATTTAATGGTGGCGGGTCAAAATGCAGTGCCTCACGGCATGAATTTCGAAGGTTTGAAACGTCGCGGATTTAGTAAATCAGCTATTTTAGAACTCAGACGTGCCTATAAAACCATTTACCGAAATGGCTTAACCTTGGCCGATGCGACCGCGCAATTAGAGCAAGTTGCTGAAAATGAGCCTGCGGTTAAACTCTTGGTTGATTTTATTAAAGCATCTGAACGCGGTATTATTCGTTAATTATGTCTCAACAAAAGTTGAAGATAGCCATTGTCGCCGGAGAAAAATCCGGCGACATTTTAGCAGCCAATTTAATCCAAACCCTCACTCAAAGGCTAAACCAAGCCGGTTATCAAGTTAGTTTTGAAGGTGTAGCAGGCCCATTAATGCAGGCCCAAGGTTGTAAAACCTTATTTGACATGGAAGAACTGGCCGTAATGGGACTAGTTGAAGTGTTAGGCCGCTTGCCCAGATTGTTATCGATCCGAAAGCAGCTCAAGCAACATTGGCTTAAAAACCCACCAGATTTAATGATAGGGGTCGATGCGCCTGATTTTAATTTAAGTTTAGAGAAATACTTAAAGCAAAATAATATTAAAACTGTGCATTATGTGAGTCCTTCAATTTGGGCTTGGCGACAAAAACGTGTATTTAAAGTAAAAGCCGCAACCAATTTGGTATTGGCTTTATTGCCCTTTGAAAAAGCTTTCTATGATAAATATCAGGTCCCATGTCGATTTGTTGGGCACACACTAGCTGACCAAATTCCCATGCAAACAGATGTACTAGCTGCTCAAAACGCATTGGGTTTATCACCTGAATACGAGTATATTGCCGTACTGCCTGGCAGCCGGAAAAGTGAAGTTGAATTATTATCACCAGTGTTTAGTCAAGCTTGCCAGATTTTACAGCAAAAATATCCCAAACTTAAATTCATTAGCGCTTGTGTTAATGAAAAACGTAAAGCCGAGCTACAAAGCGCTTTTTCTGAATTTGCACCGCAAGTAGACATTCAGTATTTTGACAATCAGTCGCGCGATGTGATGGCAGCCAGCAAAGCGATTATGATAGCTTCAGGCACGGCTACGCTAGAAGCCGCGTTAATTAAAAAACCTATGGTGGCTTGTTACAAATTTAAACCATTGTCTTACTTTATTTTTAAGCGGATGGTAAAAATAAAATATTTTTCATTGCCCAATTTAGTGGCAAATAAAGCCGTTATTCCCGAATTACTGCAAGATGAACTAACAGCTGAAACTTTATTAGCTGCACTTGAGAATGTAATGCGCCATAGTGATGAAATGCTTCAATCATTTGTTGATATTCATCAACAACTCAAACAAAATGCAGGCGAGCAAGCAGCCCAAGCGATAGACGAATTATTACATGCAAATTGATTTTGACTTTGAAAAAGAACAACATTTACAAAAAATAGCAGGTGTAGATGAAGTCGGACGAGGCCCATTAGTTGGCTGCGTGGTGGCTTCTGCTGTTATTCTTGACCCTGCCAACCCTATTGTCGGCCTGCGTGATTCAAAAAAGCTGAGTGCAAAAAAGCGTGCAGCATTTGAAATTGAAATAAAAGAAAAAAGCTTAGCTTGGGCTGTTGCTGTTGCCACCCCAGCAGAGATTGACCAAATTAACATTTTACAAGCTAGCTTTTTAGCGATGAAGCGCGCCGTAGAAAGTTTATCGATTATTCCTGATTTAGCTTTGGTAGATGGTAATAAAACCCCAGATATTGCTATTCCGGCACAAGCTATCATCAAAGGTGATGACTTAATTCCAGCCATTAGTGCGGCCTCTATCTTAGCCAAAGAATATCGAGATAGAGAAATGTATGCATTAGCAGAGCAATATCCGGTTTATGGTTTTGATAAACACAAAGGTTATCCAACTGCTCAACACTTGGCCTCATTAGCACAGCACGGCGTAATTAGTGCTTATCGTAAAAGTTTTAAACCCGTTAAACGATTACTTGATGAGAATCATAACCTATGATCGATCCTAAATTTATTCATTTACGTGTTCACTCAGATTTTTCTATGGTGGATGGCTTAAATAAAGTCAAACCCATAGTGTCCAATATTGCTGAGCTAAAAATGCCGGCGGTTGCGGTAACGGATCAAGGTAACTTATGTGGCTTAGTGCGTTTTTATGGTGCGGCAAATGGTGCAGGAATAAAACCGATTGTAGGAGCTGATTTTTGGGTTAAAAGTGACGAACTAGGTGATGAGCTTTTTCGTTTAGTGGTACTAGCTAAAGATAATCAGGGCTATAAAAATTTAACCTTACTCATTTCAAAAGCCTACTTGAGAGGTTCAATTCAAGATAAACCCGTTATTGATAAAAATTGGTTAATTGAACACGCCGAAGGGCTTATTTTATTATCGGGTGGGCGCGAAGGTGATTTAGGGATTGCGTTGATTAAAGGCAATCAAAATATGGCGGATAAAATTACCCAATTTTATCAAACTTATTTTGCTGATCATTATTATATCGAGTTACTTAGAACTGGTCGTGAGAACGAAGAAAGCTATTTACATATGGCGGTAGAGTGGGCGCAGCAGCACGATTTACCAGTTGTTGCAACCAATGAAGTCTGTTTTTTAAAAGCCGAAGATTTTGCCGCGCATGAAATCCGCTGTGCCATCCATGATGGTTATACGCTCGAAGATAAACGCAGACCTAAGCGGTACTCAGAGCAGCAATATATGCGTTCTGAACAAGAGATGTGTGAGCTATTTTCTGATATTCCAGAAGCACTGGCAAACTCAGTTGAAATTGCCAAACGTTGTAATGTGACCATACGTTTAGGTGAATATTTTTTACCTAGTTTTCCAACAGGTGGCATGTCGACGGAAGATTTTTTAGTTAAAGTATCGCAAGAAGGTTTAGAAGAAAGGCTCGAATTTTTATTTCCAGATGCTCAAGAGCGACTTGAAAAAAGACCAGAATACGATGATAGACTTAAAATTGAGTTAGAATGTATTAACCAAATGGGTTTTCCCGGTTATTTCTTAATCGTTATGGAATTCATCCAATGGAGTAAAGACAACAATATTCCAGTCGGCCCAGGCCGTGGTTCAGGTGCTGGTTCATTAGTCGCTTATGCGCTTAAAATCACAGATTTAGATCCATTAGAATTTGATTTACTCTTCGAACGATTTCTTAACCCTGAACGGGTATCCATGCCCGATTTTGACGTCGACTTTTGCATGGATAGGCGCGATGAAGTAATAGATCATGTCGCGCAAATGTATGGCCGTGATGCGGTGTCACAAATTATTACCTTTGGTACGATGGCAGCTAAGGCGGTTGTTAGAGACGTGGGTCGGGTGTTAGGCCATCCGTTTGGTTTTGTTGATCGTATTTCAAAATTAATCCCGGGTGATCCCGGTATGACATTAGCTAAAGCCTTTGACGTTGAATCCAGATTACCCGAATTATATGAAGCAGATGAAGAAGTTCGTTCGCTCGTTGATATGGCTCGGATATTAGAAGGCACTACCCGAAATGCCGGCAAACACGCCGGTGGTGTGGTTATTTCTCCAACTACTATTACCGATTTTGCACCGCTTTATTGTGATTCAGAAGGTAAACAGCCAGTCACTCAGTTTGATAAAAACGATGTTGAAGAAGCAGGTTTAGTTAAATTTGACTTCTTAGGCTTGCGCACACTGACGATAATGCAGTGGGCTATTGATATGGCAAATGTTCGCTTGCAAAAAGAAGGCAAGCCGGATATCGACATTACCGCTATTCCGATTGATGATAAAAAGAGTTTTGTTACTTTAAAAAACTTTGAAACGACCGCGGTATTCCAGCTTGAATCACGCGGAATGAAAGACTTAATTAAACGTCTGCAACCCGATTGTTTTGAAGATATGATTGCATTGGTGGCTTTATTTAGGCCAGGCCCATTGCAATCAGGCATGGTTGATAACTTTATTGACCGTAAACGCGGGCGTGAAGAAATCTCTTACCCAGATGCTCAATACCAGCATGAATGTTTAAAAGAAATTTTAGACCCAACCTACGGTATTATTTTATACCAAGAGCAGGTTATGCAAATTGCGCAGGTGATGGCGGGTTATTCACTTGGCGGCGCGGATTTATTGCGCCGTGCTATGGGTAAGAAAAAGCCTGAAGAAATGGCAAAACAGCGCAGTACCTTTGCTGAAGGGGCGGCTAATAACCAAATTGATCCCGATCTTGCAATGAAGATTTTTGATTTGGTTGAAAAATTTGCGGGTTATGGTTTTAACAAATCTCACTCAGCAGCTTATGCTTTAGTGTCTTATCAAACCTTATGGATGAAAACGCATTATCCATCTGAGTTTATGGCTGCAGTATTATCAGCAGATATGGATAATACTGACAAAGTGGTTACGTTAGTGGATGAAATTGAGCGAATGAAGCTTAAAATTATTCCACCTGATGTGAACCAAGGGTTGTACAAATTTACCGTAAATGAACACGGAGATGTCGTGTACGGTATAGGCGCAGTAAAAGGTGTGGGTGAAGGCCCAATTGAAGCTATTATTGAAGCGCGTAGCAAAGGTGGCGCATTTAAAGATTTATTCGACTTTTGCGCCAGAGTAGATTTAAAACGGGTAAATCGCCGCGTATTAGAAAAACTAATTTACGCAGGGGCTATGGATGCATTAGGGCCAAAAGATGTTAAAGGCCCACATCGCGCCGCGATTATGGCAACATTAAGCGATGCGATGCGCGCTGCTGATCAACATGCAAAAGATGAAATGGCCGGTCAAACCGATTTATTTGGTTTATTAACCACAGAGCCTGAAGAAGTTGAGCAAGCTTTTGCAAAAGTGCCTATGTGGCCCGAAGAAGTTTGGCTGGATGGTGAAAAAGAAACGCTCGGGTTATATTTAACGGGCCATCCCATTAATCGTTACCGTAAAGAATTAAAAAATTACGCAAGTGCCAGAATAAGTGAGTTATCACCGACCAGACGAGATGAAGAAGTGGCAACTGCCGGTTTAATTATCGGGGTTAAGATTATGGTCAATAAAAAAGGCCGCCGCTGGGGCATTATTACGCTAGATGATAAAAGTGCACGTATTGATATTCGATTTTTCCCAGATATGTATGATGAATATGAAGAGCTGCTGGTAAAAGATAAAATAGTGGTTGTGGCGGGTCCGGTTGAGCATGACGATTTTTCGGGCGGCTTAGGGATGACAGCCAAACGTATGCAAGATATTGTGCAATTGCGTGAAAAACACGTAAAATCAGTCTCGGTTAATTTAGTGCAAAATAATTTGCCAGCGAATGCGATTGAACAATTAACAGAAAAGCTAACCCCCTATAAAGAGGGCGTTACCCCTGTTATTTTTAACTATTTACGCGATAATGCAAAAGCGGAAATTAAAGTTGGTGTACAATGGTATGTGACACCGGCAGATAGTTTGCTGTATGATCTACGCCAAATAGTTGGTGAAACGCAGGTTTCGTTAGTTTTTTAAATAAGTCATTTTGACTTGATTGATGTTAATTTATATTTAAACGTCGTTGAATGGAAGTGTTCGGCGATACAGTTGAACTTAAATAGGGTAGAAATACATCCATGAGCTTAAGTTTTCTTGAATTCGAGCAGCCGATTGCTGATCTTGAAGCAAAAATTGAAGAGTTAAAAAATGTCACCAAAACCGGTGGTGACTTAAATATTGATATTGAAGAAGAGATTAATAAACTCAGACAAAAGAGCAAAGATTTATCTGAAAAAATCTTCTCAAACTTAGGTGCATGGCAAATCGCGCAACTAGCGCGTCATCCTCAGCGTCCTTATACCCAAGATTATATCGACCGTGTATTTACTGAATTTGATGAACATGCCGGTGACAGAGCTTACGCTGATGATCCAGCGTTAATTTGTGGTACAGCACGTTTAGACGATATTCCAGTTGTGGTGATTGGTCATCAAAAAGGTCGTGACACTGCTGAAAAAATAAAACGAAATTTTGGTATGCCTCGTCCAGAAGGGTATCGCAAAGCGCTACGTTTAATGGAAATGGCTGAACGATTTAAAATGCCAATTATCACCTTTATTGATACGCCGGGTGCTTATCCTGGCGTGGGTGCAGAAGAACGTGGTCAAAGCGAAGCGATTGCTAAAAACTTAAAAGTGATGGCGAGATTAACCGTGCCAGTTATTTGTACTGTAATTGGTGAAGGTGGTTCTGGCGGCGCATTAGCTATTGGTGTGGGTGATAAAGTGAATATGCTGCAATACAGTACTTATTCTGTTATTTCACCAGAAGGTTGTGCATCTATTTTATGGAAAAGCGCAACAAAAGCTGAACAAGCCGCTGAAGCGATGGGCATTATTGCACCACGCTTAAAAGAATTAAATTTAGTTGATAATATTATTGAAGAGCCGTTAGGTGGCGCGCATCGTGATTTTTCATTGATGGCACATAATATGAAACAAACTATTAAAGCTCAATTATCTGAATTACAAGCGCAGGATAAAGAAGCGTTATTAGATCAGCGATATCAAAAACTAATGTCTTTTGGTTACTGCTAAGCTGGGCTTTGCTTTACTATTTCAAAACCCGCTAATGCGGGTTTTGTTGTTTTTATTGGCTGGTATTTTATTTACAATAAACTCGGTAACAACACACTTATGTTATTGAATACAACTGAACTGAATCAACTTGAACATTTTAGCCAGCAACAAAAAACTTTATTTGTGGGTTTAAGCGGTGGAGTTGACTCTGTCGTTCTGTTAGATGTGTTATATCAGCTCAGTCAAGACAAAAGTAACAACTTAACGTTTAATTTAGCGGCTATCCATGTGCACCATGGCCTGAGTAAAAACGCTAATACTTGGCAAGATTTTTGTTTTAAATTTTGTCAGCAGCGAAATATTCCGTTTCAGGCTCAACAGGTATCACTTATTCGTGATAAGCGGCAAAGTTTAGAAGCACTCGCGCGCGAAGCCCGTTATCAGATTTTTAGTGAACTGAGTGATGAGCACAGCGTGCTCGTGACCGCTCAACATTTAAATGATCAAGCTGAAACCTTTTTATTAAGGCTTAAACGCGGTAGTGGCCCTACGGGCTTATCTGCCATGGCTCGTTTAAGTGATTTACCCAGTCAAAATAAGCAAAGTCGAATATTGTGGCGACCTTTACTTAAAGTCAGTAAAACCGATATTTTAGCTTATGCAAAACAACACCAGCTCACTTGGATGGAAGATGAAAGTAATCTTAATAATGATTTTGATCGTAACTTTATCAGAAACCAAGTATTACCATTAATAGAAACTCGCTGGCCTGAATTTCAAACCTGTATTGCCCGTAGCGCAGAGCTATGCCAGCAAGAGCAAAGTATTTTGGCTCAGGTCGCGCAACAAGACTTAGCCAGTTTAAAACTAAAAAATGCAAACCATAGCATTGATTTGTTGGCTTTTAACCAGCTAGACAGTGCCAGACAGAGTAATGTACTCAGATATTGGTTAAAACAATTTAGCGAGCCAATGCCATCGCAAGCGGTATTAGAGCAAATCAGGCAAAATAGCCAAGCGAGTATTGATCAGCAGCCTAAAATTAAATTAGGCCAAGGCGAATTGTGGCAATATAAAAAAGGCCTTTATTATATTAGCCAAGTGCAAATTGCTGCACTTAACAACATCCCGCATAACCTGGAGCTTGAGGTCAGCAAGTTAAATTTAGGCAATCTAACTTTAGATAAACAAGCTTTAGATAACCAAGCTTTAGCCAAACGGACTGTAGATAAACAAGCAGAGCCAAAAACGGTACTGACTTTATCTAATGGTCAGCAACTGGAAATTAATTGGCGCGCACTCGGTATTCAGCTACATCAGCAAGATAAAGTTACGATTGAATTTAGCCCGAGTTTAAAAACCAAATGTCGGCCAAAATATCGTCATTGCAGTAAGAGTATAAAGCAATGCTTACAAGAGCTTGAAATACCAATCTGGCAAAGGCCACATATTCCCTATTTATTTATCAATAACCAACTTAAAGCAGCAATTGGCTTTTGGGAGTGCGAATAATGTTATTTATTTCTAATTCAGTGTCTATCCCGTATCGCGAAATTGAGCTTAATTTTGTGCGTTCGCAAGGTGCGGGTGGGCAAAATGTGAATAAGGTCAATACCGCGGTTCATTTACGGTTTGATATTAACGCTTCCAGTTTACCTGAGTTTTATAAAGAAAAACTGTTAAACCTGAATGATAACCGACTGACAAAAGAGGGCATTTTAGTGATAAAAGCACAAAGTGAGCGTAGTCAGGATGATAATCGTCAACAAGCTTTAGCGCGTTTAGCGGAACTGATTCGAAGTGCAAATAAAGTGCAGCGTAAACGGATTGCCACTAAACCTTCTCGTTCAGCTAAACGTAAACGAGTTGATAATAAAACGAAACGAGGCCAAGTTAAACAAAATCGAAAAAAAGTGAGTTTTTAAATTCATTACTTAATTTAGATTGGATTTAACCTCAGTTTAATGGCTATTTTTTACCGCTACTTATCTTATTTGTACTTTGTGGATGGCTAACCTGTATTTATATTTAGATTTTTTCGGATCTATTAGTCTGCTCTTTTTTATATCGATGTTCTGTAACATGCCACATGATAACGCTAAAAAGTAAACCTGCTATCGGCCAAGTAATATAATGACTAATCGCGGCACGTGTTGTAAAACCTTCAGCAAACGGCTGGTTAAAAATGGCCATCATGATAAACATGGGTGAGCCATAAGATAAGAGTCCGGCTTTTAGAATAAAGTTTAACTTTCCTTTTAAACGTGTTTCTCTCCATTGTTTAAACTGTTCATCATCCATGCTATCTAAGCCTCATTATTTTTAGTTTAAATAAATACTAAATGCGTAAACTCGTTTGTTCACGCATTGAGTATTATTTCGCCATTAATTCAGGCTTATTTATTCGGGTTTAGTTAAATTTAAATCTTTGATTATTATTACCTGTGCAATTCCACAGCTGAATTTTAGCACCATTAGCTGTTGAAGCGCCGCTTACATCTAAACACTTTCCGCTATTTTTTGCTCGGATTTCAAAATAGCCATCGCCTGTGTCATTGAGTTTCCATAAGTGGTTGTTATTGCCATGGTTACAAACCCATTGATGAATAGTCGCTCCGTTGGCTGTATTGCCATTATTTAACTCCATACAAAGTTGGCTGCGCTCTGACTGAATAGAGTAATCACCGTTGCCCACAGGGTTAAATTTAAATTTTTGATTGATATTATTATTACTGCAGCCCCATTGCTGATAGGTGCCGCCATTTGAAAGTGAACCATTTTTTAAATCTACACATTTGTTACTGTGTTTAAGCTGCAGTTTGGTATAACCGTTTGATGCGCTGTTAGCACTGGCCGTTGCCACTGGTTTATATACGCGTATCCAATCTACGTACATTTTATTTTTACTGCCGTCTGCTAAGTCAGCGTCACTCGCGACATGGCCGGCATTTGAACGCCATTCATGATCTTCGGTATCAATAATAATATAAGCAGATTGATCCATATTATATTGGCTTTTATCTAATATGGCGCCTGTGTAATCTTTATCTTTCATGACGACTTGTGCCCAAGAGCCATCAGGTGTTTGCACACCATCTATGTAAAATGTAACTTCAGTTGGGCTTTTCCAATATACGCCAAACCGATGGAAGCTATCTCGCCAATAGCCGTTGTTTGGGGCTGAGTTATGAGTTTGATCATTATAATCGCTGATGATGCTATTGTTTTGATGATCACGGAAAAAGACATGAAAATTAGTTGACATATTTTTTGCAAACCAAGTGTCATTTGCGCCGCCGTATACTTCTACAACATCAATTTCACGTTCATCTGTATCACTGAGCAGCCAAAAATTAGAGGATAACTCTAAGTTACTGACTTTTATTTTAGCTTCTAAAAATATTGGGTAGTTGACTTTTGTTTTTGATGTTATCACCCCAGCATGAACCTTATTTGTGCCTGCTTTTCTGCCGGCTTCTATAATTAAATTTCCATCTGCTACCCAAGATTTATTTGGATTCCACTCAGTTAATCCTGGCCCCAGCCAGCCATTAAAATACGTATCATTCCATTTATTGGTGAAGCTAGCGGGTTTACCTGTGTAATTAAAGCTATCTGAATAATTAGTTTGTAATTGCCAAGTGTTACCTGCACCTGCATTGGCTGGGATTGGCGTTGAGTCCCAATCGGCTGCTTGAGCAGAAATACAAGTACATAATCCGGCTGTTAAAGTTAACAATTTATTCATTTTATATCCTATGTTTGTTAGTGATTCTACATTTTTCCTATTGAATTCATTTAAATGAAGACAGTTAACAATTATTGTTGGAGTATGAAAATATGTCAAACTTAAGGTTTATGAAATGTTATTTATGTGTTTCAGTTTGCGTTTTTTATAAAGCTATCCACTGGAATAAATTTTAAGCGGATAGCTTGAATTGGATAAATAACTTTAACTCGGTTGAATGAATAGGTTTCAAACGGTCTTTGTTCACGGGGACTGCGTTAAATTCACTTGCATACAACCCCATGGATGGGGAGGTAGAGCGACGTTGGAACCTAGCTATTGACGTATGAATTTGCCAGGTCCACGCAAAAATGTTACTTGATTAGATTATTAAGGTACTGCTTATGATCACGCTGTTGGCGAGCGTTGTTTTGCAGCGCTGTGTAGGAGTCATGCATGGCTTTTTCAATCAGTGAAAAATTAGAGCGTTCAATTAATGGATCTAGTGAATTTGGGGTAACTTGCATGCCCGCTAATACGGCGTACCAACTGTCGCTGGCAAATAAATCTTTAGGGTTATCCATCAGCCGGCCTTGGCTGGTAAATAAATCTAACTTTTGTGATAACGATGCCGGAATAGGTAGGTGTTGCCACATTTGCCAGAATTCAGAGTCGGTTCGTTTTGAGGTGCAGTAATGCAAAACAATAAAATCACGAATGTTAAGGTATTCGTTATCCATTAAACGATTATATTCATCAATGCTAGGCTGGTGTAAATTTTTATCTGGTAAAGCTTGTACAAAGTTAAGCGCTGCACGCATGATTAAATAAATACTGGTGGATTCAAGTGGTTCTAAAAAACCGCCAGATAAACCAATAGCAACACAGTTTTTATGCCACATTTTATTACGTTTACCTGTTTTAAAACGAATAAGTCTGGGCTCAGTAATGCAGTTTTCTTCGCCTACGCGATTTAGTAATTGCGTTGTGGCGGCAGCTTGGTCAATAAAATCATCGCAGTACACATAACCATTACCGGTTCGGCTTTGTAGTGGTATTTGCCACTGCCAGCCTGCTTTATCGGCTTTGGCAATGGTGTAGGGCGCAATATTATTACTGGGCTTAGTTTGTACTGCAAGCGCACGATTAACAGGTAAAAAAGATTGCCAGTCTTGGTAACCAACACGGAGTGATTTATCAATTAATAATGCTTTTTGTCCGCTACAATCAAAGAAAAAGTCGGCGGCTAATACGGGTTGAGTATCTAATTTGAGCTGTTTTATCGCACCGCTTGTTGTGAGCTCTGTATGGGTTACATTCGCTTTAATATGCTCAACGCCTAACTCTAAACTATAAGTTTTTAAATATTCTGCCACTTTGCCTGCGTTAAAATGCAAAGCATACGATGAGGCGCTTAAATTTGTTTTTTCACCAGGGCGGGGTGCATAAAACTTACCATGTTCAGCTAAAGCGACTGAAGGTGAAAAATCACTAAATTGATATTGCCCCTGGTGTTTTGCATGTTTTAACCAGTGTTGATAAAAGGGTAAGTTGTCGATCGCATTCCCAATTTTTCCAAAGGGGTGCCAATAACTGTGCCCTTGCTGCAGCCAATCATCAAACCGAATCGCAAGTTTAAAGCTGGCGTCGGTTTTATTGATAAACTCAACTAACGGAATTTTTAGATAGGTAAGCATATCTATAATAGATGGAATGGTGGCTTCGCCAACGCCAATGGTAGGTATGTCGGGTGATTCTACTAATTTTATTTTTACATTTTTAAAGTGCTTTAAACTATGCGCTAAAATGGCAGCGGTGATCCAACCTGCGGTTCCTCCGCCGACAATAACATATTCTTCAATGCTTAAACTGTCCGTAGATTGCAAATTAAAAGCTCCTTGCCCCCAGCATTGTTATACCGGGGAAGTTATAGGGTTAATTGACATTTTTTATGTTTAAGCGAATACTTTAGCTAAATATTTAGCTTAATACTTCACCGTGATACCCGCTTGAAAACGACGACCCGAATATGAAACCAAAGTAACACGTTCGCGAATGTCTGCATATTCTAACGTATTTTCATTGGTCATATTAATCACTTCGGCGCTGAGTGTGACGTTATCGTTAAGATCATAAGAGGTACTTAAATCTAATTGGCCATAAGCGTCAACATGATGTGGTAAGCTGCCGCCGTTATTGCCTTGGCGTAAATTTAAAAATTTGTCACGCCAGTTATAAGCAATACGCGCCTGAAAAGCATCTTTATCGTAAAAAGCGATTAAGTTATAAGCATGTTTAGATAAACCTTCAACACCAGTGCCGGGTGATTGAACGTTTTCTTGTTCAAATGTATCCACATTGTCATCTTCACTGTCGCTGTATGTGTAGTTGGCTTGTACACCAAAACCATTTAACCAGCCTGGTAAATAATCAAAGTAGTGTAAGCCAGCCACTTCTAAGCCGGTTACCGAGCCACCTGAACGGTTCGTTTTTTCGGTGACTAATTCCTCTAACGGGCCCCAATCTTCAATTGATACGCCAGTTGGAACTCTAGTCACTGATTGTGAAATAAACGAATTTATTTGCTTGTGGAATAAACCAACGCTGTAACTGTTACCTGAATCATCGTAATGTTCTAACGATAAATCAAATTGATTAGCTTCATATGGTTGTAAAAATGGATTACCACCCGTTTGTGCAAAATCACCTGCTCGAACATCTGAATAAGTACGATCAACACCAATATCTTCAATAGCTGGACGAGTAATTACTTTTGCCGCCGCCCCTTTTAAATAATAACCATTGTTAAAGTCTAAACTCACGTTCAAGCTAGGTAAAAACTTGTTATAACTGGTGCCTTTATTTAGCTCGCCTGGCTCTGTGTATTCAACATCTAACAATACGCCATCGGTACTGGTTCCGTTACTATAATCTCGGGTAATTGAAATACGTTCTTTACCATGACCAAATGACTCGGTTTCAGTTGAGACGTATCGCACACCGAAATTACCTGACCATAAAAAGTGTGTATATTCGCCTTCAAAATTGGCTTGCGAATAAAGCGCAATAGTTTCTTCGGTATTTCGGACTGATTCGGTTGGGCGCGGTGATTCAAATGCCCAGTTTGGCTCTTTTCGTAAATCGCCAATTGCATCTTTATAACCTGGCAAATCGGTAATGAGTACAAAATCTCTTGGAAAATCGCCCTCTACGTCTGATAAAAAGTCAGCTTCTTTATTAATTTTGAAAAATGAATCATCTAAATCCATTGATGTGCCGCAAATATTAACGCGTTCATCTTCTGGTAAATCTTCATTTGAACAATGGTATAAGTTATTAAACACTTGTTGTGATTTTTCGCGGTCAGTATAGGCGACACCCATATCAATCGAGCGAATGTAATCACCGTCTAGTTCATAACTGGCATCTAGCTTAAGCTCTACCACTTCATCTTCTAAATTACGATAATCGGTATCATTCCAGTGTGCTCTAATAGCGGCAGGATCGCTGGTGTCGACTGTTGAATCTATACCTATAACATCACTGCCTTGGCTATCAAATTTAATATAGTCTTGACCAATAATTAAGCCTAATTCCTGATTTGGTTGATATCCAGGATCCCCCGGTTTAACACTTTGATCGACATCTGGATTAACAAAATGTGGTACATATTGGTTGAGTGTAGGAGTTGCTTCGGCTTTTGAGTAAGCTAAATCTAAATTAAATTTCCATTGATCTAAATAATATTCTGTATTCCAACCCAAAGCTAAAGTATCTGAGGTTTCGCCGCGTTGCTGGAATAAACCATCAATCGGACTGGCTGGTTTAGTGGCTGCGAGTGCAGTACCCTTTGGTGATACGGTAACATCTTGCCAACCTGCATATTGTAATGGTACCTGAATACCGTTGCTGACAGCTTCACGACTAAAATCAGAATACAATACATCAACTGTATGGGTTAAATCGAGATTGGGGGCCCACTGAACTGTGGTATTAAAGCTAGTGCGCTCGCGGGATTCAATATCTGAGCTATAAAATGCGCGGCCCGGATACCATATTTTACCACTAGTGACGGCATTGCCGTTTGTATCTGTGATAGGGCCAGGTGCCCATTCTGTATTGGAAGCTTCAAATGTTTCCCAAAAATTTGAACCAGCTGAGTCTATTCGGTTAGTGACTGACAAGTGAGACACACCAACCAACACTCCGAAGGTATTATCTAAAAAAGTATTACTGACGATGCCTGAAAACTTAGGATCAACTTCTTCTGATAAATCGTTATATTTTGCATGAATAGACCCTGCGGCTTGTAAACCGGGAGAGCGTAACGGGCGTGCAGTTGTTACGTTTACATAAGCCCCTAAACTGCCTTCGGCAATATTAGCGCGAGAGGCTTTTATAACGTCAGCGCCTGAAATAAGCTCAGACGGTAATACCTGAAAGTCGAACTCACGACCACGATCTGTGGTGGCTATTGTTCTGCTATTGACTTTTACAGCATTAAATTTTGGCCCAAAACCACGTACTGTTACTTTAGCGCCTTCACCATTAGTTCGTGAAATTGAAACGCCAGTAATACGTTGTAGCGATTCTGCTACGTTTTGATCCGGAAATTTACCAATATCTTCGGCCACAATGCTATCTTGAATTGACGGTGCATTTTTTTTCATGTCCATTGATTCAGTTAAACTACTTCGAATGCCACTGACCTGAATGACTTCGGTTGTCTCTTGTGCTGCTTGCACTTGCAACGCGGCACTGACAGCAACTGCTGCTGGCAAAAGGGCGTACTTTAATTTCATATCTATTCCTAATATATAAATGAGACACTTCATATACAAACATATATTAGATTCGCTAAGATAGATAGTGTAATGTTAACAAAAAGTATCATTATTTTGTGCTAAATGTGTTTTAAATCAAAATAATGAGTTAATGCCTAATACTTTAAAAAAACGAGTACCCAAGAATGAGAGAAAACCGAAAAATAGCCTAAGGCCATTTTAGGTAAATATGTTTAAATTAAATTGGTTTAGGTAAAGCGAAAAATTAACAGATCTTAGGCGCTGTACCAGTTGATTCCCGCGTAATTAATTCTGGCTGAATGGTGCAGTTTTTACTAATAAGCGCCTGACTAGCATTCTCGATTTTAGCGATCAGCTTATGAGCGGCATATTCAGCCATTTTTTGTACGGGTCTTTTAATCGTGGTGAGTGGCGGAATAATACGTGATGCAAGTAAATTATCATCAAATCCACAAATTGATAATTGCTCCGGAACTTTAATGCCTAACTGATAAGCAACTTTTAGCACACCAGATGCCATTTCATCGTTATTTGCAAAAATCGCAGTGGGTCTGTCTGTTAATGCTAATAAATGTTGTCCTGCTAAAATACCGCTTTGATATGAATTATTACCTTCAATCACATACTGAGCCGGAATAGAATGGCTGATTGTTTGCAACGTTTGGGTAAAGCCTTCAAAGCGCTCTTTTGATGAACGGTAATTTAATGGGCCGGTGATCATCGCGATTTTTTGATGTTTTAACGATACTAAAAAACGTGCCATATCAGCCGCGCCATAGCGGTCGTTAGACATGACAAAATTCTCAGTATTTTCGGTATGGCCAGAAACTAATCTAACATAATGAATGTCGTTGTTATCCAGTTCTGTTGCTAAATCGTCTATTTCAGATGCAGGTGGTAAAACAATAATGCCATCTAATTTAGAGCTTTGGATAAAATTAAGCACTTCTTCATTAAAATTAGGACTTTTATATTGGCAAGGATGTACCACCAATTCGTAGTCTTTTTGGCCACAACAGGCCAAAATGCCACGCTGGGCTTCATTAATAAATAACGCGTCTTGATTATCATAAACTAAACCGATTAAGTATGACCGACGAGATGCCAAGCCACGCGCTTGTTTGTCAGGTACATAATTGTGTTCAGCAATAATTCGTTCAACATTTATTTTAGTTTTTTCGCCTACTTTTGGTGAGTGATTTATAACGCGGGATACGGTTCGTTTTGATACGCCAGCTAAACGGGCAATGTCATTTATTGTTATTTTTTGTTGTGCCATATTGTTGTAATCGTTTGAGTATTATTTTTGAATGACGTTTATCTATTGATAACATTATTTAGCGGCGAAATTGCGATAAACTTAAGTTTAACGCCTTAAGTGCTAAATAGTTTATCATAATATAGCGTCAGCTTAATCAAAAACTAGAGTGCTTGCACATTTTAACCCAATTACGGAGTCATCGTTTGAAGCTAACAGATGCAGATTATCTTCATTTAGACATTACGGCCGGCATCAGCGGTAATTTATTTATTGCCGCCGCCTTAGATGCATTTCCTCAATTACAGCCTGAACTTGAACAAGTTTTGGCGTTATTATGCTCCGCGTCATCGACTCAACTTAAGTTAAATAAAGTGGTTGAACATGGCGTTTGTTGCAGCCAACTTGAGCTTAATTTTAGCCCGAAAAGTAAGCAAACAAACTACTTTGTTAGTTTAAAAACAAGCATTCAAGCGTTAAATATTCAGGATGAAATTGCTCAAATTGCAATTAATTTATTAACGATTTTAGCGACCGCAAAAAGTAAAATTCAAGCTATAAAAACCAACCAAGTGACTTTTGATGAGTTGCCTGAATTAAACTTATTATTTGAATTGTTGGGTTCAGCTATCGTTATTTACCGTATTAATCCGTCCGTTTGGTCAATATCTGATTTGCCTATAAATCAAGGAGTTATCCAAACGCCTAACGGCCCAAGTTTACAACCAAGCCCGTTAATCGCTGAGTTGTTAAAAGGCTTTTTATGTGTGCCGTCCAATCATAATGTGCCATGCACAACCGCTATAGGTGCAGCCCTTTTACGTTATCTTAAAACACAACAGCCAGTGGATACGGCTAACAATAAAATACAGTTAGCACAAACAGGCTACAGTGTTTGTTATCCTAACCATAACTCGTTAACCGAAAATAAAGACAATACCAATAGCCCCACCAGCAAACCCGCATTATTGCGCTTAATGTGTTATCAAAAACAACCGATAAAAAAAGAACAAAATTTAACAAATCAAGCCGTAATTTTATTATCATTTGATATTGATGATATGACAGCAGAAGAACTGGGTTGGGCGATTGATAAATTAAGAGCTGACAGTAAAGTAATTGACATTACTGTTAACTCGGTAAGAGGCAAAAAAAATAGATTAGTTGAACAAGTGCAAATTGTATTGGCGCCATTAAATTTACAATCCGTTACTGAAGATTGCTTTAGGTTAACCTCAACCATTGGCCTACGTTGGCATTATGCTGAACGATTTTGTTTATCGCGTGAGCAAAAAATATTGAACCAAAACGGAGCAACTATTGGCGTTAAATTAGTCACCCGGCCCGCTCAACATAACGAATTTGAGCAGACAATAAAAGTTGAAAGTGATGACTTAGCTCATTGTCAGAGTTTATCCGAGCGACGGAAATTAAAACAACAATTGGAATAAATGCTCAGCTAATATATTTAAAAGTATTTGCGCTATCAAAGTATTTTATAGGGACAGATTGAATAAAATTAGGAGCAACCATGCGCGAATTAACGGCAACTCTATTTGTACCATCATCTCTTAGCTGGGTGTCACTATAGTGCTTAGTTCAGTTCTAATTGACTCGATAAATTGAGATTTAGCATCAATAATTCCGTAAACTCAAGTTATTGCTTACTTATACAGTTATAAATGGTGATGTACCAAAAACTCAGATTATTTCTCGCTTTATTTTTAACAAGGTATCGGTTTCTTAGAGATAATAGAAATTAACAATATGATTTTATTTGTTTTTTATTACAATGAGTTTACATAACGACCCTATATTTGACTCGCTTTACGATTGGCTTGGTTTCTATCTGAAAATTCTTGTTGCTTTTTAAAGAGTTAATGCTTAAGTTTATGAAATGATTAATTTAAAGCTTATTGGAATGGCGTTGTTAAACTCAATGTTAAAAAGTTCTATACGCTCTTCTAATGAGTAAGCTGTTAAATGGCAAATGGAATCTCGCATGAGTAGATACGATAAAGTTGATTTAGCTTACGAATTTTTAGTAACTAAAGAGAAAGAAAGTGAAGCATTTACCATTGAACAGCTCGTTAATGAAACAGGTTGGAAAGCAGATACATGTCGAACATATCCTTCTAAGAGATGGCATCAATACGTTGAAAAAGATGGCGATCAATATTCAAGCTCTGGAATTTCATTTTTAAGTAAAGATGAATTTAGAGCTGTTCATAGTCAGAAGCTTCAACAAACAGCAGACTTATCTTCAAAAGGTATTTTGCTACATAAAGCAAAAGAATTTGCACTACTAGCAGTGTCAACATACAACAATCCGTATACTGAATTCAAAACCTACGGTTTTATTGTAAATATTGTAATTGCATACACGGCGCTCATGCATGCCGTTTTTGAAAAAAGAGGCACAAACTATTTTCATCTCGATGAGACAGGTAAATCTGTTTTAATTGATGGAGAAGAAAAAGCTTGGGAGCTATGTGAATGTGCAGATAACTATTGGAAAGGAATAGAGTCACCTGAGAAATCCAATATCAAGTTTCTAATTGGTCTACGTAATAAAATTGAACACAGAAGTTTACCTGCTATAGATCTAGCTGTTAGTGGTGAGTGTCAATCCGCTTTAAATAACTTTGAAACGTTATTGGTTGAAGAGTTTGGAGACGAACATGCTTTAACTGCTAGTTTAGCTATAGCAATGCAGTTAACTAGGATTTCAGAACAAGCTCAAATTGATGCGTTAAAACAACTCCAAAAAGAAAATTACAGGGTTGTCCGAGAATATATGGAAACGTATAGAAACGATTTAAATGATGATGTAGTTCAAAGCCAAAAGTATCGTGTGAGAGCCTTTTTAGTCCCTAAATTAGGTAATCATGCAAGTTCTTCTGATTTTGCGGTTGAGTTTATAAATGTAAATAAGCTAACTGAAGATGAACTTCAAAATTATGAGCAAGGTGTTGCATTTATAAAAGGGGTTGAAAACCCCTTTAAATTGAGACCATCTAAAGTAGTTGAGTTAGTTTCGAAGAAAGTCGACCATTTTAATATTGCACTTCATACCAAGTGTTGGAAATTCTACGAATCACGTCCAAGAGGAATTGATAGGAGTTTTAAAGGTGAGTTTGCCGCTTTTGTTGAAGGTTTTGAGGGCTATTTATATTCAAATCAGTGGGTTAACTTTCTAATTAAAGAATTAAATAATAATGAGAAACTCCAATTAGCCAAACAGCAAGCCATTTAACAAGGCAATTAAAACGGAACTAAAACAGTGGGTTAGGTTTTGCTTCGCTACACATTATAACCCACTATTCTAGTCCGCTTATTGCGGCGTTGAGGCTGTAGAATTACTCGTTTTTAGCCGATAATTCTTCCTCCAATTCAATTTTTCCTCTCATTTTTCATTTTTGTCTGTGTTCTCTATTTTGGGATTTTTTATCAGCAATATTTGTAAATTGGATTTTATAATGGAAGCTAAGCTGTTTAGGTGTTTTTTAGCGGGGAGAGGGTGCCGTTTGACTCTGTTTAGCGATTCTAATGCAGGTTATTTCTGAGCTTTTCGATATTGTGAATATAAAATCCAGCCATCTACAAAAGATATTAAAAACAGTTGTTTAGTGATTTTTTGTCTTTGAGCTCGCTATTTTTTATTAATGAAGCTTTTAAACTTGGCAGTGATTTAACGGATGTGTCTGGTATCTTGCGGCGAACTGGTGAAATTCAGCCGTATTGGCGTAGATTTAAGTATTGTTGGTCAATTTCAGGCACAAGCGTTTCGGTAATTAGATTGCGCGTTAAAATAAAGGTTTTGGGTTTTATTTGAATTTAGGTTTGCAGCCGCAGCTTTGTTTTAGTGATGCCTTTTACGCGTTTGAGTTGATGGGCTTTAGCATAATGTTGTAATTGAACCGCTTGACCAATGGAATGGCTAAAATTTGTTTCAATGGCACTGGCAAATTCAAGCCAAGATTCATCCGTTAAACCTAATCGTTGGACAATGGAAGGGATATTAGATTGAATAAATCCACGTTTATCTTGGCGGATTTGGCGGCCAGTCCAATCGACTAATTCGACATAATCAATTAACGAAAATGGAATATGACTGGCATCCCGTTTAAAATTGGGTGCTAGTTCTTGATTTGATTTAACAAAGGGTAATAACTCAGCTTTACGAACTGGATTTAAGTGATTGGATTGTTTTGAATCGACTTGAGTCTGCTTTGCTTGTGTCGTTTCTTGCTCAATGTTAGGTATAGCAGGGGCTATTCCTAATCGTTCCTGAATAGAGGTAAAATCAGAGGTTTCCGGTGTATCTGCCATTTTGGCACGAATAGGGTTTAAATCAACATAAGTCATACAAGCTAATACAGCAACTTCATCTAATAAGGCTTGCGACTTAAACCGACCTTCCCAAAAATGCCCTTTACAATTATCTTCTACGTTTGCTTGTCTCGCAATAAACTCATTTAAAAAACGCATAAACCAACTGATACTGGTCAGTCTTTCCCGATAATCAGCGACACACCCATCCAATACAAACTGATGACTGTTAGGTAAAGCCTTACCCTTGATATAACGAGCAATAATGGGTTTAGGCTGACAAACACAATGCCAACGTTTTAACACTTCATCTTGGGTTAATAATTTAGCTTTATCCGTATTAACCCGTAACACCAAATGATAGTGATTACTCATAATGGCATAAGCGGCAACATCAATACAAAACACAGAGGCCAGAAACTTAATGCGTTCAATTAACCAAAGTTTACGATGGTCAAAGTTTTTTTGCGTTAACTTATCAAAACCACACAAATAACCACGGCGTACACATCGGGCAATGCAGTGATAATAAGGCGTATCGGATAATGAAATTAAACTGCTTCTGGGTTTAGCCATAACAACACTCTAAATAACTGTTTATTTAATCATGCGTGGTTGGATATACAGTTAATTGTGGTTGATGAGAATAATTTGTCAAATTACAAATTGAAAAAATAGTTCAATTAGTCTGTAAGTTGCTGTAAGTTATGGTTTTTAGGTATGCCTGTCTTATGGGTGACAGGTTTATTTTTTGTATGATAAATAGACTAAAAACGCGTTTCTACGTAAAATCTTGATAGGTTTCACCATTGATTCGGTGAATTTTTTGACGTAGCGAACGATAATTTTTTAAGGGCGAGGTTTTTCTACAGTCTCGTTACATGTAGTCAGCTATGGATGAATTTATATCAATAATACAGTTCCATACAGCGATACCTTTTGGGTACTTGCTATTTTCATTGCTTTGGTTAGGTACTGTCGTGTGGGCGATAAAAAATATTGTTAGTAATCTCTGGGCAAGAAATTTTCGTGGGCCAAAGATTTATATTGCGGGGAGCTTACTAATAGTTGCTGTCGGGTATGCATACGCAAGCATAAAATACTCAGAAAATATCAATATGAATCCGTTTTTTCAGGAGTCTGTTTTAGTTGGTGAGTGGGATTATGGAAACTCTAAATTAGTACTTAACCCGGATGGTACAGCTAAAATCAACCTTAGTAATTCATTGCTAACAAGACTGAATATAGATAATGGCGAAGGATATTGGCGCAAAGAAGGTGACTTTAATCTGGTACTGGGTAGTAATGCGGTGAACTTTGTATCAAAAAACGGACTTCTTCGAGTAATACAATATGCAGATAAATATCGGTTAATTATCGAAGATTACGAAGATCCTGACATGTGGGATGGAAGTCTTGGTTTTAAACGGAAAATCATGTAACAAGCGGCTCCAAAAATATAAAAGCCAGCCATCTACAAAAGAGTTTAAAATCAGTTTTTTAGTGATTTTTTGTCTTTGGATTCATTGGTTTTTATTAATGAAATTTTTAAACCTGGTAATCATTTAGCGGAGGTTTTTAGGTGTGCCTGTCTTATGCTTGCCGAACCTATGCTGCGCGCTAGTTGAGCTGAAGCAAGGATTTATCTACATATCCTGAAATAAATTCACAAACTACCTTTACTTCCTGAATTCAAAGTCAAATGCATCGATTATTTCTTTTGTTTTTAGCTTGTTGATTCAGATGTTTTTGAGTACTTTATTACTAAGGGTTTCTAATTAAGCTGTTGGTATTCAAATAATTTCTATCAAAGTACTGTAATGAAACAGTGAAGCTATGGCTTCTTTATAATAAACATTACAATTGACTACAGATCGAAAATGAATATGAAACATATATGAAAAAGCTAGTTATTATTCATACCCTTAATTGCTTGGTATATAATCTAAAAAATTTTGAATCGACCTAATTTTCATTTTAGATTTATCAAATTTATACATTAAAATGCTATTTTTCTACATGTAGTTAGTTAAGATGATTAATTATAATTACTGTTCTCTGTTGTAATTATTCATTCTTATCAAGGTAGTGAAGGTTAAATGATTTATACTCTGCGTTATACGCTATTATTAGGTTTGGTTGGTCTGATTTCCTGTACCACTTTACCAACCTCGAATAAAACTTCCCTCCCCACAATTAAAAACAATAAAGACTGGCAAAACCCTAATGTATTAGGTATCAATAAACTACAACCACGAGCAACTTCTTACTCATATTCTAGTAAAGCATTGGCGGTAAAAGCAAAACGACAGCTGGCGAAAATTAAAAGCTTAAATGGTAAATGGAAATTTCAATATAGCGAAGACGTTAGCCAGTCACCTAAAGAATTTTATTTAACTGACTTTAACAGCAGCCAGTGGCAACACATCGAAGTGCCATCTAATTGGGAGTTACAAGGCTTTGGTCAGCCAATTTATACCAACTCAACTTATCCTTTTCCGGTTAATCCGCCCTATATTGATAGAGAAAACGCGATAGGTTCATATATTCGAACTTTTGAAGTACCGCAAGCATGGCACGACCAACAAATTATTCTCCACTTTGGTGGTGTTTCTTCCGCATTTTATGTTTGGGTAAATGGAGTCAAGGTTGGCTATAGCCAAGATAGTGCTTTGCCTTCAGAGTTCGATATAACAGATTATATCCAAGATGGTAGCAATACATTGGCTATACAGGTTATACGCTGGAGTGATGGTAGCTACCTAGAAGATCAAGATCATTGGCGGTTAAGTGGTATACATCGTGAGGTATTGCTACTAGCTCAGCCTAAAGTGGCCTTAAACGATTTTGCAGTTCGTACTGTTTTCAAGGATGGCTACAGTCAAGCGCAATTACAAATAAAACCTGAGATATCAAACCTAGCGCAAACGTCACTTGAAGGTTGGCGTGTTTCTGCGCAATTGTATACACACGATGAGCAACCGGTATTTAATAAGCCTATTTCTGTTAGCGCCAAGCGAGTTACCCGTATGGTGTGGCCACAAATTGATTCATTGCCATTTGCTACTATGTCCGGAGAGGTCGAAAAACCTTTCCTTTGGTCATCAGAAACACCTTATTTGTACACCTTAGTTCTGAGTTTGTTAGATAGTAATGAGCAGCTAATAGATGCACGCAGCACTAAAGTCGGTTTTCGAGACGTTAAGTTTGATGATAAACAACAGTTATTAATCAACGGCAGAATGGTTAAGATCATTGGGGTAAATCGACATGATCATCATGTTACTAAAGGTAAAGCATTAAGCCGCGCTGATATCGAACAAGACTTCAAACTATTAAAGCAATACAACTTTAATAGTATTCGTACTGCACATTACCCGAATGATCCCTATGTATATGAGCTTGCTGATAAGTATGGGATTTATGTTATGGATGAAGCCAATATTGAAAGTCACGGTGTGGGCGGTTACTTTGCTAATCAGCCGGAGTGGAACAACGCGATATTAAGCCGTGTCGTCAATATGGTTGAGCGTGATAAAAACCATCCATCAATTATTTCTTGGTCTTTAAGTAATGAATCTGGAACAGGCCCTGGATTTGCCGCAGCGGCGGCATGGATTAAAGAAGCAGATCCTACACGATTCATTCATGATCAAGGTGCGCAAGGTGACCCGACTCACCCGAATTATGTACCTTGGAACAATGAACGCAGAGCAAGGCTTTATGATCCAGAACGCAGGCAACAAGGATACGCTGTTGCTGCTAACCCTACTGATAGGCCTTTTGTCGATGTTATAAGTCGCATGTACACGCCAATTGATGAGTTCAAAGAAATGGCGGAAAGCCCCCATATCAAACGACCATTGATGCTTTGTGAATACGCACATGCCATGGGGAATTCGTTAGGAAACTTAACAGAGTATTGGGATTTATTCTGGCAAAAAGACAATATCATAGGCGGGTATATTTGGGATTGGATTGACCAAGGGATAGAGAAAAACCATACTGATGGCTCTAAATATTTGGCTTATGGTGGCGATTTTGCAGATAAACCCAATGATAGTAATTTTTGCATTAATGGGCTGTTAGATTCATATCGTCAACCTAATCCGGCATTGCATGAGGCCAAGTATGTTTTTCAGCCTATCAAGGTTACAGCGTTGGATTTAGCGCAAGGAAAAGTACAGATAACTAATCGTTTGTTTTTCACTGACTTGTCCGCTTATCAATTGCGTTGGACACTGTCAGCCGATGCTGACATTTTACAGCAAGGTAATTTACCACCTGTCCATTTAGCAGCACAAGCTAGTAAAACTTTGAAAATTCCTTTTGAGGACTTTCAACCACAAGCGGGAGTTCGCTATTGGCTGCGCTTAAGTATGCATTCTAAGCAAGATGAATTGTGGGCTAAACAAGGTTATGAACTTGCCAAGGCCCAGTTTGAATTGCCATTTTACAAAGCTAAACCGTTGAAGCAAATATCGAAAAAGCCTTTGGCAATTACCCAAGCTAAAGATAAATTACAGATTGCAAACTCTGACTTTAAAGTCGAGTTTGATAAGCAATCAGGTTATTTGTCTAAATATATTGCATTAGATGGTAGGCAACAAGATGTTTGGTTAGACTCTGCTCTTCGCCCTAACTTTTGGCGTGCGCAAACCGACAATGATCGTTTAGGTTGGCGAACTCATAATCACAATAAAATTTGGCGAGATACCTATAAAAAGCTCAAGCTAGTAGCGTTTGACGTTAAGCAAATAACCGCTGCAAAAGTGCAACTTGTGAGCCGTTTTCAACTTGATAATCGAATTAAACTGCAATTGTCGTATTTGGTTTCTGGAGATGGCTCAATTGACGTACATTTTGAGCTAGATGCCGAGCAATCCTTACCTGCAATGCTGCGCGTAGGATTAACAACTACCACGGCAAAAGAACTAATCAACATTCAGTTTTATGGTCGCGGACCGTTTGAGAACTATATTGATCGCAATTCCGCAGCCGAAGTAAGTATTTATTCTGGAAAGATCGGTGACTTTATTCACCACTATGTTTGGCCACAGGAAAATGGTAATCACACCGATGTTGACTGGTTGAAATTAACTAATCGAACGGGTAGAGGTTTAATGTTTGATGGCAAGCAATTGTTGAGTACTTCAGTTTGGCCTTGGTCACAGCAAACATTAGACGCGAGCCAACATACATATGATCTTAAATCAGCCAAAACCAGTATCGAGAGTAATACCGTTAATATCGATTTAATTCAGACAGGAGTAGGGGGAACCGATACCTGGAGTCCACATGCCGCCCCTTTAGAAAAATATAAATTAAAAGCCGGCCGTTACGCTTATCAGTTCACTATTCGACCGCTACAGCGCTAAAATTTGGAATAACAATGAAAACAAAATTAAAACACGTATTACTCACATTATGTCCACTTTGGTTTGCAACGTCTGCTGTAGCGGGTGGAGATAAGCTTGACGGTAAATACTTCAATACCAGTAACCAATCATTGGTTCAGTATCAAATTCCAGAGTGGTACAAGGACGCTAAAATTGGTTACTGGTGTACATGGGGTGTTTATTCTGTCCCTGCTTTTGCGGGTGATCATGCCGCAGAGTGGTATGGCCGTTGGATGTACAACGTTGACGATGGTTCGGGTAATGAAAAAGGTCAAGGGTTTGAACGCCGTGGTTTAAAAACTGCAGCTTATCATAAACAGAAATATGGCGATCCTTCCAAGTTTGGCTACAAAGATTTTATCCCTATGTTTAAAGCCGAAAAATGGAATGCTGACGAATGGGCTGATTTATTTGTTGAAGGCGGAGCCAAGTTTTTTGTATTTATGGCTATGCACCATGACAATTTCTTAATGTGGGACTCCAAACATCAGCCCTTTAATTCGGTCAATATGGGACCCAAACGCGATTTTACCGCAGAAATGAAACGAGCCGTTAAAGCTAGAGGTTTACATTTTGGTGTTTCAAACCACGCAGCATGGAATGGTTCTTTTTTTGAGTTTAACCACCGCAATGGTTTTGACGGTTTGAACAAAGAAAATCAGGCGTTATATGGAACAGGTAAAGTCGATAGGGAAGCTGTCGAACGTTGGTGGCAAGTGACCACTGAATTAGCAGACAAGTATCAACCTGATTTATATTACTTTGATTGGGGTTGGAATCTTGGCGCATTTACCGAACACGACAGAAAACGATTTTTAGCGCACTATTACAATAAAGCAATTGACTTGGGCAAAGGTCGATTTCCAGCACCAAATGTTGCCGTGAATTATAAAAACCGAAAAAAATTACCTGTAGGTTCAGCTGTACTTGATTTAGAACGCGGTGGCATGAAAGGCCAAGAAAAGTTCTTATGGCAAAATGATACTTCACTAGGCTTACATAGCTGGAGTTACGCTCCGGATGAGGAGTATCGTAGTGCCAACCAAGTTGTTGATATGTTGATGGACATAATTTCTAAAAACGGGGTTCTTTTGTTGAACATTGGTCCCAAAGCCGATGGTTCAATTCCTGCCGAAGCCGCCGTTCCCGTTAAAAAAATTGGTAAATGGTTAGCTAAGAATGGAGAAGCTGTTTATGCGACTCGCCCATGGCAAATCTTTGGTGAAGGCCCCACAGTCCCAAGTGAAAAAATGCATGGCGATCAAGTGGAATATACCGCCAAGGATATTCGATTTACCCGCAGTAAAGACAATAAAAACTTATACGTTACTTTTTTGGGGTGGCCAGATACTGCAAATGTCCCCTCTCTCGCTAACTTAGATTTAAGTAATATACAAAACGTAACACTGTTAAGTAATCAACACTCGGTTAATTGGAAACAAACCCCTAATGGGTTGAATTTTGATCTAGATGCTGTTTCCAATGTAGATAGAGGTGATTACGCTTTTGTGGTGAAAATAGAATTTAAAGGGGCTGTGCCTAATTTGTAATTAAGATAATATTTTGAAGTTAGCCGCACCTTTCTATGCATTGTAGGTTTACTGCGGTTAATAAGCCGGAAAGTAAAACAAATAGCAATTTGGCAGCAAAAAAAGGTCGTTAAGTGTATATGTGCGTTTAAAATATTAGGGCTATAGCCGCAGTTAAAGAACTGAGTTACACAAAGATGATTTTCTATAGATTGGGGGACTACTTAATACTTAAAAAATACTTAAAAGCCAGCCATCTATAAAAGAGCATAAAAACAGTTAGTTAGTGATTTTTTGTCTTTGGGGTCGTTGGTTTTTATTAATGAAATTTTTAAACTTGGCAGTCATTTTACGGATGTATCTGATATCTTGTATCAGTTAGCTGCTGACGGGTGAAATTCAGCCGTATTGGCATAGATTTTAGTATTATTAGTAAATTTTAGACACAAGCACATAAAACTTAAGAAAACTTAAAAGCCAGCCATCTATAAAAGATAATAAAAACAGTTAGTTATTGATTTTTTGCCTTTAAGCTCCTTGTTTTTTATTAATGAAATTTTTAAACCTGGTAATCATTTAGCGGAGGTTTTTAGGTGTGCCTGTCTTATGCTTGCCGTTGTCAGAGTTTATCCGAGCGACGGAAACTAGAACAACAATTAGAATAAATGCTCAGCTAATATATTTAAAAGTATTTGCGCCATCGAAGTATTTTATAGGGACAGATTGAATAAAATTAGGATCAACCATGCGCGAATTTACGGCAACTCTATTTGTACCATCATCTCTTAGCTGGGTGTAATGAGTTGTGCATCCACATTTTTTACAAGTATGGTAGGTTCGACGTTTTTTACCCCATTGGTATTCATTGGTAGGTGTGGGCGCTTTTATTATTACATCTTCTTTTGTGAAATAAGCCCATAAAGCGCCGATTTTATTGCACAGTGAGCAATTGCAGCTGGTTATTGAATCTGGCGTTTTTTGCGACTTAATTTTAATTTCTCCACAGTGGCAGCTTGCTTTAAACATGCTTTTTCTTGTATTCCTTTCTCCGGCTGAAATCAGTATTTTGAAGTAACACGGGTATATGCACCTTACAATCTGCCAATTAATGATGACCATTATTTTGATTAAATAGAGCAAACAATGAAGCTGCAGAATAGACACAAGTATTAATTGAAAATCATTAGGCTAATTATATCAATTAATAAATTGTAAAAAGTTATAAAAATATAAACCAATTATGGGCTTTTAGCTATTTTTATGGCGGTTACGCGGTTTAGCTGAGGCTATTTTACTCAATATGGCTTGAACTTTTCAGTTTCAGCACAATCTAGTTAGGAGCGATATCAAATTTTGATCGCGCAAACTCAAAAAAGGAGCGAATAACATGGCAACAGTTACACTTAAAGGCAATGCAATTCAAACTTGTGGTGAGCTACCGGCAGTGGGTAGTAAAGCGCCTGATTTTACCTTAGTTAAGCCCGACTTGAGCGAAGTCAGCTTAGATGATTACTCAGGTAAAAAGTTAGTATTAAATATTTTCCCATCGGTTGATACGCCAACTTGTGCGGCTTCAGTGCGTCAATTTAATGAAAAAGCAGCATCTATTAACAATACCCAAGTATTGTGTGTTTCTGCTGATTTACCTTTTGCTCTAGCTCGTTTTTGTGGCGCTGAAGGTATTGAAAATGTTGAAGCGGCTTCTGGTTTTAGAGCGAGCTTTGGTCAAGATTATGGTTTAACATTTTCAACTGGACCATTAACTGGTGTGTACTCTCGGTGTGTTGTAGTGTTAGATGAAAAAGGCGAAGTTATTTATACCGAGCAAGTATCTGAAACCGCTGATGAACCAGATTACGAAGCAGCTTTAGCTGTACTGTAAGTTAACAGACGATTATTTTGTTAGGTATGGTGGTGTTAGGTGTTTAACGAATAAATGCCTACATAAACTAAAAGTGTTTAAAACACTTTACTGCAAATTGAGTACAAATAAAAAAGGCTGACGCTAACGTCAGCCTTTTTTGATCTAATTGAGCGATAGTAATTGAGCGATAGCCACTCAATTAAAATGATAATTAATCATTCCAATGCGCATCTATAATTTTTTTCAATTTAGGATGATTTTCATCTGTTTCATTGTATTTTTCGCGTTGACGCTTTAGCTCGGCTTTTAGTTCAGCAACTACATCTTGGTATGCTGGATCTTTGTAAACATTATTTAATTCTTGTGGATCTTTGCGTAAGTCGTAAAGCTCCCAAGCGACAGGTGTTTTAATGTTGTTGTTGTGAAGGCCTGTCTTGTTAACCCATTTTTGATCATAAAAAGGTAATTCAGGATCAACAAACCCAGCACCGTAAAACATAATTAACTTATAGTCTTTGGTACGTAAACCAAAGTGGGCTGGCACATCGTGGTACATTCTATGCGTCCAGTAACGATAGTAAGTTGCGTCCCGCCAATCTTCAATTTTTTCGCCTGCTAACGCGGCTTTAAAGCTTCTACCATGCATATCGTCTGGAATGTCACCGCCGACTAAATCAATTAAAAATGGTGCAAAATCAGTATTGTTAATTAATAAATCATTGGTTTGACCTGCGTTATCAACCCTTGGGTCATGAACAATAAATGGCATGTGGATTGATTCTTCGTACATCCAGCGTTTGTCTTGGTAATCATGCTCGCCTAGCATCATGCCTTGGTCAGAGGTATAAACAATAATCGTATTTTCGTATTCACCTAAATCTTTTAAAGTTTGGATTAAACGCGCTATGTTATCGTCGACCCCTTTAACACATCTTAAATAGGCTTTTAAAAACTTTTGGTAAGCTTGATGAGTAAATTCTTTTTCAGGTAAATTTGGATCAACACCTAAATCAATACCCATGCTACGACGATTATGGCGTTGTGAAATTGAGGTGCCAATATCGTTTACCAAACTGTCGTTTTCACCGCGTGTAGCAATTGAGCCTTGCGTGGCTAATTGTTTGTATAAATCGACTGGTTCAGGAATGGTTACGTCTGCTAAATACGATTCGTATCTAGGTGCATATTTAAAGTAATCATGAGGGGCTTTAAACTGATGCATTAAAAAGAATGGTTTGTCGTTTTTGCGATTTTTTAACCATTCAATACTTAAATCTGTAACTACGTCTGATGAATGACCTTTATAGCGGTTTTCGTTTTGTGGCCAAGGTTTGTCGCCCCGTACGCGGAAAATAGGATCAAAGTATTGGCCCTGCATTTCTAGTACTTCATAATAATCAAACGCGCCAGGCTCTTTTTTAAGATGCCATTTACCGATAATAGCCGTTTCATATCCTGAGTTTGACATAACTCTAGGGAGGGTTTGTTGCTCGGTTGATAATGAACCTTTTAAGTCTAATACACCGTTTGTTTGGCTATATTGTCCGGTTAAAATACTAGCGCGGCTAGGGGTACAAATAGAATTAGTAACAAACACATTTTTAAATAACATGCCTTCGTCGGCGAGTTTATCTAAATTTGGGGTTGGATTGAGTTTAGCCAATCGCCCACCGTAAGCACCTACTGCTTGTGCTGCATGATCGTCCGTCATAATGTATAACACATTCATTTTTTGATCTGTCATGGCTTGGCTTTTGGTTTCTGACATATCCGTTTTTTCAATATGACTACAGGCAGCCATACTTAATAAACCAATTGCACCCAAAAGCCGATTTAATTTAAATTCTGCTATAAATTTCATATCGCCTCTTTAATTTAAATTTAATCCGGTTTATTCCCATATAAAATAAACTGGATTACAAGTTTGTATATTGAAAACAATCTACTGTTTAAAATGTTACCGCTATGCTTTAGCATTGTAAATTTTTTATTCAAATTTATATCATTTTTTACTAACTTATTTGTATAAAATATGTTTAAATTAAATTTAAAACGTATTTATTATATATAAATTGGTGTCGTATGCTAAATAAAATCAGAATAAAAACAAGAATTTTACTTTTGGTCTTTATTCCTCTCGTTGTGACCGCTTATTTATCATTTGAGCGCTATCAAAAAGCCAATGACGAACTACAAGCATTAGAAAAAATAGAATTATTACTAGGCTACTTAGAGCAGGTTTCACCCGTCATTAGTGCTTTGCAGCAAGAGTGGTCATTTACCAAAAATTATTTAGGCCCGGGTAAACCTGATAATCCGATAGGTCTTGAATACAAACAAGGTATGATGGATGCTCGTGCAAAAGTGGATACACATTTATCTAGCTATCTAGCATTTGTTAAAAATAAAAAAGCGGACTTACAAAATTTTAAATTACTTAACGAGCAAGTTAACGCAATAAAAGTAGCCTTTGACGTTCATGAAAACGTTAGAAAACTGGCAAGCTTGAGGCAAAAAAGTTCAAAGCAATATAAAACTGCTGAAGGTAATATGATTTGGACGCTGTTTGAAATTAAGCGATTAGTGGAGCGTTTAATTGATAGCACCAACCAGGTCGTTTTGTTATCTGCCCAAAACCCTAGGTTGGTTTTATTGGCTAATGCCTATCAAAATTTAACTCTAGCAAAACATATTTCAGCTATTCAAACCGGCACAGTTGAAACCGCAATCACATCATTCATGTATCCTTATATTTATGGACAATTAGTTAAAAATGAAGCGTTAGAAAAACTCTACCGCAATAATTTTTTACTTTTTGCGTCTGATTCGAGTAAGCATTTGTTCAACAAAACATTATTTAATACCGATTTTAACACTTACGCTGCAAAAACGTATGAATCTCTACGACGAGATGTGATAAGTCAGCTCAACAAAAAAATTGAAATAGATATAGCGCATTGGCTTTCTGTTTCAGAAAAAATCAACTCAGGTTATCAACAAGTTGTTGAGCAAGTCGTTAATGAAATTGTCAGTGTTGAAAAACAATTATTGGCCGAAGCCAGACAGCAAGTGCATCAAACTTTAATTGTACTATGTTTACTTATTTTGATGATTGCTGGCGTTTCTTATTTGATTATTCGCAGCATCAATAAGCCAATTCAACAAATGGAGCTCGTATTTACAGAGTTGGCGCAAAATAAAGATATGAGCTATCGAATTGGCATCCAAGGCGAAGATGAATTGAGCCGAGTTGGTATTGCATTTAATAGCTTAGTTGAGAGTTTTGAGATTGCTTTAAAAGGGGTTTTTAAACAAGCATTTGCGATTGACCAAACGACCTCGTTGGTGTCTAGCGCAATGGCTGAATCAATGTCGTTATCAAACCGACAAAAGGAGGCGACAGAGAGTGTTTCGGTTGCGGTAAATCAAATGTCAGCCACCATTGAAGAAGTATCTGAAATGGCCCAAGCCACGTCCGATACGGTTCAAAGAGCTCATAATATTTCAATTGAGAGTGAAAATAATGCCCAAGTGAGCAAAGATATTATGCAAAACTTGATTACTGAGTTAGCGAAAACCAGTGATTTAGTGCGTAATTTAAATAATGAAGCGGCTGAAATTAGTCAGGTGCTTAATGTGATTCAGGCAATTTCAGAGCAAACTAACTTGTTAGCCTTGAACGCGGCAATTGAAGCAGCTAGGGCCGGAGAAATGGGTAGAGGTTTTGCCGTTGTAGCAGATGAAGTTCGTAATTTGGCGCAGCGTACTCAAGATTCAACTCAAGAGATTAGAGGCCAAATTGAATCTTTAGTAGAAGGTGCCGAAACCGCGTCTAACAATATGATAGCGCTTCAAGAAAATGGTCAACAAGCCATTCAGGTGGTGATTGAAAGTACAGATGCATTTGCGGTACTAAAAAATGAGTTTGACCAAATTACCCAAATGGCTTCGCAAATTGCGGTTGCAGCAGAAGAACAAAGCTCGGTATCAAATGATATTAACGAGCGTGTGCACGCTATTAAAGATGATACTGACAGCTTAACTGCGCATGCCAATAACACGCTTGAAGCCACCAAAACCTTAACTTCAAATGGTCATAAATTAGTAGAACATATTAAAATTTTTAAAATATCAGAGCAGCACAAACAAGACTAACAGGGAAATTCAGGATGAAACAAATCAAGTTAATATGCGGTTTAGTTGCAGGGTTGAGGTTAGTGTTTGGTTGCGCTTTAGCGCATTTGGACAACGGGTCATTGATATTTTGGATTTAAGCAGGGTCTTGAAATCTACAATTGAAAATTTTGTAAATAATAGGTTTTTATACGAGATGAAATTAACCAAAAAAATTGTTAAATCCGCATTTTGTTTTAGCTTAATTGCAAGCACACTAACAACTGGTTGGGCTAAAACCGAGCAGCCTAATATTGTTTTGGTAGTGAGTGATGATCAAGGTATAGGCGATTTTGGCTATAACCATAATCCCATTATTAAAACCCCAAACTTAGATGAATTAGCGAATGAATCGGTTCATTTAACTAACTTTCATGTCGACCCAACCTGTTCGCCCACGCGTGCTGCTTTGTTAACGGGTAAGCATTCGTTAAAAGCGGGTGTATGGCATACCATTTTGGGTCGCTATATGTTGGGACCAGAACACACAACGTTGGCTGAAGCACTTAAAACCAAAGGGTATCAAACGGCTATTTTTGGTAAATGGCATTTAGGGGACAACTATCCGTATCGTCCACAAGATCAAGGCTTTGATAATGTACTGATTCATGGCGGCGGCGGGGTAGGCCAAACCCCAGATTATTGGGGTAACACACAGTTTGATGATACTTATTATCGCAATGGTAAAGAAGAAAAGTTTGAAGGCTACGCGACCAAAATTTGGTTTGATGAAGCCATAAAATTTATTAAACAAAAACATGAAAAGCCTTACTTTGCATATGTAGCGTTAAATGCGCCTCATGGGCCTTATCGTGCACCAGAAAAATACATTAAAGCCTATGAGAACATGGGGCTTTACAATGATGTAGCAAGTTTTTATGCGATGATCACCTATATCGATGAGCAAGTGGCCCGTTTGCGTCGTGTACTAGAAACCACTGAGCAAGCAGACAACACCGTATTTATTTACATGACAGATAATGGTAGCTCTTATCGATCTAAAAAGTGGGCAGATGAACTGACTGAAAAAGATAAAAAAATAGCAGATAAATTTCCAAGTTGGCAGCCTAATGCGGGCTATAGCGGCTTTAAAGGTGAAATACATGAAGGTGGTCACCGAGTCCCTATTTTTATTGATTATCCAAATGGTCAATTTAAAAACCAACGCATAAATACATTAACGGCGCATTATGATTTATTTCCAACTTTACTTGAATTAGCAGGTGGGCAGGCTGATGATTCATTAGATGGTCAGAGTTTGGTTAAATTATTTAAACAGGGGCAGGACACAGATTTAAATGGTCGCCAACTCATAGTTACAAATCAAAGAGTTGATCAACCTAGTTTTAATCGCCCGTTGATGATTGCAAAAGATAAATGGCGTTATTTAAGATTTTCTGAAAACAAACAAGCTTTATTTAATTTAGCGGATGATCCTAAGCAGTTAACCGATGTTTCAAAGCAGCATCCTAAATTAGTTCAGCAGTTTCAGGCTGAATTAAAAAATTGGTGGCAGCAAGTTTCAAACGCAGGTTTTGTTGACCGCTATATTCATGTGGGTAACCCAGCTGAAAACCCAGTTAGACTTAATGCGATGGATTGGATGGAAGTACCAGATAAACAACCCGTGCCTTGGTTTATCGGACATCAGCCAGCAGCGCTTGAATATGACTACACCCACTGGTTAACACAAGAAGATAAATATCAACCACTGCCTTGGTATATTAATGTTGAGCAGGCGCAAACTTATCGTGTTAGGGCTTATTTTCATGACAAACCGGCAGGTACTCCTATTCAAAAAAAATATTGTGTGATTGAAACTCAAAACAATAAATACGTAGAACCGATTTATGGCCGAGCGGCATATTGTCAGGCGATGATTAAATTAAAAGCCGGAGAACAAAAAATACGAGCTTGGTTTACTGATGATAAAAGCGGTCAAGCCGAAGAAAAAACCGCCTTTTATTTATATATTAAGCAGGAGTAAAACTAATAATGAAAACTATTTTTAAATCAATGTGCGTACTGGCACCTATGATGTTATTGGGCGCCTGTTCGGTTGCAAATGACGACAAACCAATTGTGTCTGACTCTGATAACAAGTCTCAGCAAAAGCCTAATATTGTTATTTTTTATGTTGATGATTTAGGCTACGGTGATTTAAGTGCGTATGGTGCTAAACATGTAAAAACACCTAATGTAGACGAACTTGCCAATAATGGTATTCGTTTTACTGATGCTCATAGCTCATCGGCAACTTGTACGCCGTCGCGCTATTCGTTATTAACGGGTGAATATGCGTTTAGAAACAAAGCCTCTGTGTTAAAAGGCGATGCCGCCATGATTATAAAACCCGAGCAGCCTACATTAGCAAAAGTACTGAAAAAAGCAGGTTACCAAACTGGCGTTGTGGGTAAATGGCATTTAGGTTTAGGCGATGGCACAAAACCAATTGATTGGAACCAAGCAGTTAAACCCGGCCCACTTGAAATTGGCTTTGACTATAGCTTTTTACTGCCTGCAACAGGAGACAGAGTACCGACGGTTTATTTAGAAAATCATCATGTACTTAATTTAGAAAAAAGTGATCCGCTAATAATCGACTATGAACAAAAAGTGGGTAATAGGCCAACAGGTTATGAAAACCCAGAATTAGAGCGCCAAGCAGCAGATCATCAGCACAATAAAACCATTATTAATGGCATAGCCCGAATAGGTTGGATGCAAGGCGGACATAAAGCCGAGTGGAAAGATGAAGACTTTTATAAAGTGTTTACCGATAAAGCGAATGATTTTATCCGCCAAAATCAAGTTGATCCTTTTTTCTTATTCTTTTCGTTTTCAGATATCCATGTGCCAAGATTACCGAATGAGCGCTTTTTAGGGAAAAGTGGTATGGGGGTTCGTGGCGACTCTATTTTACAAATGGACTGGATGACAGGGCAGGTGGTTAAGCAATTAAAATCGCTTAATTTATTGGATAACACCCTGATTATTTTTACCAGTGATAATGGCCCTGTATTAAATGACGGTTATGACGATAAAGCGGTTGAATTATTAGGTCAGCATAAACCGGCAGGCCCCTTCCGAGGTGGTAAATACAGCGCATATGAAGCTGGTACTCGAATGCCAACGATATTGCACTACCCTAATCAGGTTAAGCCGGGAGTTAGCGATGCGCTAATGAGCCAAGTTGATATTTATGCATCAGTTGCTAATTTAGTGGGTATTGATTTAAACCAAGACGAAGCCATTGATAGTCAAAATCGGTTATCTGCTTGGTTAGATGCATCAGAACCTGGTCGCCAATACCTACTGGAAGAATCTTATACCTTGTCATTAAGAGATGGGCAGTGGAAATATATAAAACCGACTGACAAAAAGGCAGCTTGGGTCACCAATGACAAAAATATTGAAAGCGGGTTGTCACCCTCTGCTCAGTTATTTAATTTAGCTCAAGATCCACAAGAGCAACATAATTTGGCGATGAAAAAACCACAAAAAGTGAGCGAGCTTAAGCAAAAACTCGATGCGATTGTTAAGAGAGCTCAACGCGAATAAATTTGCGATTCGTTTTGCAATTTAGCGCAAACTCAGGGTATGCCCCTGAGTTTGCTATGTCTTTGTTGAGATAGTGTTTTTGGACTAGAAGACACCTCAGCTTATTGACCTTTCCATCATTTTATATCATCTTGTATACTATTGATTTGCAATATATTTGCGCAAATACTATTTGCAGGATTACCTTTTTATGTTTGCTCTGGATGAGACATACAAAATGGATATTATATTTTAGTTGAGAGGTTGTATGAAGGAAAATAGAATAAGTGATGACAGAGCCTCGTGCAGCCAATGCATAGATAAAAACAACCTTGATTTTGACTTTACCATGGCATTTCAGCCCATTATTAATGGTCGTACTAAGCAAATCTTTGGATATGAAGCATTGGTTCGTGGTTTAAACAATGAGTCCGCCTATTCCATTATATCTAAAGTGAACGATGATAACCGTTATTTATTTGATCAGTTATGTCGGGTTAAGGCGATAAAGCTTGCATCAAAACTCGGGCTTGAATCCATACTCAGTATTAATTTTTTACCAAAAGCGATTTATAAACCAGAACGCTGTATACGAACGACGCTAGAAGTGGCTCAAAAATATGGGTTCCCAATTGAAAATATTATGTTTGAGTTTACAGAATCTGAAAAAATAGAAGACAGTCAATTCGTAAAAGACATCGTCGAATATTATGAAATTCAAGGATTTATAACTGCCATTGATGACTTTGGCTCTGGTTATGCTGGCCTTGGCTTGTTAGCTGATTTTCAAACCAATATTATTAAGTTAGACATGGGGTTGATTCGCAATATACATAATGATAAACCAAGACAATTTATTGTAAAAAATTGCTTAAATTTATTTCGTGATTTAAATATCACGCCTTTGGCCGAAGGAATCGAAACGAAAGCAGAAATGAATTGGTTGCGTGATGCAGGTATTGATCTTATGCAAGGCTATTTATTTGCAAAACCTGGTTTCGAGAGTTTGCCGCCAGTAAATTTCAGCGAGTTATAAAAAGCCGCTAAAAGAGGATAATTGACCAATTGTACATTTTTGAATTACCCCGTTGTTAGCCAAACTGCCAGTATGCGTGCATTTTAAACAGTGATGTTGAGTTGGTGATTAAATACATTGCCATATTAGTGAAATACTATACTCTAGCAACACACTCGCTTTGTCATTTAACTAACTTAGATAGTTGGCTCAGCGTCCAATTCTTTGGGACCATTTAATGACAAAGCTACGTTTATGTTATCAGACTGTAGAGCTTGGTAAAACGGATATACATTTATGCACGTTACGTAATACGCAAGAATTTGAAGACCCAGAGGGCGTTGCCGAAAAGTTAGGTATATGCTCGGCCTCATGGCCAATGTTTGGCGTTATTTGGCCATCTAGTTTAGTACTGGCTCATTTTATTGCAGATTATGATACCGGCACAAAACGAATTTTGGAAGTAGGGTGTGGTATGGCGCTATCTAGCTTGCTTTTGAATAAAAAAGATGCAGATATTACCGCAACAGACTATCACCCGGAAGTGAATAAATTTTTGCAACGTAATGCGTTGTTAAATGAAGATAAAGCCATCGCTTTTGAACAAGCGAATTGGGCTGACACCACAGATAGCCTTGGGCTATTTGATTTGATTATCGGTAGTGATCTTTTGTATGAAGATAACCATATTGATTTGTTAGCTTCTTTTATTCAGGCTCATGCCAAACCTGCCTGCGAAGTCATTATTGTTGATCCGGGGCGCGGTAGAAAAAACAAACTAAGCGCTCGTATGCAACACTTTGGTTTTTCGTTTTCTCAACAAATACCTACCCATACTTTATATTTGGATAAAAAATTCAAAGGACATATTCTTAAATTTGTCCGTTCAATTTAAGCAAAAACCAAGATAATTTGGCTCATTATCATTGAGTCAAATTTATATTATTGTGCAGAGTTGTTTGAATATACCGGTTCAGTGAAGGTTTTTGAGCTTAATTTTTGTTAAGTTTGCCTCATTTACTATTTTGTTTGTAGCCTTCCCTTGCTTGCACATGATGTCTCATTTTTCACTAATTTTAGATTTTTATCCATTAAATGACCGCTATTTCCCAGTTCCTTCATTAAAAATCAACTGCACTGTTACTGAGTACTGAGATAGTCAAATTCTTCAATCCAAACATGATTGGTTTTTTATCAGTAATTCTCAATATTCTATCTAAATCTTGTCGTTATCTAATTATTCAAAGCAAAAATTAAATCTCACATTTTTGTTTATTGTATACAATTAATATTTTGTGGGCTAAATTTTAAGAATATAGCGTTAATTTTTGAGTGTTTTTTGCTCAATATCGGTTATTTTGTTAATTTTAAGATTAAAGTTTTTTTATTTTTGACTTCAAGATTGCAAATTTTACTTTTAGTAGTATCATTTACATATAAAATTTAAAGGTTATATATGATTGTCTTCTCTTGAGTAGGCAGAAATAGCAGAGGTTTATGAATGAGATTATCGTCTAAAAATTTAGCCAGCATCAAAGAGGCGGTTAGCGGGCAGGAAAATATGAGCTTGCCTGAGTACAACAGAGATAACACAGATATTGGAATTGTTCATTTAGGGCCAGGAGCTTTTCACCGTGCCCATCAGGTTGCTTATACGGAATCTGTCTTAAACCAATTTGGTGGTAACTGGGGTATTTGTGCAGTATCTATGCGAAGCACGGGTGCACGCGATATTCTTGAACCTCAAGACGGTTTATATACGTTAGCAATACTAGATCAAAAAATTGAATACCAAGTTATTGGTGCGATTAAAGAAGTTTTAGTGGCAACCGATCAGTTACCACAAGTATTAGAGCGCATGGCAAGTGAGCAAGTTAAAATTGTAAGCTTAACCATAACCGAAAAAGGCTACTGTTTAGATACAAAAGGTCAGCTTGATCTTAAGCATGTTGATATCCAGCATGATTTAAATAATTTTCAAACACCCAGGTCAGCCGTCGGTTTAATTGTTCAAGCCCTTAAACTGCGTATGCAAAACAATGTTGCTGCTTTTAATGTCATTAGTTGCGATAACTTACCGAGTAATGGCCATAAACTAAAAAATGCAGTGCTTACATTTGCCAAACAGCAATCAGTAGAATTAGCCAATTGGATTGAACAGTCTGTTAGTTTTCCATCTACTATGGTTGACAGCATTACGCCTAAAACAGATGAAAACGTCATTAAGCAAGTGTCAGAAGCTTTAGGTGCAGATGATCAATGGCCAATTCAACGCGAAGCATTTTTACAGTGGGTTATTGAAGATACGTTAACAGGCGATCGCCCAGCGTGGGAGAAGGTTGGGGTTGTATTTAGTAATAACATTGATGCATTCGAAAATGCTAAATTACGTATTTTAAACGGTCTACATTCTACGTTAGCTTACATGGGCTTATTGATTGGTTTAAACAGTGTTAAAGATGCGATTTCTAATCAAGCTTTGTATAACCATTGCCAGCGTTTATTAAATGAAGAAATTATTCCGTCATTTACGCCGCCAGCTGAATTGGATGTAAATGAATATGCAAGCGACATTATTCGTCGTTTTGAAAATCCACAAATTGTGCATTTGCTAAGCCAAATTGCATGGGATGGTTCACAAAAAATACCGGTCCGTATTTTGGGTACATTAACCGATAACTTGCGGGCGGGTAGTTCAATTAAATTATTAACCTTAACGGTTGCTGCTTGGATTCATTTTATTCGATTAACGGGTAAAAATAATGGTGAGTTAACGGATCCTTTAGCAAACGAATTATTGCAGTTAACCAATGATTTTAATGGCGATGCGGCACATGATGTTAATCTTTTCGTTTCGTCTGATTTGATTTTTACTGATGAATTAAAGTCATCTGAATTATTTTGTAACACATTGGTTGAATGTTACGAGCAACTTGCTGATGTTGAGCGAGAAGGCTTATCTGTATTAGTGAACTGAGTACAGTAATTTATGTCAAAAGCAGTTTTAAACTGCTTTTTTGTATTAATTAGCCAAATGTTTACTTTTGTATTTTGTAATCATATCTAAATGTTTGGTTTTATTTGTGATTGATTTTGTAATAGAATTCAATCTTTATATGTCTATTTTTATATAATAATAGAGCGCTAAAGCAGCATCTCTATTAATGGTGGGTAACTATGATGAAGTCAATTGTTTGTTTAGAACCGGGAAAATTAGAATCTCAATCTATCGATAAACCAACCCCGGGTGCGGGTGAGGTGCTGGTAAAAATTAAAGCGATTGGCATCTGCGGCACGGATATTCATGCTTATGGTGGTAACCAGCCTTATTTTCAGTATCCAAGAGTATTAGGTCATGAATTATCGGGCGTGATTGAATCTGTGCCTGAAGGTAGCGATTTAAAAGTAGGCCAAGCGGTTTATGTTATTCCATACCTTAGCTGTGGCGAATGTGTTGCATGCCGTAAAGGTAAAACGAACTGTTGTAGTAATATTGAAGTGATTGGCGTACACCGAGATGGTGGTATGTGTGAATATTTATCAGTGCCAGAATCAGCGGTAGTGACGGCTGAAGGACTTGAATTTAGCGAAATGGCACTGATTGAATGTTTAGCGATTGGTGCGCATGCAGTAAGACGAGCAGAAATTAGTTCAGATGATACCGTTTTAGTTTTAGGTGCAGGCCCAATTGGGATTGGTGCATTACAATTTTCGCAAGTACAAGGCGCAAAAGTGATAGTGTCTGATTTAAGCGAAGATAAATTAAAATTTTGCCGTGACGAATTTAATGTTGCGGGCACCGTTAATGGTAAAAGCGATGTTAGAGCTGAGCTAGAAAAATTAACTGATGGCGATTTTCCATCAGTTATTATTGACTGTACGGGTAGTGTTAAAGCAATGCAGTCAGCATTTTATAATTTAGCGCATGGCGGTAAAATTGTTTTTGTAAGCGTTGTTAAGGCAGACATCACGTTTAATGATCCTGAGTTCCATAAACGTGAAACGACATTACTGGGTAGCCGCAATGCAACTAAAGAAGATTTTGAACATGTGGTTAGCTGCATGAAAGATGGTTCGGTAAAAGGCCATAGCATTGTTACCCACAAAGCCAAATTTGACGACATGATTGAATTATTCCCAACTTGGGTAAACCCAGAAACGGGTGTTATTAAAGCCGTTGTTGAATTAGATTAAGGGCTAGCGAATAGATAAATAAGGTTTAAGTAATGAACATTGATTCTCATCAACACTTTTGGCATTACGATGCCCAAGAGTACGATTGGATAGATGACAATATGTCAGCTATCCGGCAAGATTTTTTGCCTAAAGATTTGGCTAAAACTTTACAAGAAAACGATATGCAAGCCTGCATTGCAGTGCAAGCGCGTCAATCTTTAATTGAGACAGATTGGTTATTACAGTTAGCTGATGAGAACGACTTTATTCAAGGCATTGTCGGTTGGGTCGACTTACAAGCTGACGACATTCAAGCCCAGTTAGCAAAACTAATAGATAAACCAAAATTACTTGGCTTTAGACATGTTATTCAGGGCGAGCCAGATCCTATGTTCATGTTATCGGATAACTTTATCCGTGGGCTGCAGGCATTAACCAAAACCGATTTTATTTACGAATTATTGGTCACAGCCGAACAATTACCGCAATCCATTGAACTAATCAATCGGGTACCTGATTTACCTATCGTGATTGACCATATCGCAAAACCAAAAATTGCTTCTGGCGAAGCTTTTGCAGAATGGGTAAACGCAATGAAAACACTGGGTTTACACAATCACATTTATTGCAAAGTATCAGGTATGGTGACCGAAGCGGATTGGAAAAACTGGACTCAAGCTGATTTTAAACCTTATTTAGACACAGTGTTTGAGGCATTTGGACCCGAGCGAGTTATGTTTGGTTCAGACTGGCCTGTGTGTTTGGTCGCTTCAACTTATCAGTCAATGAAATCTATTGTTGAAAGCTATGTTAAGCAATACTACCCAGCTTATTTTGAACAGGTTTTTGGGCTAAACGCAGCTTCATTTTACAGATTAAATAAAAGGTAGTTTTTGATGCAATACAGAAAATTAGGTAATACCGACTTATCGGTTTCTCGATTAAGTTACGGTGCATCACCTTTAGGCAGTGTGTTTCGAAATATCAGTGAAGAAGAAGGTATCCGAACCGTACACACAGCAGTTGATATGGGCGTCAATTTAATTGATGTGTCGCCATATTATGGCCAAACCGTAGCTGAAACTGTGTTAGGTAAAGCGCTAAAATCAATTCCACGCGACAAATATATATTATCAACCAAAGCCGGTCGATACGGCGCTGACTTTCAAGATTTTGATTTTTCGGCCAAACGTATTCGCTCTTCACTTGAAGAAAGTTTAGGTCGGTTAGGCGTAGACGGCGTTGATATTTTATTTTTACACGATATTGAATTTGCGAATTTAAAACAAATTTTTGATGAATCGCTCCCTTGTTTACAAGCATTAAAAGATGAGGGTAAAGTTAAACATATTGGTGTAACAGGTTATCCGATTAAAATTTTTGACAAAACCATTGAGAATTTTGATATTGATTGCATTTTAACCTATTGCCGTTATGCATTGTACGATACCTCGCTCGAGCCATTATTACCTAAATTACAAGACAAAGGCGTAGGTGTTATTAACGCATCGCCAACGGGTATGGGGTTATTAACTCAGCGTGGTGCGCCGCCTTGGCACCCAGGTAAGCCAGAGTTACTCGATGCAGCGAAAAAAGCGGTTGAGCTATGCAACAAAGCGAATGTGGATATTACTGAATTAGCATTACAGTTTGCAATTGACCATGACACAATTGCTTCTACTTTAGTGGGTACAGCCAACCCGGTGAATATTCAAAAGAATATCGAATGGGCTGAAAAACCACTTAATGTTGAATTGGCGCAAGAAGTGAGAGCATTATTTAATAATATCGATGTGACTTGGCCATCAGGTCACCCTGAAAACCAAGATTAAGCTTTCCTACCACTTTACATGCCTTTATAAAATAAGCCGTTCACGCTCAGTGATCGGCTTATTTTGTTAACCTGCTTTTTTCTTTAACACTTTTCCTAAACTTTAAACTCTATAGTCTGTGTAATCTGTCTGATTCATCTTTAATGAAAAGTACCACAAGAAAGTGTTACTTTTTTATATAAATATTGTTTTTTATATTTAATTTTAGGCTATATTGGGTCACATCTTTAACGAAGTGGAAATTGTATGATGACAAGATTTAGTTTCAATTTACAAAAACAATTGAGCGCCTTGATTATGCTTTTAGGGTGTTTGGTGAGTGTTATCAGCCTAAATATACAGGCTAAAACGCTAACTGACTTTAATTTTAATTGGCAATTTAAATTAGAAGACACAGACAAAGGCTGGCAAACGGTGCGTTTACCGCACGATTGGTCAGTGGCGCTTCCTTATACTAAAGCAGGCGCCGCAAGCACTGGTTTTAAACTTGGCGGTATAGGTTGGTACAAAAAGCAATTTAACCTGAACGAAAAAGATAAAAATAAAGTCTTCTGGGTTGAGTTTGACGGTATTTATAATAATTCAAGTATTTGGATTAACGGTCATCATGTTGGCGGTCGCCCTTATGGTTACACTAGCTTTAATGTCGATATCACTCCGTATGTTGTGTTTGATAAAGCCAATGAAATTAAAGTAAAAGTTGACAGAACAGCCTATGCGGATTCACGCTGGTATACAGGCTCAGGTATTTATCGTAATGTGAGATTAGTTAAAGCAAATTCTGTTTATATCCCACAATGGGGTATTCAAGTAACTACCCCTAAAGTGGGGGTGCAAAACGCAAGTGTTTCAGTTAAAACCCAGCTAACCGCAAAGCAATTTACCGGTGATAGCGCGAAAGTTGTGGTTGATATTATTAATCATAATGGCGATATCGTTAGCCAAAGTTCAAAACAAATTGTATTAGCGCCAGATCAAAAAATTGAGTTAAGCTCTGATATTAAATATCCTGATTTATGGTCACTTGAACATCCTCATTTATACCAAGCTCAAGTTAAGGTATATCATAAACAAAAACTGATCTCACAAGATGTTCAATCATTTGGGGTGCGCTCAATTGAATTTGATCCTAACTTAGGTTTCTTTTTGAATAACAAGCAAGTCAAAATTAAAGGGGCGAACTTGCATCACGATGCCGGTGCATTAGGTGCAGCTGTACCAAAAAGTATTTGGCGCTCAAGGCTTAACAAATTAAAAAGCATTGGAGTGAATGCGATCAGAATGGCGCATAATCCACACGCACCTGAATTATTGGCTTTGTGTGATGAAATGGGCTTTTTAGTTAACGCCGAAGCTTTTGATGATTGGGACAGGGCCAAAGCCAAAAGCAAAGTTTATTTAGGTGATAACCAAGCAAAAGGCGAAAGTGTGGCTTCTTACGCTGAGCATTTTAACGATTGGGCTGAGCGTGATTTAAAAGCTATGCTTAAACGAGACTTTAATCACCCATCTATCATTATGTGGAGCATAGGCAACGAAATTGAATGGACGTACACTTATTATCCTAAATCTGTTTCGCACCATGAAGATGGCACCAGTTATTATGAAGACGCCCCAGATTTTGATCAGCAGCGTATCCTTAAAAACATTAAAAAATTCAATCCAGACAGTGAAGACAATTTAGTAAAAATTGCTCATCAATTATCTGATTGGGTGAAAGAAATTGATACTACTCGTCCTGTAACCGCAGGTTTAACACATCCATCCGTTGGCTTTGCTACAGGTTATGCCGACGCATTAGATTTAGTGGGTTTTAACTATCGCGCAGCAGCCTATCAAAAAGCGCATGAAACTTATCCTAATAAAGTCATTTATGGCTCTGAAAACTGGGGTGCTTGGCGTGAATGGCGTGACGCGGTTGATAAAGAATATATTGCTGGTATTTTTATTTGGACAGGGTTTGCATACAAAGGTGAAGCAGGACCATTACCGCGCATGGGACTTAATATTTCATTATTTGATTTTGTTGGTAACAAAACGCCACGTGGTCACTTTTTTGAAACGCTCTGGCAAGACAAAGCCAAAATTTATTTAGGTACAACACCCGCTGCTAGCTCTGAATTTAGTTTAGTGAAAACCGAAGACTCTGAAAAACCTGAATGGCAGTTTAAAAGCCGGACTTACCCACCTCATATTTGGGATAAACTTAGAATGTGGGAATGGTATGACATTGAACCATTATGGGATTATGCTGAGAATGAAAAGATTGTGGTGCAATCTTATACCAATACTGAAACGGCTGAGCTGTTTTTAAACGGTAAATCACTTGGCAAAAAAGCCTTAGCTGATTTTAGCGATCGTGTGATTAAATGGATGGTACCTTATACAAACGGTCAGCTTGAAGTCGTCGGTTACAACAATAACAAAGCGGTTGTTCGTACCCAATTAAATACGCCAGGTGAAATTGAAAATATTCAATTAAATGCAGAAAAACAAACACTCAAAGCGGATCAATATGACACAGTGATTGTTAATTTAACGCTATTAGATAGCGCAGGTAACTTAGTTGCCAACGCAGCTGAAAAAGTTAAATTTGTGGTGAGCGGTCCAGCAGAAATATTAGCGGTTGATAATGGCTCTGAATTTAATATTCAAGACGTATTAACAGATACCTTGGTCACTGACAGAGGCCGTGCGAGTGTTATTTTACGTTCAACTGCACAAGCGGGTGAGGTTAAAGTTAAAGCTGTAATGGGCGATATCAACTCAGCAGAAATTAAGCTTAAATCAAAGTCAGCTTCTTTATAATTAACTAAGTTAGTTATTAGTTAATCCAGCCTTTAAGTAAGCGTTACCACACATTTTGAATGTTTGTTCAGAGCTTGTGGTAACGTATTTAGTTGTTGCTGACCTGAATTAAATTAGGTGAGCAGCCAACACAAGTTTTAATGCTGCTCATTTCTGTTAATGCTTTCTAGCGCTCGCTTATTTCTTATTTTGTTTCGACTCTAAGATAAAATAATGTCTTACACCTTGTCTAAACTCAGGGTGTTGAAGGCTCTTGTCTTAATTTGTTAGCTCAATAGGGGATTTATTCGCGTCCACACTAATATGACTATGATAAAAGAGGGGCAACGATAAAAGAGGGGCATGAATAGAGATGATCATAAATAAAGGGGCAGTTACAGTGGCTAACGCCCCTTTGCCCCTTGCTGAATCGATTTATAGCGTAACGCCATTTTTCCAAATTGAAATTTCACGGCTTTCGTTAATTTCATTATTCGTTTGTTTGCCGGAGGCTACTTCAAGCAGATAACTAAATAGTTTATCTGCGCATTCATCAATATCTACATCTGAATCTAAAATTTGACCTGCGTTAAAGTCAATCCAATGTGGTTTTTTGTTGGCAATTGTTGAGTTAGACGAAATTTTTACCGTGGGTACCGGAAACCCAAGCGGTGTGCCGCGACCCGTGGTAAATAAAATAATGTTTGCACCCGCGGCTGCTAAAGCGGTTGATGAAACAGCATCATTGCCTGGGCCTTCTAATAAAGTTAAGCCTGCGTTTAACGAAGCGTTATCGCCATATTCAATCACTTCGTTAACAATGGCTTTACCGCCTTTTTGAATTGCGCCGAGTGACTTTTCTTCTAAGGTGGTTAAGCCACCTTCTTTATTACCCGGTGACGGGTTTTCATAAATTGGCTGGTTATTATCGATAAAGTATTGTTTAAAGCTTTGCACTAAATCAACGGTTTGGTCAAAAATTTCTTTTGAGGCACATCGATCCATTAATACTTGCTCGGCGCCAAACATTTCCGGAGTTTCGGTTAAAATAACCCGACCACCATATTGGGTGAGTTTATCTGAAATTCGACCCACAATTGAGTTGGCGGTTAGTCCGCTAAAGCCATCAGAGCCACCGCATTTCATCCCTAACGTTAATTTAGAGACGGGTAAGGTGGTTCTTTGATCGTTTTTCATCAGCTTTAATAAGTCTTGAACTTGCTCTAAGCCGTATTCAATTTCGTCGTCAACTTGTTGAGAATTAAAATATCGAATTCGCTCAGGATCTAAGCCCGTTGCGCTGGCCATTAACGCCGATAATTGATTGTTTTCACAGCCTAAACCAATCACAATAACGCCGCCAGCATTTGGGTGTTGCATTAAACTAGCAAGTAACTTTTGGGTATTTGATAAATCATCACCCAGTTGTGAGCAACCAAAAGGATGAGTTAAAGCAACAAACGCATCGGCTTTATCTGCGTGTTTGCGCATGCATAATTCGGCAATACGTTTAGCCGACTGGTTTACACAGCCAACCGTATTAACAATCCAAATTTCGTTGCGGATACCGACTTTGCCATTTTTACGCAAATAACCGTCAAAAGTAGGAATTTGAGTTTCATCTACAGGTTTAGGCAGTTCAATACCTGGGTAGTGATATTTTTCATTGCCCGACAAATTGGTTTTTAAATTATGGCTATGTACTTGCTCACCAGCACTAATGGCGCAAGTCGCGTGGCCAATTGAATAGCCGTATTTGAACACAGCTTGATCTTGAGCAATATTTTGAATGGCAATTTTATGACCCGCAGGGATATCACTCAGTGTGGTTATTGATTCCCAAGGCGTTGGTAATTGAGTGCCGGCTTGCAGTGCATTAATTGCTACAATAACATTGTCGTCAGGGTGAACCTGAATCACACTTCTTAATGTTGGGTTGGTGACTTCACCTTTATCGGTTGACATAATATTTCCTACCTAATCTTATCGGTTTTAAATATGATAACCTATTTTTATATATATTTTAATATGTATCACGTATTATAATCTGTAAAATTAACTGAGTAACAGGAGAAAGCTTTGGCTAACAATAAACGTATTTGTCTGGCATTAGACCTAGTCGATGATGCGACTTTAATTTCTGAGTATATTGATTATCATCAGCCGCAAAATGCTTGGCCACAAATCACCCAAAATATTCGCGATAAAGGCATTATTGATATGGAGATATATCATGTGGCTGATCGCCTATTTATGATTATGGAAGTAGGTCCTGATTTTGATCCAAATAAAGCCCCCGCAACTCAGGCCGGGATCGAAAAAGATGAAGCGTGGGAACAGTTAATGTGGAAATATCAAAAAGCATTAGCTTGTGCCAAACCAGGCGAAAAATGGGTCGAGATGCAAAAGATTTATGATTTAAAAAACGCACTTTAAAAATAAAATCCTGTTATGCGGGATATTAAAGCGATTAGGCTATAATAATGCTCACGTTATGGTGGGCATTTTTTATTTATTTTTTATTCCTTAGTTAATTAAAACTATTTAGTTATCATTGTGTTAGCTGTTTTTCGTTAAATTACCGCGACTAAAAGTTGTAAGGGTTGTGTAAATTGGTTGGCTGTTAGTGATCATTTTTGTATAATTTGTTTATAGATAACTGTTAACAATTTGGATTTGTCATGAGTCATAAAATAACACGTCGAGATGTGCTTAAATTTGTAGGAGCTGGTGTTGTCGTCGGTGGGGTTGGCTGCGCACAAGTACGTACAAGTACTGAAGATAGTTTAAATGAAAAACAAAAATTACAACAACCTGTAAAAACAATTGATAATTGGTCGAATACGCACGACAGAGTTTGGTTGGGTGGCAATTATTGGGCAAATCCAATGGAAGATTGGCGGGTTCGTGATGGGCGTGCTGAGTGCATAAACCCTGGCGGAAACCGAAGTATTCATTCTCTTACCCACCAAATAACCAATCCAAAAGCCTCTTTTTCAACCAGCGTACGATTACAAAATTTAAAACCTAACGACAATGATGGTGGCGCAGGCATTCGATTAGGTGCAAAAAGTGAAATTAACGAATATCGAAGTAATTGTTTTGTACAACAAGGTTTAGATATTGGCATTGTTAAAAACACTTTATTTATTGGCAAAGAAACTCGAACGTTAAAAAAACCGATAAATACCGATGAAGTTGACTTAATTATTACAGGTACACCTCAGGTTGGCGCTGTTATGTTACAGGTTGAAGTAAAACAGGCTAATGAACAAATCCAATTAGGTACAATGAATTTATTGGTATCGGGTGATGAAATTACCGGTAATATTGCGCTTGTAAGCAATTTACGTTTACCTGCCACTACACATCAAAGTGATTTACCTGAGCATAATGGTAGCCGTTATCGTTTTAGCCAATGGCAAATAGAAGGGGTTGCATTTAATCATGCGCCTGAACAAAAATTTGGGCCTATTTTATGGACAATGTATTCACTGAGCGATTCGCGCAGCGATGAAGGTTTTGTGATGAAACTGAGTGCGCTGCTTGGCCCTATGGGTCAAAAAGATAACCAAACGGTTGAATTGCAGGTGAAAAAAAATGGTCAGTGGCAAACACTCCAGACCGCTAAAATTGATCCTAATGCGGCTATGGTTAATTACCGAATTACAAATTGGAATGAGCAGCAAAAAACTGAGTTTAGAGTGGTTTACCAAGAAAAACATAAAGATGGTAGTGTAACCCCTGATATTTATTATGGCAGCATTGCCGCTAACCCGGTAGGCCGGCCACTTAAAATGGCATCCTTAACTTGTCAAAATGATTATGCTTTTCCTTATCAACCTGTAGCTGAAAATATTATTAAATTACAACCTGATTTGGTGTTTTTCTCAGGGGACCAATTGTACGAAAGCCATGGTGGTTTTGGTTATGTTAGAGCTCCAGCACAGCGCGCTACGCTAAATTATTTAAGAATGCATTATCAATTTGGCTGGTCATTTAGAGATGCCATGCGCCATCAACCAACCTTGTGTTTACCGGATGATCACGATGTGATGCAAGGGAATTTATGGGGTGAGGGCGGCGCAGCGATGCAGCATATTGAAAAAGATCCAAGTGCATCTGTACTAGGTGGGTATATCCAGCCTGTCGAAATGATAAACGTAGTACATAAAATTAATACTGGGCATCACCCTGATGCTTATGATCCTACCCCTACCCCTACGCCTCGTGGTATTAGTAGTTATTTTGGTGAAATGGTGTACGGAGATGTCGGTTTTGCTATATTAGCTGATCGCCAGTGGAAAAGTGGACCTGAACGCATTAATGTTGAAGTTGGCGTCACCGGACAAGATGAAGCGCCAGAATATATTAATCCAGATTATGATATTGAAGGGCTTAAATTGTTAGGTGAAAGACAAGAAAGCTTTTTGAAAAAATGGGGACAAGATTGGCGTGGTCACAAGCTAAAAGCTGTGTTAAGCCAAACCGTGTTCGCTGGTATTGCAACGCATCAGCCAAGACCAGACCGATATTTAAAATATGATTTTGATTGTAGCGGCTGGCCTGCATCTGCTCGTAATCGGGCAATTGAGATAATGCGTGATTCAATGGCGTTGCATATTTGTGGCGATACGCACTTAGGTACACTCTCGCAATACGGCGTTCACCAACAACGTGATAGCAACTGGGCATTTTGCAGCCCAGCAATTGCAGCTGGATGGCCGCGTTGGTGGAACCCAGACTCTATCAATTTAAGCTATCAAAACCGACCTGATCATGGCTTAGATAATACTGGTGAATATTTAGATGCATTTGGTAATAAAATGTATATTTATGCGGTTGCTAATCCAGTCGTTGGAAAATCAGCAAACCGTTATGTAAAAGCGCATGAAAAAGGTAGTGGTTTTGGGGTGATTAGTTTTGATACTGATGCACTCACTTACACTATGAGTGCTTATAAGTTTTTAATTGATATCAAAGATACACAAGCTGAAAATCAATACCCAGGTTGGCCTGTAACCATTCACCAAGCGGAAAATAAAGGGGATAACCAGTTAAGCTAACCTATAAGTAGCACGGGTATATAGCTTTGCTTTATTGATATATTCACCAGCCATAAATCGCTGTTATATAAATTAATTATATTTCAGCGATTTTTTATTAATCTTTATCGTTACCCAACTTGTCGTTTAAAATACATATTAAAAATTTAGTTTGTATTCGGTAGTATAAGCTATTATTGAGACCAAGTGATTTCAGCTAATTGATTGGTGGCTGTTTGGTGAATAATAAGCCCATTATTACCCATGCGCATATGCCGAATTAAACCTGAGTACACGCCTTCTTTACTAGGGATTGGCCAACTTTGCATGGTTTCGCTATTGAGATCAAATCGGACTAAAGTTTCAGGTCTTTTAGCTGATTCGTTAAACCAAATTGCATTATCTGCGTATTCAATTGCATAAGGGTGGCTATCTGCACCGCTGGGGTTATCCCACTGTGTGATCTTTCCATTTTTTGGATTATAACGGCCTAGCTTACCCACGCCTGAGTTGACATAAAAAATCATATCATCTGGTGTAATCGCGAGTCGTCGGGTGTGGGTTTGAGCGCCGGGAAGTTTAATTTCGGTGAGCTTCATTGAGTTTTTATCTACTTTAATTAAGCAGTTGCTGCCATTACACGACACCCAAGGCGTGCCTTTAGAGTCAAGTTTGATACCATAAGGACGAGCACCTTTGGTCGGTAATGTAACTAATTGAATATCGCCAGTTTCAGGTTCAAGTTTACCAATCATATTACTGTGCTGAAGGGTAAACCAAAATCTTCCTTTGTTATCAAATACCCCGGTATGAGGGTCACGCGCTTTTTCATCCGGCATTTTAAAAACTTTAAATGTCTCAGCTTTTAAATCTAAATATCCCACAGTGCCATTTTTATTCCCTAAAAACCAAGGTGTTTGATTTTTATCTAGTGATACGCTGTGCGCATAAGTACCACTTGGTAGTGTATATTCTTTTATGTCGCCAGTGTTAGGATTTAACCGACCGAGAATATTTCCCCATTGGCCGACCCACCAAATAATACCATTTTTACCTTGTACCGGATCTCGAGCTCGCTGCCCGAGTGTCGGTACCTGCCAGTACTCAAAGTTAAGCTTAAGATCACCTTTAATAACGGTAGACTCGCGCTTAGTATTCACCGGATAATGCTCAGCTAAATACCCAGTTATATTTTGAGTGAGCTTTTTATCCGAGTTCGTATTAACCATGTAGCTTATAAGAGTTTTCCAGTCTTTTTGGCTATAACCCGAGCTATGCTTTAAATTATTCAAACTATGGCAAGTAGAGCAAAGCTGATCAACGAGTTGCTCCGGCTTTTTATCTGCGGCTGATACAGGGGTAAATATGCTCAATAACGCTGTTACCACCATGTATTTTTGAGATGAAAATTTACGCTTGCTCATACTATCTCCTAGTTTTTTATAATTAACGCAAAGCATAGCCGATAAACCGTTACCATGTGTAATAACGCTGAGCGATTTACAAATCGATTTAAGTTATTTTAGCGAGCCTGACGATAGGCTGAAAAAGCTGGAATTAAAGCCGTGACAAAAGTGGCGAATATGATCAGCCCAAGTGTTTCAATGCTACTTTGTGTGAAAATATTGGCAGATAAAAATAGCCCAAATTCAGCGGAAATCCAGTCTCCCAAATAATATAAACTTAAGCTAATCAAGCTAATAGCCGAAATTGCACTGAGCATAACTAAAATCAATGCTTCGACAACAATGAGAGAGAAGATAATACTTGAGCCAGCCCCCATTATTCGTAGCACTGAAATTTCAGCTTTTCTTTGTTCCATACTGGCTAATAGCATAGTACATAAGCCAATTAGAGATGAAATCAATACCAGAAAACTAATGACTCTCAAAACGTTTTCTAGTGTCCTCATTAGTTGCCAAAGTTCAGCCATAGCTACGCCGGGTAAAATAGCCATCAGCCTGTCGTCTTGCATTTGGTTAATACGGCGTTGTAAAGTAAAAGTCGAAAACTTTGATTTTAAACCTAACATTACTGCGGTAATGGTTTTAGGGTAAATTTGCTCAGGCGATATTTTATCTAAGTTAGCTATTAATTTTTTTAAATGCGCGGGCGGTAAATGAACAGCTTCTATGCCTGCTAATGTAACATGCACACTTTTATCAACAGGTGTACCGGTTGGCGTCAAAATACCACTTACTATAAAAGGTGAGTTTTTATGCTCTTTAAAGCTGCTTGACCCTATGCCATGTGCAATAACAATACGATCACCTACTTTGTAATTTAATTGTTTAGCCACCTCAAAACCGAGCACGGTTTCAAATATCCCGTTAAATGCCTGACCTGCTGCAAACGTGAGTTTTTGTTGATGACCATACTGAAAGGACTTAAAGTATTCTTTATTAGTGCCCAGTACTCGGTAACCTTTATGCGAGTCACCCAATGCAATAGGAATTGCCCAGCTAACGTCTTTATGTTTTTGTAGTTTGGCAAAGCTCTGGTATTGAATATCGTTAACCGCAGAGCCCATTCTAAATACTGAATACAATAATAGATTAAGTTGGCCACTGGGTGCGCCTACAATTAAATCAATACCACTGGTTGAGCGACTAAAACTCTCTTTGGCTTGGGTTCGGATATGTTCAACGCTAAGCAAAACCGTCAGGCTAATAAATAAGGATATAAATGTTAGGCTAACTGTTTTGCCTCGTGATTTTAGGCTATTCCACGCAAGTGACGTTAACATGATAAATACAGCGCTTGACTAATGGAATGAATGTTTAAGCTTTTATCAAAATAGCGTTGCAAACTTAAATCGTGGCTAACAAAAATGAGCGTCGTATCAAGTTGTTCGCAGATTTCTAGCAAAATAGACATAAACGCATCTTTAGCATTAGCATCTAGCGCAGAGGTAGGCTCATCGACCAGTAATATATCGGGTTTGTTAACTAAAGCTCTCGCTATGGCGACTCTTTGTTGCTGACCAATACTTAATGATGAAGCCGCTTGTTTACTTAGTGAAGAAGGTAATTTTAAACGAGTTAATATCTGTTCAATAAATGCTTGGTTGTGGTCGAGACTGCGTCCAGAAAAATACACAGCTAATTCAATATTTTTTTGCACACTCAGATAAGGAATTAAATTAAATTGTTGAAAGACGACCCCTATATGATTGGCTCTGAATTTGTCGCGTTTTCGTTCTGATAAATCTGAAAAAGGTTGCGTTAAGATCTTAATGTGGCCTTGATCGGGGGTTAAAGTACCTGATAATAAGTTTAATAATGTTGACTTACCCGAACCTGAATCACCATATAAAAAAATTCGTTCACCGGTTTTTAATTGCCAATTTGGGATACTAAGTTGTAAATTTTTTTTATTGTAAGCAAATTTAAGGTTTTCAATTGTAATTGCCATTTTTTGGGTGACGGTGTTAGACATGGACAACGATTATCATTAATATACTAAAATAGGAGTGTTATGTTATAACATGTTTTTTATGCTGGGTTCAAATTTAGATATTATGATGAGAATAATAAGTAAATACATTCACTATAGCTTGTTGCCTATATTAGTTTTAGCAGCGATTTTGATCGCTTGTCGTGTATACGCCCAAGACGAAGTTAATCAAATTTATCAATCGGTTGAATGGACAGAACTGATGCCAAAAGATGATTTAGACGCACTGATGAACCCACCTGATTATTTACTGGACATAGCAGATGGTACTGAAGATGATTCTTTACAAGCACTTTCAAATACAAAACAACTAGACGATAAAACTAAACGATATGAACAGGCGTTAACTTCATATCGGGTGTCTCCGGAATATAATAATAAAAATATTCGCATTGCTGGATTTGTTGTACCTGTTGAAGTTGATCCATCACAAAAAGCAATTAGCTTTTTTATTGTGCCTTATTTTGGCGCTTGCCTGCATATGCCACCGCCGCCACCCAATCAGATTATTTATGTTGATTATGAGCAAGGCATAAAAATTGATAATTTGTATGATCCATTCTGGTTTGAAGGAAAATTAACCATTAAAAAAGTAGAAGCTGACGTTGCTTCATCAGCATACCAGATGAACGTAAATCAAATATTAGCCTACGAAGAAGAAGCGCAAGCCAATTAGCGTCAACTAAAGTTATATTTTGAGTTAAAAATGGGTTGGTAATGGCTTAGCAATGAATATAGTCGGAGTTTAAGTTATTTTTTGCAAACGAAACCACCTGTCATTTTTAGCACTACTGTCTATTTAGGCTTAAACGAGTGGCTTTATTTTGACATATTATTTTAGATGTCGTTGGTTGCTTTGCATGTTCAGTGCGGCCTTGAAAAAATTGTGAGTTCAGTTGCACTTGAAATGCGCTATATGTTCAACATAATTTAGCGGTTACACTCTGTTATTTTTTGTTTGAGGTATTACATTGATGTTGTTTGCTGAATTTAAAATTTCGAAAGTGTGCATATGCCAGTATGCTCGCAGTGATAACCGTTAATATAATTTCAAGTTGCTCGCCAAGTACTTTATGCCCCAAAATTGCAACAATGGAAAGCGTAAATAGGGCACTTAAACCAATCCAGAGTACCAAGCTATTCTTGTGACGGCGATAACCTAAAAACAAAGCAAATAAACCAAGCGGTACCACAATATAAAGTAGCCCTTTATGAAAAACTTCATGATCAATGTTTAACACTGCCGACAACGAAGGAACCAAGACGATTATAAAAGGAAAAAATAAGCAATGAACAACACAAATAGAGGATAGTGCTATTGCCAATTTATCGCTTAACAACTGAATTTTAAACATGCAAGGTTCCTGTGAAATTTGGATATGAACTAAGACAGACGAATATGGTGACGGAAAGTAATGTTATAATATAACATTTTATCGCAGAGTCAATATTTAGTTAGATTCATTGTTGTATATTAAAGCTTTAGGTTGAGATTAACGGATGAAATTTCAATAAAACAAATTTAAACCAGATGATTAAATCTTAGATAATAACGATAGCACTTTGTTTTTATTTGATGGCTTAGAAATTTTACAGCAATAATAAAAACCATCTACCAATAAAAGAAAAACAACGAGTTAGTCATTTTTTGTCTTTATCCGCGTCGTTTTTATGGCGTTTTTAATTTGGCGACGACTTAGTTTGTTCTGATTTTGGCTTCCCGTGCTGATCGCTAAATCCATTTAGGCAAACCATCCATACATTAAATATTGTTAGCCAGTTGTCATCGTAATCTGAGGTTAAGTTAATGTTGGTGTTTTTTACGGTAGCTAAGCGGTGATTGATTATAGGCTGTTTTAAAAACCCGACACAAATGTGGACCATGACAAAAGCCAGTTTCCTCGGCAATTTGTTCTATTTTTTGATTTGAATTACGCAGTAAATTTTCTGCTTTTTTTAGACGGAATTCCAATAATTTTTTATGGACACTGGTGTTTAAGTGTTTTTTAAACCTCTGTTCGAGATTTCTACGTGATACCCCTAAATACTTGGCGACATCGTTTGTACCTATAGGGTTTGTTAGGTTATTTAACAAATACTCTAATGCTTCTTTTACGATTAAATCCCGAGCAGCTAACAGGTTGGAGCTTTCTCTTAATGTAATACCAGTTGGCTGAATGTATTGAATTTCTGGTGAAACCTTTTCGCCACCGATAATTCGGTTTAGTAGCAAAGCGCCTTCATACCCAATTCGTTCGTGATCATGGTTAATACTTGAAAGCGGGACTGGCATGTTGTCACAGATTAATGCGTTATTATCTACCCCAATGACTGAGAAATCATGAGGCACCCGATAACCAGCAGACAAACACGTATTTAATAGCCATGCTGCATCGTTATCATTATACGCGAATAGAGCACAGGGTTTATCTAACGTATCTAACCAATATTTTATATTGTCATAACTTTGAGTTGCTGCGCCAATTAATTTTGCTGGCGGCTTTAACCCTCTACTAACTAGTTCTTGTTCAAAACTTTCACAACGCGCCTCTGCAACTGGGTTTTGCTGATGACAAAACCAACCAAACGACTGATGGCCATTTTCACAAAAATGCACTGCCGCTAAACGTCCAATACAATCGTTATCGCCCGATATTCTTGGGAGTGGTAAATCGGTTCGCCAAATTGATAAATCAACACATGGAATTTTTGACTGAACCACAAAAGACTCTAATGCTTGATTAGCATTTAATGAACATATTATACCATCTCCTTCCCAATGAGTTGGAATTTGAAAAGGGCTAAGCATACTGACATTTAAATGCCAACCAAGGTCTCTGGAAGCTTTTGCTATACCGCGATGCGTTGCCGGGTGGTAATTTCCGAGCAGCATTAAAATTTTTTTAGGTGCTTTCATATTCGCAATTATGCAAGATATCTCAGTAATGGTCGATTTTTGACTAAATGGTAAAAAACCATATTGCGCAATTATATAGTAAAGCTAAAACTATCTACAAAGTATCATTTTGTTAACTATTCCTTTTATTTTTTAACATTTTAGTCGTTATTTACCCCCTCAGGCATTAATAAGTAACCCGAAAAATTACGCTATTATGCAATTTTTCACCCATATCAAGTGAGGTTTTTTTTGCGTTATTTTGCAATTTTATACTGAAATTGCATATATTGCTATGTTGTTTTTTTTCTTATATGCTTAACTTGAATATAGTTAATTGTAAACAAATTGGTTTTGGTTTGCTTTAAATACGCATAGTTAAGATATGGTTGGCTACGCTATGGGTGAAGGCTTCCTGCTAGAGTTGAGAGTAGTCAAAATTTTATATGGTGACGTTGCCGCGGGCATATCAATTGTTGACGGTCGTATGTTTTTTAAGCTTTTAATCAACAAGCTGAAAGCCGGTATTGAAAACCTTTGTTACCTTAAATATGAGAAATGAATGAATAATTTAATTGTTGCTTTTTACAAAAATAATGAGAGTGCCCACTAATGAAATGTTTAAAGTATTTAATGGTATTTATAGCCTTACAGTTAAGCTTTTTAGTCAATGCGGCTGATATTGCTGCGCAAAGAGTCTATCTGTCTGGCAAAAACACATCGGATGCAGTCGACTGGCAATTTAAGTGTGATAAAGGTCGTAAGTGTGGTGAATGGACTAGCATTCCAGTTCCGTCAAATTGGGAGCAGCATGGGTTTGGTCATTACAATTACGGACATGATTTACCCAAAGAAAAGCACGATGAAATAGGCACCTATAAAACCACTTTTTTTGCTCCTAAAGCATGGAAAAACAAGCATGTGCGCTTGGTATTTGAAGGGTCAATGACAGAAACAAGTGTATTTTTAAATGGTAAAAAATTAGGCACTACTCATTTAGGCGGTTATGTGCCATTTCGTCATGATTTAACCAAAGAACACGAGGCATTTAAGTATGGCGAAGAGAATGAATTAACCGTTGTTGTTGCGAAAAAGTCAACCAATGAAAGTTTAGAGCATGCTGAGCGAAAAGCAGATTACTGGGTTTTTGGGGGTATTTATCGACCCGTTTATCTTGAGATTCAAAATAAAAGTTTTATTAACCGGGTGGCGATTGATGCCAAAGCGGATGGGACATTTAAGTTAGATGTATTCCCGCAGCTAAACTACATTACCAAATTTAAGAAAACGCCGCCTATTTATGTCGATGAAGTATATGCACAAATTTATTCACTAGATGGCAAAAAATTGGGTCAGCCGATGTCTCAGCCGATGATACATGGTAGCGGACGTGTTCGTTTGACTACGCAAGTAAAGGATCATCAATTATGGTCGCCTGAATATCCTACTTTGTACGAAGTAAAGGTTGATTTACGCAAAGATGGACAGGTTATATCGCGATATACACAAGGTTTCGGTTTTCGTACTTTTGAGCTAAGACGTCAAGACGGCTTTTACTTAAATGGTAAAAAAATACGAATTAAAGGGGTTAACCGCAACGTATTTGATCCTATATCGGGCCGTGCAGTAAGTACTCAAAAAGTGTGGGATGACGCTCGTGCAATTAAGTCAGCGAATATAAATTTAGTCCGCTCGCATTTACCACCTACCACTGAATTTATGGAGGCTTGTGACGCGCTAGGTTTATTAGTGATTACAGAACTGACGAACTGGCATGATCCCTGGATTGATACACCGATTGGACGCAATATTGCTTATGAATTGGTAACGAAATACCAAAATCATCCATCGGTGATTTTATGGGCGAATGGTAATGAAAGCGGGTTTAACTTAGAAATTGACGACATTTACCATTTAGTCGATTTACAAGATCGCCCAGTGATTCACCCTTGGACCAATTTTGAAGATATTGAAACGTTTCATTACCCAACTTATAAAGAGTTTAAAGAAAAACTAGCCAAACCAACGGTTTATTTGCCTACAGAGTTTTTACATGGTTTATACGATGGCGGTCATGGTGCAGGCCTAGAAGATTACTGGCAAGCAGTGATGCAGTCGCCAACGGGCGCGGGTGGCGTATTATGGTGTTGGGGCGATGCTGCTTTATCTCGTACAGATAAGAACGGGGAGATGGATACAGCGGGTAATATGTCATCTGACGGCATGGTCGGGCCTAATGGCGAGAAAGAAGCTAGCTTTTATGCCGTTAGAGAAATTTGGTCACCAATTCAAATTAAGCAGCAATCTTTAACAAGCGATTTTTCAGGCAAAATAACAGTTGAGAATGGATATTACGATACCGAATTGAACAACTGTACTTTTAAATGGCGTTTAGTCAATTTTTCAAAACCATCAAATGAGACAATTAACGTGAACATAATGGCCTCTGGTTCCGTGAGTGGCCCTGCGGTGCGTCCAGGTGATTCTGGTCAGTTAAATTTGAATTTACCAAAACAGTGGCAGCAAGCCGATGCATTAGCATTAACGGCAATAGATCCACATGGTATGGAAGTGATGGAATGGTCGCTTCCAATAGAAAAAGCTCACACTGTATTAGCTAAAACCAGCACGAAAATTGAAAAAGTAAAGGGTAATCCATTTGAATTAAAAATGGGTCAACAAGTTTGGAAGTTTTCTGAAAAAACAGGCTTGTTAGAGAGCAGTTATTATAAGGGCAAACCATCTGGGTTAGCGAATGGGCCATTATTATATGGTGCCACTGAGAATGAACAGTTAGATTTTTCAGCTAGTTGGAAAGCTTCAGCTTATCAACAAGGTGCAGACTATATTATTAAATCGACCAATGAAAAAGACGATTCATTTACTTGGACGCTCACAAATCAAGGAACGGTTACGTTAGATTATGATTTTTCTGAGGTGGAACAAAAGCTCAAATATTTATCGTTGGGCTTTGATCTTCCAGAAGATAATGTGGCAGCCAAAACTTGGTTGGGTAATGGTCCTTATCGCGTGTGGGCTAATCGGCTTAAAGGCGTGCAATATGGCATTTGGCAGAATGATTATAACGATAAGCTAACTGGCTTAAATTTATGGGGTACCCCAGAATTTAAAGGCATTTTTAGTGGCATTAGTTGGATGAAATTAGAGTTAAAATCGGCTGGCTCATTGTTAATTGATCCTAAAGAAAATAGTTATATTGGGGTATTACGCCCAAGTAATACGATTCCCAGTGTGTCAGTGCATCCTAAAAAACTACCGAGAAAAGGGAATGAACCGCTGCACGCTGTATGGAATTATCCGCATGCGGGTGGTTTACATTTTTTCCATAAATTACCAGGCGTAGGAACTAAGTTTATGTACGCAGAAGAAAGCGGGCCGCAAGGTCAGCCAGCGCAAGTGAATGGTGCGTTAACCGGAAAAATCACTTTTCAACTTAATCCATAAAAATACCGGCGGTTAGCGCTATAACGGCACTGAACGCTGCGTTAAATTCAGGAATATGAAGTGAAAATCAATAACATTAAATCATTATTTAGGTTAAGTCGGCATGCGCTAATAACCGGTGTTATTTTAGGTGTATTAGCGTCGTGTTCTACGTATTTAACCAATACTGAACGTACTTACCAAGCAAACTGGGAGTCGCTGTCAAAACATGAAGCTGCCCCCGAGTGGTTTCAAGATGCTAAGTTAGGTATTTATTTTCATTGGGGGCCTTACAGCGTTCCTGCTTACGGAAGCGCGTGGTATCCGGGAAATATGTATCGCAAAGGCCACCCAGTTTATATGCATCATGTAAAAGCATATGGCCCTGTTTCTGACTTTGGCTATGAAGACTTTATTCCTATGTTTAAAGCACAGCAGTTTGATCCTAGTGAATGGGCACAATTGTTTAAAAGTGCAGGGGCTAAATTTGCAGGTCCAGTTGCTCAGCACCATGATGGTTTTGCCATGTGGGACAGCCAGATTAATCCTTGGAATGCGAAAGCTAAGGGGCCAGAGCGAGATATTTTAGGTGAGTTATTTACTGAATTAAAAAAGCAAGATGTTAAAACGATAGCTACTTTTCACCACGCTCGAAACGGGCAGCGTAATAAAACGCCGCTTGCAGCAGGGATGACAGATTTTAATAGTCACTATCCGTATTACGAAGGATCCCCTACGACAACAACTGATCCTAAACTACGCAAGTTATTTGGTAATTTTGAAACAATAGATGAGTTTAATCAATATTGGTTAGCTCAAATAAATGAGGTGGTTGATAACTATTCGCCGGATATTATCTGGTTTGATTCATGGATGAATATGCTACCGGAATCATACCGCCAAAAAATGGCTGCTCATTATTTTAACCATGCAAAAAACACGAACCAAGAAGTGGTAACCGTTCATAAACATAATGATATGCCGATGTCTTTAAGCGTATTAGATTTTGAGCAAGGTGGGCGCCGTGACATTCATCCTATGCCTTGGATGACGGATATTACGCTTGGTGATAGTCGTTGGTCTTATATCGAAGGCGAAAAATATAAACCTGCCGAACTAGTTGTCCGCAATATGATTGATGTGTGGAGCAAAAATGGCATTGTTTTATTAAATGTATCGCCCCGCGCGGATGGTGTGATTAATCAAACGCAGAGAGCAGCATTGAAAACCATTGGTGATTGGTTGCAAGTTCATGGAGAAGCAGTATATGGCACGCGACCATTTGATACTTATGGTTATGGATCAGCACATAGTGCATCTAGCTCACACGACGGTCAATCAGCAAAAGTAGAATACACAGCAAAGGATGTACGATTTACTGTCGCTAAAAATAACAAAGCTATGTATATCTTTTTCTTAGGTGAACCTAAGCAAGGTCAAAAAATTAAAATTAAGGCGTTGGGTCGTCATCGTTATGCGCCTCGATCAGCCGTTAAAAGCGTTAGTTTGTTGGGGAGTGATGTTGAAGTGAAATGGCAAGATGATGCCTATAGTTTCAATCTTGTAATGCCAACTGTCGCAATGAACAACATTGCCACTGTATTTAAATTAGAGCTTGAATAAATTGGTAAATTGATTGAGTTAATTGGTTTGTGAGCACTGATGAACGATTATAAAAAAGAAGGTAAAGGGTATGATGAAAAAAACACTATGGTTAGTATTAAGTATGACTGCCTCACTAACTGCGCTGGCTGACGGTCGGGATATGTTTGGGGCATTTCCTTTTGATTTACCTGACAAAAAACCAAATAGACCTTTAAGCGCCGCGCTTGAACGCAATTATGATAATTACTTATCGCCTCGCCAAGAGGAAAACGAGCTATATTCTTTATTTAAATATACCGAATTAACAGGATTTGACTATCACGGTGGCGATGGGACGGTATCGCGTCGTGATCCATCTAAAATTATTTTTGAAAATGGCCAATACTATGTTTGGTACACCAAAAGGGAAACCGAAGAAATACCGACGGGATTAGGAAACGCACATTTAGCCACTGACACGCGACCCTCCGCTGATTGGGATTTAGCCGAAATTTGGTATGCAACCTCTAAAGATGGTATCACTTGGGAGGAGCAAGGAATTGCTGTACCTCGTCCGCCAAAACCAAACGTGGGTTGGCGTTCAGTAGCTACGCCTGACATACTAAAGTGGAAAGACAAATATTATTTATACTACCAAGGGTTTGTTGAAATATCGGGCAAAGGCGATAGTGATTGCCCAGTCGCCGTTTCTGTGGCGGATTCTCCCAATGGGCCGTGGAAAGCCCTTAATAAAGTGATTATTCCTAATGGTAAAAAAGGCGAGTGGGACCAAAATGCAATTCACGATCCCTATCCATTAGTCCACAATGGTAAAATTTATTTATATTATAAGTCAGATTTCGACCGTATCCGCGGTAGTAAAGATCGCGCTATCGCAGTACGAATGCAGGGGTTAGCAATTGCTGAAAATCCGTTAGGGCCTTTTGTTAAACACCCACTTAACCCTGTTTTGAATTCGGGTCACGAAACGGCACTTTTCCCTTTTAAAGAAGGGGTTGCAGCACTAATTATTCGTGATGGTAACGAACGTAGTACGGTGCAATATGCGCAGGATTGGGTTAATTTTAATATCGCTTCTGTTACTGAGTTAATGCCAAATGCTGCTGGATTATATGTACCTGATGCATTTACCAACACTGAATATGGCCAAGGAGTTACGTGGGGACTTTCGCATTTTACGGTAGCAAATGGTTGGGACAAAAATCACTCAATTTTAACGCGTTTTGACACTGATTTAAGTTTAAAAGTGAATGACCCTGAAATGAAACGACACAATTATCATTATTCGCCAGCCCATCATTATAAATTTGGCTTGTCAGCTCAACAGAAAAAACGGATTGCAGAGCAAAATAAAAAATTACAGAAACAATGATAAGTTTGTTAGTTTTCGAGTTTGGTAATGCCCCAGTAGGCATTGCTCTTAGACTTTAAGACCCAACCCTTTTGAATTAATGGCTTTCTAATATAGCGGTTCATGTATCCATGGCCAAATAGCACAAGGTTACCTCGCTTTTTAGTCATTTCTATTAGTTGGTCAGCGGCTATATTTGCTCGTTGTTTGGCTTGTTTAAAGGTTTCAAATGAACCTTTAAATCCAAGCATCCATAACAACCTTGATAGGTAAACCCAATTCCAAGCTTTTAATTGAAATGGTAATTTATACCTAGGAATTTCCATTTCTCTAAAAAGCGGATCAATTTTTTCTGGTGTTTTATTTAAGTAAATGTCTGCTGAATGCATAGCTCGTTTTAAATCACTTGATATCGTATAAAAAGTTTTATATTGAGGGTTTATAATTTCAGGTCTACTGCTGGCGGCAACATCAGAAAAATTGTAGCGCCTAATCCAGTTTGTATACCCATGAGCATTTACGATTGGATTGTTTGCCGAGCTTGGTTTTCCATGCCTAATTAAGACTATTTCCATTCTAAACCTATTATCTATGTACGGGACAGGTAACTGTTTGCTAGAACCCTTTAAGAAAGAAACATTAGCTGAGCGTTAAATTTTCGCGCTTGAATGTTTGATTATATGTTTAATTTGTTCTAGTTCTGGGTTTTAGGTTAGTTTGATTATAATTTCAGTTAGCGACATTGTGATAGTAAAATATGAATTAATGTATGAACAATAAAAATGGAAAAATTTATATAACGCAATTTATGGCTAAATTAATTATCCGAAAATTTAAACATGGCGATGAAGCCGAGTTAAAAGAACTGCTATTGAATACAATTACGCGCGTTAATGTTATAGATTATTCACCTGAAGAAATCCAAGCATGGACGGGAAAAGTAACTAATGAATTAATTTGGCAAAAACATATAGCAGCAATTAACCCCTTTGTAGCTTTAATTCAGAATACCATTGTTGGTTATGCAGATTTGCAAGATGATGGTTATATAACCTCAACCCGGTTTAATGAATATGTTTCAAACGGCCTTTTTTCACGGGGACTGCGTTAAATTCACTTGCAATAGGCTAGCTATTGACGCGTGAATTTGCCTTGTCCACGCAAAAAAATTCTCGTTAGAAACCATGTAGAGCTGTGAGGTTAAATCATTCAATTAGTTAGAATACACCTTAACCCGAGTTGAGGTTATATAGACCATTTTTATTGTCACTGGCAATATCAAGGAAAAGGTATTGGTAAGGCGTTCATGCAAACTATAATTGAAGCAGGACAAAATCAAGATATTGAACGTTTGTATGCACAAGTGAGTATGACCGCGAGGCCTTTTTTTGAATATTTTGGCTTTACGCTTGTCTCTGAGCAGCAAGTCAAAATTGTTGAACAAAAGCTCACCAACTTTGTAATGGAAAAATGGATTTAGCGGTCATTTTTATGGCGCGGGTATTAACGTCTATTTTCACTGCACGTTAAGTTGAAAATAGACGTTTAACTGATGCGTATTTAGCTTAAATGTCTTTGTTGGCGTTGAGCAAATTTATTTTGGCTGGTCGATTCAGTTTGTTGCTCTGCGTAGAGTTTAAGGGTATCAAAACGGCTTTTTAATTTTGATGCTGCATAATCTTTTTCAATTTTTGAGATAACCAATTGGTGCCTTTCTGGAAATAAAGCTTCAACAGCTTGTGATACCAACTCGTAAAGTCGTTTTAAGTTTATTTGGTGAGTTTGTCCTGTTTTTTCAAACAGCCAGTTAGTCATTGCTAAAAAGTCATCAAATGGATTATCGGCTAAAATATGTGGTAGCGAATGTTTGAAGCGTCCGGAATTACTAATCATATCCCAGTATCTGGCGAAACGATTTACTAGCTGCATAGTTGAAAAATCTACGCGGTCTGTACTTAATATATTAAAAGGCGGTAATGGATTAAACCGTAAGTCAAAGGCTTGTGTATGGCGAATAATAGGACTGCCTTTTAAGCGTTTTAAAATACCCAGTTGAATTTCGTGTGGTCGGCATTGGTAAAGTTCGTTAAAGCTGTCTCTGAAACTTTCAAAGGTTTCGCCCGGTAATCCAAAAATAAGATCGGCATGTATGTGGGCGTTGGTATTGTCTTTAAGCCAAATTAAATTTTCTTTAGATTTAGCGTTGTTTTGTTTACGGCTAATATTGGCTTGAACTTGCGGATCAAAAGTTTGGATACCAATTTCAAATTGTAAGCTGCCTTCTGGAAATTGAGTGAGTAGTTCTTTTAATTTTCGTGGGAGATGATCGGGTACAACTTCAAAATGCAAAAAGAGATCATCACTCATTTTATCTAAGAAAAACTGCATGATTTGCATCGTTGTTTTAATGTTTAAATTAAAAGTTCTATCAATAAATTTAAAGTTTCTGGCCCCTCGTTGATAAAGAATTTCCATTTGTTCTAAAAATAGCTCGAGTTCAAATGGATTTGATGCCGTATCTAATGACGATAGACAAAATTCGCATTTAAACGGGCAACCACGTGAAGCTTCAACATAGAGCAAACGGTTTTTTAAATCTTCATCGCTGTAATATTGGTAAGGTAATTCAATGTCGGTGAGTGCAACAGGTTTGGCGTTAAGCACTTTTTGTTCAGGTTCGGTTTTATTAAAAATGTCTTTACATAGCTTATAAAAGCTTAAATCGGCGGCTCCGGTAATAACATAATCTGCCGATTGGACGATGGCTTGTTGCTCGGTTTCGTAGCTGACTTCAGGACCACCTAATACGATTTTTATTTCAGGGGCGACGACTTTTAATAAGCTAACCACATTGGTAGTTTCTACTATGTTCCAAATATAAACACCAAATCCGACTATTTCAGGTTTAGCCGCTAAAATTTGTTCAACAATATCGATAGGGCGCGTTTGTATAACAAACTCTTTTATTTTGGCGCAGCTTTTTAACTCTTTTAAATTTGCATACAGGTAACGTAAACCAAAGCTGGCATGAATAAATTTAGCATTAAGTGTTGCAAGTACGATTCTAGTTGAGGTGTGAGCGTATCCATCATTTTCTTGCTCGGTTTGTTGAGCTGCATTAGACGGTTTATTGTCTGGTAAATGAATAGGAGTTATTGCGAGCTTAGGATCGAATTGTTGCGTTGCCATATTGGTTCTTAATTACCTAGAAAAATCTAGCCGATATGATACAGCAATCATGCGGTTGATTCAGTATCATTTTTAGTAAATTAGCAAAGGGGGTGTGCTCAGTTTTTAATTTTTCTGTATTTTGAGATATTTAATTTAAACTAGGTGAATTTTAAAAAGCCATTGCGCTCACACAATGGCTTTTAAACAGGCACTTTTAGTGTTCGTGCCCACAGCCGCCTTCAGCATGCACATGACCGTGTGCTAATTCTTCTTCGGTTGCTTCACGTACTTCAACCACATCAACATCAAAAGTTAATGTTAGGCCTGCTAATGGATGGTTACCATCAACAGTGACAAAGTCATCTTCAATTTTTGTGATAATAATTGATTGCTCGCCTTGGTCTGTACTGGCACGTAATTGCATACCTTCATGAATTTCTTCAATTTGGTCAAATACATCAATTGGTAAACGTTGTACTAAACCTTCGTGGTGCTCGCCATAGGCGTTAACAGGTTCAATTGTGCAAACAAATTTGTCACCCGCTTGCTTATCATTTAATTCAGCTTCTAAACCCGGAATTAAAAAGCCTTTGCCCTGAATAAAATTAAGTGGGGCTTTGCCTTCTGACGTATCAAGAATCTCATCATCGCTGTTTTTAACTTGGTAGTGCATAGAGACAACAGTATTGGCTGCTATTTTCATTTACTTTCCTCATATTCTAGCGAGTAGGGTAGAGCGGACAGTTGCACGGTTTTGCTACTATCGTCTTTTACTCGAATTGACGTGGTGATATTAGTATCGGCAGCGAGTACTGCAATACCAAAAGTTTTTTGATCTAGCTGACAACTGTGAATGACTTCTCCAGCTCTGCGCCAACCTGAGCCCGCTTGAATTTCTAGAGTTGAACCCAATTCAATAGGATCTTCACTGCTAAACCCGAAACTGGCTTTTTTGTTTTTGCCCAAATAACGCATTCGGGCGACGGTTTCTTGTCCCATGTAGCAGCCTTTTTTAAAGCTGATAGCGCCAATAGCGTGGGCATTTAACATTTGTGGAATGTATTCACTTTGGTGCTCTACTTCAATAAAAGGCCAAACGTGTTGACTTACTTTCGCATCAAAGTAGGCGGTATCTTGCTGGTCTAATTGTGCAAGCTCTGCTGGTAACTCGGCATCGCTAGCGCGCACAAAAAGCCCAAGATCTTGACTCATCAAGCATAGGTACCCATTAAAGATAGGCGTAACTTGATTAAGCGGTGTCTCAGCAAGCCCTTGCTTGTTAAGCCATTGAATTAGGCTTTCACCTTGTAAAGCTGATATTTTCCATTCACTGGTTGGAGCCTGGATTTCAACTTTTGAAAACACCCCAAATTTTTGCAGTGCTTGTGCTGACGCTGCAATGCTGGATGTTTTTTGAAACAATAAAAAATTTTGCTCAACAGGCATTAAATAAAATAGTGACCAAGTTTTACCTTTAGCATCACAGTGACAACCAAATGTGGCATCTTGTTCGCCAAGCTTAGCCACATCACAAGTGACTTGGCTATTTAAGTAGGTGGTTTGATCTTGCCCTTTAATCGAGATGGCTTGCCAGTTGGACAGTCTGATATGTGAAATAGACATGAATAACCTCAATGGTGAATAGCTAGTTATAAGTGCGCACTGCTACCAATTGTAAATACGATGACAACCTACATTGACAATATCGAGCTGTTACCTCAACAATTGTCAAATAGACAAATATCTAAATGAAATATCTTATTGTAGCAAACCGAGAGGCGCAAAATATACCGTCATTTTTGTTATTCACAGCATTTATTTATTAGATCGCTTACTTTAAGCTATGCTACTTATCATTATTTTATTTTCTGGGTATTTTATTTATGGAAAACGTTTCTAGACTTAGGTGGGCGTGTCGCCGCGGAATGTTGGAGCTTGATGTGATTTTTATGCCGTTTGTTGAAAATCACTATTTGCAGTTACCTCAATCTGAAAAAGATGTTTTTCAACGTTTACTTAATGCGGACGATCCTGATTTATATGCTTGGTTTATGGGGCATCAAACCTGTGATGATCCTGAATTTGCAAAGATGATTAAAAAAATACATAAATTAAACGGTGCACTCGTTTAGGTTAGATATTAAACCGAGCCAGCAGTATTTTATGCTGGTTAGCATTGGCGTTGTTTTACTGACGTTAAGTTGTGCTATTGCGTTTATTCCAAGGTGGTCCACTTGGTCGTTGATTACATTGCTTTTTAGTTTTTGTATGGCTGGCTGGACGTTAATGCATATTCGCACAACGCTTTATCAGCCTACGGTAATGTTGTTCTCTGATGATAACTGTGTGATTGACGATAAGGTTTATCAAGTCGCTTTCCATAGTTTTTATTTGGGAGATTGGTTTTGGCTTAAGTTGGTCGATAAAACGCTAGCCAATAGCCAGCCATTATATATCGTTTTAAGTCCAAATATGATTGAGCAACCTTCAAAATGCCAGTTAAAGCGCTGTTTAAAAAGAATAAACAGCGCTAAAATTAAAACTTAGAATTTATCGGGTGTGATAATACTAGGTGTTGGATTGTCTTGTAACTCAGGGTAATCTAAGTTGTAGTGTAAGCCTCGGCTTTCTTTACGCGACATGGCACAGCGAACAATTAATTCAGCTACATCTAGTAAATTTCTTAACTCTAACAAGTTATTTGAAACTTTAAAGTTCGCATAATATTCTTGCACTTCTTGTTGCAGCAGTTCAATTCGACGCATCGCACGTTCTAGTCGTTTATTAGTACGAACAATACCTACATAATCCCACATGAGTAATCTTAGCTCGTGCCAATTGTGTTGAATGACGACTTCTTCATCAGAATCAGCTACCTGGCTATCGTCCCAGTGCGGTATATCTGGGTAATGAGTTTGGGTCATGGGGGTTGATAAAATGTGTGAAGCCGCGGCTTCAGCGAACACCAAACATTCTAATAACGAGTTGCTCGCCATACGGTTTGCGCCATGTAAGCCTGTATAAGCTACTTCGCCAATCGCATACAGACCAGCTAAATCAGTTTCGCCTTGCATATTGGTAATAACCCCGCCACAAGTGTAATGAGCTGCGGGCACAACCGGAATAGGTTGCTTGTGAATTTTAATGCCGTACTCTTTACAGCGTTTATAAATATTGGGGAAGTGCTGTTTAATGAAACTTTTTGGTTTGTGACTAATATCCAGGTACATACAATCGGCCCCGAGACGTTTCATTTCATAATCAATGGCTCTTGCAACAATATCACGTGGCGCAAGCTCGGCCCGATCGTCAAAATCAGGCATAAATCGGCTGCCATCAGGCCGCAGTAAATAAGCCCCTTCGCCGCGCAGCGCTTCCGTTAATAAGAAATTTCGAGCATCAGGGTGGAATAAGCAGGTAGGATGAAACTGGTTAAATTCCATATTTGCAACTCGGCAACCTGCACGCCATGCCATTGCAATACCATCACCACTGGCAATATCTGGGTTTGAAGTGTATTGATATACTTTGCTGGCCCCACCTGTGGCTAATATTACTTTAGTGGCTTTAATCACTTCAACTTGTTCTTTGTTTCGGTTCCAAACGTAAGCGCCATAAACGGCTTTTCCGGTTTGCTTTGTTGTTCTTGAAGTAATTAAATCAACCGCATTGTAACGTTCAAATATATGAATGTTTTGGTGTGCCTGAGCACTGCGGATTAAGGTTTTCTGGACAGCTTTACCCGTGGCATCAGCGGCATGCAAAATACGTCTGTGGCTATGGCCACCTTCACGGGTTAAATGGTATTTTTGCTGGCCTTGTTCATTAGTGACGGTATCAAAAGGCACACCGTAGCTAATGAGGGTTTCTAAACTGTCACGGGCGTTTTCTGCGGTAATTCTGACCGCTTTTTCGTCACATAAACCAGCTCCGGCAACAAGTGTGTCTTGTACATGTGATTCTATGCTGTCGGTTTCATCAAATACCGCTGCAATTCCACCTTGTGCATAATAAGTTGAACCTTCTTTAAGTTTTGATTTACTAAGTACGATGACATTAGCTTTATCCGCAAGACGTAATGCTAATGTTAACCCGGCAGCCCCGGCGCCAATAACGAGTACGTCGCATGTATGTTCAACTTGGTGATTAATCATGGTTTTAATGACTCAGTGTGAAAACGATTTTTGATTCAAGTGGGCTATTTTTACATTTAATTTTATTTTATAGAACTTTTTAAAGTTTAAATAGTCTATTAATTACAAATAGCCCAGATTAAAGCGATGAATACTTAGTGTCATTCAAATAACGCTTATTCAAATAACTGGGCAAGAGTATAGTATGATGCATTATTATCTTGCAAACAGGAGCACAGACCTAGATGAACTTAGATGTTACCGACCAACAGTTGGTTGAACGTGTTCAGCGTGGTGAAAAGCAAGCATTTAACTTGTTGGTTCAAAAGTACCAGCACAAAATCACCAATTTAGTTGCTCGCTATGTTAAACATCCGGGCGATGTTGCAGACGTTGTACAAGAAGCTTTTATTAAAGCCTATCGTGCTTTACCTGGGTTTAGAGGTGAAAGTGCATTTTATACTTGGCTTTATCGAATATCGGTCAATAGCGCAAAAAATTATATCGCGTCTCAAGCGCGTAAAGTCGCGGTGAATGATATTGATATTGGCGATGCTGAATTTATTGATAGTGCGGATTCACTTCGTGAAAATAGTTCACCAGAGAATTTGCTGATGTCGGATGAGGTAAAACAAACAATTTATAGCTCAATTGATAATTTGCCTGATGATTTAAAAACGGCAATTACGCTTAGAGAAATGGATGGCATGAGTTACGAGGAAATCGCAGATATTATGGATTGTCCTGTTGGGACGGTGCGATCACGTATTTTTAGAGCACGTGAGGCAATTGATAATAATTTACAACCTATGTTAAACCGAGCTTAAGCTAATTGGGATTGGTTAACAGTTTTAAAATGTGCAAGTTGAATAAACTTGTTGTTTTTTCGAGCAAATAAGTGAAGTGAGTATGAGTTCAAAAGTGAAAGAAAATATTTCTGCTTTAATAGATGGCCAACCTGACCAAGGTAAAACGCTTGATAAGTTAAAGCAGGATTCAAAACTTGCTGAGTGCTTTGGGCGCTATCATCTAATTGGTGATGCGATGCGAAACGAATTGCCAGCTCAACTTAATTTAGACATAGCTGATCAAATTGCTCAAGCGATAGACAAAGAGCCGGTTGTATTAGCGCCAAACGCAAAGCATACCGCTGCTGAACAAACGGCGACTGAAAAAGTCAAATCGAACAAAGTGGTTAGTTTTTTCCGACCTGCTATGCAATATGGGTTAGCGGCTTCATTTGCAGCAGCTTTAGTAGTTGGATTTCAAGCAGAAGAACAAGCGGTTCATGTTCCTCAACCTGTATTACAAACATTCCCGATCGGTGGTGCACTAGATCCGGTTAGCATGCAAGAGGTTGAAGCTTATCCGAGTATCAGCTCAAATGAAGCAGCTCTGCAACGACAGCGAATTAATGCGTATATTATGGATCATGCGCAGCAGCTTAAGACGCGTCAATACAATTCATTAGAAGCAGCAGAGGAAAGTCAACCTGAACAAGTTAAACCGCCAATCAATTAAAATAATCTTTTCGCTGACCTCAAGTTTGGCTAGGTGGGCAAAATACTTGTTAGTGGCAAGTTGCCTGATTTATAGTACAGCTTGGGCACAGTCAGATGCTAATGCTTGGTTAGAACGCATGAACCAAGCTATTAAAACGCTCAATTATGAAATGTCATTCGTTATTATTCAAAATGACAAAGCGGATCCTTGGCGTTGGTTTCATGGCACCATTGATGGTCAAGAGCGCGAAATTTTAACTTCGCTTAATGGACCTGGCCAGCAACTTATTCGCAAAGGTGATACGCTAACGTATCTGCAACCAGAGCAAACCGCTTATAGTATTAAAGATACGGTTTCGCATGGGCCCTTGCCTGAAATTTTGCGAGCTGATTTACAGCAAATTAAAGCTTCATACGTGGCCCATTTGATGGGTAAAAGCCGGGTTGCTGGCCTGCCTGCACGTTTAATTAGAGTTATTGCCAAAGACGATAATAGATACAATTATTGGCTATGGTTACATGAAAAAACGGGGCTATTGTTAAAAGCTGCTATTGTTTCAAGAGCAGGTGAAATTTTGGAACAATTGCAGGTTTCACATTTGCAAGTCACAAATGAAGCCAGCGATATATTACATGAAATTCACCAAGCCGATTTACCAGAAGCCTTTACCATTAAAAATAGTGCGCCAATAAAAGCAGTTGACTGGGACATCAATTGGATGCCAAACGGGTTTGAACCTGTTAAAGTTGATCGCCACTATTTGTTTGGGCGCAAGCAATTGGTTGACTATGTGATGCTTTCAGATGGTGTCGTCTGGTTTTCTGTTTACCTAAGAAGAACTGATGGAGAAGACCAAATTCCAAGTGCGGCTTTAAGTTCTGGCGCCAATAGTTATTTAACTAAAAAGATTAATCAGGCTGAAGTGACTGTGATAGGTAAAATTCCGTTAAAAACAGCAGAAAAACTGATCAGCTCTATTCGGTGGGAATAGATGTTATACGAAAAAGCGACAGTGATAGAGCGGTACAATAACGATCTAATTTGGGTCGAAACTCAAATTAAAACGAGCTGTAATGCCTGTTCTCATAATTCTGAATGCGGTACAGGCATGATTGCAAAATCTTTAACGCCTAAATCAAATAATGTATTGGTTGAATGCGCTCATGAAGTGGCTGCTGGAGAGCAAATAACAGTTGCTGTGCCGGAACAAAGCATAGTTTCGGGTGCGTTTATTTTATATGGTGTGCCTTTATTTTTGTTTATGGCGGCATTAATTGCCAGCCATTTTCTAATTCAGCTTGAGCTAATTAGTTTAGTGATTGCTTTGTTATTTGGCTGGCTAGGGTTTTATTTTGCGAGGCCTTTAACTAAACGCTTTAATCAAAACCAAAACTTGCCGTATGTAGTGCATGAACCTGCAGGATTTGTGTGTGTACAATCTGACTAGTCATTTTCTTCAATTTCATTTTTTTCAAATGAAATAATATTATCTACTTTCATTTCAAATGCTTCGACAAATGCATTTTTAATCAGTGAAATTAACGTGGCGAGCGTTGAAACTTCAGCGTTATCCAAGGTTCCGCTGATGGGAATGCGCGCGGCCACTAAATCACTATCGTTGTTTTCTAAAATATTGCCAAATAGCTCCATCGTGTTTTCAAAAATAAAGGTGAGTGGCCCATCGTCGTCTTGTTCAATATCTTCGCGCCATGAAAACACATTTAAATCATAAATTCCTGCTTTTAAATAACCATCAATTTGACCGTCTTTGCAGACCAATTCCATAGCACCATCAATCGCACCAGCTTCTATATCAAATGGGGTGTAAAATTTAATTGCAGAATCTATGTGTTGAATTGGAAACCGTTGCATTTCGGCATTAAAGTCAAAGTTGGCTTTTTTAGTTAAAGTATCAAGTTGCCCCTTTAATTTTAGCGATGATTCACCCATTAGCTTCCCAGTAAAAGTAAATTGAGACGCTAGGCTTTTGCTGAGTTCTTGGCTATTGGTGATATTGGTTGCTTGCCCATGCAAATCAGAAATATAAGTGTTGGTTTGGTCTTCATTTTTCGAGTTTATTAAGGTGATTTTTCCATCAGAAATTGACACTTTATCAATCGAAAATAATACAATATCATTGGCGAGCCCAATCCAAGTATCTTCGTTAGTAAGTTTTTGGTGTTCATCTGTTGGTGTGACATCGGGTTCGTTATCATAAATGACAATTTCTGGCTGTTGTATTTGCATTTTCGTGACGATATTACCGCTAAAAAGTGCAGACCAAAGCAAAGATAAATCGAGTTGTTTAATACTTAACAAAGGTTTTTTGTTATTGTCTAAATCAATTGCATAAATGGCAATATTTTGTATGTTATAGGCGCCTCGATAAAGTTGTAAATCGACATCGCCAATTGAACCTGTTATCCCCTCTGCGTTTTGCAACGAACGGTTGGCTATTTGCTGGACGAAAAATGGCGCCAGAAGACGCAAAATAACTAAAACAATAAGGCTAAAGCACAGCAACTTTAACCTTGTTTTATACTTAGTTTTGGTTGCTGTGCTTGAAGTTTCCAATATTACTGCTCCATTATTGGGTTATTTTTACTTAACTTATTGTAAAAATTACGGGCTAACGTTTTGCAATGATCCAAACGGCATGAATAATCCCCGGAATATAGCCTAATAATGTAAGTAATATATTCAGCCAAAAAGCCCCGCCAAGACCAACTTGCAAGAACACGCCTAGCGGCGGTAATAAGATAGCGAAAATAATCCGAATTAAATCCATATTTTTCTCCTTAAATGAGCTAGTTAAGTATCACGATTGATTACGATGCTAGCGTAAATTAGCGATGCTGTTACATCGTAAGTTTTTTAACTATAGATGATGTAGGCAATATTCGTACCTTAATTTACAATATTGAGGCATAAAGTTGTTTTTTGAACAAATGGGTTTAATATATTTTGATTTTTAGCTGGATTAATATACAGAAATTGTATTGTTTTTGTTCACCTTGTATATATGCATTTAGGTTAAAGCTTTTGGTTTACATCAAGCACTTAGCCCAAAATTAAACAAAGCTTTATAGCTAAAATATAAAGTGTATAATGGCAGTAATTTTTACCGTTTACGAAAGTTTAAGTATTGGCTAACCGTTTTGAACATTTATTTTTGTTGAGCCAACGACACAATACACGACTTAAACCTAATCGAATTTCAGAGAGAATAATTTGAGTACATTCAAACACATACGTAACTTTTCCATTATTGCACATATCGATCACGGCAAGTCTACTTTATCTGATAGATTAATTCAGGTTTGTGGTGGCTTAACTAGCCGTGAAATGGCCGCACAAGTGTTGGACTCGATGGATATTGAGCGTGAGCGTGGTATTACCATTAAAGCACAAAGTGTGACCTTAAATTATACGGCAAAAGATGGTGAAACATACCAGTTAAACTTTATTGATACGCCAGGCCATGTTGATTTTAGTTATGAAGTTTCACGTTCTCTAGCGGCTTGTGAAGGGGCGTTATTAGTTGTTGATGCTGGACAAGGGGTTGAAGCTCAAACTTTGGCTAACTGCTATACCGCGATTGAAATGGAACTAGAAGTGGTGCCTGTATTAAACAAAATCGATTTACCACAGGCTGAGCCAGATAGAGTGGCTGAAGAAATTGAAGATATTGTCGGGATCGATGCATTAGATGCGGTGCGTTGTTCAGCAAAAACGGGAATCGGGATTGAAGATGTACTAGAAACCATTGTTCACCGCATTCCGCCACCTGAGGGTGAATATGATGTACCTTTACAAGCGTTAATTATTGATTCTTGGTTTGATAATTATCAAGGTGTTGTATCGCTTGTTCGAGTGATGCAAGGTGAAATTAAAGCCGGCGAGAAAATGAAAGTGATGTCAACTGGCCAAGAGCATGTCATCGACCAAATTGGTATTTTTACCCCTAAGCAAACAAAAACAGGTGTCTTGCGAGCAGGTGAAGTAGGTTATGTTATTGCAGGGATTAAAGATATTTTAGGTGCGCCTGTTGGTGATACTATCACGAATAGCCGAAAACCTGCTGAAGCGCAATTACCTGGCTTTAAAAAAGTTAAACCTCAGGTTTATGCAGGTATCTTTCCGATTTCGTCTGATGATTTTGAAGATTTGCGTGATGCTTTAGGCAAGTTAAGTTTAAACGATGCATCACTTTTTTATGAACCAGAAAGTTCGACTGCACTGGGTTTTGGTTTCCGCTGTGGCTTTTTAGGTATGTTGCACATGGAAATCATTCAAGAACGTTTAGAGCGTGAGTATGATATCGACCTCATCACGTCAGCACCGACAGTGGTTTATAAAGTAGAAGAAAAAAATGGCACAATCAGCATGGTTGATAATCCATCTGATTTGCCGCCAGTTGGCAATATTGAAGCAATTTATGAGCCGATAGCTGAATGTAGTATTTTAGTGCCTCAAGAGCATTTAGGTAATGTTATTACTTTATGTGTAGAAAAACGAGGTGTGCAAAAAAATATGAGCTATCACGGTAACCAAGTGAATTTGGTTTATGATATTCCGATGGCAGAGGTGGTTTTAGACTTTTTTGACCGTTTAAAATCAACCAGCCGTGGTTATGCCTCGTTAGATTATAGTTTTAAAAAGTTTGAACTCTCTGACATGGTGCGGGTCGATATTTTGATTAATGGTGAGCGAGTCGATGCGCTTGCGTTAATTACACACAGAGACCAATCACAATTTCGTGGACGTGCAATGGCAGATAAATTAAAAGATTTAATTCCTCGCCAGATGTTTGATATTGCAATTCAAGCGACCATAGGTGCGCATGTTATTGCGCGAACAACGGTTAAACAGTTGCGTAAAAACGTTATCGCTAAATGTTATGGTGGTGATGTATCTCGTAAGAAAAAGCTTTTACAAAAGCAAAAAGAAGGTAAAAAGCGAATGAAGCAACTTGGTAACGTTGAAGTGCCTCAAGAAGCATTTTTGTCTGTGTTAAAGCTTGGGAAATAATATTAAAAATTAGGAACTTATATGGCCAGCTATTTTTCGGTTTTATTGTTTGTATTAACCCTTTCGACTGGTTTAATTTGGTTGATTGATGCCAAAGTGTGGGCACCTAAGCGCAAGCAAAAATTAGCAGCAGTGCAGGCAAAATCGAGTGTTGAATTAGATCAAAAAACACAAGACTCTATGTTGCAACAAAATTCGGTCGCCGAATTTTCGCAATCGGTTTTTCCGGTTATTGCATTTGTATTTGTGCTTCGTTCTTTTTTATATGAACCGTTTCAGATTCCATCTGGTTCTATGATGCCAACTTTACTGGTTGGTGATTTTATTTTGGTTGAAAAATTTGATTATGGCATTCGAAACCCAATTGCCAATAATATTTTAATCGATACAAACTTGCCGGAGCGTGGCGATGTGGCTGTGTTTAAATACCCAGAAGATATCCGCTTAGATTACATAAAACGAATTGTGGGTTTACCGGGCGATCGGATTATTTATCGCAATAAATATTTATATGTATTACCTGCCTGTGGAGAAAATACCGAGTGTACTGATCAATTTCAAGAAATGAAAAAGACTTTAGTAAACAAAGGTGAATTTACCCAAGGACCATACTCGTTAGATAGATACGTTGAAGATTTAGGCGGCGTTAAACACGACGTTTTATTGAATTACCGTATGCCTGATATGTCGCCACGCTACTTTAAGCAAAGTGCGACCGCTCGCAATGATGAGTGGATAGTACCAGAAGGGCATTATTTTGCGCTTGGGGATAATCGCGATAATTCAACAGATAGCCGTTTTTGGGGGTTTGTTCCTGAAGAAAATTTAGTGGGTAAAGCTGTCTTTATTTGGATGAGTTTTGAGTTTGAACGCGATGAAAGCGATTGGCTACCTTCTTGGTTACCAAGTAATATTCGTTTTAATCGTATTGGCGGTATACCAGGAGCAAGCCAAATTGAAAGCAATGATTAACCCACTAAACAAGCTGAGTAAAGCCATTGGTTATCAATTTAACAATGAGAGCCTGCTAGAGCAAGCTTTAACGCATCGTAGTGCAAAAAGTGTACATAACGAACGCTTAGAATTTTTAGGTGATTCGATTTTAAGTTTTGTGATTGCGGAGCAGCTCTATATTCAATTTCCAAAATGCAAAGAAGGCGATTTAAGCCGGATGCGTTCGACTTTGGTTCGAGGTGAAACTTTAGTTGAATTAGCTCAAGATTTTTTGATTAGTGACTATTTAACTCTAGGGCCTGGTGAACTTAAAAGCGGAGGTCATAGACGGACTTCTATTTTAGAAGATGCGGTAGAAGCCATTATTGGCGCTATTTATTTAGATTCAGATATTAACACCATTAAAACCATCATTTTAGATTGGTATGAAAGCCGTTTAAAAGCGTTAAAACCCGGACAAGAGCAAAAAGATGCAAAAACTCAATTACAAGAGTGGCTGCAAGGGCGTAAGCAAGAATTACCCCAATATCAAGTTGTGAGTATTACCGGAAAAGATCACAAACAAACATTTTGCGTCAGTTGCTGTATTGAACATTTATCTCAATCAACTCAGGGTAAAGGTTCAAGTCGCCGCAAAGCGGAACAAGAAGCAGCACGTGCTATGCTAAATCAATTAACTTCATCTTAGGCTAAAACTGATATGACAACTCCAGAAACATATTGTGGCTTTGTTGCCATTGTCGGGCGACCTAATGTCGGTAAATCTACTTTAGTAAACCGAATTGTCGGTCAAAAAGTGAGTATTACCTCTAGAAAAGCACAAACGACTCGTCACCGAGTCCTTGGTATTCATACTAAAGGGGCTTATCAAACTGTATATGTGGATACACCTGGTTTGCATTCAGATGAAAAGCGAGCGATTAATCGTTTAATGAATCGAGCAGCACATAGCTCAATCTCTGATGTTGCTTTGGTTCTCTTTATGGTTGAAGGCACACATTGGTATGATGACGATGAAATGGTGCTTAACCGTATAAAACAGGCGGGTGTGCCTTGTGTTTTAGTGATTAACAAAGTAGATAACGTAAAACAAAAAGGTGAATTATTACCGCATTTACAAATGTTAGCTAGCAAACACGATTTTAAAGATATTATTCCGATTTCAGCTGAAAACGGTGAACAAGTTGCAGATTTAGAAAAAATTGTTGAGGGCAACTTGCAAGCTTGTGAACATTATTTTCCTGAAGATTATTTTACCGATCGTTCATCGCGTTTTATGGTAAGCGAGATTATTCGTGAAAAATTAATGCGTAATACGGGCGATGAGTTGCCTTATGATACGGCGGTTGAAATAGAGCAATTTAAACACCAGCCTAACGGTGTATTAAAAATTAACGCCGCTATTTTAGTGAGCCGTGAACCACAAAAACGAATAGTGATTGGTAAAGGCGGTGAAAAAATTAAAGTGATAGGCCGGGATGCCCGCATGGATATTCAAGATATGATGGGCTGTAAAGTTTACCTTGAACTTTTTGTAAAAGTAAAATCTGGTTGGGCAGATGACGAAAGAGCGCTTCGCAGCTTAGGATACGGCGACGAATAACGTCGCTCATTTTTCACGGTTTAATTAATGCAACAAGCAATAGTTTTACACGCAAAACCTCATCGTGAAAACTCATTTTTATGCCAATTACTCACCGAGCGAGACGGACGAATAACTGCCTTTGCTCGGCGCAGTAAAAACCAAGCCCATTTAACCCCTTTCAATTTATATTTAATTCATACTGTGCAAGGCCATGGTGAACTGTTTTTTATTCAAAGTAGTGAACTTGTTAAATCAATGGACACATTAAAAGGTGCTCGATTGTATAGTGGTTTGTATATTAACGAGTTGATTGCTAAATTATTGCATCAAGTGCTACAGCCTGAGCAATGTCTAGACTGGTATATTCGCTGCTTACAAAATTTACTAGATGATACACAGCCAATAGAACCCAGCTTACGTTGTTTTGAGTTAGATTTAATTGATGAGCTGGGATTAGCGCCCGATTATTTTCATTGTGCCATAACGGGTAAACCCCTAAATCCGCACGCTTATTATCAGTTTCAACCTGATTTAGGCTGGGTACCCAATGCTAATCATTTTGGTGTTGCTTCACCTAAATTAACGGGAGAGCAAATTCAGCAAATGGCGACTCGTTCATGGCAAAATGGCACGACGTTAAAACAAAGCAAAATATTTATGCGTTGGTGGTTAGATATTTTATTAATGGGCCGACCATTAAAAAGCCGAGATTTATTTAAGTACAAGCGCTAATAACTTACTATTCGAATTAAGAGAGAATCGCATGAAAGAAATTTTACTAGGGGTTAATATTGATCATATTGCAACCCTTCGCCAAGCCAGAGGTACCAGTTATCCAGATCCAGTCCATGCGGCAGCTGTAGCTGAACATGCAGGTGCAGATGGGATCACTATTCATTTACGTGAAGACAGACGTCATATACAAGACAGAGATGTAGATGTGCTGGCGCAAACCATTCAAACTCGAATGAATTTAGAAATGGCCGTGACAGATGAAATGATTAGAGTCGCAGAGCGAATTAAACCAGCATTTTGTTGTTTAGTACCCGAAAAACGTGAAGAGCTAACAACCGAAGGTGGCTTAGATGTAGCCGGCCAAATCGATAAAATGATCACAGCGGTTGAACGTATAACCGCTGGTGGTACCCAAGTATCATTATTTATTGACGCAGACCATTTGCAAATTGATGCGGCTAAAAAATCAGGCGCAACTTATATTGAGTTACATACCGGCGGTTATGCTGATGCAAAAACTGAAGCGGCAGCAGAGTCTGAGCTAAAACGTATTGCAAAAGCAGCGGCCTATGCCGATTCAATTGGTTTAAAAGTGAATGCCGGGCACGGTTTACATTACCATAATGTAAAACCTGTTGCCGCTATTCCACAATTAATTGAACTGAATATAGGGCATGCGATTATCGCCCGTGCTGCAATAGACGGCTTAGCAAAAGCGGTAAGTGATATGCGTGCTTTAATGCTAGAAGCCCGAGCTTAAGCTTAGCTAAATTGGAGCACGATTAAAAATGGCTATTATCGGATTAGGGACAGATATTGTTGAAATTGCCCGATTTAAACCCGCCCAGTTAACCAAAATTGCAAAGCGGGTTCTGACCCAATCTGAATATGAATTATTTTTACATCATAAACAACAGCAGCGTTTTTTAGCTAAACGCTGGGCTGCAAAAGAAGCAGCCGCTAAAGCCGTAGGTACAGGCATAGCAAAAGGTGTCAGTTTTCAGGATTTTAACATTTCAAACTTGGAATCTGGCGCGCCTGTAATGTCTATAAGTGGGGTGGCTGAATCCTTACTTAAGCGTCCTTTTAAAGTTCACATTAGCATATCGGATGAGCAAACACATGCTGTTGCTACTGTAATCATTGAGCGCTAAGCAGTGACATTTATGATTAGCAAATTAGAACCTTCCTTTATTGCATCTCCTGACTGACAGCTACATTTTTAATGTAGCTGTCTATTCTAAAATTAATATCACAATAAAAACTTTATTTTTGTAAATTAATACGTACGTTAAATGTAAGTTTATACTTTCATTAGTTTTAAGTGACCTCAATAATTGCGGCCCTCCCCAGCAGAATTAACCTAGGTATACCTTAATTAACGACTGTGACTATTATTTTAGTGACTTTCTGAATTATTTTTAGGATATAACTGTATTTTAATTCTGGACTGGTTAATTTTGTCTATAAAACTAAACTTAATAAATATCACACCTAGGACGCTACCAAATTATTGGTATGCAGTTTATTAGAGATACATAGAAGGATTTAGTTATGAAAAAATATTTAATTTATTTATTGGTACTCAGTTTGACTGCTTGCTCTTTAGATTTTGGCTCTGATAATGATTCAGATCCAGAAGAATTTAAAGTGAGTAATACATTTAATGTGGTCTTATCTGGTTCGCAAGAAGTGCCCAGCGTCACGTCCGATAACAAAGCAGAAGCTATTATTGAATATGATGAAGATCGAATGCAGTTTAGAGCTAAGTTAGATGCCACCGAAGTGGATAATTTTTCTGCTGCTCATATTCATCAAGGTTACGTAGGCACGAATGGCGACGTTGCTTTTGCTTTTGAGCCAAGTGAAACCTCGGGTATGTATTATATTGAAGAAACTATGTTAGATCAGGCCGCAGTAGAAGAAATGCTGGATGGTGGCTGGTATGTCAATGTTCATACTCAAGAGAATCCCTCCGGTGCTTTACGTGGACAGATTTTAACAGATGATTTTATCCTATTCACTTTTAAGTTATCAGGCGAGCAGGAAGTTCCGGCAGTCGATACAAACGCCATGGGTTATGGCTATGCGACTTATCATCAAACATCTGGTGAGTTAGATTTAAAAGTGACAGCGATGGCGCTTGAAGGGGCTAATGCAGCACATATTCATACGGGACGAATGGGTACAAATGGTGGCGTTGCAATTGCATTATCACAAGGTGCAGATGCATCTCAATGGGTAACGCCTAGTGAAACCATGATAGATAGTGGCACGGCCGAAACTCTATTATCGGGTGGGCATTATGTGAATGTACACACGAGTGAAAACCCATCAGGTGAAATTCGTGGTCAAATTTTAGCGGATAACTTTGCGTTAGTGACCTTTGCTTTAAATGGTGAACAAGAAGTACCAGCGGTTAGTACAGATGCAATGGGCAGCGGTTATGCTCTGATTGATATGAATGATTATGCGCTTGAATTACAAGTTGTGACTTCTGGGGTAAGTGATGCCACTGCTGCCCATATTCATACTGGTCGAATAGGCACAAATGGAGGGGTATTAGTGGGATTAGAGCAATCTACAGATGATATGAATGTGTGGAAGGCGCCTGCGAATACTAATTTAACCGAAGCTGTGTTTAATACTTTAATAGATGGCGGACATTATGTGAATGTGCATACACCAGCTAATGCGGGTGGTGAAATCCGCGGTCAAATTTTAACGGATCATTTTAATTTACTGACATTTCCTATTAGTGGCAGCCAAGAGGTGCCAGCTGTTACAACAGATGCGATGGGCAGTGGTTATGCTTTAGTGTATTTACTTACGAATGAGCTTGAGCTAAAAGCGGTGACTTCTGGGGTAAGTGATGCCACTGCTGCACATATCCATGCTGGTATTTTAGGTGTAAATGGCGATGTCGTCGTTGCGCTTGAGCAAGATAGTTCAGATACTAACATTTGGATGACACCAGATAACACCATGCTTGAGCAAAGTGTTTTAGATACGTTTCTTGATGCCGGTCACTATATTAATATTCATACGCCAGCTAATCCGAGCGGACAAATAAGAGGACAAATCGTCTTTTAATTTTAAGCCTATCTTTTACCCAATGAACTAGCGCAGATTTAAATGTTAACTGAATTTAATCTGCGTTTATGTACCTACTGACCCGAGCCATATTTTGTCTGACGATGCACAAAAAATTAAATTTTATTCTTTAAATAGTATATTTAATAATTAACCTAAATCATATTTGTCTTACGATACTCGAAAATAGCCGATATATGCGATAAATATTTGCACTTAACGTTTGTGTAAGCGAAAATACCCCCCGATTTTATACTGCTGAAATTGAATATGATCGGCAGTCATTTTATATATTCGACGCTACCAAGAAATGGTTAACTTAAGGAGTTAAAATGTCGTCACGCAAAGAACTTGCTAACGCTATCCGTGTATTGAGTATGGACGCGGTTCAAAAAGCTAAATCTGGTCACCCGGGTGCGCCTATGGGGATGGCTGACATCGCTCAAGTATTATGGTGTGATTTTTTAGACCACAATCCAACAAATCCAAAGTGGCCAGATCGAGATCGTTTTATCTTATCTAACGGTCACGGCTCAATGTTGATCTATTCATTACTTCATTTGTCAGGCTACAACTTGCCTATGGAGCAATTACAACAATTCCGTCAAATGCATTCTCAAACGCCAGGTCATCCAGAGTATGGTTATACTGAAGGTGTTGAAACCACGACTGGTCCATTAGGCGCAGGTGTTTCTAATGCAGTTGGTTTTGCTATTGCTGAAAAAACGTTAGCAGCACAGTTTAATCGTGAAGGCCACGATATCGTTGATCATTTCACATACTGTTTCTTAGGTGACGGTTGCTTAATGGAAGGTATCTCTCATGAAGCTTGTTCTTTAGCTGGTACTTTAGGTCTAGGTAAATTAATCGCATTTTGGGATGACAATGGCATTTCGATCGACGGTCATGTTGAAGGTTGGTTTACCGACGATACACCTAAACGTTTTGAATCATACGGCTGGCACGTTGTTGAAGGTGTAGACGGTCACGATCCTGAAGCAATTAAAGCTGCTATTGAAGAAGCTAAATCAGTGACTGACAAACCAACAATGATTTGTTGTAAAACAATTATTGGTTTAGGTTCGCCTAATAAATCAGGTAGCCATGATTGTCATGGTGCTCCATTAGGTGATGAAGAAATTGCAGCAGCACGTGAATTTTTACAATGGCCACATGCACCGTTTGAGATTCCGTCAGACGTTTATGCAGGTTGGGATGCCAAAGAAGCTGGTACTGCAAAAGAAAAAGCTTGGGAAGCTAAATTTGAAGCTTATAAAGCGGCTTATCCTGAGTTAGCAGCTGAGTTTGAGCGTCGTGTTATTAAAGGTGATTTACCTGCTGATTTTGCTGAAAAAGCGCAAGCTTTCATCGCTGAAACACAAGCAAAAGGTGAAAAAGTAGCATCACGTAAAGCATCACAAAGTACTATTGAAGCATTTGGCGCTATCTTACCTGAATTATTAGGTGGTTCTGCCGATTTAGCCGGTTCTAACTTAACATTATGGTCAGGTTCGAAAGGTATTCAAGATGATGCTGCTGGTAACTACATCCATTATGGTGTGCGTGAATTCGGTATGTCAGGTATCATGAACGGTATCTCATTACACGGCGGTTTTATCAACTACGGTGCAACTTTCATGATGTTTATGGAATACGCACGTAATGCGGTACGTATGTCTGCATTAATGGGCATTCAAAATATTTTTGTTTATACGCACGATTCAATTGGTCAAGGTGAAGATGGTCCAACTCACCAACCTATTGAACAAGTCGCTAATTTACGTATGACACCAAATATGTCTACATGGCGTCCTGGTGATGCGACTGAATCTGCAGTGGCATGGAAAGTAGCGGTTGAACGTCAAAAAGCGCCAACTGCATTAGTCTTTAGCCGTCAAGGTTTAGCGGCTCAAACGCGTACTGCTGAACAAGTCGCTAACATTGAAAAAGGTGGTTATGTATTAGTTGATACAGACGGTACACCAGATGTTATTTTAATTGCGACTGGTTCAGAAGTTGAATTAGCGGTAAATTCAGTTAAAGCATTAGCTGACGAAGGGATTAAAGCACGCGTTGTTTCTATGCCTTCAACGGATACTTTTGATGCACAAACTGCAGAATATAAAGAATCAGTATTACCAGCTGCTGTTACTAAGCGTGTTGCAATTGAAGCAGCTCATGCTGACTATTGGTACAAGTATGTTGGTTTCAACGGTGGTTTTGTGTGTATGACAACCTTTGGTGAATCTGCACCAGGCGGTGAGTTATTCAAGCACTTTGGCTTTACTGTTGAAAACGTAGTTGCTACGGTTAAAAAATTAGGCTAATTATTAGCTTTATGAACTGAAAAAGGCAGGCTTTAAGTCTGCCTTTTTGCGCTTGGAGATACCATCATTATTAGAGTTGCGATTAATGGGTTTGGCCGAATTGGACGAAGTGTCGTTCGTGCAATACATGAATATGGCCTAGCTGATGAGTTCAAAATCGTCGCGATTAATGAACTGGCTTCACCTGAATCTATTTTACATCTATTAAAATATGACACCTCTCACGGTAAATTTAATGCCGATGTCTCACTTGAAAATAATCGCTTGCAGATTAATGGTCAGCTCATTCAATTGTTGAATGAACAAAAAATATCTGAATTACCTTGGTCAAACATGCGAGTTGACGTGGTTTTTGAATGTTCAGGGCAAGTTTCTGGGTTTGAGGATGCTTTTGTTCATATACGTCAAGGTGCAAGCAAGGTATTATTATCTCACCCAGGTGATAATAACATGGATGCGACTATCGTTTACGGCGTTAATCAACAAGTATTAACGCGCCGTGATAGGGTCGTCTCTGCTGCGTCTTGTACCACCAATGGCTGCGTCCCAGTGATTACTGTATTAGATCAAGCCTTTGGCATTGAAAGTGGCAGTATTACAACAATACATTCAGCCATGAATGATCAGCCGGTTATTGATTCTTATCATCAGGATTTAAGGCGGACACGAGCGGCTAGTCAATCAATTATTCCGGTAGATACCCGTTTATCTGCGGGCATTGAAAGAATTTTACCCAAATTCCAAGGTCGGTTTGAGGCTATTTCGGTTCGTGTGCCAACAGTCAATGTGACCGCCCTAGTTTTGAGTATTACGATTGAAAAAGAAGCAAGTATCAACCAAATAAATCAAGTTATTAAAGAGGCTGCATCGAACGAGTTAAAAGGCATATTGGATTACACCGAAGCGCCTTTGGTGTCTATAGATTTTAATCATGATCCACATTCATGTATTTTAGATGGTACTCAGACTCGAGTAAGTCATAATAAATTAGTCAAAGTTTTAGTATGGTGTGATAACGAATGGGGTTATGCTAACCGCATGTTAGACACATGCCGAGCAATGATGTCCGCTGAATAAATCGGCGGCAAGGAATGATTAACATCAATTGATGGTAGCTCAATTGATGCTTGTAAAAGCAATCATGTTGTTAATTTCAGTTATTGGGTTTTAAACAACATAATAAATTTATATTTTAAAAATAATTGGAGATTCGCTTATGTCAGTAATCAAAATGACTGACCTAGATTTAAATGGCAAAACGGTTTTAATTCGTGAAGATTTAAATGTGCCTTTTGATGATGCACAAAACATCACATCAACTGTTCGTGTAGATTCTGCTATTCCAACCATTAAAGCTGCGCTAGAAAAAGGCGCGGCTGTATTGGTTATGTCTCATTTAGGTCGTCCAACGGAAGGTGAATTTGAGCAAGTGTATTCATTATCACCTGTGGTTGCATACTTAAATGAACAATTAGATGCACCTGTTCGTTTAGCAAGTGATTATTTAGATGGCGTTGAAGCAAAAGCTGGCGAAGTTGTCGTATTAGAAAATGTCCGCTTTAATGTTGGTGAAAAAGCAGATGATGAAGCTTTGTCAAAGAAATTAGCCGCTTTATGTGACGTGTTTGTAATGGATGCATTTGGTACTGCTCACCGTGCGCAGGCTTCTACTCATGGTGTTGCTAAATTTGCACCTGTAGCATGTGCTGGTCCTTTATTGGTTCAAGAGCTTGATGCGTTAGGAAAAGCTTTGGGTAATCCAGAGCGTCCGGTTGTTGCTATTGTTGGCGGCTCAAAAGTTTCTTCTAAATTAACCGTATTAGATGCGTTTTCTAAAATTGTTGATACTTTAGTCGTTGGCGGCGGCATCTCAAATACTTTCGTTGCTTCTGCAGGTAACGAAGTGGGTAACTCTTTATACGAAGCCGATTTAATTCCAGAAGCACAGCGCTTACGTGACACCACTGAAGTTGTATTTGCAACAGATGTACGTACAACTCGTGATGGTTTTAGCGATTGGAGCCATGACTCTAAAACTGAAACGAAAGCAGCTAGTGAAGTACAAGCTGATGAAGAAATCATCGATTATGGTCCAGAGTCTGCAGCTCGTGTAGCTGAAATTGTTAAAAATGCAAAAACGGTTATTTGGAACGGTCCATGTGGTGTTTTTGAATTTGATGCATTTTCAAAAGGTACAGAAACAGTGGCTAAAGCCATTGCAGAAAGCCAAGCGTTTACCATTGCCGGCGGTGGTGACACATTAGCGGCAATCGATAAATGGGACTTAGCAGACAAAATTTCTTATGTTTCAACTGGCGGTGGTGCTTTTTTAGAATTTGTTGAAGGTAAAGAGTTACCGGCTGTTAAAATTTTACAAGAAAGAGCTAAAGCTTAATTAAGGTAGTGATTTAAAACAATCGCTACATCTCTAATCAGCGAGTACGAATTTTAAACAAATTCTACTCGCTTTTATGTTTTATCTGGCTTAAATTAGTCATATTTTTTATTTACAGGCTTGATTGATTCCTAATCTGTTTTTAGGTTATTTAGCCAGCTCCCATATTGTGGTAGACTGCGCCCGTTAATTCATATTCCCACATTAAATAATAAGTAACTGCAAGTTATTGGCGAATTGATTTTACGATTTATCTAACCAAAAAAATGGTTATATTTTTGTAATATATTACAGACACAGCGGTAGGAAATTTAGTTTTTTCGCTGGAAAGAAACTAATTGCGTAAGAAAAGAAAAAATTTCATACATTTTTCTAAAAATCCTGTATCCTATCGCGCATTATATACCCAAGTTATCTGAAGAACTGATTTCTGCAGAGTTTTGGTATAAATTCTTGACACATAATTAGTAGAGTAAAACAATGACTGATTTATCTAAATATAGAAATATTGGTATTTTTGCCCACGTTGATGCGGGTAAAACTACCACCACAGAACGTATTCTTAAGTTAACCGGTAAAATCCATAAAATTGGTGATACTCATGACGGTTCAACTACAACGGATTTCATGGATCAAGAAGCTGAGCGTGGTATTACGATTCAATCAGCAGCAACTACATGTTTCTGGAATGATCACCGTTTAAACATCATCGATACGCCTGGACACGTTGACTTCACGGTTGAAGTATATCGTTCATTAAAAGTATTAGATGGTGGTGTTGGTGTTTTCTGTGGTTCTGGTGGTGTTGAGCCTCAGTCAGAAACTAACTGGCGTTATGCAAATGATGCAGAAGTTTCTCGTATCATTTTCGTAAATAAGTTAGACCGTATGGGTGCTGACTTTTATCGCGTTGTTAAGCAAGTTGAAACTGTTTTAGCAGCTACTCCGCTTGTTATGACTTTACCAATTGGTATTGAAGATGACTTTAGCGGTGTTGTTGACGTATTAGAACAAAAAGCATATATCTGGGATGATTCTGGTTTACCTGAGAATTTTGACGTAACTGATATTCCAGCAGATATGGTTGAAAAAGCGGCTGAATACCGTGAAGCTTTAATTGAAACTGCATTAGAGCAAGATGAAGATTTAATGATGGCATACCTTGAAGAAGGTACAGAGCCTACCATGGATCAAATTAAAGATTGTATCCGTAAAGGTACACATAATTTATCTTTCTTCCCAACTTTCTGTGGTTCTGCATACAAGAATAAAGGTATTCAATTAGTATTGAACGCTGTTACTGATTATTTACCGTCTCCTACAGAAGTTCAGCCACAAGAATTGACTGATGAAGAAACCGGTGAGCCAACTGGCGAAGTTGCTACTGTTTCTCTTGACGAACCGTTCCGTGCTTTAGCATTCAAAATTATGGATGACCGTTTTGGCGCATTAACCTTTATCCGTATTTACTCAGGTAAATTGAATAAAGGTGACACTGTACTTAATGCGGCAACAGGTAAAACTGAGCGTATTGGCCGTATGGTTGAAATGCATGCAGATGAGCGTTCAGAATTATCTTCAGCCCATGCTGGTGACATTATCGCTATTGTTGGTATGAAGAATGTACAAACGGGTCATACTTTATGTGATCCTAAAAATGTTTGTACACTTGAACCTATGATTTTCCCAGATCCAGTTATCTCAATTGCGGTTGCACCTCGTGATAAAGGTTCAACAGAAAAAATGGGTATTGCAATTGGTAAAATGGTTGCAGAAGATCCATCTTTCCAAGTTGAAACTGATGATGATTCAGGCGAAACCATCCTTAAAGGTATGGGTGAACTTCACTTAGATATCAAAGTAGACATCTTAAAACGTACTTACGGTGTTGAATTAGATGTAGGTCAACCACAAGTTGCATACCGTGAAACTATTACTCGTGAAATCGAAGATAGCTACACGCACAAGAAGCAATCTGGTGGTTCTGGTCAATTTGGTAAAATTGATTATCGCATCAAGCCAGGCGAAGCAAACTCAGGCTTTACTTTTTCTTCAACGGTTGTTGGTGGTAACGTTCCTAAAGAATTCTTCCCTGCAATTGAGAAAGGCTTCAAAGGCATGATGGCAGAAGGTGTTTTAGCTGGCTTCCCTACATTAGACGTTGAAGTAGAATTATTTGACGGTGGCTTCCACGCCGTGGATTCATCTGCAATTGCATTTGAAATCGCAGCTAAAGGTGCATTCCGTCAATCAATGCCTAAAGCAGGTCCTCAGTTACTTGAACCTATCATGAAAGTTGACGTATTTACGCCAGAAGATCATGTTGGTGACGTTATCGGTGATATTAACCGTCGTCGTGGTATGATTAAAGACCAAGAAGCGGGCGCAACTGGTGTTCGTGTTAAAGCAGACGTTCCATTATCAGAAATGTTTGGTTACATTGGTCACTTGCGTACTATGACTTCAGGTCGTGGTCAATTCTCAATGGAATTTTCACATTATGCAGCTTGTCCTAACAATGTTGCTGATGCAGTAATTGCAGCTGAGAAAGAGAAAAAAGCAGCTAAATAATTTAATTATTATTTAACGCTTAAAAAAACCACTACATGAAATTGTAGTGGTTTTTTTGTATCTGTCGTTTGGTGAAAAATAATGCGCGACAGATTAAGTTTTATTGACGTTATATAAACCCAATGTATTAGTTAGAATACTCCTTAACTCGAGTTGAGGTTAGTTAACTTTTATCCAAGCTTCGGGAAAATACAATATTAGACCTTGTTAACGTTTGAAGCACGTTAATATGCAGCGACTAACCTAAAGAAAAATTAAAATATATTAAAAAGAAGAGGTGAAGGTGTGCTTAGAGATAATAATTTAAGAGAAACTAAGGTCTGTTGACGTTTGGAGTACAAATTTTGTTCTAACTAAACGCTTTTTGATCGCGACGCGAGATATGTAGCATAGTTATTCTATGTCAATATCGAGCACAGCTACCGCATCCTGCTCACGCTAAGTACCTGCATCCATGCAGGCAACAAAGAGCAAAAAGCGTTTAGGACGAACCCGAAGGGCAGCGTTTGTTTAGCATTTCTACTGTGTTGCCCCACATGGATGTGGGGTAAGGTGACTTTGCAGGAGCATAAAGTCTTTATAGCTCATTTATGTAGCCCACTACACGTCAATCGCTATGCCTTGTATAAATACCAAACAAACTGCTGCAAAATTGTACCCAAAAGGTCAACAGACCCTAGGTAAAATAATAATAACCTTGCCCCGTAAGTTAACGCTTTTTGTTCATGTAAAATTTAATATTCAAAATTAAAACCAAAATCTTTTAGCTTTTCATAAACATTGATATCAAAACGGTATAGAGTGGCCGCTCTGTGTGCCACATCTTTTTGTTTTTCTTTACAGTTTATCAATAAATTCATTTTCTGGATCTTTCGGCGGAAATTAGGTTTGTCTAATTTAATATCTAAAATGGCTTCGTATATTTCTTGTAGCTGTAATAAGGTAAATTTTTCAGGTAATAAACTAAAGCCGATAGGCTCATGCCGAACTTTATACTTTAAATGTTCAAGTGACGCTTGCACTATTTCGTCATGATCAAAAATCAATTCAGGTAATGCTTTCACATCAAACCAAGCAACCTCATGGGTATTCTCACCATGGATAATATTGGTTTCTTCCAGTCTAACTAATGAATAGTAAACAACGGTAATAATTCGTCGAAGCGGGTAGCGGTTAACTTTACCAAATGTCGCAAGTTGATCTAAGTGAAAATTAGTAACTCCTGTTGCTTGTGTTACGACCCGGTAAGCAGCTGTTTCTAAATTTTCATCAAGTTTAACCCAATGCCCAATTAATCCCCATTTATTGGCAGCAATACCATGCTTATATTTAGCGAGTAATACTTTTAATTTGCCCTGATCCATAGCGTAAATTAAGTTATCGACTGATAAATTTTTCATACAGTCATCTGGCAGTTGTTCTTCTTTATCCATTTCAGCAGCGAGTAGTTGGGTTTTATTATTCATTTATAGTCTAATTTTTCTTTTACTGTTTAAAAATTTAAGGGCCAAATCGTACAGCGAGAGGACTTGCTCTGATAAAAGGTTATTCAATATTATTTTTACAATATTGAATTGGTGCAAATATACTTTAATTTATAACCGAATTATTATCTGTATTAAACAAGTTGACTATAACATATTGTCATTAAATTTTATAGGTAGATCTCAAATCACCAGTCTAGATTAACGTTAGCGATATGCTATGCCCCAACTAATTTAAAAATCATCTTCGATTTTAAGAAAGTACCTAACAAATTTATTTAAATATATTTTAAATTCAGCAGGTTAGTGAAATTTATACATGTTGCTTTGTTTCCCTAGTTAAAATTAGCGGTGAACATATAAAATAATTTATTGAATAAAATATTTTTATCAATATTAGTCATCAAAAAGGAAGTTTCGAAAGCTCAAAAATTAAATACTTTATTATCTCAATGATTTATTTATCTAATTTTCATACGATTTCAATCTTATTGTTTATTTGACTATTTGTTTGTGGGGCGTATAATTAAAGGATTAAAAGTTAACTGTATTTTATGTAATCAATTGGTTACACAAGCGTTATTGAGAGGGTGAGATGCCAAAAGGTACTAATGTAATAAAAAGTGATGCCGAGCTTAAGCAAGCGATGGATTTAAAAAAAGCGAATAATTTAATTGCAATAGCGCCTCCTTTGGTTACGCATATTTATACCGCAGACCCTTCTGCGCATGTTTTCAATAATAGGATTTATATTTATCCATCACATGATATAGAAACAGATCAGCCACTTAATGATAATGGCGATCAATACGCCATGAAAGACTACCATGTACTTTCTTTGAGTGATGTTAAGGGAGAAGTAACTGATCATGGAAAAGTGCTTGATGTGGATGATGTACCTTGGGCGAGTTGTCAAATGTGGGCTCCAGATGCGGCACATAAAAATGGTCATTATTATTTGTATTTTCCTGCGCGTGATCACGATGGCATCTTTAGGCTAGGTGTTGCACGTAGCAAACAACCGGAGGGCCCATTTACAGCTGAACCTGAAGCAATACAAGGAAGTTTTAGTATTGATCCTGCGGTGTACCAGGATGGTGAAGATTACTATATTTATTTTGGTGGTATATGGGGTGGTCAGCTTCAAAATTGGACAGAGGGTAAATTTAATTCAGTTGACAATTATCCTCAAGATAATGAAGCAGCGATCATGCCAAAAGTCGCTAAACTATCAGAGGATATGCTGCAATTTGCTGAGCCAGCCAAAGATATTCAGATTCTTGATGAAAAAGGAAATTTGATTCAGCAAGGGGATACTCAAAGACGATTTTTTGAAGGACCTTGGGTACATAAATATGATGGGTTGTATTATTTTTCTTACTCTACAGGCGATACTCATATGATTGCATATGCAACTAGTGAATCTCCCACTGGCCCTTTTACTTATCAAGGCGTTATCTTAGAGCCCGTTGTAGGTTGGACTACACACCATTCAATTGCCGAATACCAAGGAAATTGGTACTTGTTTTATCATGATTGTATGTTGTCTGGAGGGCAATCACATCTACGTTCGGTTAAAATGACAGAGTTAATTCATGATGATGATGGCAAAATTAAAACCATACAGCCTTATAAATAAATGGCTATTTTATTAACTTCAAGCCGCTGATAGTTGTCCGAATTCAGCGGTTTTTTTGATCTTATAGTCAATTATCTTCAAATGTTATTAATTTTTAACGTTTTATTGACATATAAATAAAAAGATGTTTATTATTTTAATCTTATAATGTCAATTTTACTAAAAGGTTGTTCATGAAGATTAAAAATAAAATAAGCATATTACTAGCAACTATTATAAGTATTTCTGGTTGTTCTATTGATGAAGATGAAATTAAAAAACCTCTTGGTGAAAAAAAACTATAACCAAGATGAAGCTGATAGCACAGGCGAAGACGAAAGCTCAGACGAAGACGAAAGCTCAGACGAAGACGAAAGCTCAGGCGAAGAGGAAAGCAAAGGCGAAAAGGATAAACCAGAAACGGAGAATGCTGAATCCAGATTTTGAACAAGGTAATGCATCTAATTGGCTTACCAATGATAGTGTTTCGATTATTGAAGCCTCAACTGAAAAAGTACACAGTGGCGCTTATAGCGGTAAAATAACTGGACGTACAGACTCATGGAATGCACCATTGCATAGTTTGGTTGGTCTGCTTGAACAAAATAAAGCTTATCAAATGTCTGCTTGGGTTAAGCTCGTTAATAGTTCTGATTAAACGGTTAAGCTAAGTGTTAAAGTAACTTCAAATGGTAAAGATGAATATATAGCAGTTGCAAGTGCTCAAGCTAACAATAGTGGTTGGGTCGAGTTATCAGGCACTTTTAATAATAATATTGAAAATAAAACAGATATATTTATATTGAAGGACCAGCCAGCGGTATTGATTATTATATTGACGATATCTCAGTGAAATTGGATCCTTTATCTAATTTGGCCGAGTTTTCGCCAGTCACAGTCGACAGTTTAAAGTCATTAACTCAAATCCTTATAGGTGTTGCCGTACCTGCAGGTCAAGCAAGTAATAGTGTGCTTACAAGTAGCAAACGTAGTTCCGTTGTAATGAAACACTTTAGCCAAATTTCTGCCGAAAACATAATGAAAATGGATGCATTGCAGCCCAGTCAGGGTACTTTTAATTTTACAGAAGCTGATGCGTTGGTTAATTATGCAAATAATAATGGGCTAACATTACATGGCCACGTATTGGTTTGGCATAGTCAAATTCCTACTTGGATACAAATTTTTCCGGTGATAAGTCAGCTTGGGTTGATATTATGGAGAATCATGTATTTCAAGGTGCCAGCCACTTTGCCGGAAAAGTAGCAAGCTGGGATGTTGTAAACGACGGCCATGGTGAAGACCAGCGTCAAGCGTCTGTTTGGCATCCAAATATCGGTGATGAATTTATTGAATTCGCTTTTAAAAAAGCCAGAGAAGCCGATTCAGATGCTGAACTTTATTATAATGATTATAATATATCTTGGAATGACGCTAAGCTAGATGGAATTGTTGAGATGGCTAAGCAGTTCCAAGAAAATGATATTCCACTAGATGGAATTGGTTTTCAAATGCATATTAACGAGGCTCTACCTGATAAAGTTCAGTTTGCGAAACAATTACAGAAAGTAGTCGATTTAGGCTTGAAAGTTAAAATTACTGAGCTTGATATCCAAATGAATGACAACAATTGCAATGGCCAACTGACTCCCTTTATTGCAGAAAAACAAAGATATTTGAATATTGTAAGCACGTATTTAGCTGTTGTTCCTAAATCACTTCGTGGTGGTATTACAGTGTGGGGCATAAGTGATAAAGACAGCTGGATTACGGCATTAACAGACAACACAGATTGGCCATTATTGTTTGATAATGATTTTAATCCTAAGCCCGCTTTGCAAGGTTTTGCAGACGCACTAAACGCTGACCCAATGCCAGAACTAGAACCAAATGACAATGAATCTGAAACTAATGATCCGGTGGAGTTAATTAACAATTCTGGTTTTGAAGCGAATAACACAGCTCCTTGGTTTGGTCATGGGGAAACCCAAGTTGAATTAGAATCGGCGCATGTTTATCAAGGCCTATATTCGGCTAAAGCAACGGCTAGAACAGATAACTGGAATGGGATAGCACACACGGTTACATTAGAAGCAGGAAAAACGTATTTAATGTCGGCTTACGTAAAACTTGCCAATGCAGAGTTAGATAAAGCATCTTTAAGTGTAAAATTAACAGATGACGCAGGCGACCATTACAATTCAGCTGCGTATCAAGTAGAGGTTAATAATACCAACTGGACTTTATTAACGGGTGAATATACACATACTGTTGATGGGACGGATGCTGGGACTTATATTTACATAGAAGGAACTGCCAGCGGGGTCGAATATTATATTGACAATATTTCAGTCACTAAAAAACGATAATGGTGAAGATACAACGAGCTTAAATATAAACGCACTGCTGAGTTTGTACTAGCTTAGTATGAACGCACAGTGCTTACCATTATCGCTATGCGCCAATAAATAAAGGGTAGAGGAATAAAACGTTAAGCTAAAACACTTATTTCTTGCGAATGCCACATTAAAAATATTTCATATTATATGAAATGATTAAAATATGGTTAGTTTAGTCATTTTAATTTATGACTTAAGTCTTTCTTACTATTACTTTTATAAGGTATTTTATGCTTAAACTTAAACCGTTTGGATTCATTGTTGTGGGAGTTTTGAGCACGGCCTGCTCCGACAATAAAGCAATTAAGCAAGATTTAAACATAGGCTCAAGTACCGATAAAGTCATTTACCACAAAACATTAAAAGGTGAGACAGACATATATCTTAAGCAGCAAAATAAGGGCGCTAAGATCCTGACTAATTCAGTACTAAAAATTGAACCTGGTCATGGGAAATTAACTCAGCTTACATCTGATACTGATAAAACATTACATTTAAGTTATCAAAAAAGCGATTCATTGAATTTATATACTCAGTCAAAGCCGGCGCTGAATCTATCACGCTATTATTCTGCGGGTGTATTGGCATTAGATGTTAAATTTGAAAAAATTAAAAAAGCTTCGATTGAAATTGGTGTCAGCTGTGTACACGCTTGTCGTTCAAAAATTAAGTTAAGGGATTGGGCACAGGATCGCGATGGCAAAGCTTGGCAGCCACTTTATATTCCGCTAAATTGTCTGGTTGAATCTGCTGACGCACTGAATCAAGTGAAGACGCCATTTCATTTAATCACCCGAGGTAGCGGAGATATTGAATTGCGTAATATTCGTTATACCAATAATCAAGATGCTAATTTTGATTGCATAACTGCGGACAAACGTTCGGTTACTGCTAGTATGCTCAATGAATTTTGGTCGGTTAGTTGGTGGGCTAAACGCCACCAACAAAAACTTGATGAAGCTCAACAAAGCGATCCTGATTTAATTTTAATCGGTGACTCAATAACTCATGGGTGGGAAAACACCGGGAAATCGGTTTGGAAGACGCATTTTTCAGATATTAACTCGCTGAATTTAGGTTTTAGCGGCGACCGTACCGAGAACGTGATCTGGCGCTTACAGCATGGCGAAGTGGACAACTTAACACCTGAACTTACGGTTATTATGATAGGAACGAATAACACGGGTCATCGGTTAGACAAGCCCGAGTATATAAAAAATGGGGTTGCTAAAATAGTTGAATTGTTAAAGCAAAAAATCCCACATAGCCCAATTTTATTATTAGCAATTTTCCCACGTTCAGCTCAGCCTAATGACGTTGAACGACAAAATAATGAAATTACTAACCAATTATTGAAAAATTTAGCTAACCAACAAGGTATTTTGTTTGCGAATTTTAATGATGCGTTTTTGGATGAAAATGAAGTGCTCAGTACAACAATCATGCCTGACCTATTACATCCAAATAAACAAGGCTACGAAATATGGGCGCAGCAGCTTAAACCTTACATTAGTCAATATGTAAAAAATAAATAACCTTTGGTTAGTATTGGCCAGAGATTATGAGACGCAATGTCACATATGTTATCGAGCTAATTAACCTCAACGTGGTTGAATAATATGTTTCAAACGGCCTTTTTTCACTGGGGTGAGGCTGCGTTAAATTCACTTGCATACAACCCCCATGGATTGGGGGAGCTAGCGCTTTAGTCGGAATTAATACAACTAAAGCGCTAGCTATTGACGCGTGAATTTGCCTTGTCCATGCAAAAAATTCTTGTTAGAAACTATGTAGAGCTATAAAGTTAAATCATTCAATTCGTTAGAATATACCTTAACCCGAGCTCAGGTTAATTATTATATCAATGTCCAGATTTAACCCTTTTACCTTTTAACGTTTGCAAATAAGCTAATACATCTCTAATTTCGGCTTTGCTTAAAATATATCCCATTGGTGGCATGCCTGATGTAGGTCGTTCAATGTGTTTAATTTTATTTTTAGTAAATGTTTCAGTTTGGTCATTGTCTAATTTTAATTGAATTTGTTGCTCGGTTTCAGAAACAAATAAACCACTTATTTTGTTATTGTCATTAAGCGTTAAAGTAAAAGTACCAAAGTATGGCGCTATAGTCGCGCTGGGTTCTAGTAAAGCTTGTAGTAAATACTCAGCTGAATAATTTTGTCCGACATTCGTTAAATTTGGCCCAACTCTAGAACCGCTACCGTTAATTTTATGACAACGTAAACATTGTGATGCACCACCTGTCATGACAATTTGTTTGCCTTTTTCAATATCACCGCCTACTAACGTACTTTGGTATTGCGCTAATAAATCGAGTTTATTTAAATTTGCTTCGTATTGTGCAGCCATTTGGTTAAGCGTTTGGTTATTGCTGTTTTTTGCCGCTGCAACCAGCTCTATTGTTAAGCTAGGTGGGTGTTGCCCTGATAATAACTGCTGCATTAATTGTGTTAATTTTTTTTCTATTTGTGTATTTGTTTTTGCAGGCATGGTTGCTAATGCAATTTTTTGTTCATCAATTGATGAGCTCAGATAGCCTTCAATGTAATTTAAAGCTAGGTTAGGCTTGTTAGCTAAAATTAAGTTTAATGCACCCTTTTTAACTTTAATTGATGAATCGGCTAATAATTTAGTCGCAATATTAACGGCTTGCTCTTGATCATTTGATGCTAATAAATTTAAAGTTTGAAGACGGGTGTTAATTGGCGATTCGTCATCAAGCGTAATTTGTTTTAATGTTGGTGTTGCAACTTGGTATTGATATTGTTTAGCTAAGCGTAACGATTGAACCAAAGGGAAACCTTTTTTAGATTTAAGTAATTTAGGCAAATAAGTTTTTACTAAATTATCAATATTGGTTCGGTTGGTGTTCATGTTACTAGGTAAACCCGTTATCGAATCAATTGGGTTTTTCTCGTACCAAGCTTCAATAGCGGCAAGTGCTTCTGTAGCTAATCGTGCAGGTGTATCAGGATTTAATGCAAATTTTAAAATTTGTTTAGCATTATCGAGTTTACCTTCATTAAAATTAGCATTAATAATTCTGTGGTGGGTATAAGCCAAAGCGGGTTTTTTGTGTGCTTTAAATTGATTTAATAGACCAGCAAGTTTAGCTCGTTCAGATAAAAGTTGTAAATCACTAATTGCATAAGCCGCTTCTCGAACTAACCTGTTTTTCTTATCGGTTAAAAAGTAGCTAAGTTCGCCATCTTTTTGCTTACGAAGTGCTAACAACACAGCCATTCGAACATATTCAGATGAGTGATTTTTGTATTTAATCCACGCTGATTTATCAATACCAGCTAAAGCCATTACTAAACCATGACGCAGCCATAAATCTTGCTCTTCAACTTGATTTAATTTATTAATGATGGCATCAACGGCATTAATTTTACCTATTTTTCCAAGCCCAATAGCAGCATACATGCCAACCTGTGCATTATCGTCATCAAGTGCTTTAATTAATTCAGGTTCTGCATTGGCGTAGCTGTGATCAGTTAATACACGGGTAGCTTGCGCGCGAATATGTGAATTATCATCAGCTAATAAATTAACAAGCGATTTTAAATTATCTTTAGAGATATCACCTTGAAATACAAGTTGGCTTATACCCCAAATACTGTGAATACGAGAAAATAAGTCTTGGTGGCTATTTTTAGCAATTTTTTTAAATATATCGAGTGCAGCTTTACCTTGTTTAGCCATTTCAAATTGCGTCAATTGACGAATTCGTTGGTTGTCATTTGATAAATGTTGAGCGAGCTGTGACAAACTTAGATTGTTTAGATTATTGACTAACCTTATATTTTTTTGCTCCTGTTCAACTTGTCCTGGTTTTTCTAAGGTATAAATTGCGCCTTCTCCTTCAGCGTTCCAACCACCAAAGTTAAACTCTGCAATATAAAATTTACCATCTAAGCCAAAATCAATATCAGATACATTAACACCACGGACAAATTCGGTTGGCTCTGAGGTTAAAAATGATGCGCCATTTTTATGTGTTTTTAATGAAAGGATATATGAGCCATCACGCGAACCCGCAAACGATGAGATAAAAAAGGTGTTTTTCCACTCGTCACCCAAATAATTGCTTGGATTGTAAGTAATGCCAGAAGGGCCAGTATAAAGTTGAGTAATACTTGGTAACATAAATGCTGGTTGGTCATCGTTGCGTGGCAATGACATTTTTTTCACGATCCAAGCTGTGGGAACTGTCTTTTTACCTGCATATTTATATGAACGAAAACCGAGTTTTTTACTAAAACTCATAATATTTTGGTGTCCTGCATGCCAACCAGAGTCGCCGCCTTCAACTAAATGGTTTATGCGCTCAAAATCCCCATGGTCACCGTCGTTTTCAGCGGTAAACAAATTGCCAAATTCGTCAAATACCAACTCGGTTGGATTTCTTAATCCGGTATAAAATACTTCTATATTTGAACCATCTGGGTTTGAGCGAAATACAGCACCGACATTTTGACCATCAAACTCCTTGCCTTCTTTATTGGTAAAATAATAACCTCTATCACCAATTGTCCAATACAAACGGCCATCTGGACCCCAAGCTAAACCGTGCATGTCGTGCCCCAAAAAACTTACCCGCGTACCAAAGCCAGTTTGTAAAGACGTTCGTTTTTCAGCCAAGCCATTTTGATCTTTATCTTCCAGTAACCATAAATGAGGAATATTAGTGTAATATACTTTGTCATCACGCGTGATCACACCTGAACCAATTCCATCAAGTGGGTCATTAAAATTGTCCGCAAATAGTTTCGCAGTATCAGCGCGACCATCTTTGTTGCTATCTATTAATAAACGTATTTGATCAGATGTCTTAGTGTAATAAGACATAGGTTTAATATTTGAATAACCTTGGTATAGCTTAAGCCTGTCTTCTAAAGTTTTAATTTGAATGTCTTCAATGGTCTGTTTTAACGGAAAACCACGCACATCATCTACACCGTGATAAGCCCTATGAGCTTCAGCAACGTACATTTTGCCTTGAGGAGACAAGGTAAAAAAGGCAGGGTTGGTTGTTTTGTCAGGGCCAGCCCATAATTTAAAGTCTAAATCCTGAGGCTTTTTAACCGTTGAAAAATTTAATTTAACAGCTTGTTCATCCGCTTCACTCGCAGCGGCAATTTGATTTACGATAACTGCGGCAATTAATACACTTATATTTCTAATTTTTTTATTTAACATAATGACAAACCGAACTAAATCCATTTCAAATAAACAACACAATTGCATTTATAATACATATTGTAAACATTTTAAAATATAATTAACTCGGATAAAACTATAATCAAATCGTCATTTATCTGAAACTATTTCAACTAATAGGCAAAGGCGTGACACAGCTGAATAATTAAATTTAAGTGAACTGATTATTAGTCTTATTTTTTATTGAATTTGAGGACGCAGGCGGCTAAGAAAACGGAAGAACATTAAGCGCTTAAACTTTATTTTAGCTTGATACAAATTTAATAAAAATTGGAGCAATTAAGAGTTTAAGCGGCTTATTAACAAATTAATCGACTTGCAAACTGATCAATTTATTTACTTGTTGATTAAATTTTTGTGGGGATGAGTGTGGATTTTGTTTGTGCCAGCAAATTTGCAACATAGTAAAAAATTGACTGGCACTAGGCTCACTTTTACCAACGACCCAGTTGTGATAAGTCGCACGTGAGACATTTACAGCCTGATATAAATCTTTTTGGGATATGCCAAGCGCTTTACGGGTTTGTTCAAGCGTGAGTCCCGAGGTTAGTATATTCATAGACAGAATCTTGTTATGTGATAATGGAATACAGTTGGTAGGACAGACCCCCAACACCAATTAATAGCATAGCAATGCTCTTTTTATCCAATAGCCCTTAATGAGCATATTTAAGCTGACCCTGGCCTTTTATAAAGGCTGATTTAGTTTTAACGCCTTAACAAAGCGGGTCGTTAAATAATATTGGTAATAAATAAGTAGAGCTAAATACAGTTACTTTATAACACGAATTATTTGGGGGGAAAAGCGACATTTATTATTTTTATAATATTATCAAAGCGTTGCTAGGGTAATTTATAATATGAACCAAGAGAACATTGTCTTAGGTATGTCATAAATAACGAAATTTAGTGATCTAAACGAATTATTTCTAACAAATTTTACAGATACACAAACGTATTTTTGTTGATACCGTTATACAGTATGCATCAGGTGATGTTATTTAATCAGACTCACTTATGTCTCTATTGGTAGATAAACATTGAGTTAATGCTGATTGTAAATCTGGGTAACGAAAATGAAAGCCTGCATCTAATAATCGGGTTGGAATAACAGCTTGCCCATCTAACAATAATGTAGACATTTCACCAAATAAAAATTTCATCACAAATTGTGGCATTCGCATTACATTTGGTCGATGCAAACAGCTCGCAAGTGTTTGGCTAAATTGATTATTATTTACTGGATGTGGCGCTGTTAAATTGTAAACACCAGCACATTGCTTATCAGTTAGTAAGTGTTCAATAGCACTGGTCACATCATCAATATGTATCCAGGACATCATTTGCTCACCGTCGCCAATTGGTCCGCCTATACCTAATTGATATGGAATTTTCATTTTTGTTAATGCACCGCCATGTTTGGCCAGCACAATACCGGTACGGATAATACATAAGCGGGTCTGATCTTTAAGTTGGTTGGCGATTTTTTCCCATTTTACGCATACCTTGTGAGTAAACTCAGGATTAATGTCGTTATGTAATTCGTCGATCACGGCCGACGGCTTTTGACTACCATAAAAACCAACCGCAGAGCCAGATATAAAAACCTTAGGTTTAATTGAGCTTTGGCTAATTTTATCGATTAGATCTTGGGTTATTTGCCAGCGGCTTTGACAAATTTTTTGTTTTTGTTTATTGCTCCAACGTTTATCTGCAATAGGTTCGCCTGCCAAATTGATAATGGCATCAAAGTTAAATTTTTCAATTAAATCAAGCGAAACATAGGCTTCAATATCATGACCTAAGGCTTCAAAAGCATTACTTGGCGCACGGGTTAACACGCTAATTTTATGATTAGGTTTAAGCTGCCGGATTAAATGGGTGCCTATTAACCCTGTTCCCCCAGTGAACAATATTTTCATTATAATCCTATGGATTCTGGTGCTTGCGATAATAGTTTGAGCGCTGACTTTATAATAGTGCTAAACACTTATTTAAGACAGCGCTAAATCAGATTTTATCTTCTATATGCTGCTCTATTAATTTTTTGCCTTATGTCTTATTTATCAGACAATAAAATCCAGTGAAAGTTTAATTTTTAACCATTGTATTTCAATTTAATATCATTTGGTGTGTCTTCAATACATGCTTTAAATGCGGTAATACATATATAATTTATGTTTTTTTTGAAAAAATATTTTACAAAAATGAGATCTTTAACTAACATCTCTTTGTGTTTATGTAAATTGTTTATTTTATATATAAACACAATTAAAAATTATAACTAACAATTAAGAGGCATAATATGGTTAAAAAGAAATGGACTTATATGTTATTAGGGATCACCTGTTTAATCGGGCCAATTGTAGCTCAAGCTAACTTCACTCCTCAGCTTGATGGCACTGGTAATTGGATTAAAAATCAGAAAAATTGGCAATTTAATAGTGCGGTTAGCGATGAATTTAATCAAGCGGGAAATTGGCAAACACCAGATACTAATAAATGGAATCGGTATCATCCAACCGGATGGTTAGGAAATAATAGTTTTACATATAATGGTAACTTGGCATATACGCATAATGGAAATTTGGTTTTAGAAGCCAGAAATGGGGCAAATGTCGGTGATAAACACAGTACTGGTATTGCATCATCAAAAGCCAGTTTTAAGTACGGTTATTTTGAAGTAAAAGCTAAAGCTGCAAATAATAATATTGCAAGTAGCTTTTGGTTTTTTAATCGAAATGCAAATAATGGTCATCAATTTGAAATCGATGTTTATGAACACTTTCCGTATCAGGGATGGAATAGCCATAAAAAAATGAAAAGCAATATTCATTATTTTATTTGGTCACAAGAAACCGGCAATGTTGATCAAATTCCTAACTACGAGTCTCCTGTTGATATGCCAAATAATGGTGTAGTAACTGATTGGCATGTATATGGGGTATTACGTGATGAATCTAGTATTCGATTTTATGTGGACGGCGTTAATGCCAGAACCATTTGGAAAAGCCAAGTAGCCCCAGAACATTGGCCGGGTGATAAGAGCATGCCAGTTATTTTAGACATCCTAGTTTATGATTGGCAGCAGGGCGCAAATGAGCCAAGCCAAAACTATTCGTTTTACTATGTTGACTACTTTAGAGTATGGAATTAATTTAAACTTTGTTTTTCAACTAGACGAAAAGTAGATTTTATTGAAAATAAAGGCTTTAATCGCAATTGTCTCGATTAAAGCTTTATCTATTTTAGGGCGTATACGTGTGGTAGGGCAGTGGTTTAAATTGAGCTTAAACCACACAAAATTGAATATTCAGTAAGATTAATTAGCAAAGTTTGCTAATCGTTTTATATCTTCTGGCCACTGATTGATAGGGCGTAATTTAATATCTTTATAGTAAACTTCAGCGCCTTCTGACTGCAGCTGCAATTGACCTTGAGTTAATGGATTGTCATCTTTATCTTTTGAGTTTTCAATTACCATAACCACATAATCATTAACCACAAAAACGGCTTTATCATTTAACGTAAATAATTCTACTCTGTTCCACTTACCATTTTCAAAATCAGGTTCGTAGGCAGCATGAATATAACCTTTTGCAGGAACTAGGTTCTTGCCATTAGGTTGATAAGTCATTTTGTCATTTTTTAACTCGCCTTTAAAATCGGCCTGTGGCCCCGATAGCGGAATATAATCGCCAAAGTCAGTTTCTTGAATTTGTAATTCATGGCAGGCTTTCCATACTTTCCAAAAAGCGCCGTGCGGTCCTTGGCAGTGAAATAATAAACCGCTGTCTTTTTTAGCTTTCAGTCTGGGTGCCCATTTTTTATCGCCCCATTTTACGAGTAAACTTAAATGATAATTTTCATATTGCTTTAATGTGGTAAGACCGGCGTATATTTCACCTGTAATACTCAACACAGGTTCTCCGTTAATTTGCTGAACCGAAACCACATTTTTAGGATCGTTATTTAAACCTAGCGCATTAGTTGGGGTTCCGTGTTGATTTAAATTACTAGCGGTAAAAGTATTATCAGGTAATCCTTTTACGCTTGAATGGGGGATCCCCATCCAAACTTCCCATTGTGATAAATTATTATCTAATAAATATTGCCAATCGTCTGTTTTTGCATGGAGTTGCAGTGAGGTGAGGGTCAATAATAAAGACGCCGATACCTTTATTAGTTTAGCTTTCATTTATTTATCCTTTATCTTTTTATTAATTGGGTTTATTCATCGGGAAAGTAAAATCAGAACATAGCAATACAAAAATGGCGATACTATAATCACTACTTAACTTTGCCAATATCTTCTGCAAATATTGAATCGCTAATTGAACTATTTAATTTTTTATTATCAAGTGAACGAAGTAAACTACCTTTAAACCCCGTTATTTCAATGGTTTCAACATTTTCGTTAGGTTGTTCTTCTTGGGCGATTACGACAGATGGTGCTAATAATCCTAGGTGGGTTGCAATTATTAACGCGGTTGGCTTTAAACTAAAATTTTTCATATCATCACATCCTGTTCATTTTTGAATTTTAATTTTCACTTGTGAGTTTAATGTTTTCATAAACGGAATTAATTTTCTAGTGGTTTTGTTAATTTATATTTAATTAATTAATGTGTTGGTGTAACATTATATTAATTCTTTTATAGGGTCTGGTCTTATCTTGTTGTTTTCAAATAATAAAGATAATAATGAGTTATAGTTTTAGGGTGTTTAATAAATGATATCTTGCCGTTTTATTTTAAATGTAAAAAATTTAAATCATATAGTAATTATGATTTTTGTTTTGTTTAGTTGTATAGGTTTTGTTCACGCTCAAAGTTCAAAAGCATTGGATGAACAAATTATTGAAATGAGTCAACAGCCAAAACACCTTAAAACAGGACAAGCCTTGTTTGATACTGTTTGTGCGGCTTGTCATAAGAAAGATTTAAGTGGTGCAATGGGGTTTAATTTAAAAGATGGCGAGTGGGTTCATGGCTCAAAACCTTCACAAATATTAAATAATATTAAGACAGGCTTTGCCGAAGCAGGTATGCCAGCTTTTGGAAGCATGTACAGCACTCTTCAGCTTAAGCAAATTGCCGCTTATGTGCTGTCTAAGCGAGAAGGTTGGGATAATTTGACTTATAAAATTTATCAATTACCAGCGAGCAAAACACGTGATTTTTCCCAAATTGAAGGAGAAACACCCGTTAAATCAGGTCAAGCTTTTAATAACTTAGCGGATTTAACGATGCCAGAAAGTAAAGAGTTTGCAGCGGTTTATGAAGGTGATTTTTATAATTTTAAAGAATTTGATACTTTATTATTTGCCCCCGCTCCACAAATGTTAGTTGATGTTTATATTGATGGTAAGAAAGTTGAACCCGCCAGCGGTTGGCAACGTTATTGGCCACTAAAACGAGGTAAACAGCATTTAAAAATTAAGATAATGACGCCTCCTTTACCATTTCCTAAATGGACCAATACCAATTTATCGTTAATGGTGACGAATGCGGATAAAACCATTAAATATTTCCCGTTAACGACACGTGCTCATCAAGCTTTATCTGGTACTAATTTTGAAGTTAAAGCGACAGACAAAACACTTGTGCAGCGTAAAGTGGTTGTGGATTTGCCCGTTTATAGTATTGCTGTTGGACTCCCACAAAAACTAAATTACGGATTTAATACTAAAAGCTGTGCAATCGTTGGTTTGTGGCAGGGCGAACTATTAAATATTGGTCCTAACATTAAAGGAAGGGGACAAGATGCAAGTGTCCCATTAGGTGATTGGTTATTTAGTTACCCTCAGCAGCTAAAACCAGAAAGCGAATGCGAATATATAAAATATAGTCGTCTTGGCCATACAAAGTTTGAATTTATGCTAGATAAAGTACGTTTGTCTTTAACTGCAGTGGCGCAGTCAAACCAAGAAATTAATTTTGAGTATCAAGTGTTGGCTAATCCTGAACAAGTTAAAACGCTTTCGTTTAAATTGCCGGATAGTGAAAAAATTAATTTTACTATCTCCGCAGGCAAAATAGATAACGGCAGTTTAACGCTAGATATTAAGAAAAATAAGCAATTTAATGTATCAGTTCAAGTGGTAGGAGACTAATCATATGTTCGTATTTTCAAAAATTTGTAAAACTTTAGTCACTTCGCTTGGGATCACCACAGCCTTATTAAGCTTTAATGCAACGGCTAACGAAAAATATATGCCTGACGGCTATTCAGTTGAGACGATTCAAACGCCTAAAGATGTCCTGTTTCATGTGACGGGTTTAGATACGGCTGATAATGGCGATGTGTATGTAGTCACACGATTAGGTGAGGTATGGAAATTAGCTAACAAACAGTGGAGTAAGTTTGCTGATGGCTTACACGAGCCAACAGGTTTGCTAATAGACGATGATGGCTCCGTTATCATTGCCCAAAAACCAGAATTGACCCGTTTACTTGATGTTAACCAAGATGGCACTGCAGATGAATATATTAAAATAGCAGACGATTGGACTTTTCATGATAACTATCATGAATTTAATTTTGGTCCGGTAAAAGATAAACAAGGTAACTATTATGGCACTTTGAATTTAAGTCATGGTGCGCCTAAATCTTTCTCAATGGGAACTATGGGTAGCGCAGGCGGTTATCGAGGCTGGGCTTACAAAGTAACCCCTCAGGGTGAATTTAGTCCATACGCTTATGGTTTACGGTCTCCTGCTGGCATTGGTATAAGCCCAGAGCAAGAGCTCTTTTTTACGGATAATCAAGGTGACTGGGTTGAGACATCTAAATTGCATATTTTGCAAGAAAATAAATTCTATGGTCATCCGATTCCCCTTATTGATCATCCGGATTATACCGCTGATAAAATTCGCTCAATGACACCGGAACAATTAGACAAAATGCGCGAAAAACCAGTGGCTTGGATTCCGCATATTGAGGTAGCTAATTCACCAGGTAACCCCGAATGGGATACCACTGAAGGGCAATTTGGGCCTTTCACAGGGCAAATTTTTATTGGTGACCAAACTCAATCTAATATTTTTAGAGTGATATTAGACAAAGTAAATGGCAGCTATCAGGGCGCTGTTATTAATTTTGTTGGTGGGATGCAAAGCGGTAATATCCGGACTAAGTTTGATAGCCAAGGCCAACTTTGGGTTGGACAAACGGCACGCGGGTGGGGCGCTAAAGGTGGGAAGCCATTTGGTTTACAAAAAATTGTATGGGATGGTACAAACCCTTTTGAGTTACTCGATATAAAATTAACTCAAACTGGTTTTAAGCTTAATTTTACCCAAGCGCTTGATCCGAACAAAGTGACAAGCGATCAGTTAGCGGTGACGCAATGGCATTACTTATATAGCGGTGATTATGGTTCGCCTAAACAAGATGTTACCTCGTTAAAGATTCAGGATATTAGATTGTCTCAAGATCGTAAGACACTTGAAATCGATTTACCGTTAAACCCAGATAAAGTCATTGAAATTGATTTTTCTGGATTACAAAGTGAAACGCAGCGTTCAACCAGTGTAGGAAAAGTTTATTATACGCTAAATCAATTACTTAATTAGTTTATCTAGTGTTTTTATTAATACATGCGCGCGTGAGCTAATACTATTTTTAATTACAAACGCAATTGTGTAATGGAGCGATTGCGTTTTTTTATATCTTTATTGCTAGGGTCTGTTGATCTTTTGGGTACAATTTTGCAGCAGTTTGTTTGGTATTTATACAAGGCATAGCGATTGACGTGTAGTGGGCTACATAAATGAGCTATAAAGACTTTATGCTCCTGCAAAGTCACCTTACCCCACATCCATGTGGGGCAACACAGTAGAAATGCTAAACAAACGCTGCCCTTCGGGTTCGTCCTAAACGCTTTTTGCTCTTTGTTGCTCGATATTGACATAGAAGAACTATGCTACATATCTCGCGTCGCGATCAAAAAGCGTTTAGTTAGAACAAAATTTGTACTCCAAACGTCAACAGACCCTAGCCTGCGACTTGATTTACATTTTTAAATTTACAAGTAAATACAGTTAATTGTATACAATTATGCTTTTAACTTGTTAAAATGAATTTACATAGTTTGATAGGATATTTTATATGCAGGTTCGTTTAAGCTTATTGTTAGGTGTTTTAGCGACAACTTTAATTTCAAGTTGCGCACAAATAAAACAGCCTTCCAAACAACTTCAACAGTTTGAGTTAGGTAAAGATTGGGAGACCCCTGAGGTGATTAGCCGAAATCGTCTACCGACTCGAGCGGCTGTCTATTCATATGATCGAGTTAATGCAGCGCGGTCTTTAAACCGCGAAAAATCTAAGTTATTAAATTTAAATGGCCAATGGTTATTTAAATACCAACCAGATGACGAAAATATTGACCAATCATTTGCTCAAGCTGAATTTGATACTGATGGTTGGCAGCAAATTCCGGTTCCTTCTAATATAGAGCTTGAAGGTTACGGAATACCTTATTATACCAACACCGAATTACCCTTTTATTCTACGCCAACTAATCCATTACCTAATACAACGCCAAAGATTAGCAAAGCTAATCCTGTTTCTTTTTATATAAAAACTTTTGAATTGCCTGAAAATTGGCAAGACCAGCAACTTATTTTACATTTTGGCGGGGTGTCGTCTGCATTTTATTTATGGGTGAATGGTAAAAAAATAGGTTATAGCCAAGGTAGTCGGCTACCTGCAGAGTTTGATGTAACAAATGCAGTTAAACAGGGTAAAAATAAAATTGCCTTGCAAGTCATGCGCTGGAGCGACGGTAGCTATTTAGAAGGCCAAGACATGTGGAAAATAAGTGGTATTCACCGCGAAGTTTTACTACTGGCTCAACCTAAAATTGCGATTCAAGACTATTTTGCAAAACCTAAATTATCAGCTGATTATAGCCAAGCTGAACTGCAAATTAGACCTTTTTTAACCATAAGCGATAACCAAAAATTAGCCGGATGGAAACTTAAGGCTGAATTATTTGAAGCAAACTCGGCAAGGTTAGCGACTAAAGCACTTGAAATTGATGCTGATCAGGTTATGCAAGGTTACCCTCAACGTGAAAATATTCAATTTGATTTACTGAACTTAAAGCTTAAACAACCTAAACTTTGGACGGCCGAAGCCCCTAATTTATACACTTTGGTTTTATCTTTATATGATCAAAATAACCAATTGGTTGAAGCTAAAAGTAACCGGGTTGGTTTTAGAAAAATTGAAATTGATTCACAAACCGGTGAATTACTCGTTAATGGTAAAAGCATCAAAATAATGGGCGTAAACCGCCATGATCACCACGCTATTAGAGGAAAAGCAGTGACGCGTGCTGATATGTTGCATGATGTAAAATTAATGAAGCAATTTAACTTTAATGCGGTACGCACAGCGCATTATCCGAACGACCCTTACTTTTTAGAACTCTGTGATGAATACGGTTTATACGTGATGGATGAAGCGAATGTTGAAAGCCACATGTTCGGCGGTCAATTTTCTAACTCAGTGCAATGGTTACCGGCCATCACTGACCGAATTGCACGTATGGTACAGCGAGATAAAAATCATCCATCAATTATATCTTGGTCGCTAGGAAATGAATCAGGTATGGGGCCAGCTCATGCGGCGGCAGCTGGCTGGATAAAAGATTTTGATAACAGCCGTTTTGTTCATTATGAAGGTGCACAAGGCCAGCCGGATCACCCTGAATTTGTTCAGCCTCCACGAGGATGGTACTGGGTGCCAGAAACCTTAAATCAATTAGATAGAGTGAGCCCGCTAGCGAATCCGGATGACCCTTTTTATGTTGATGTGATTAGTCGCATGTACCCCAGTATTGACTATTTAAAAGGCTTATCAGACAACCCTCATATGTCTCGTCCAATTTTGATGTGTGAATATGAACATGCGATGGGGAATTCATTAGGTAATTTAGATGAGTACTGGGACTTAATCTGGTCTCGTAAGAATTTAATTGGTGGATTTATTTGGGATTGGATGGATCAAGGTTTAGAGCATCAAACTGAGCAAGGTGAAACTTATTTAGCTTATGGTGGTGATTTTGGTGATGAGCCCAATGCAGGGGCCTTTAATCAAAACGGCATTGTAGATTCATATGGCAATGCAACACCAGAGTTGTGGCATGCGAAATATGTTTTTCAGCCAATTCAATTTATTGCTGACGATTTGGCTAAAGGGCAGATAAGTATTCGTAATCGTTTATTTCATAGTAACCTTAAGCAATATCAAATTCGTTGGCAGTTATATCGCGATGGGCAAGTGCTAAGTGAAGGGGAATTACCTGCGTTAGATATTGCAGCCGGTACACAAACATCGCTTAATTTAGCTCAGCAATTATCGCTTAATGAAACCTTTGAAAAGCATCATCAAACAGGGGCGCGTTTTTGGTTAAGATTAAGTGCTCATTTAACACAAGACGAAAAGTGGGCCAAAGCCGGGCATGAAGTTGCTAAGCAAAAATTTGAACTACCGATTAAACCTTCGCTTAACTCAACTGCTGATAGCAAGCATCAGTCATTAGACTTAGCAGCTTATGCAGATTTATCGATTAAACAAAATAATCAGCAAATCACGATTATAGGTGAACAGTTTAAAGCCAACTTTAATAAGCAAACGGGTGAATTAATTGAATACCAATTTAAAGGCGACAATTTGATAGCCGCCCCCCTTAAACTAAACTTCTGGCGTGCTCAAACAGATAACGATAGAGGCGGTTGGCAAACTCACAAAACGCTAAAAGTATGGCGTGATATGGCAGATAACTTAGCGTTAAAACAATTTGAATTGGTGTCAAGCTCGGCAAAAAAGGTGCATATAGCGGTTAGTAAAGCATATCAATCGGATGTGCAAGTTTCGCTGGATTACCATATCTTCGCTAATGGCAAAATTCAGGTGTCTATGGCAATGGATGCGGATGAGAAAATGCCTACTTTACCTCGAATTGGGATGCAGCTTGGCGTAATACAGGCATTTGAGCAGCTTAGTTATTATGGTAAAGGTCCGTTTGAAAATTATGTAGATAGACAATCATCAGCTGAAGTTGGCGTTTATCAAGCTAAAACAGCTGAAATGACGCAAGCTTATATTGTCCCTCAAGAAAACGGGAACAGAACACAAGTGGATTGGTGGAAACTGATTAATCCTAATACCAAAGTTCAGTTAGTGATTGATGGAAAAGAAAGTTTAAATATGTCTGTTTGGCCTTGGTCGCAAAAAAACTTAGATCAAGCAAAACATACTTATGACTTAACGCCTCAGGGTTTTTACACCCTCAATATTGATTTAAAACAAGCAGGTGTAGGTGGAACTGATTCATGGAGTAGCTTAGCTGCGCCTATTGATCAATATAAAATAAAGCCTGGCCAGTATCAGTATTCGTTTAGCTTACAAGCTGAAAACTTATAAGCTATGAATTCAAACAATAAAAGGGTATTGAGCATGTTAAAAAAATTAAGTCTTTGGTTTATGCTAAGCATAAGCTTTTTGAGTTGGGCCGACGCAAATAATCCCGTCGCTTTTCCATATCATATGCCGATGGAAAAGCCGGATATGCCTTTAAGTAAAGCCATGAATAGAGCGTATCAGCAATATTCTACGCCCACTTATCGACCTAACCAGTTATTTACTCAGTTTAAATATACTCGGTTATCAGGTTTTGATTATGCAAACGGTGACGGTACTATTACCCGGCGCGATCCTAGCAAAGTGATAAAAGCAAATGGTCGCTATTATGTCTGGTATACCAAAAGACAAACTCATACTCCACCACGCGGTGCAGCTAAATCAACCGAGAGCATTCCTTCGTCTGATTGGGATCTAAGTGAAATTTGGTATGCAACGAGCGAAGATGGCTTTAATTGGCAAGAGCAAGGTGTTGCGGTTAAACGTCCGCCAAAACCAAATGTAGGTTGGCGCTCGGTTTCCACACCTGATATTTTAGTATGGAAAGGGAAATATTATCTTTATTATCAAGGTTTTTTAGAAGCTTCTGGTAAACATGGTGATGATTGCCCTGTAACCGTATCTGTAGCTGATTCGCCTAATGGTCCTTGGAAAGCAACCAATAAAATTGTCATTCCAAATGGCGCGAAAGGTGCATGGGATCAAAGTTCAATTCATGACCCTTATCCGCTTGTATACCAAGGAAAAATATACCTTTATTATAAATCTGATTTTAAAGCACAAGGCCAAATTGTAAGGGCGCAAGGATTGGCAATTAGTGATGACCCACTTGGTGGATTTAAAAAACATCCGCTGAATCCAGTCATGAACTCCGGACATGAAACCACCTTGTTTCCTTGGAAACAAGGGATAGCCGCTTTAGTGATTCGTCACGGAAATGAACATAATACCATTCAGTATGCACCAGATGGCGTTAATTTTGACGTGGTAACCACAGTGTCTATGATGCCATTTGCCGCAGGCCCTTATATTCCAGATGCATTTACCGATACTAAAAACGGTCAAGGTATCACATGGGGATTATCACATTTTACTTGGCAAGGTACGCGAGATACCAGACATACTATTTTAGCGCGTTTTGATTGTGATTTAGCACAACATATTGATGAACCCTCAATGCGAGATACTGAATATTATTTATCAGCTGATGTTTATTTTGAGCAGGGTTTAGGCTCGATAAGAGCAAAACGCGAGGCCATGAATAAAGCTGAACTACGATAGAACATAGGGTTAGGGAGATAAATAAATGAGAAAACGGACAATAAACTATCAATTAGCGCAGACCGTGCTACTTGCTGGTGGGCTTTATTTAACCAGTACATTCAGCCATGCGGGTATAGTTGAAGCCACCCAAGCAGTTGAAAAAAAGGATTTTAAAACCGCTCAAATAGAGTTTGAAAGTGCAGCTGATATTGGTAATGCAGAAGCTCAGTTTAATTTAGGTGTGATGCATTTTCAGGGGCAGTTAGGCCAAGTAGATAAAATAGAATCAATGGCATGGTTTTTTTTAGCCAGTGAGTATCAATATCCAAACGCGAGGCGGTTTGCCGAAGAGATATATGGTTCTCTTGAAAAAAGTGAGCAAGCAAAGGCGATTACATATACGGAACAAAAAATTGCGGAAATAGGCGCTCAAGCTTTAACAAAAAGATTGTATCCAGTGATAACTCAATCAAAAGCTGAAAAACAGGTGATCACTCAAAGTGCTAAAATGCTGGTGCAGGGGGAGTTGTATTATGATCCAGGTAGTTTTGCACGGGCAAATAATAATTCGGCTATTCAGCGCTTACACAGAAATCCATCACTAATCAACAATCTGTCTAAAGTTTTAGTGAATGATGATTCGGGCATGGTTCAAATTCAATATGATGTAGCAGTGGATGGCCGAGTGCGAGAGCCGGAGGTGGTATTTTCATGGCCTAAAGCACGTTTTAATAGCGCTTCAATTGAATCATTGCTTAATTCGACTTTCAAACCAGCATTTAGCGCTCAAAAGCCAGTGACACAATACGGACTCGTACAAAATTTCTATTTTGGTGTAAATGGCGTGGTTTCGTTACGTGAGAGTTATCCAAATTTATATAAAGCGTTTAAAAAGTTGCAAAATGCCGCGGATGAAAACGTTAGTTCTAAGTATTTGTATGCATGCTTTTTAAGAGGCTATAAACGCCTGTTGTCAGAGAGTGAGTACGAATCATTTGAACCGATTTTACTAGAGCTAGCAGAGCAAGGCGTTAATGTTGCACAGTTTGATTATGCACAATATCAAATTTATGAAAAAAATGACTTAGAAGCAGGTTTACCTTGGCTAATTAAAGCTGCAAAACACGGATATGCAGATGCAGAATATAAGCTTGGAGATTTAGCGATGCAGCCTACCTCAGCTTATCTGAAACAAGATTACCAAAAAGCAGAATATTGGCTAAGCAAAGCCGCTAAGCAATCCCATAGGTTAGCGCAACATAAATGGGTTGAATTAAAAGTGCTTAAGAAAAATGTAAATAAAACATTTGCAACACAAGCGTTAACCTGGTTTAGCGAGTTAGACGATGACGCTCGTACACCGAAAACTTACTATTTAATGGCACAAATGCATTTGACACTGGATGACCAATCTAAAGCTAAAAAGTATTTAAGCCAAGCCGTTCAAATTGGCCAAGACTATCATTGGAATGTAGCCGACTGGAAAAAACTGCAAGCTCAATTAAATGGATAACCTGAATGAAGCGTTTAAAGCGATACTTGTGCTTATTATATGCCAGCCTAAGTTTGCTGGCTTGTAGTGTTGCGATAAAACCGTCCACTCAAATCGATATTCACGATAAACAGGGCAAACAATACACAGGCTATATTTTAATGGGCTTTGACACCTTGTCGCATATAGAAGCTGTGCACATTGATGGAGTTATTAATTTAACATATGAACCCGACAGTGCTCAGCTAGATAACCAGTTTGTGTTGGCGCAAGTGCCAATTGGTTCTTATACGTTTACTCAAGTTGAAACTGGCATTAAAAAATATGAGTTGAATGATGAGTTAAAATGGGATTTTGACGTGAGCCCGGGCCGCATAAATTATATTGGTAACCTTGAAATTCAAGAGCATCTTATGCTGGGTTATTATCAAAAGAATGTGGTTGAACTCGTCAATAAGTCCTCATTTGCAATCCAATACTTGCAAGCAACCAAGCCGTCATTATTGAAAAATATCAAGCTTGTTTATCAAGGTCCTGGAAACGATACATTTATTGATTATGTACAAAATCAATTTTATTTAAATGCGTCGCTAGCAATGCCTAATAATGCTTCCGCTAGGTCATCTGCTGAGGTATTAAATAATGAGTAATATGTTTTTGTTAACATTATTGTTAGCGCTTTTTTCAGTCGATGTATCGGCTCAGCATAAACTCTTGTCAGTTGAATCTTTATTTGTAAAACCGACTTTCGGCTATGCTCAGCTTAATTCTTTGGGCAATAAAATTGCAGTTTATGGTTATGAAAAAGGCGATTTAAGAATTAAATTATTAGATTTACATCAAGGCGATGAACAGCTTATATTTGCAGCTAAAAAAAATGAAAACGTTCATGTAAAAACGTTGTTTTGGTTAGATGATAATATTTTTTATTTTGAAACCCGACACAAAAATAATACGGCTAATCAATTTAATAAGTGGTTGGTCGAAATGAATAATCTTACTCAGGATTTTAGCTTGCGGCGGATTAATTCAAATGGCTATGTGATTGATCCTTTGCCAAATGAAGCTAAAAAACTTTGGTATGCCACTTATAAAGGACGTCGTTCAAAGCTTAAAATTTATAAAACGGATTATCGTGCTTTGTTGCGAGATAACTTTTCAAATGAGGTTGAATTTGAATCTACTTTAACCGATGCAAATGATTATAAAACCGATGCCAATCACCAAATTCGATTCAGCCATACTTATGATGAAGAGAAAGATGAAGTAACTTATCGATATTTAGATGCAGATAAAAAATGGCAGTCACTGAAGACTTTAGATCCTCTTGAAAATGAATTTACCCCAATTGGTTTTTTAAAAAACGGTAAGCTAGCAGTAATTACTAACCTAAATTCCGATTTGAAATCTGTGTACGAATTTGATGTAAATACACAACAGCTTGGTAAAGTGTTATATCAGCATCCCAATTATGATATTGAAAGTGCTCAACTAGATGAAAAAGGAAGCTCTGTTTTATCCGCTAGTTACTTCGAGCAAGGCAAGTGGCAAACCGAGTACTTTGATGAAAAATTTCATTATTACAAAAAATTGATCCAACAAACGTTTGCAGATCAGCAATTTTATTTTATGTCGCATAATCAAGCTAGAGATCGCTTTATTTTTAAGGTTTTTTCTAGCGATCAGGTAGGACAGATTTATTTTTTTGATGCCCAAACCAAACAAGCAATGTACTTAGGCAGTGAAAATAATTACATTCAAAACGTAAAATTTAGCCCAACAAAAACAATTAAGGTAGAAACGAGTGACAAGCAGTTGATTGAAGCCATGTTAACTCGGCCTCAATTAGAAGCTGACAATCACGTTTTACTAGTCATGCCGCATGGTGGGCCAGTTGGAGTTAGAGATTGGAAGTATTTTAATCCAGAAGTCCAATATTTGGTAAACCGTGGGTATAGTGTTTTGCAAGTCAATTACAGAGGCTCTGATGGATATGGGAAAAAATTCTTAGATGAAGGACGCGGTGAATTTGGTAAAACCATTGAGCGAGATATCAATACAGCGGTAAAGCAAGTGACTAGCACTTCAAATTATCAGCATATCTGTGCGATAGGTGCCAGTTATGGCGGCTACTCAGCGGTGATGTTGTCAATTTTACACCCGAGTGTTTATCAATGTGTTATTGCGCGTTTTGGTGTGTTTGATTTACCTTTAATTTTTAGTGACAGAAATAGCAAGCTAGATGAAAAAGTGACAAAACGCTGGGCGCGTGTTGTGGGTAAAAATGATGAAAAACTATTGGCACATTCACCGGTTTATTTAAGTAACAAAATTCAGAATCCGGTTTTAATTACGGCGGGCAGGTTAGATAAACAAGCCAGTTTTGAACACAGTAATCGGCTAAAGTATGTGCTAAAAATGCATAAAGCGGACGTCGAATCTGTGTATTATAAATGGTCAGGACACGGCCATTCACAATTGCTGGCTCAACAACATGAATTAGCTTATATTGATGATTTTATTCGACGTAAGCTTAACTTACCCCCCCCAATCGGTGAGTATTCTAGCGATATCCAAGCGCGCGAAGCTTTATTAATAAAAGCAGGTTTAGCTGATCCTGATTTGGTATTTATTCCAAATAATAGGGCACCTTAAATTAATTAAATATGATTTATTTGATTTGTATATAAATTATATTGGTGTTTGTAAGAATTTTTATGTATATTGTCAACAAAATAAATAAGAAATAAAGGTAGTTATGAAACATAAGTTACTTGGCTTCGGGCTAATATTAAGTCTATCAGCCTGTTCAAATATAAATCAAATAGATGCCAAATCTGCTAATGTTAGCTCACCAGATTGGCAAGCGGTTCCATTGCCTGCTAAATTAGCTGAAGCCTATCAATGGCAGCCAGTTGGATTTATCAGCGATGATTTTAATTATGAGCAGAAAAATAAAGCTTTTTACCAAAAGTGGTATGACAACCATATACGGGGCTGGAAAGGACCGGGCGCAACCTATTTTAGTGCAGACCATAGTTTTATCCAAAATGGCCAGCTGGTATTAACGGCTGCAAGCGTGCCGGCTAACCAGCAAGGTAAAACCATTGATTATGGTAATTTCAAAACTAAAAAAACGATTTACACTGGTTTTGTTACCGCTAAACAAAATATTGAATATCCAATCTATGTTGAAGCTAGCTTAAAAGTATCGAGCTTAGCGTTGGCGAATAATTTTTGGATGTTAAGCGATGACGACAGAAACGAAATTGATGTCACGGAAACATATGGCGATAGTGATAAAACAGTGACTCATATGTCAACTAATTATCATATTTTTAAGCGTGATCCTGTAACCAATGACTACCTTGAAGATTACGGCCACAAACAACAATTTGCGACCACTGCTGATAAAGCTAAATTAAATCAAGATTTTCATCGTTTTGGTTTTTTCTGGAAATCGCCTAAATATATGGAGTTTTATTTAGATGGAAAACTGGTACGGACTTTAACGGATAAAAATGATTTAAATGACCCAGACGGACATTTTATGGACAGAGGCATGCGAATTATTTTTGATATGGAAGATCATGTTTGGCGTGCGCGAAAAGGAATTACACCGAGCAAAGCTGAGTTATCAGATCCCAGTAAAAACAAAATGTTTGTAGATTGGATTCGAGCTTATAAACCTAACTTGTAATTAAAGTTAACGTAATAAAATGATGAAGCGCCGTTAAATGGCGCTTCTTCTCGCGCGTGCTTGTCTTGATATGTAATAAATAGCCTATTGTTCAAAAGCAATATAAATACCTACCTGCCGTTATTATCTCTTTTAAACCGATATTTAATAAATAGCCACCCTAAAGAGCCGAATGTAAAAAATAGTATGACACTTATCCCAATTTTCATTCCAATTAATAACAACTGATTTTTTGAGTAAGGCAGTTTAATATTCAATGTGATCGGTGCTGAGGGCTTTAATAAAGCATTACGGGCAAATAATTTATATTGATAGTTTTGACCTGCTTGAGCGTTCATATCAATAAATGGTGGTTCTGCTTGCCAAAAATGATGCCCGTCACTACGGACTATTTCAATGTCAGATGGCTGCGTTTGGTTTGGGTTCCACCAACTGATTTCAATTTGATTATTATGGTTAATTTTAATGCTGGCTTGCGTAATCGATAGAGCAGGGGAGGCATTTTGTGTTTCAGATCTTAATTTAGGCCGATCAAAAGGGAAGGTTTCATTTTGAACTCTAGGATCGGTTAGTGAGTTGGTTAAAAATGCAATAATCGCTTTGCGTTGAAACTCGGTAAACTGAAAGTTATATTTTTCGCCATTGGGCAACTGACTAGCGATAGAGTCAAAACGAATACTAGCATAAGCATCCATTACTTCATTTAAACTCGTAAACTGCCCTGTGTGCATAAAATGGGTTTTAAGTGCTACATTACGAAGACTTGGCGTTTTCATGGCGCCAGCGTCCTGTTTTTTTGCAGAAATTAATTGATGACCTTGATCTGCATTTAAGCCTTGTATACCTATGTTATAAAACTGATTGTCGGTAAATAAAGGAGGTTGATGACATTGGCTACAACCACTCTGTTTAAAAAATTCGAAGCCTAAATTCTCTTGGTAACCCAGCTTATGTTGACCTGCCATTGCTAAGTCCCACGGTGTTTGATTGGCGATTAAGCTTCGTTCATAAGTGGCAATGGCAAATGCAATCCGTTTAAGGCTAATCTGTTTATCACCAAATGCTTGCTCAAATAAATATGGATACTGTTTACCCTTGACTAATGCTTTTGTTATGTCATCAGGTAATTTATTCGCCAGCGCTAAAGGCCTAGTTTGTGATAGTTTTTGAACAACTTCAATGGGTGTTTGCCCTTGTTTTGCCATTTCAACCGAACTCATTAATGGCCCTAATACTTGGTTTTCTAATGCGCCACCTGTTTTTATCGCAATTGTTTTTTTCTCTGGATCAATAAATTCTGAGGTTGCTCTACCATCCCAAAAATTATGTTTAGCCCATACGCCTAAAAAATAGCTTTGCGAGCTGCGATTAGTCACTTGGCGTTGGTTAGCAAATACGGGGTGGACTATTGGTTGACCTAGTGAATTGCGTGTTAGTACACCAATGCTACCTACAATATCATCATCCGTTTTAAATTGTTGATCGTAGCCTGGAAACCTACCAACACGGTTATCTGCACCACCGCTTGCGGGTAAATGACAGCTCCCACAAGCTATTGAATTGTCGGTTGATAATTGCTCATCCCAAAATAATATTTTTCCTAAAATGCGTTTAGATTCCTGAGGTGGGTTTTCGTTTGGGTAAGAAACCTGTGGCAAAGAATAATTTTTTTCTCCAGCAATACTTAAACCGCTAAAGACAATAACCATTAATAACATTGTCGTTAAAAACGAAGCTATAACGACAGGGCTTCGTTTAAAGGCAAAATGTCTTTTTTGTAATTGGGCTGGCATAAAATTAATAAATTCACTTATCTGATAGTTGGATATGCGGTGTTTAAGCGACATAAAACAATGAAAAAATCGATATGTTTTAATTTATATATGGTTTTTTGTATTTTTATATAAGTTTATTGTTAATTGCTATTATTTGATTTTATCGTAATTTTAACACCAACGGAAATAATTACTGACGCTCATATAACAAATAGCAAATAATAAGTTGTCTTTATATAAAATATGTTATTTACAAGTGAAAAACTATAATGTTAATATTATTTTAACATTATGTTTAATCTAGTCTGTTGATTAAGCTGTTTACGATTTTCAGGCGTTACTCGAGACGATAATAATATGCGAATTAAACGACCTACAGTTATAGCCAGCTTGTTAGCTATTTCTACTTACCCAACCTTAGTCATTGCAGATAATACCCACATCAATATTGATACGAGTATGCAAAAATTTATTGGCGGACACTCAGTTTTAAATCGAGATAAATTTTTTAATTTACACTCTACGCCAACTAGCAGTGAGTTCACGCCAAGTGACATTCAACTAATTACCGAAGAATTAAATGCTGGATTTGGTCGCTCATTTTGGAGCCCTTTGTCTGCAAGTGGTGATACATTTTATCCAAGCACCGAGTTTGCGATTGAACAAGGTGCTAAAAATATTCAAAACCAGCAGCAAAATGATTTACATCGGTATACCGATAATCGGTTAATTGTTACTGACCACCCTAGAAATGTAATGCGCGAGGGTAATGATCCAGTTGAAGGCGCGCGCTGGGCTGCCGACTATTTTGAACATTATTATACTGATGAAAATCGCCCGTTATATTATGAGCCCATGAATGAACCTTTTGTGCACGCGCAAGATTTTGTTGAGGGCGTCTGGGACCCAGAGCAAAACGCAATTGTACAAGATCAAATGACAGAATGGTTTAAACAGATTGCGTTAGAATTTGATAACCGTGGTTTAAACACCCAAGTGGTTGGTTATTCATCAGCTTGGCCTTCTATGGAATTAGATGATTTTGAACACTGGAGATCGCGACAAATGCGCTTTATGGATTTGGCGGGCGACGAAGTTGATGCATTTTCATTTCATTTATACGATGGGGTTAATGTAACAGGGCAAGACAATAAACGCTCTGGCAGTAATGCAGAAGCGATTATGGATTTAATTGAAACTTATAGTTATTACAAGTGGGATAAAGTAAAACCGCATGCATTAACTGAATACGGTGGCATCATTGACGGTTATGAGGGGGTTGATTATAGCCCAGAGCGAAGTTCACAAGAGCTTCGAGCTTTGAATCACCTATTATTTAGTGCGCTTGCCCGTGAAGATAGGTTGTTGACTTCTATTCCATTTATTAGCGGTAAAGCTGAATGGTTTTATCAGGCAAATAATTTTCAGCCATATTCTGCTGCTTTATTTAGACCTGATCCAAGTAAAATTGTGGGCAATAAAGTAAATGGTTTCTTGTTAACTGAAAAAGCAAAATTCTTTCAGCTTTGGTCAGAAGTTAAAGGCAAGCGGGTTGCAATTACCGAGCAAGATCCAGATTTAGCCAGCCAAGCTTTTGTTTATGGCAATAAATTATATGTAGCGTTGAATAACTTAGAAACTGATACTAAAACGGTATCACTTAATTTTGTTAATAATTTGGATAATTTGCAGCAAGTTCAGCTTAAACGATTGAATGTACCGTACAGAGAAGCTGCCATTTTTACTGACGAAATACTAAGCTCAGCACCAAGTACTTTAAACTTAGCCGCAGATGAAACGGTTGTACTTGCTTATCAATTTTCAGAACCACTTGAACAAAATTCAAGCTTAGCGGTAGACACCTATTACGCCAAAACGCATTTACAACCGATTAACGCCAACACTCCGATTGGGTTTGAAATTAATGATGTTGTATTAAACCCAACGCCCACTTCTTTTACTGATTATTTCTCTAATCAGTTTGATTACAATGCACAAGCGAATGTAAATCAGAATTCACAATTACAAAGACAGCACACGGTTTTATTGAAACGTTTAAACGCTAAGTTTAATCAACTGGTTGCTCGCTCGCCTGATAATTGGCAAAACGATGTTAGATTAAAAGGCTTGGTAAAATCTGCTCAGCGCAGCCCAGTAATACAGCAAGCGTTGCAAATGCATTATCAACAACATGGTTTTAATAGCAGCGATACCATGTCAACTTTACGAATGAGCATTGGCCGAAAACATGATAAATCAAAACAACCCGTGTTATCCGTTAATGGCCATATTATAGAAGTACCTAATGATTGGGCCGGATATGACCAAGCTAGTCGCAGTGACTTTTTTGGTGCTATTGAAATTCCGATTCCAACTAAATACTTAAAACAGAATAACCAAATAAGCGTCACTTTTCCTGATGAGCAAGGTCGGGTGAGTTCTATGGTATTAGAGGTTGCACAAGAAGCTGAATTGCAACCAATCGCAACAACAGGTCTTAAGCTAACGCACCCTGATATACAAGATGGCATTTTAGCGATTAACAAAGATAAACCTCGGCGCTTGCACGCACAGGTATTACCTAATAATGCCAGTGTACAGCAAATTGAATGGACATCGCTAACCCCCGACGTTGTGCGTGTTGATGACAATGGCATTGTTACTCCTATTCAACCGGGCTCAGCGACAGTGGTTGCGACAACAGCCGAAGGTGATTTTAGTGAACAAGTTAATGTTGAAGTGCTTGATCAAATTTCAATCGCAAATACGGTGACTATTATTGAAGATACCTCGGATGAAATCTCATCGGATACCTATCAAATTAAAATAGCTTACTCAACCAATAAAGACAGAGACATTGCACTTGAAATGCGTTCTCCTACAAATGAATGGCTAGGGGAAGCTCGAGTTACGGTACCGGCGGGTGAAGGAGAAACTCAAATTACATTTAACCTGCAAGATACATTACCCTCTGGCTCCGGTTATCGTTGGACAGCAGGTTTAAGAGCGATTGATGGAAATTGGCGTACTAATGTTGATTCACATTCTCTCAGTGGGATTGTGATTCATGATGAAGATTGGAACATTACCGATGATTCTAGTGTTGAAGTGTTATCATCGGTTGATAATTTAACGGTGGCGCCTTCTTACAAAATGACAATTCAATATAGAGCCGTCGTTGAAAGTGATATTACGTTTGATATTAACCATCCAAGCGGATGGGTAGGCGGCACCCGAACAACTGTTCAGCCGGGTACGGGCAGTGTTGATTTAACCGTTTGGCCAGTCAATCCAATTGTTGCTGATGACGGTTACCGTTTTAATGTGGCTATTCGTGAAATCGGTGGGAATTGGCAAACAGATTACGCAAATTTAGTGATTGAAGATATCACCATTAGCGAACAAGACTTGCCAGATATAGATAACAACTTGATTGGGGATTTAAATCCAGACTTTGAATCTGCTTTATTGTCACCTTGGACATTGGCTTGGGATGCAGCTGGCAGTGCCAATATTACCACAAGCGCTGCTTTTGAAGGCGATTATGGGTTATCAATTGATACCAGTAGTGGCAAAGTTGGTATTTTGTTAGATAGCTCGGTTTTACCACAAGACCTATATCAGCAAGGCCAACAAATTAAGCTGTCGTTTTATGCAAAACGCGCAAGTGCAGGTGGCTGGGTAGGTGGTTTTACCCAATTTTGGAATAATGCTAGCGGTTGGATCGGCTCGCCGCAAAAATGGTTTGAGATTAAATCAGAATGGAGCAAAGTTGAATTTGTGATGGATGGTGAAAACTTTGCCCCGGGCAATACCAATATGCAGTTTAATTTTAATAAAACGGGCGAGTTATTTTATATCGATGATTTTAAAGTTGAGATAGTTGAAAACTAAGCCTGAGCCCACTTTAACAAAAACAGCCTGTTGTTTGTCATACACAAATAGCGGGCAACTAAAATGAGAAAAAAATGAATATAATTAATCTAACTAATACAACAAAAGCAGTTTCTGTAATTTTAGCCAGTTTATTATTTAGCTTTAACACTTATGCTGGACTTATTATGAGTCCGGCCCAAAGTAATTATTCGGCAGGTGATAGCATAGTTTTAGATATTAGTTATCAATTTGATGGCAGTGAGACCGTTTCTGATATTTCTGAATTTGATTTCGACTTCAATTTTAACCCGGATACAGTCAGTTTTGAGCAGTTTAACCTAGCGCAGCCTTATTTAAGTCTGGTAAACAGTAGTGATGCCTGGTTGGAGGTATTTCCGGATAACAATATTGGCAATGTGTTTGGCAGTTTGTATTATTTTGGTATTGATTCGGCTTTTACCGGTACAGAAACATATTATAATTTATTCAGCCTCGAGTTCATTGCTTTAGAAGAAGGGCAATTGAATTTAACATTTAATTATTTAGATATATATGGGTTTTCTGATGGTTCGACTGGCCCTGATATTGATTTTTTAGACCCAGATCAATTTCCACGACCAGATGTTTCAATCAGTGTGCCTGAACCTAGTACAATTGCTTTCATTTTGTTGGGCTTGATTTTAATTGGCTTTCAACGAGTTAAAAATTGAACCGTTGAACTAAAGCCCGATTTAATTTTTTGTACTTAACCATCAAGGATGATGGCATACCTTACCTAGCTCTAATCTTATTAAATAGATGACAACCTTAAACAATTTATTTATTGGGTCACTTTAACTCCCTTTTCTACTTTTTATTTGTATAAATATTATTCAAATATACCTTTCTGCTCCTCTGCTTGTTTTTATTTGGCATAAAGCTTTGTTCAGCTCTTGCTTTAGGTATTGTTACAATATAACATAACTGAAACTGTTGTTACTGTATAACATTACGTAGAGGCTCGGATGTACAAAAAAAATAAGCTAGCTGTTTTAATTGCTGGTTTGCTCCCGGTTATGGCGGCAGCTCAGCAAATAAGCGGCACTATTGTGAATCAGCAGGGGCAGCCTGTAAGCAATGCGAGTATTAAAATTGAAGGTACAAGTTTACTGGCTAAAACCAATCAAAATGGTGAATTTAAAATAGCCAATTTAGCAGCCGGAGAAAATAAACTACATGTGGTTGCAAATGGGTTTGCGCATTTTCATCAGCACGTTTATGTACCCGAAAGTGGTTTAACCGATCATATGGTTAAACTAAAACGTTCACCTATTGAAGTGATTGACGTAGTCGCTTCGCCATTGCATATGTCTGTCATGGAATCGGCCATTCCGGTGAATGTAATCGCAGGCGAAACTTTAAGACGGCAACAAGCCGCAACCTTAGGTGACAGTTTAGAAAAATTGGCAGGTGTTAATACCAATTTTCATGGCAATGTGGCTAGTACACCTATTATTCGAGGTTTGAGTGGGCCGCGTGTTCTTATTGCGCAAAATGGTTTAGATGTAGGTGATGTATCGCGTGTGGGCCCAGATCATTCAGTCTCAAGCGAAGCTTCAACCGCTAAACAAATTGAAGTTTTACGTGGGCCGGCCACGCTATTTTATGGAAGCGGTGCAATTGGTGGTGTAGTGAACGTGGTTGATGGACGGGTTCCTTCTGACAATGAAACGCGTGGTGAGTGGCAACTTGAAACCAGCTCCGTTAATTCAAAAAAATTAGCTTCATTTAATGCCACGACGGGTTTTGATTCTGTTGCTTTTTATGCGGATGGATATTGGCGTGAAGCTGATGATTATGAAATACCGGATGGCACAGTAGAAAATAGTGCGGAAGAATCGAATGGTTTAACTTTAGGCACTAGTTACCTGTTGGACAATGGTCATGTTGGTATTTCAGTTGAGCAATTTAATCGAGAATACGGTATTCCGGGTCATAGTCATGGTGATGAAGATGAAGCAGAAAATGTATTTGCAGATTTAGACCAGACCCGTATTCAGTTTTTAGCAGAACTAGATTTAACCAATCCTATATTTAACCAGCTCAATATTCGAGCTTCAAGTAGTGATTATGAGCATGCTGAAATAGAAAACGGCAATGTAGGCACAATATTCGAAAGTTCTTCTGAAGAGTTACAAGCAGAGCTGCATCATAATCCATTTTATGATTGGCGCGGTGGTGTTAGTTTTCACTATAAACACAGTGAGTTTTCTGCACAGGGTTCGGAAGCATTCACACCACCTTCTACATCAGAAACATTTGCCATTGCTTTTATGGAAGAAAAACACATTGACAATGTTTTATTTCAATTAGGTGCGCGAATAGAGCAAGTTGAATTGAGCGCAAAGCAAGTATTATTGCCTGAGTTGTTGACCCATGCTCATGCTGATGAAATTGAGGATGAAGACAGTCATGATCATGACGATCATGCTGAAGACACAGGCCATACGCAAGTTTACTCAGTTGAGCATAAATTTACACCAATGAGTTTTTCTGCGGGGGTCGTATGGGACTTTATGCCTAATTATAATATGGGGTTATCGCTCTCTCGTTCACAAAGAGCGCCATCAGCCGCAGAGCTATTATCTTTTGGTCCGCATATTGGAACGCGATCATATGAAGTGGGTGCTTTATTTGATTTAACAACATCGGGTGAAGAAGCTGAATTCGAGCTAAATCATCATGCAATCGAATTAGAAACTGCACATAATGTTGATTTTACGTTGCGTAAAACACAAGGTGATATTGGTTTTGTGTTTAACGCTTTTTATAATCAAGTTGATAATTATTATTATCAAAGCGCGACTGGTTTGTTTGCAGAAGTATCACATGATCACAGCGAAGAGTCTGACGATGCGCATAATCATGAGGCGCACGATGAGCATGCATCTGAGCTACCTGTTTATGCGCTTCAAACTGAAGATGTGATACTGCAAGGTTTTGAAACTCAAATTGCATGGCAGGTTAATGATGAATTTAAAGCCAGCTTATTTTCAGATTATGTGAGAGCGAAACTGCAAGACGGCGGCAATTTGCCACGGATCCCACCCTTACGATTAGGTACTCAGTTTAGTTATCAAAATGAACACTGGAATGCCCAACTGGATATTACCCGTTATCAAGAGCAAGACAAAATTTCAAACTATGAGCCATCAACCGATGGCTATACCTTGGTAGATGCAAATGTCTCATATGATTTATCGTTATTTAATTTAGATACTCAGTTATATCTAAAAGTAAAAAATTTAACCGATACTGACGCCAGAGTTCATACCTCTTTTCTTAAGGATTTAGCGCCGCGTCCCGGACGAGACGTGAGTGTAGGGGTCCGTGGTTATTTTTAACCTTATCATCTTATTTTCATAAATTAATTGTTAAACAAGGATTAACAGCATGAACAAAATGCATTTAAATTTATTGGCAGCGACTATCAGTGCTTTACTCTTATCAGCCTGTGGTGATGCAGAAACCACAATAGTACAACAGGATTCAATAGAGTCTGGTGATGATCATGACCATGATGACGAGCACGATCACGGAGATGGCTACGAAATTGAAAGTGCAGGCCGTTTGGCAGTTTTGTCGGCTGATGCTAATCAGACATACATCTATGATCTAGACGACAACAGTCTATTGGATAATTTTGCACTAACATACGCTTCATCCTCTTTATCATCTTCTGCTGGTTTTCGTTATGCGGTGATTAATAGCCGTGGCCAAGATCAAATAGAGTTTATTGATGGCGGTTTATGGCAAGAAGACCATGGTGAGCATTTGCACGGATATAAGCAAGACCCTGCACTTACAACTTATAAATTAAACGGTAGCCGGCCAACGCATTTGGTTAAGCATGACGGCAAACTTGCGGTATTTTATGATGGTAATTCAGAAACAGGCGAAAATTCGTCAGTTCAGGTATTGAGCGATTCAGGTATTGCGAATGAAACAGAAACGCTAGCTGAACTAACCTATGGTTTTAGTATGCATGGTGTGGCCGAGCCAAACGGCGAACATCTGATAGCAACCATACGTCGTGATGATTCATTAAGTACCTCTGCTAATAAAGTTCTACCGGATCAAGTTGGTCTTTATCATTTGCATGATGGCGAATATGAGCAAGAACACGTTTTTGAACTCACTTGCCCTGATTTACATGGCGCGGCACAAAATGAAGCTTATCAAGCATTTGGCTGTAGTGATGGGGTATTAATTACGCAATTCAATGAAAATGACCCTAGTTCAGCTAAGGTTGCGAACATTGACGTTTTAGATGGTGTGCGCGTTGGCACTCTATATGGGCATCATGATGTTAATAATTTTATCGGCATTGCTTCTTCTCATGGTGGTGGGGCTGCTATTGTTTTGAATATTGACCCAGTTGGAAATTCAATGGAAGAAATAGATTGGCAGCCAGTGACAGGTGCTCAACCAACTGCGTATTCATTTTCAGCAGATGGCGAACACTTTTTGATATTAGATAATCAAGGTTATTTAACCCTATTATCTGCTCATAATCATGATGGTGAGCAACATTGGGAATTTGAAAAGCAAATTGATATCTCGGAAGAAGATGTTGCTGATATGCCAGAAGATTTGTCGTTTAAAATGAGTATTTCGCAAAATGAGCCTTTGGTATATATTGCCGATCCAATTAGCAAGCACATATTAACGATTGATATAGAGACTGCAGAAACGGTTTCTGATATTGAGTTAAACTATATGCCAGCTTCTGTTACATGGTTAGGCATTAAAGAAGATGAACATGAGCACGAAGAAGATCACGATGAAGATCATGACCACGACCATTAATATAAATTGAGTTTATACTCATAAGTCATTTCACCCACAAACTAATCCGCAGCCAGTGTATTAGTTTGTGGGCTTATCTAATATCCTTATCTTTTATTTTAATTTGCCCACGCCAGCAGTAATAAATAAAATTAAGCGTTAGCAACATACGTCATATCATGTTTTTTCAAATTACTCATTTTTGCTTAGAGTATATTACTATATTAGTTAAAATACGCTTTAGCCCGAGTTGAGGTTAGTTATCATTTTAGTTGGAGTATACAAGTGCCAATTCGTATTAGTTGTGATCAATATGATTATTTTGAAATTGTGTGTATGCGACAATCCTTTATTCAGCTCACTTTAGAAAATAGCCAAATTGAAGTTGGCTATGCGCTAGATCTAATCTTTGATTCAAAGCATCAATGCGAAATGCTAAAATTAAAGCATGCCGGACAAACTAAATTGATTGATTTATCAAAAATTAAGAAGCTCGAGGCTGTTAATAATAACGCGGCTCATAATTTTAGTATTCAATTTTAGCCGTTTTTAGATGAAACAAATAAAAATAATTAGATAAAAGAGAGTAACAATGAAAAACATAAAGTTATTGAGCTATTTTATTTTAGCCTTTATTCAATTTTATGGCATGAGTACCAGTTATGCACTGCAGCTTATTTCAGCCGATAACGAACGTTTTTTATATACTGGCCGGGTTGAATATTCTGAGCCAAAAAAACCAGTATTATCGTGGCCAGGGACCAGTGTTAAAGCCAATATTTCTGGTGATAAACTGGTACTGATAATGGATGATGAAAACGGTAAAAATTATTTTAATGTGATTGTTGATGGCCAAGACCAATTCCCAGCTGTGATTGAGCTCAAAGCTGGTTTGCATGAATATGATTTAAGTTATTTATTGTCGGGGAAAAATCAAAAAATAACCCAAATTGAAATTTTTAAACGCACAGAAGGGCATGAGGGTGGCACACAATTTTTGGGATTAAAATTAGCAGATAAAGCAAAAATATTATCCCCACCACAAGCGCTTTCACGTAAAATTGCCTTTTTTGGTGATTCAATTACTTCAGGCATGGGTAATGAAGGCGCGAATAATGGTAAAGACGATTTAGTGTCTGAAAAGAATCATTACTGGTCCTACGCTGCGATTACAGCTCGTAATTTAAATGCTCAATTTCATACAGTTTCATTAAGTGGAATTGGCTTTATGGTCAGTTGGTTTGACTTTATTATGCCCGAATATTATCAGCAAATATCTGCATCGGGTAATAATGATACACAGTGGGACTTTAGCCAATGGCAACCCGATGTTGTGGTAGTTAATTTAGGTCAGAATGATAGCTGGTTAATTGATAACGAAAAACGATTACAACCTGAACCTAGCGAACGCGATATTATTAATGCTTATAAATCTTTTATGATTAATTTAAAAACGCATTATCCAAACGCACAATTTATATCAGCGTTGGGTAGTATGGATGCAACTAAACCAAGTCGAAAACATTGGATTAGATATATTAAAACCGCTGTAAATGAACTTAATCAAGCTAACAAAACTTCAAATATAGCCTTTATCACATTTGATTTTAATGGGTTTCAAGGCCATCCAAGAGTGGCGCAACATATTAAAAATGCAGATAAACTCACAACTAAAATTAAATCTTTAATGCAGTGGTGATATATCCGACAGCAAGCTGGCTCAAAATAACCCAAAACCCTTTGGGTTATTTTTCAATATTGTTTAACCCTTTAGTTCGAGCTTCAGCTTTTAAATTATGATGAATTGCTGATTTAATTAACATATAACCACTAATAGGCGCAGTAATTAGTAAAAATACCGAGATTAAAATTTCTTTAAAACTAAAGTCTCCATGGGTCACTGAAAAATAAACCATGCCTGCAATTAGTATACAAGCCATTCCTAAAGTGGTGGCTTTAGTTGGGCCATGCAAACGCATAAAAAAGTCAGGCATTTTGACTAAACCAACGGAGCCGATTAAAATTAAACTGCCGCCAATTAATAATAAAATTGAAATTATCCATTCGTATATCATTATTCTATCAAATCGCCTCTTAATAAATATTTACATAAAGCCACTGTGCTAACAAATCCTAGCATGGCAATTAATAGCGCGGCTTCAAAATACAAACTGGTATCGTTATGCACACCATATAAAACAATTACCGCTATAGTATTAATGTACATAGTATCAAGTGCCAAAATACGATCAGGAATAGACGGACCTTTAATTAAGCGCCATACGTTGAGCAGCAAGGCGACGCCTAGCATTGCAAATACAATAATAATCACTGTGCCTAACATTGGAATATCTCCTTTAGCGGGGCTTCGTAACGTTGCTTAATTTCCTGAATTAACTCATTTTCATTTTTTAAATCTAATACATGTATCAATAAGTATTTTTGCTCAAGGTTAGCATTATCAATATGATTTTCAGTAACAGGGTAAACTTCTGCACTGACCGTACCTGGGGTTAATGAGACCGTGCTCGCAAGTAGAGTAATAGGCAAAGCTTCGGTCATATCTAACGGCACTTTTACAAAAGCTGGACGCAATTTTTTATTAGGTCCTAAAATTAAAATAGCGACTTGGACATTAGCCGTAATAATATCGTACAGCACAGTTAACAACTGCTTGAGTGCTAACAAAGGCTTATTAACAAATGCGTGTTCATCTCGAAAAGGCTCAGTGAGCAAAGGGATCACAAATGCCAGTACGCTACCTAAAATTAAATGACCAACAGATACACTATTGTTGAGTAATAGCCAAACCAAAAGCAATAATAAACTGGTCGCAGGCGCTGGAAATATTTTTAAAGCGGTTGCTCGATTCATGATAAGCCTCCAACTGTTTGGGTTAATAGTTGAATATTATGCAATTGCATAGCAGCATCCTGACAAAATTTAGTAAGCGGTTTGGCAAATATAACCATTAAAGGGGATGCCAATACTAATGCATAAGTGGCAACTAATTGAGCAGGATGAACGGCTTTAGCATTGTTGACATCAGCTTTATCTGTTGGCGAGTTTTTATTTTGCCAAAATACAATTGAACCAGCTCGGGTAATCGCAATTAATAAAATTAAGCTAGCGGTAAGGTAAACAGGCCAAAACGATTGATAAGCTTGATGTTCGTAAGTTGTTTTTAGTATCCAAATTTTTCCGACAAAACCAGACAAAGGGGGCATACCGATTACCGATAATGCGGCAATAAAAAAACCAAAACCTAAAATAAACGGTTGGTTAATGGCGCGACCTGTTGTAATTCTGTCTGCAACTTTTCCGCGCTGGCGTGCAATTAAATCAACTAATAAAAAGAGTGCTGCACAGACAAGTGTTGAGTGGACTAAATAATAAATGGCAGCTGCGGTTGCATTAACCTGTTGCAAGCTGACTAATGCGGCCAACGTACCAACAGAAACTAATACTAAATTAGACACTAATTTGCGCATATTTTGACTGGCTAAAACGCCAATAGCGCCAACTACTATAGTGGCTAAAGCCGCAATCCAAATTACATTTTGTCCCATGGCTGCTAGCTGGCCGCTATTTTCGGCAAATAATAAATTATAAACGCGTAATAAAGAGTAAATCCCAACCTTAGTCATAATCGCGAATAATGCGGCAATCACAGGCATAGCCGTTGAATATGTATTAGGCAACCATAAATGAAGCGGTAGCAAGGCAGCTTTCAACGCAAATACGATTAATAAAAGTGAGCCCCCAATTTTAGCAATATAAACATCATCGCCGGTAAGTTGGCTTATTTTATTGGCCATGTCTACCATATTTAGGCTGCCAACGACACCGTATAAGGTGCCCAGAGCAATTAAAAATATTGCAGAACCTATCAAGTTAATCACCACATAATGCAAGGCTGCGCGGGTATTTTGTTTGTCGCCAGCATGCATTAGCAGCGCATATGAAGCTATTAGTAATACTTCAAAAAATACAAATAAATTAAAAATATCGCCTGTTAAAAACGCGCCATTTACACCCATCATTAAAAACTGAACTAAAGGATGAAAAAAGTTACCTTTATTATCATCTCCGGCGCAGCTGTATAATACGCAACAACAGGTTAAAAACGCCGTTAAACTGGTTAAAATTACAGCCAATTGATCAGCCAACAAGACAATACCAAAAGGCGCTTGCCAGTTGCCTATAGCATAGCTTATTGGCCCCTGAGCAATTACTTGGCACAATACAATCAGGCTAATAGCTAACGTAATAAGTGATAAGCAACAGGCAGAAATACGACGAATTGCTACGTTTTTACCACACGGGGGTAATAACAAAAATAGCGCGCTAATAAGCGGAAATAAAATGAGAAAAACGACTAAGTGCTGCATGGTTAGTTTCTCTTACCTGTTTTTAAAGCCGGCTGTTCTTGGCTGTTGACATAATCATTACCTAAATCGGCACGGGCTCGAATCGCTAAAATAACCGCAAAAGCAGTCATTGCAAAACCAATCACAATGGCAGTTAACACCAAGGCTTGCGGCAGTGGATCTGCGTATTCAGTACTATTGCTTAAAATAGCGGCTTTATTTATCCATAACCGGCCGGATGCAAACAAAAATAAATTAACCGCATACGATAACATCGTTAGCCCAAGTACAATGGGAAAGCTTCGTGCTCTTAATATTAAAAAAATACCACAGGCGACTAATACCCCAACACAAATTGAATATAACAATTCCATTAGCTGTTTCCTTTTTGTTTTGGTTCGACAACCGCTGAGTCATTTGTAGTTAGCTTTCCAAGGCTGGCCAAAATCATCATGGTTGCGCCAACAACAGTAACGTAAACCCCTAAATCAAATATCATGGCACTTGCTAATTCAGTTTTACCAACAAAAGGAATATCAAAATATTCAAACCAGCTTGTTAAAAATGGTTTACCGAAAAACAAGCTACCAAAGCCGCAAATACAGGCAATTAAAATACCGATTGCGATAATTTTTCGATAGTTAATTGCGAGTCGTTCGGCGATCCAATTAGAGCCATGCGCAATATATTGTAAAATAAAGGCAGTCGCGGTAACCAAACCGGCAATAAAACCACCCCCAGGCATGTTATGCCCTCGTATAAAAATAAAGGCAGACACCAATAAAGCTAACGGTAATAAAGTTTGCGAAATGGTTGCTAGTAGTAAAGGGTATTTTTCTTTTGCCCATTTCCGACCTTCATGATCGGTTGCAGGCATAAATAAAGGTAAATTCACTAATAATTTATAAATCCCTAATGCAGCAATCCCTAATACGGTAATTTCACCGAGTGTATCAAACCCTCTAAAATCTACTAAAATAACATTAACCACGTTAGTGCCACCGCCGCCAGTTTTCGCATTAGCAATAAAAAAGTCTGAAATAGATTCAAGTGGACGCGTAATAATGGCATAGCAAATACTCGCAATAACAACACCGCAAGCCGAAGCGATAAATAAATCTCGTAAGACTCTAATAGAGCTAGACTCTTTGGGCGTTCGTTGAGGTAAAAAGAACAATGCCAACATTAATAGAACAATAGTAACGACTTCAACGCTTAACTGAGTTAGCGCGAGGTCGGGCGCTGAAAATCGCGTAAATGCAACTGATACCATTAAACCAACGACAGAAATCATTAATAGCGCGATCATTCGTTGACGGTGCCAAATAACGGTAGCGAGTGCGCCAGCAATTAATAAACTTGTACCAACGGCGTTAAACATATCGATAGGGTGCGGTTCGTTTTGACCTACCAGTTGTTGCATTTCAAATAAAGGCGCCCCGGCACACACTAAAACCACAATAATTAACAAAATGGTATAGCGCTGTAATGAGCCGTTTTCAAATTGGTTGATTCGCGCTTGGCTCCATTTTATGAGCTTATATAAAGCTTGCTCAAACAGAAGTTTTGCACTGAGACTTGGCAACGAAGCCTGAAATTGGAATAAAAACCGGCGTTGAGTGTAAATAAATAAGCCACCAAAAACGGCCACGCCACTCATTAACAACGGTAAGTTAAAGCCATGCCAGATGGCGATTTCAAATACAGGTGTGTTGTTAGTTAACACCGCTTGAGAAGCAACTTGTAATAACCCATCCACAATAAAGTTTGGAAACATGCCCACCAATAAGCATAAGGCGACAAGTATTTCAATGGGAACACGCATATAGCGCGGTGCTTCGTGTGGCGTTTTGGGTAAATTAACTGGCTCACCATTAAAAAATACATCGTGTATAAAACGCGCCGAATAAGCCACAGATAAAGCGCCAGCAATAGTTGCAAGCACAGGAATTAACCACGACATAGAACCAAGCAATTGTGAGTGTAGGGTTTCTGCAAAAAACATTTCTTTAGACAAAAAACCATTGAGTAAAGGCACCCCAGCCATTGCTGAAGCAGCTACCATCGCGAGTGTTGCGGTATAGGGCATAAATTTCCACATGCCATTGAGTTTACGCATATCTCGGGTGCCGGTTTCATGATCAATAATCCCCGTTGCCATAAAGAGTGATGCTTTAAAAGTAGCATGGTTAATAATATGAAAAATCGCGGCAACGGTTGCCAGTTCGGTATCTAAACCTAATAACAAGGTAATTAAACCTAAATGACTAATAGTTGAATAAGCCAATAAGCCTTTTAGGTCGTGTTTAAACAGCGCAACATAAGCACCCAAAAGTAAAGTTGCTAAGCCGGTTAAACTGACTAAGATAAACCAAAGTTCAGTACCCGCTAAAGCCGGATAAAAACGAGCCAGTAAAAAAATGCCTGCTTTTACCATTGTGGCAGAATGTAAATAAGCACTCACAGGTGTTGGTGCTGACATGGCATGCGGCAGCCAAAAATGAAATGGGAATTGCGCCGACTTAGTAAAAGCACCAATTAAAATGAGTACTAAAGCGACTTCATACCATTGGCTTTGTTTAATTAACGCTCCGGCTGCCAGTACATCGTCTAGTTGATAACTGCCAACAATATTACCTAAAAGCATTAAGCCTGCTAGCAGCGCTAAGCCGCCAGCACCCGTAACCGATAGCGCCATTAACGCACCTTTACGGGCTTCGGCTTTTGCTGACCAATAACTGATTAATAAAAACGAACTTATACTGGTTAATTCCCAAAAAAACCATAGTTGAATCAAGTTGTTAGAAAGCACTATACCTATCATGGCTGTCATAAACAGCATTAAGTAAGCGTATAGCTTAGCTAATGAGTCTTTTTCGCTTAAATAATAACGCGCGTAAAAAATAACTAAGCAACCTATGCCCAAAATTAATAGCGCGAATAAAAAAGCTAAGCCATCTAAACGGAAACTGAGGTGGATATTGAGTTCGTCAAGCCAACTAATATGGCTATAAACGGTTTCACCGTTAAATACCGCAGGAACATGATAAAAGCAAAGTGATAGCGCAGCAACTGGCGCTATCAGCGTTAAAGCAACCGCTTGATTTCGACTTAACTTAGCGGTTAGCGAGGAGATCAAACTGCCCAAGATGGTCAGGATAGGGATCCAAAATAACGCCATATATTATTAATCCATGTTATTATAATGTTTCAAAACAATGCTCACATCAGCGAGATAATATGCTTATATTATCACGTATTAGCTATTGAAATGTCTATTTATTTAGCTTGATACGAATGATGAACATAAACTAAAAATAGCTTGCTACACTATATATGTAAATAACTTGAGCGCATATTAAATAAGTAAATTATGACAATCAATCGACTTTATTATGAGTTGGCTATTTTTTAGCTGACTTTAATAAATATTGATTAACCCATAGTGCCAAACTAATGATTAATCCACCAATGGCTAATCGCCCAATATCAGCATCTCTATTCCAAATGAGCACATTAACAATAATACCAGCGGGGATCAGTAAATTATTCATGACCGCCAATATGCCAACATTAACCAAAGTGGCCCCTTTATTCCAAGCAAAATAGCCTAAACCAGATGCAATTAACCCCAAATAAATAAGAATTCCCCATTGGGTAGATGTGCTGGGAAGCTTTTCAAAATTGCCAAAGAGCCATAAACAAACGCTAGCAACTAAAAAGGCGCCAATAAAAAAACAGCCAAAAATCTGATGTTGATTAATACCAGAGTGTGTTTCAATTAATTTTTTATAACCTACTTGGCCGCTCGCAAAACATAAATTAGCAGCTTGCACAATGAAAAAACCGGTAATGAAGCCTTGGTTAATACCATCAAAGCGGATAGCAACGGCACCTAAAATTGCAAGTGAAGCCGACAAGAAAAAAGTAGGGTTAAATCGGCGCTCAATTAAATCGTTTAATAAAGTGACATATAAAGGCGTCATTACGGTAAATAAGAGTACCTCAGGTACGCTAAGGTATAAAAATGAGTGGTAATAAAACCCGTACATAGCCCCTAATTGAATCGCGCCAATTAGCATTAAACTTATGCTGAGCTTTATGTTAAGTGTACGTAATCTTAAAAAAGGAATGAAAATCGCACAGGCGAGAGAAATTCGAGTCCATACTGAAAACCAAGGGTCGACTTCTCCAGCTAAATACACACCAATTAAACTAAATGAAAAAGCCCATAAAAGGGTCGTGAATAATAAATAAATCAAGGTAAGAGATCGTTTTATAAAAAAATGTACCTGTTATTTTGAAGGCAAAATGACCTAATTACCAGTCCAGATTGTTTCAGCTGTTGAGCGTTTTTTGAATTAACCTCAACTCGGTTTAACGAATAGGTTGCAAACGGCCTTTTTTCACGAGAACTGCGTTAAATTCAGTTGCAATACAATCCGACAAACGGGGAGGTAGAGTGTGGTTGGAACTAAAGTCGAGACTATTGACGCATGAATTTGCCTTGCACACGCAAAAAATTCTCGTTAGAAAGCATGTAGAGCGATAAGGTTAAATAATTCAATTAGTTAGAATACACGTTAACCCGGCTTGAGGTTAAATTAGGCAATTTATAAAATTAAATTAAAACAGAGTCGAATCACTAAAATATGATATTAAATAGACATATTTAGCTTAAATTCGTCTATTTAGGCTAATTTATGACAAATATATACTATTTTTTAGCCGTCATTCGACTATTTTTAAGCTCCCTAAGCCCCTATACTAACTTCAATCGTTAACCATTTGTTATACATTTAAGCAAATGTGTTTTTTTGCGAACCCGCTAGAATTAGGCAAAGTGAGTTAAACAAGATGAAAAAGAGTGAATTTCCAGATCCGTTCGAACAAGCGCGTGTAGAAAAAGGCTACGGCGAGATGAATGATCAAGATGATCCCGTTACTATGTTATTGCGATTAAAGGACGTTCGTAAAACCGCTCATAATTGGAAAACTTTCCAATCAGGTGCAACGCCCGGACGTATTGTTGTTCCCTCTGAAGTTAATATTAGAGACACTCGCCAAATTCCATTTGAAGTCGATCCACCTATGCATGGCGATTATCGAAAAATTCTTGAACCTTGGTTTAAGCGCCCACTAGAAGCGGAATATCAAGCCCAATTAAAGCAACAAATTAATGAAATAGTGGATGAAATGCTTAAGCTTGATTCAGTTGAAGTCGTTGAAGAGTTTTCGCTACGTTTGCAATCAAGAGCACTTACTTTGTTGTTAAACATTCCATATGAAGAAGCAGAAGTTTGGATAGGTTGGGGCACCCATGTATTTAGAAGTGAAGGGGTGGCACTTGACGGCGATAAAGCGAATATTTTATACGATTATATTGATAAGCAGATCGATCGTGCGATTGAAAAACCGGGTGATGATTTATACTCAGTGTTATTAGCATCTGAAGTAAACGGCAAAAAATTAACGAAAGAAGAAGTTAAAGGCGTCATGATTTTAACTTTTGCGGGTGGACGAGATACAGTCATTAATGCGGTCACTAACTCAATTGCTTATTTTGCTGAACACCCAGAGTCTTTAGCCAGATTAAAAGCTGAACCGGAAATTACGGGGAAAGCAGTTGAAGAGTTAATTCGTTATTTTGCTCCGCTAACGCACATGGGCCGTGTGGTTACTGAAGATACGCAAGTATGTGAACACGCTAAAAAAGCAGATTCAAGAGTTTCTTTATGTTGGGCATCAGCTAACCGTGATGCGGGCGTATTCGACAAGCCAAACGAAGTGGTATTGGATCGTAAAATTAACCCTCATGTGAGCTTTGGCTTTAGCCACCACAATTGTTTGGGTGCGACTCATGCTCGTCAAATTATGAATATTTTATTAAAAACTTTAGCTGAAAAAGTATCTTCAATTGACATTTTAGAGTGCGAAGAAAACATTGAAGATTTAGATCAATTCCAGCGCAAAGTAGGCTACGACAGCCTTAACGTTAAATTTAATTAAGAACAGAAATACAGAGGTTTACCATGGCTAAAATTACATTTATTACAACCAATGATGAAAACATAACAGTTGAAGGCGATTCTGGCTCAGTAATGGAGCTAGCAGTACAAAATAATATCGCTGGGATTGATGGCGATTGCGGCGGTGTTTGCTCGTGTGCTACTTGTCATGTGCACGTTGACCCAGAATTTGTCTCGCAAACAGGTGAAGCCAGCGAAATTGAAAAAGACATGCTAGAGCTTGATGATAATGCGAACGAATTCAGCCGTTTATGTTGTCAGCTTGATGTAAGTGACGAGTTAGATGGTGTCATTTTACGAGTTGCACAATAATCTATTTTAATAAGTGAGTTGATAAATTATGTCTGAACAAGCGAAAGATAATCAAATCTGCGTCGTCATAGGCGCAAGCCATGGCGGGGTAAATTTAGCGTTTAACCTGCGTAAATCAGGTTGGTCGGGCGATATTATCTTATTTGATGCCGATCCAGCGCTGCCATATCACAGGCCGCCACTATCTAAAGCTTATTTAACCAGCTCAGATAGTATTGAAAACAATGCATTAAAATCGGTGCAGGCATATGAAAAAGAAAACATCAGCTTAAACTTAGGGGTAAAAGTTGCAGCCATTAACCGTACTGAAAAAACCATTACTTTAGATGACGGTAGCTTCCAACCTTATGATAAATTAGTCATAGCAACGGGCGCACGTCCATTAATGCCGCCCATTCAAGGGATTGAACAAGCAAATAATTTATATCCGCTACGCACGGCGGCAGATGTTGATCATATTCGCGCTGCATTTAATCGTCTTCCCCAACAAAGAGTGGTCATTATTGGCGGCGGTTATATTGGCTTAGAAACTGCAGCATCAATGAAAAAATTGGGCGCTGACGTCACCGTATTAGAGCGGGAACCTCGAATTTTAGCCAGAGTAACAGCACCAGAAATGTCTGAATTTTTCCAGAATTTACATGCGCAGCACAAAGTGGATGTATTTACAGGCAAAAATGTGATTTCTATTGAAACGGCTCAAGCATCAAATCGTGTCGTTTGTTCTGATGGTAGTGAATACCCAGCAGATATTATTATTGTTGGGGTTGGTATTCGAGTTAATTTGGAATTAGCTGAAGATGCTGGTTTAGAGATTGAAAATGGCATTCGAGTTGATCAAACAGCTTGCACTAGTGATGAAAATATTTATGCGATAGGGGATTGCTCATTCCATCATAATCCACACTATGATCGCAATATTCGTTTAGAATCGGTTCAAAATGCGGTTGATCAAGCTAAAGTTGCAGCAGCCGCTATTTGTGGCAAAGCACCCACTTACGATACTATTCCATGGTTTTGGTCTGATCAATACGATGTTAAATTGCAAATGGTTGGTTTATCAACTGGTTATAATGAGATTTTAATTCGTACGGAAGATAGCGATACACATAAATTCTCGGTTTGGTATTTTAACGATGATACTTTGTTGGCAGTAGACGCAGTAAATTATGCAAAAGCTTATGTACTAGGCACCAAGTTTATTAAAAGCGGTGAAAAGCTAGATAAAGCCAAAATCAAAGATATTGAAGTAGAATTAAAACCTGCCAACCTATTAGCTAGCTAAATAATTTATATTATGGATTCATTGAAGTAAATCATAACTAACACCATAACCAGCGACTGAGCATTTACTGCTTGGCTACTGGTTATGATGTTAGATATGATTTTTACTCCTCGCAATTAAAGCTGTGTAAAATTGGCTGTGTTCCAGTTGAGTGTTGTTAATTGAACTATAATTAATCTACGCTTAGATTTTCTGGAGCTAATTATGAGCACTCAGAGTTTTAATGCTGTTAACACCAACCTCAATTCCCTCAGCTATAAAGAGCTTAAGCGTTTACGCCATAAAGTTGAAAGCTTAATCTCAACAAGCCATACAGGGCAAGTTATATCTGATCGAGAAGAGCAAATTAGTCATTGTCCGCACTGTGAAAGCAAGCTTTTCATTCGTTATGGTTGTACTGCAAAGGGTCACCAACGGTTCAAATGTAAAGCTTGCAAATCAACGTTTAGCACACTAACCGGTGCCTCACTTTGTGGTATGCGATTAGAAGAAAAGTGGCAACAATATTCTGATGGGATGTGGTGTACTACAAAACTCAGACAAGCAGCACGTGAGTTAGGTATCAATTAAAAAACAGTTTGGAAATGGCGCCACAAATTATTGACTAAACCTAAACAAGACCGACAAAGAGCACTAGCTGGTATTGTGGAAGCCGATGAAACTTTTATCAATGAATCCTACAAAGGAAAAAAGCAGATCCAGCATCGAGAATCACGAAAACGAGGGGGAGGTAGCGCACCGAAAGTGCCTATTTTCCTTGCTTTAGATAGGCAAGGTCATGTTACGCATCAAGTATTAGAAGGCAACACTAAAGAGCAATTAGAATCAGTCGTAAAAAAGGTGTTGAAGCCAGAAAGTGTATTTTGCACAGATGGTAATTTAAGTTACGTATCAATTGTTCAACACTTGGACTTTGAAGTTGAACATAAGCGCCTAATAGGTCTAGACAATGAACGAGTTAAAGACGGGGTTTACCATATCCAAACCATCAACAATTGGACAATGCGTTTCAAATCTTGGTTAGTACAATTTCATGGTGTAAGCACAGAATATTTAGAAAATTATATTGCTTGGTTTCGACAAATGGATCAGGTCAATCAATTAAGTTGGGTTGATTACGCGTTAATGACGAGGATTAACAACACACAACTGGAACACAGCCATAAATATACAGTTTAGTTGTTGTGCTCCCATATTCAAGAAAATGAGCGACGAGCGCACTTTCTTTTTTCTGAATCTCTTTAGCGTCAATAAAAAATTATAGTTGGCAATGCATTACGTTATTTGTTAAAAATAGATTTATTAATACATGAGCGTGACATCGGCAGAAATATGCGCGACGCGCGCACTATAAAATTGTTATGCATCTAGTCCAAATCGGAGTATGAATGGAAGACTACTTTATTAATCAAGAAGCAATATCTCCATCGTGCCTAATGAAGATATTACAAGGTGACAAACTCCCTAAAGAAGGAATGATGTGGGAGTTTAAAAACGAGTTAAAGCCTATAGACCTATATTGTTATTTATACGCTAAATATGGCCCTCCTAACGGAATCCAAAGTCTTCTGCGCTCAGATGACTCCGATAACTTAATTCATTGGGAGTGGGCGCTTGCAGGTGAGCATGGAATTACTATGATTCAAGGCCAAAACTTTCGCAGTGAAGTTCACCTGATGGGGCATTTCAAAGATAAAAATATTTCAATAGAAGACTTTATTTCTCAAATAAAATCAGACATTGGTAATCACGGAAAGAAAATATCTGAACTTAGAAAAAATTTAGAAAAATGGACACAATTTGTTAACCCTTATAAACGTATAGAATCTGCTGTAAATCAACATTTTGAGAAGTTAAATGACCTTGCCTTAGATCCGATAAAAGACAAAGTTCCACACCCTACGACTGAAGAAGAATGGAAAACATATGGAGATAGACTTTCTGCAGCGTCAGATAAATATAGCTATGCAGTTGGTTTGACATTTGGTTTACGTTCGATGCTTCCGGTACTGGCAGAATCATTTGTTAATTTAGTACTTTTTATACTCTGCAGGCCGGATATAAAGTCAAACTATAGACTTTTTCAATCAACTATCAGGCAAGCTATTGATATACGAATTCAGTCTTTACATATTAACTGTATAGGATTTGAATCAGCTATTGATTACTCGTCATCTGAATGTGGTAACTTTCACACTTTAATGAACGATAGAAATGATTTACTTCATGGGAATGTGGAGGTTAATAAGCTATCCATTGGTGATGTGTTTTTTAATAAAAATGTTCCTCTATTTCTCCAATATGAGGATTTTTGGGATAAATCGATCGGCGTATCTTTGAAAAGTGTTAAATATGATGGGATAAAAAGTGATAGAGAGGTTGTTGCTAACTTTATCGAATATATCTTAAGTAAACTAAAGCCCGAGATAAGAGAGCAAATAGAGATCATAATGGATAAAGGACAGCTTGGTTTTAATCATAAAACAGGCAGAGTCGGTATATTGTTTCCTGATCATATGGTGGATTTTAGAGCCGTATTTAAAGATGCATAACAAGGTGTTTAAGGGCGGACGCATAAAGGTTGGCTTGCGCTCATTCTTCGCTAATTATAGCCAACCATTATTTGCCGCTTAACACGGCGTTAGGCATTTAGATAAACTATGAACTTTTGGAGAGTATTTTGAGTAACGAGTGGGATGAGTATGCTGAAAACTGGGATGTAGATCCTACCGTTGAAGAATATGCAAAAAATGCATTTTCAGAGCTTTTAGAAAACATTGATATTAATGGTTTAACTGTTCTTGATTTTGGCTGTGGTACGGGAGCATTAACTCAACTTATGAGCCCAACAGTTAAAAGTGTTGTTGCGATCGATCCATCTTCAGAAATGATAAAGCATTTGGATAAAAAGGCGCTAAATAATGTATCGTCTATATCTGGCTATCTATCAAAAGAGTTAGTTCAAGCCCTTCCTGAGTTTGAAAACAAATTTGATCTAATTGTTGCATCATCTGTTTGTGGTTTTCTACCAGACTATGAAGCAACTTTGAGTTTATTAAAATCCCTAATAAAAGAAGATGGGGTGTTTGTACAATGGGATTGGCTTTCAAATGATGATTCATCGGGTATGGGGTTATCGGAGAAAAGGGTAAAACAGGCATTTGTAGCAAGTGGTTTTGTGAATACTAGAGTTAATAGTCCTTTCATAATGAGTAGTTCAAAAGGTAATATGCCTGTTTTAATGGCTATTGGTAAAAATGCCTAACAATTTGTTTAACAAGGACAAAATACAGTTGGCTGTTTTCGTTCCTCAACATTTTTGCCAACTATATTTTGCCCATTAACAGGGCGTTAGCAGGTAAAAGATATGCATCAAAACTATTGGCCTTTCTCAGAATCGTATATTGATACAATTACCTTCTATGATTCGCCTGAATTGTATCTGCTTCAATATGAGTCTGTAGACCCGATCTCTGCCCAAATGTATGTTTTATATTGGTGCCAAGCTGAAGTCTTAAATGGTGGATTAGCGCAGTTTTTTGCAAACTCGACTGGTGTTATTGCACCTGAGGCCGCTTTGGCGTTGCGCAGCATAGGCATGCTCAAAATGGCGGAAAAGTTAGAAATTGCGATGAAACTATTTGGTGAGGTTTATGAACGGAATCGGTCGAAACGAATTAGTATTTTAAGCAATATTGAAGAGCAGCTTGACTTGCTCGATGATGATTTCATTGATCAGCTATATGATGAAAATGGCGGTTTGGAAGCACAAGCTAAGAAGTATGTGATTAACAATGCCTGCTAACAAGCCAAGTCAGCGGGAATTTTACTCGCTGAACAACGCTCATAAAATCCCCTGCTTGGGGCGTTATAAGACAAAGGAAACTCAGTGAACAAGGTTGTTATCAGTATCCTTTCAATATTACTCCTGCTAACCAACGTGTTTTGGTTGTATCAGAGTTTGGATAACGGTGTCTCTTTAACTTACATGAAAGCAAGCCTAGAAACCCAAACTAAAATATCGGAGCAACTGTTCGTTCTAACAAATGCGCAGCTCATAGGTAAAAGCGTCAACGAAGTTGATAATACTGTTCCACTGGATATTTATGGCTCTCGACCATTCATAAAAGATGATTGCTTATATTATGGTAGCATATGCCTAATTGTTGGCACCAATGGCACTATTCAGGGTTTTAAGTAACATGTCTTATAACAAAAAAATTAAGCTCGCCCGCTGCGCGGGCTGGGACGCAAACACGCAGGGCGGCTTCGCCATTATGCCCTACGCGTCTGCGCCCCTTATTTAAAAGTTAAGCACCAAATGTAATCGGAGTTTGAAAATGATTGAAGATCCAAATGTTATCCATAGCATGATTAAAGATCCCGCATACTTTCAAGTTGCGTTTTACATAATAAGTCCTCTTATTACATTTCTTGCAGTTTCAGTTGCTTATATGGCTATTTATAGGCAATCAAAGCCCAATGTACTAGCGCATTACGAACCAAGCAACAATGCTGGAAGTGTAATAGATTTAGTTATTTGTAATTACGGTGGTGGCACTGCCAGAAATGTGAGTTTTTCCATACCGATCCCAATAGGTTGTTGGGGTATTGAAAAAAGCGATAAGGTTGATCCTTCGGAATTTTTAGATATCAACATTCCAGTATTAGTTTCTGGCAAATCATTGAGATATCAAGCTGGTCAATATGGAGGGCTATCATCGCAACTTGGTGAAAACCTCCCTGTCACTGCGAACTATAATTATCGGACACCGTTACGGAGAAATAAGAAAGGCAAAGATATCTCTATTCTTGACATAAAATACATGGCAAGAATGCATTCAGCTAATAGTCCTGCTTATGACCTCGCAGATGCAATGAAAGGCCGTAACAATACAATTTTCTTAAAGACTAACGACCAGTTAAAAGCGGTGAATAGCAATTTAGCTAGGATCGCTAAGGTGTTGGAAAATAACATTAACACCGAAAATGGAAATGCCTAACAAGGCGTTGCTACGGAAAATTTACTCGCTGGCGCTCCTAAATTTCCGCAGAGCGCGGCGTTAGCAGGTAAAAGATATGCATCAAAACTATTGGCCTTTCTCAGAATCGTATATTGATACAATTACCTTCTATGATTCGCCTGAATTGTATCTGCTTCAATATGAGTCTGTAGCCCCGATCTCTGCCCAAATGTATGTTTTATATTGGTGCCAAGCTGAAGTCTTAAATGGTGGATTAGCGCAGTTTTTTGCAAACTCGACTGGTGTTATTGCACCTGAGGCCGCTTTGGCGTTGCGCAGCATAGGCATGCTCAAAATGGCGGAAAAGTTAGAAATTGCGATGAAACTATTTGGTGAGGTTTATGAACGGAATCGGTCGAAACGAATTAGTATTTTAAGCAATATTGAAGAGCAGCTTGACTTGCTCGATGATGATTTCATTGATCAGCTATATGATGAAAATGGCGGTTTGGAAGCACAAGCTAAGAAGTATGTGATTAACAATGCCTGCTAACAAGCCAAGTCAGCGGGAATTTTACTCGCTGAACAACGCTCATAAAATCCCCTTCTTGGGGCGTTATATGCCAAAGGAATAATATGAGTAAAAGGAAGTTTTGGGCAGTTGTCTTAACTGTCTGTTTTATCACTCACATTCTTTGTTATTTTCACTTCGTATATACCGGCGACACCGTTGCGGCCATTTTTGGGTATTTTGCATCTCTAGTCGTTATGCCGTTCGCTTTTATCGGTGTTTTAGCTATCGCATTAATATCGTTTCTAAATTTCAGTACAAAACAAAAATGGGCTTTATTTCTTGCACCTACAATTACCCTAGCTAGTTTTTTAGTGTATTTTTATTATGTAATTCAATACGGTGGGCCTCATTAGTGCAACTGGCATATAACAAACAAATTATGTCACTCGCTGCCGCTCGCTGGGACGCATACACGTGCGCGGCTTCGCCATTATTGCACACGTGTTTGCGCCCCATATTTGGAAGTTAGGTGAATATGCGAAAGATTTTAATCTCGAGTTTACTAATAGTTAGTAATGCTAATGCAACACCTCAAGATGAAGTTAATTTGGTACGCTCAAAAGAACAAGTAATTGGCTGCCAATTTATAAATAATATAGATTTAACAAACAGAAGAAAAACTTTGGGTTTGATTAAATATCTTAAAAATGAAACGCATCGCTTAGGTGGGGATACGCTTTTGTTTATTACTAAAGTATTAAATGAAACTTATGATACCTCTGATGTTAAAATAAAAGACATGAAGGTTTATAAGTGTAAATAATTCACCTAACACATATGAGCCTCCCCGAGGTCACATATGAGCCTCCCCGAGGTCAATAGGTAATAATGATCTTTTCGGCAACTTTTCGGTTGTCGAATCCAAGTTAATCAGCAAAACGATCTACTTCGTCTGTCATTAATGGCTGTCAGGTAACAATCGCCTACAGCAAACACATATAGAGGCTCTCTTATAGCGGTCTCACCACAAGCCTGTTTTGTTTTAATCCGTTAAGTTAAACAGAGGGGCACTACGACTAAATGGATTTAGGAGGTAGGGCGACGCAGGAAGCCAAAGCCGAGACATTCATCGGTTAACCTTCATATGGCACTATTCAAGTTGGCGGGTTTAATAAATTACCCAGTTAGTAGCAGGCTCAAAGAAGGTGTAAACGATTTTGCTGATTAAATTAAATGCACGCCAACCGGATGTCTAATCAAGGCCAAGAGGCTAGCTAGCGGTGAAACATAAACCCTGATGAACCTAATTTAATGGGTTAGTTACGAATTAACGCAGGATTTAGTGTGTTTTCTGCTTAAGCTTCCAGTTAGACGTTCAGCTCATCCGGTTGCGTGACTGACTTAACCTAATAATCGTGTTTCATCGAATACCTTTTTATTTTTAAGCATAAAATAGACACAGCGTCCTAACTTATGAGCCAGCGCAGATAAGGCTTTTGCTTTGCTCATTTTCTTTTGTAACTTAACTAAATATTTTTGAGCTTTTTCATTGCCGCGCAAATACAAAACGGCCGCCTCAGAAAAAGCCCACTTGAGGTGCTGATTACCAATTTTATTGCCTTGAGTACCGTAAGATTTGCCAGCCGATTCAGCTTTGCATTTAACTAATCGGCAATAAGACGCAAACTTTTGAACGGAATCAAAACGCGCAATATCCCCAATTTCATAAATAATTGTTAGCGCAAGGATTTGACCAACACCAGGAATGGATTTGAGTAAATGGAAATCGACCGGATTATGCTGTTTGGCTTGTTTTTCGATATACCATTGGATTTTAGACAGTTGGGCATTGATATCACTAATCAAATTTAAATCTAAATCGATATTGGTTTGGATTGTTTTATCCTCGAATAAGCCACGCATTTGTTCTCTAGCATTGGGATAGCGCAGGTTTAAATTGTTGGGTGGTAAATTGTATTGTCCAGTCGTATTTTTTACATGCGCTTTTAAATCTGCACCAAAACGCATGATGCGCATTCGACGACGTAATAAATCGCGTGTGGCGCGCATATTTGATGGGTAGACATAGGCTAAAGGAAAGGTGCCACCCCGAATCAAAGATGCAATTTTAAATGAATCAATTTTATCGTTTTTAGCTTTCCCGCCATGAATGGCTTTCATGTAAAGGGCATGGCCTAAAATAAAATCAATGCCATGCTCCTGACAAAAATCAGATACCCAATACCAGCAGTGCATACATTCGACGCCAACCACGATATTACCAATGTAAGGTTCGAGTAATTGAAGTAGTTTATCAGGTGTTGCTTTAATTTCTTTGTGTAGCACTTTGTTGCCATTTTGGTCTAAAATGCAGACATATAAAGAACGGGTGTGTAAATCTATTCCGCAGTAATAGGGATGCATGTTATTGTAAAAATTCATTGAGTTTTCTCCTTGTAGTTGGCGCTTTTTAGCTTAGCCAATTATGGCAGGCTAAAGAGGAGGCTCAATGAGTATCAAGGCACTCAAAAGGACAAATAACAGTTGGTTTTGCTCCTTCGTCGCTTATTTTAACCAACTATTATTTGCCCATTAGCGGGGCGTTATATTTTTATGATGAATCGAGCATTATTTATATTTTTATTTACTTTTTCAGGTGCGCTCAATGCAAGTGTTCAACTAGATTTTAAATGGTTGCCACTTAAAAAAATCACTTATGAAATTTCTATACCTCATCCTTTTGGTGAAACTATATTAGAGTTTTATCCAACAACTGATTCAGATAGAAGGATTCGAGAATTACGGATTTCTACGGCTAAACATGGTTGGTTCACTCCTAATATAGAACCTTTAAAAAAAGAGACATCAGTTCAAGTAAAAGATATTGAGTTTATTATCAAAGATGCTGCGGTAAATAAAGATGGAAGTGTTAAATATTTTGAGTTTAATATTTATTACGGCGCTCCTAATAAGGTTAATTGCAATGGTAGAACAGAGTATGTTCCAAATAGTAAATTATTAAAGGTTTTCGCTGACGGCGAAGTGTCAATAACGGAAGATAGAAGTTATTTTGAATTATGTGAGGCGTTAAACAAAATATAATATATAAGGATATGTTGCGCGAAGCCGCAACTTAATCCTATTGTTGGACCGTTTCTCTGCATCCTGCAGTCACGGCATTAGTGCATCCTTGCACGTCACAAGCCCGGTGTTGAGTTCTGCTTATATAAGGAAATAAATCGGTTTGTCGTCATGGCTGACTTTTTTCAAGGCGAGTCTAGGTTAAATAGCCGCAATCAAAGGCTGAGTTTTAACTGGCGGGGCTTTAAAGATATGTTAAAGTATTTTCATATTAAACCACTTCGGGTCAGCAAACGGCTGATTGCAGTAGATTGGTATTAGGGGGCTTTGTGTTTTACACGGGCAATGATATTAATGAAGAGCCGGATGCGGTAATTCCGCACGTCCGGATCTGTATGGGGGCGGCTCAATAATGGGTCGTTCTACCATGACGTAGTCATTAAGGATATTTCAAATTATGGAAACTATTTCAAGTTCAGGCTCATACTTCGTTGGCTGGGGAACTCTAGCTTTAATCAATGCAGGTTTAGCGCAAGGTAAAGGTCGCAAAGGCTTAAATTGGTTTCTAATTTCCATGCTATTGGGCCCAATTGCAACATTCTTACTTCTGGTTATGGAAGATCTAAAATCTTTATAAAACAACTATTAACAAACAAAGTAATCAGACGCGCAAACAGCGCGCCTGTTTCTTTGAGCCGTTGGCATAAGAATGAATAAGATATCATTTAAAGTTGAGGATCGTAAAAAATATGATTCTGGCTATCAGGAATCTAAAGTCAATATCATTATTGACGGTAAACCTTTGACAGAAATTATGAAAGAATATGAGATGCCAATGGCTACAAAGGAGGGAAATCCGGCGCTTGCAGGGGACTACCATGCTATTGAAGTTTCATCTTCTTCACTCAAAAAATATTACCTTGGAAAAGATGAAGCAGATTGGGGGGATGAAAAAAACAAAACTGCAATACTAGGTTGTAGTTGCGGTAATTTAAGTTGTTGGCCATTGCTCTGCAAAATCAACATTCAAGGAACTAAGGTCGTTTGGTCGGATTTCGAACAACCCCATAGAGATGAGGATTGGGATTATTCGACTTTTGAAGGCTTTATGTTTGATAAACAGCAGTATCTTAACGCAATAGATGCAATGGATAATGCCTAATAAAGCGCAGTCTTGGTCTGCCGGACGCTCGCAACTCGCGCCGTTGTGCTTTGCGTTATATACCTAATCAGGAGAGGCATTTGAATCAAATAGATAAAGTACTAAGTTTTATTGTTGAAATCGAAAAGCTAAAAGATGTGCAGCGTAAAACTAGACCTGTTGGACTCAAACGATATGAAAATTCTGCCGAACACAGTTGGCACGTTTGTTTGTCTGCTTTAATGCTAAAAGATTATGCCAATGACGATATAAATATTGATAGAGTCATTAAAATGCTCTTAATTCATGATCTCGGTGAAATAGATGCAGGTGATACCATTATTTATGCCAGTGAAACACAAGAACTCAAAGATGAAGAGGCCTCAGGAATTAATCGCATATTATCTTTATTGCCTGAAGGTAAAGGTGAGGAATACATGAGACTTTGGCTCGAATTTGAAGCAGGAGAAACACCTGATGCAATTTATGCCAAAGCAATTGATAGAGTGCCGCCATTATTACATAACCTTCACGATAATGGTCATAGCTGGAAGAAAAATGATGTGCCCAAAGAAAAAGTTCTTACATTAAATAGTCGGATAGCAAAGGGCAGCGATGAACTTTGGAGTAATCTTAAAGAGAAGCTAGAAAAAGCAGGAGACAAAGGTTTCTTTGCGTAGTTATATACCTTTAAGATTTTGCTAATTGTAAGCTATAAATCTCTACAGTTGTATTAGACCATTACAATGTGTAGTGGCAGAATAATTTGCTCATCTGATTAGAGATGCCTCTAATAAATCGTCAGCAGTTTAATGTGGTTTTTGGCATTATTAAGTCCACCGTGATGAACCCTACCTTATTGTTTTGCAAGCACTACTTTGTTTAATTAAAATCCCAACATGCAATGTTGATGTTGTTGGCAAAAATATCATTTATATAACCGCTGTATATTGAAAAAATATTAATATGTTTTATGCTAAATTTTCAATATCAAGATTTTTTGACAAAACAAGTTTATTGTATAGCTAAAATTTAACAGGAGGTTTAGTGTGCCGTATAGTAATCGTAGTGAATTGCCCTCATCAGTAAAAGATAATTTACCTAAACATGCACAAGATATATATAAAGAAGCTTTTAATAGTGCATGGGATACTTACAAAAACTCTGAAGACAGAGATTCAGATGATGATCGCGAAACAGTCGCGCACAAAGTAGCTTGGTCAGCGGTTAAAAATACCTACCATAAAAATGCAAACGGAGATTGGGTAAAAGATTAGCTTATTAAAATAAGTTTAAAATGCTTGATAGGGTGTGATGGGTTTTGGTGGTGTATATAGGCGGCTGGGAGAGTTGCCAAAATAGTATCTAAGATATAATTGCCCATTTACGGGTTGGTAAGCATTGGCTTTTTGCGCTGAAAAGTAACCACCAATAATCCAGTTTTGATTAAGTTTATATTCAACGGATGCTGCTAAACGATAGCCTAAACCGGCACTTTTATCGGCTGAAAATCGCGGGTTAATATCGGTTTGATCTGTTAATTGTTGAGCTTGTTGTTGTAAGTCTGCATGTTCAGGAAAATACGCTATCGTATCTTCTTTTGAGGTTGACCAAGAAGCAGTCGCAGTTAATTGATAACTGAGTTTAGCCCAATTACCCTGAAACGTTATTGGAATAGACGTTCCCCAGTAAGACTGCGGGCTATAATAGCCCCCATGACCAAAAGTTTCGCCACTTAAATTATGTTGGTAAGACCAATGTAATACATTACTGCCTAAATTAATTTCATGATTTACGCCCTGATAAAAGCGATAATATGTACCGCCCATAACCCTATAACTCTGATTAGATTTAACATTTTCTCCGCTATACTGATAGTAATCCACTAATCCCCAAAATCCCCAGCGGTTCCCCAAATCATGAGAAAGATTAACATTAAGGCCTGTGCGTCTAACACCGCCAAATACTTTGTTTGAGTAAGGGTCAGTTAATCCTGAATAAGCTAAAACAGAATCATTTAAGGCTTTTCGTTCAAGTTCAATGCCATAAGATAAATTTTGAATATTTCCTTGATACTCAATACCAAATAATAAATCATTTACTTTAAAGCCTGCAGGTGAAATCCCTAAATTAAATCGCCAGTTGGTACCTTGCCAACCCACAGCTAAATCAATCCCTTCATCTTGTTTTTTGTAAATTTGGTTAGCGCAATCTGACTGACACAGCAATCCAGTTCCCAAGTTATTAATACCTGTTTCGGACACGAGTTGAATCTCTGGATCTTGGATTTTTTCAAGATCTAATTTGGTAAAAAAATGACCTTGTTTAAAAGGTAACCAAAGGGCTAATGGTAAAGTTGATTGAGAAACTGATGCACCAGTATTGGTGCTGGTTTGACTAGACGCTTGTATTCCTAATTCAAACCAGGCTTCGTTTTTAATTTGCGCTTGTTTAATTTGGTTAAGGGTATTTTTATAATACCAAGTGTCGTTGTCTGCCTGTTGCGAAATTTTATTGCGCCACTGGTTAGCAAGTTGTGTTTGGTTTTCAGATTCGGCAACTTGAGTGGCCCAGTAAGTGAGCTCAAGATCATTTGGGTTTTGGGTAACCCATTGTTTGGAGATTGCTAATTTTTGTGTGTTATTCATTTTGGGCAATAGCTTGAGCGTTCGCTTTTTTTGATAAGCTGATAAGTTGCTTTTTTTGGCGATTATTGAATTTAAAATACGATGCTTGTTTGAATTTATTTGTGACTTATTCAAAGGTGATGCGTTTATCTCTGAATCATTTTCTAAATCAGTTTCTAAATAATCCAAAGCTAAATTAATGGGCAGCTCATCAGTTGAGTTTAATAAAGCGATATAGGGCTTTGCCTTATTTATTTTTTTATTGGTTAAATAGTATTGCGCCAACAGTTGCTTTGGCACTGGGCTGGCCGGATAATTATTGGCCAATTGTTCAATGCGCACTAGCTCTGATTGTTGGCTATGCTTGGCATAAAATTGATTCAATTGCCCCCAACTTTCAAGTTCTGCTTGGGTTGCATTGAAGCCCATCTCAAGCTGGGAAAAATGTTTTTTGAAAGCGGAGATATAACCTTCATTCAATAGCCAACTGCAATATTCCAGTTGCCAGCTTAATGGCAGCACATCTGCTAATTTATTCCACGGTTTAAGTTCGCTTTGAATTAATTTTATGGCTAAATACGCTTGATCATTGAGGTACGCGAGCTGAGCTAAATTTAATTTTTGTGATTGAGTGAAACCAGACGTTAAATGTGCAAACTCTGTTAGTGGTTTAGCTGAACGTTTAGGTGCTTCTATTATTTGCTGAGCTAAGTTTTGGTATTGAACTTGATGCCGATATTGCTTACTTAACTGAGTGATTGCAGGCGATTTTTGTTTAGATTGTTTCATCAACTCAACAGCTGATTGATAACGATTTTGGCTACCTAAAAACAATGCATTTGCATATACAAACTCGTTTAACTTAAGTGCTTTAGGGTATTGTTTTGTAAAAACCTGTTCAGCTTTTTGGATGTTATCTTGTTGAGCGTAAATTTTAGCTAAGTCAAAACTTAACCATGCTGGGTAAGTTAGCTTATCTATGCCCTCTGATAAAATGGAAATCGCCAGCCTTGTTTCATTATCAGCCAGTGCATTGGCTCCAGCTTCACGATACTTTTCGGCCATAATGCGGTTAAACTCAGTATTTATTTGTATCTTTTGCTGAGCCGATAATCCATTAAAAAATTTCCAAGCTTGTTTAATATCAGCTTTAGAGTTTAATAAATTGAGCATACCCAACTGAGCTAAAGCATGGTTAGGATTTTGTTTTAGGACAGTTTGAAATAGCTGTTTTGCTAAATTAGATTTGCCTTTAAGGCGTTCTATTTCTCCCTGATAATAAATGCTAGCAAGTTCACTAGGTTCAATTTTTTTTGCTTTAGTTAATATTTGTTGGGCTAAATCGAGATTATTATTATTTATTGCAATGCGGACCTTTGCTATTTGTTCCCAATATTTTGCTGTGTTGAGTAATAACCGCCAAGTATTAGCATCAAAAGCTTTTGGCGCTAAGTCTAGCGCTTTTAAATAATGGAATTGCGCTGTTTTGTGCTGCCCAGTTCGCATACTCAATAATGCTTGGCTGGCATGAATTTGTGCATCTTTTGGGTGGTGTTTAAGTGCTTTATCAAATAAAACTTGTGCTTGTTGATATAAACCTTGGTCAGATAATTGTTTGGCTTTGAACCAAGCGCGATAGCCAGGATCAGCAAGCTGCATTTGTTTATGCTGATAAGCTTGATTGAAATTACCGATAGCCAACTGTCCTTTTTCACTTTTTGGATAGTAAGTTTTATATAATTTAACCCATTGTTGGCTATTTTGAGTGTAGGGTAGGCGGTTAATTGCTCTTAACCAAATGTCTTCTGTATAAATTCGATACCGCTCGTCACGGGCATATTGCGTTAACGTTTGATAAGCACTTTGGTTATCGGGCGATTGTTTTAGTAAAAAATCAGCATAAGCTAAATCAAGCTCTGCTAAATTGGAAAATTCTTGTCTTAATTTTTGGTATCGTTGCTTCACTTTGGTATTAGAAGTGGTGCTTGCATCAAGCCATTTTAAATATTCAAGTTGATATTCAAGACCGGGTAAACCTTGGCTAAAAATGCGGTCGTAAAGCGCAACTGCTTTATCTGGTTGGCTGGTGATTGCCAATAATCGTGCCTCATTTATTGTTGGTTTTAACCGACCTAGGGTATCAATTAAAATTTGGGCTGTGGCCTGACATGAATTAGTTTGTGTTAGTTTTTTAAGTTGAGCAAGGGTTTGCCGCGCTAAAGTGAGTTGATTATTAGCAACCTGATAGCGAATTTTAGCGCAATAAGTTGGCGCTTGATGAGGTGATATTTGAATTAACTTATCAAGCGCATTTTTGGCCAGCGGGTCATCTTTTTGTAAAAGTGCACGCTTTAGTTGTTTCGTTAAAAATAGGGTAGGCTCTTTATCAATAGTGTAAGGTTCGGCTTTAATTTGAAAGCTCAAATTTAACCCTAAACCCAGCAGACAACCCGCAACGATTTGCGTTAACTTGCCTAACGTAATTAAACGGATATAGCTTAATTGCATGCTTTGTTAAGCCAATGAGGTATTGTTTCGCCCGCTTGATTAATGACAAACCTTTGGGTTAATACACTTTGAGAAAACAAGCTAAGCACAGAATCGTAGTATCTCCCTTTATTTTCACCAAACTGACCCGTGTTTATTTTTTCGATAAAACTTTTAAAAAACTCAGGTTTAAGCTCTTTAAGCATAGGTGCTACCGCCATTTGAAAACCGACAGGACCAACGCCTTGATAAGATAAATCAGTCGCAGAAATGTATTCAGGCATAAACCCTAACGATACGATTTTATCGGCTAAAGGCATAAAATGAGTATTTAATTGCTGTTTAATTGTGTCATTTTTAGTGTTCGGATTGGCGGTTATGTTAGGGCTTATATTATTCCAAAGGTAAACGCGAATCGCATTATAACTGCCTTGTTCGGTCGCGGATTTGTTGTAAAAAATACCTTTTTCTGGTGAATAATTTAGCCAATCAGCCGCAGCACCATTTTGTGTGCTTTTTAACAGTAATTGGGTACTGCTTTGATGTAATTTAGGCCAATGTGAATCTGGAAATCGTTTTGCAAAATACCGACTAATAAATAATGGTGAATAGCTTGGATTTAATTTAACTGAATTTTTATTTTCGAATCCGTAAGGCGCAGGTAATAATGTCCAACCCAAGGTGTCAATATAACTGACTTCTTCACGTAAAATACGCATTGCCATTACGCTGGCAAGTACATCGTAGTACCTGTCTTGCCATACGTTAGCTGCTTGAGCTAGGGTGTAAGCTATCCACAAGTCAGAATCTGATGCAGGATTTGAATCTAAAATTTGATACTGATCGTTTTTGTTTTTTCCCCATTTCCAAGCCGGTAATCGAGTACTTAAATCGCCTTCGGCTAGGTGTTGTTCTGTCCATTTTAATAGTCGATCAAATGCAGCTTTATCATTTGCGAGCAGTGCGAAAAACAATGCGTAAGACTGACCTTCAGAGGTCGTAATATCTTCTTTTGAGCCAAGGTCAATTACTCGACCTTGTTGGCTAATAAAATCTTGCTTAAAGCTTTGCCATTGTGGCCAATTGCAAGCCACAGGTTCAGATTTAACATTAAAACTCAATGCTAAAATAAGTGAAGTGATAGCATAAATTAGTTTGTTTTTAGCGGATAAAGGTTTCAACATTACTCATCTCCTTCGGCTAAACGTTTTGCCGTTAATACTTTTAATAAGCGCCAAATGATGACAGATAAAACCAATAAGACTAAAACTGATAGTAAGCCTAATATAACTGGATAATCTGACAGGTGATACCAAATTAATTGGTGGATGGGCAAGCTGCCAACATAATAATTATCGTCGGTTTGAATGTGGGTAATGCCATATTGATTAATGACATTGGCAGCGCCTTTGATTTTATTAAGCGACTCTTGCTGTTGAAAAATTTCTGTTGTTAGCTGATAACCAGCATTTGAATTGGCGTATAAAGCGACAACGGTTCGCTCGCTGTCGTACGGCGACTGAAAGCTTAAAATACTGGCTAAATCACCGCGACTTTTAAGCTCAATGTTAACTTTTTGCTCGGTCTGGCCAGGATATAAAGTCCTGTTGAGCTCGTTTTTGTATTGTGAAATTAAAATATCTGACTTTTTGCTGCCTTGTTTTATTAAACTTTTCGGCTGTCCAATAATCAATAAGTCGTAGTCGTCTGCTTTTATGTCGGATAAATCATTTTTAATTGTGATGTAGCTAGCCGGATAACCGGTAGAAGCACTCATATGGGCAATTGTATTGAATAATAAATCATATTCATTAACTGAGCGATTTTTGCCAATTAAAACTAAGGTCTGCTGTAGATCTGCATATTTGGTAAATGGAAAACCAGACTGTGCAAAAGCATGTAAATCGGGCATTTTAATATAATGTTCATAACCTGCTAAGCTTACGCTCGAATTTTCATCAATGCGGCCATAATTACTATCTTTAGGTGCAGCTGAACAGGCTCCGGATTTAGCAATTGCGAAGCTAAAGTCGAAGGTAAGCACATTATTGGCGCTGAGTTTAAAACTAGGTATTTCGATTGATTGCGTACTTTCACCGGGAGTAGGCTCGGCAAAAGGAATCGTTAAATTGCCTAAATTCCATTGGTCTTGATGGTACTCTTCTAGCATAAAGCCTTGCATAAATTGCCCATTAATTAACAAATTTAAGCGAGTATCTGTAATGCTTTTACTTGGTGTGTATCGATAGAGTAAATCTAAATCAACACCTTGGTCACGCCAAATAAATAAATCGGGGGCAAACCTTAGGTTCAATGAACGAGCAGCAGAGCCCATTCCTTTGACTTGAAGTTGATCTGGAAAGCTAATTAATTCTGAAAATTGAACTGTTTCACCACTGGTTATCCATCTGGGGGCATCATAAGCTTTGCGCTTTTCAATTAAAGGTGGCTGGCTAATTTCAACGCTTCGGCCCACCATAAGCTTACTGGCATGCGCTAAACTTAAAGCGGCTTGTTTAACTTGTTGTTCATCTTTACCAAGAATGAGTAATATTTTTTTGTATCTAAATTTAGGGTTAGAGATGATCTCAACGGTTGGTTTTTCTACCAGCGGGTAGTGTTGTAAAAAATCGGGGCGGCTCTGATTGTCTGCGATAACAACCGCATGCTGACTAGGAAGCTGGTTGATACTGGTTTTTATGTTAGATTTTCGCCAGTCGGCGAGTTGTCCAAACCAACTGCTAACAATAGCCGCACTTTCTAGTGTTGTTGTGCTTGGTTGCTGGCCAAATACGATGGGTAAATCTAACATTTTGTTTAAACTATCATAGAAAAAAGGTGCAGGTAATAATGCCAGCTCACTATCGACAGATAATGCTTGATAAGTTAAATTTAATTTAGAATTACGTGAGATTTCAGCCCAAATATTTTTATTAAAGTCGTCTTGACACTGCTCTGTATAGTAACCAACCAGCTCATATTTTATTTGATTATAATCTTTAAGCACATCAGCTTGTAGCGGAATAGACCAGTGTTGCTGTGAATTGAGCGCATTGGTATCGGTTTGTTTAGGTAAATCTAAAGTCGCCATTAAATAATCATTTAAATATAATTTTATATGCGATAATTCAGCCAACAGAGCGGGTGAGTAATTAATTGAAAAATCTAATGCGAGTTGGTTAACTAATGTATCTGGATGAATTGCAAACTCAGCAATGGCGTTAGGTGATGTTCCTGTCATTCGAGTGGTGACATTATTGAGCTCAGTTATATTTAGTGCCTGGTCATAGCGAGCGGCAGGTTCTGGGTAGCCTTGTTCAAAAATTGATTTATCCGCCATAGGCGTCAGCTGAGATGCATTTGTTTTTGCAATAAAAAGGATACTGAGCGTAATCCAAAGAGAGATTAATTTAATCATTTTAACTATATTCATTGTTCTGCTCTTTATTGGGCTGTTTGGGAAGAAAAGAGTAAATAAATTCACCCGTCGTCGTAAGCAATAAAACAAAAGGTTTAGCGACTTTAGGTGCATGAAATAACATGTTTTGTACGCCTCGCCAACTGGCACTGAGAATTTGTTTAAAGCTATAACTTGGTCTGTCATGTTGAAACTGTTTTTGCCAATCTAGCCATGCGTCCGCTCTTGAGAATGTCGCCAAGACAAACTCTTTTTGTTTTTCTAAAGGCATATCCATTAAGATAGCGCCTAGTTTATTATCTCGGGCATTAATAATTTTAATCGGAAAAACGGCTTGGCGATCGCTATACATGAGTAATAACTCAATTTCATCTCTGGCCAAAATAGTAAATTCGCTATTATCTAATAAGGTTAAACCGACACTTTTATCTGAATAGTCGGTTAATTCGCATAATAAAGTATGTCCGTTTTTAAGCCGGATATGTCCTTTAATTTTTGCCTTTATTCGATGCGAAGCTCGTATTTGTTTTGCTTCTGCGGCAACCGCGACTGCTGCGCCTAAAATAACTAAGTTATAAGCCGTCCAAGCCATACTAATAAGTAAAACGCCCATCTCGGCTGCATCTGCAAACCACAAACGAATAAATGCAAAAATGAAACCAATTAAATTGATACTAAACAAGATAAAAGAAGGTGTGGATATATTCCAATCGTAAAAGTCAGTTTCATTTAACCCACCTTTTTCGGTGACATTAAACTTACCTTTATGAGGGGCCATTAATGCTACTGTGGTGGGTTTTAAAATATACCAAGCCAATACAGACTCATATACTTCGCCCCAAAAAGAGTACCTGTATTTTCCTTGAATGCGTGAGTTGGTTATTTTTATTTGAATTAACGTAGGGATTACATACAGCATAATGGCTACGAACTCTGCATGAATAATATATGCATTAAAAAATATCAAGGCGAGTGGCGCTGTTAAAAATATAATTCGGGGAATACCTGCTAAAAAATGCAGCATAGCGTTTAAATAACAAAGCCGTTGCTTTAGTTTAAGGCCTTTACCGAGTAGGGGATTGTCTATTCTAAATATTTGTGCCATGCCGCGCGCCCAACGAATTCGTTGACCAACATGGGCCGATAAACTATCGGTTGCTAATCCCGCGGCTTGTGGCACGTTAATATAAGCGGTTTTGTATCCTTTACGCTGCATTCTAAGTGCTGTATGTGCATCTTCGGTTACGGTATCAAACGCAAATCCGCCAATTGATTCTAAAGCGGCTCGCTTTAAAACCGCACATGAACCACAGAAAAAAGTGGCATTCCACATGTCGTTACCATCTTGAATTAAGCCATAAAACAACATATTTTCATTAGGGACTTTGGCATGATTTTTTAGGTTTTTTTCAAACGGATCGGCAGAAAAAAAGTGATGTGGTGTTTGCACCATACAAACTTTTTTATCTTTTATAAATTGTCCAATTGTAAGCTGTAAAAATGAACGTGCTGGGATATGGTCACAATCGAAAATTGCAATATATTCACCTTGGGTATATTGCATTGCATGGTTCATATTACCGGCTTTGGCGTGGGTGTGCTCTTTACGGATAATATATCCAGCCCCCACAGATTCTGCAAATTCTTTAAAACTATCACGACAACCATCATCTAAAATGTATACATTTAGTTTATCTTTTGGCCAATCTAAACTTAGTGCAGCTAAGGTCGTTGGTCTAACCACATTTAATGGTTCATTATAAGTTGGAATATAGACATCAATGCTGGGCCAGCTGTCGCTATTTTCAGGTAGGGGTTCTACTGGTCGTTTTAATGGGTTGATTGTTTGGAAATAGCCAAGAATTAACACTATCCAAGCATAAGTTTCGGCAATGACTAAACCGATTCCTAATAGAATCGACTGCCAATCTTGCCAACCTAAGGTTTCGGTATAACGCCACCATAAATAGCGTGAAGAACTAATGACTGATAAGGTAATCATTATAATTGTGGCAAGCTGTCCGGGCACTTTTCTCATTGGGTAGGCAACCATTAAAATAAGCGCCATAAAAGCAGCTTGTGCCGGTATATCAAACGGCACACTAATAAAAATAAACAGTGCTAAACAAATCAAGCTTATTGAAAACCAGCGTGATAATTTATAACGCCATACTCGTTTAAGCCAGAGATGGCTTTTATAATTATTTTCTTTTAGCCAAATTCGGCCAAAATGCTGAACTATATAACGGTCGAATAATCTTATTTTTAGCCAAGTTTTTCTTAGGTTATAGTTTATTTTGGGCCACAGCAACGATTGCCTAGACTGTCTGAAAGTTAACAAATACAGGGTTTGTACAATAAATCGGACAGGGTCAAACAGACTAATTTTCTCGGGTTTTATTTGTGGATAATGGCGGTAAAATTGAGTTTTTAATTGCGCTTTGTTAACGACCCTGAAATTAATAAATAACGATAAAATATAAACCAGCAACGGCAGTAACAACGAGGTAATACGGGTTAAACGGTAGTCTTGAAATAAACGTGTGTACCTGAATTTATAAAGCCGAATATACTTAGGCTGAATAAACAAAGCGAGTAGTTGATAACCCAGAGTCCAATGTTTAGGGATGCCTAAAGATGCCCAAATCATGTCCTATCCTTGGAAATATTTCTCTGAGTAAGCAAATGAGCCAACCAAGCGGATAACCGTTCAAAATCGGCACGACAACTATTTGCCGGATAAAGAGCCACGGCTTGATTACCATGAGTAACTGCAACTTTGATGGCTTCATCAGTATTAATAAAAACCGGACTTAAGCAATCAAGTTGCTGGCGCCACAAAGTAAATAAATCAGATTCAACTTCAGAGTGCGCGTTATATCGGTTAATTAAAACATAGTGCTGTGCTTTATATTTCTGTTTATCCATAAAAAATTTTTGATACAAAAGACTGTGGCAAATACCGTCACAATTAGCTATCTCTAAAATAATATCGTTTGAGTTTAGATCTAACGCATTAAGTTGCTGACTTTGTCCTGCATCAAATAAAATCCAACTATTTTTAGGCAAATCAAGCTTACTACTACTATCAATAATAGTTTGCGCGCACAGCTTTGCTTGCTCGCCCAAAGATTCACCATAGGGCAATATATTAATATTGCTTTGGGTTTGATAAAAACAATATGGTAATGCTTCAAGGTCGTAGGCATTTTGCCAACCAATTTTTGATTGCCATGGAATTGCAAAATGCCGAGCAAGCTGGTTTTGTGAATCTAATTCAATAACTAAAGTTATTTCATTGCTATCGGCCAAACTTCGCGCTAAATTTGCGACCACTGAGCTAACCCCAGTACCGCCTTTAGTTCCGGTCACAAAAATCCGTTGATTCATCATATTATTTAGACTGAATGCACGTTAATATTTGGTGTACTAAAAAATACTTTTTCTCAATTTCTTTGGCTTGTTCATTACGTTTTAATTCAACAAAATTGATAGGCTTGATAAGCGCTTCGTTTAATTTTTGCCAATCATTTTGCTGATTTGGCACGACTTGCACAGGCTTGAAGTTTGTCATCTATTGCTCACTATATTCCCGGATATACCATCCAGTCGCGATTATTTAACTTGATATAGGGTTTATTTTTATAATTCATTAAAACAGCACTTTCGTTTTCAGCTACTAACTCAGTTTTTGGTAATTGATTGGTTAGCATGTTTAACGAAACAGAAGTATCAAATGCGTTCGAACTAATCGCTCTTTCTATTAACGTAGAAAGAGCGTAATGACTGTAACTGCCCTTGATGTAAAGCGGTGAGCTACGATTTGTTTGTTTGCCGATAAATTTAATAGCGACTGGCACGTTAACAATGTTTGGACTAGGGATTTCACGTAAACCAGAAAATTGCATTTTATCTCCTTTAAGTGCAGCGCCATGTTCAGGAATGACAATTAACATGGTAGGTCTTGCGTTTAATTCGATTTGTTCTATAAACTGCTTAATGTCAGTAAATAACATTTTTATTCTCAGGGTATAACTTTCAATATCATTCAATTTAGGCTGATTAATGACTTGGTTGCCATCGTGTAAAGTAATTGAATTATAGTACATAGCTTGAGGCTGATTTTTGTTTTTATGTGCACTTAACCATTGATTTAACAAGCTAATATCACGATATACAGGTGTATCATCAAAAGCATATTGTGCAATATCGTTATTTTTAAGTGGCGTCAGTTGGGCATTTAGATTGCCTTGATTTTGTAATAGACCAAGGAAATTATCAAAATGACCATCATGATTCATGGTTAAATTGGTTTGATAGCCCAGCTTCTTTAAATTTTCAAATAAGTAGCATTGGGTTTCATCGGTTTTTGAAAATAATTCTGAGTGGGGGACATGACCGCAGCTTGATCTTAAGATGCGCAGTGCTGCCGGCCCGCTGTATGAGGTTGCCGCATTAAACTGGTTAAAAACAATATCAAAGTCATTCAGTAATTTTTTTGAATCAACGCCTGCGGCTGTCAAATCAGCATTGGATAAAGAACAAATATTCAGTATCAAAATATCAAATGCCTGTTGGGGTAGCTCGTTTGGAATTATGTCAGGTAACGTTTTTTGCTGGCTATAAAATTGATTTAAAGCTTGCTCTGGCGAGTCTGCCTGTAAAGGGCTATTGATTTGTTGCCTAGGTTCATTTTGATTAACTAAATCGTTGGACTTATTTTGAACGCTTGTTTGCACGATTTGTTTGTCTTGAATGGCAGAAAATTGATTATAGGTAGGGATAATAATAAGCCCTAGCAAACTAAAGGTCGTAAATCTAACCCACTTTGAAAAATAAGCATAAGCTGTGGTCGCAATCATAATAGCGAAAACCATGCTCGTATCGATAAAGCGCCCAGTAAGATTAAATAAATAGTCTATGCTAAATTCTGAAAGCAATTCAAGATTACTGGCAAAGGTAGAAACAGGCGGCAGCCAAGATTCACTATAAATTAAGGTAATAGCGAAAAATACAGCCAAAGTGTGCTTGGCAGTATTAATATATGAGCTTGAAAAACTAATCATCAAAACACAAGCAAACGCCAAATTAGCAACGAAATTGATTTGGATGTAATGGTTTAAGTGTAGCCAGAGCTTAATTAAAAAATATAAATTCCATAAGCCCAACCCTGTAAATTGCCAGTATGGGTGTTGCTTACTCATGCTTTTTCCCTTTGTAAGGCTTAAGTAATTTGTGCTTAAAGCTCATTTGATAAATGAAACGTCGTATTTGATGTGTCGCATTTTTAGAAACGAGACAAAAAACAAAACCAAAGAAAAATGAAATTACAATCACAAGAATGAGCTCAACAATATTCATTCAACCGCCTTAAACTTTAAAGGAGATAAAAAAGGTTCATCGGGTATTTTTACGTTTGGACTGTTCATTAGTTCAATTTCGAATGCATCATATACATTATCCATCACCAATTTATGGCTTAAATATTTTGAAAGATCAGCTTCATGTTTTAATTCGCTATTGGCCAGTAACTGGCGGCAAAATCGCTGAACATCCAAATGTGATGTGGTAATGGATTTTGCGAGAAAAAAATCATCAATGTCTAAATAAAATAAATGTTCTAGCGCGGTTTGTACATCATTGGCTCGACAAGCACTCAAATACAATACAATTTCATCTTGATAATTTGAAAAAAAATCGCCATTACGTTTTAAATGGATCATTTTTAATGCATGGACAGGCCGAGCACTAGGCAGCAGGGTAAGACGCACTAAAGCTGCGGAAACAGAAAGACTGTCTGCATTTTCACTACTGCGGATCACCTCTTCACAAAATTGATGAATACTACGATAGCCAAATGATTTGCTTGATTCAATTTTATCGGAAATAAAGCTAAATTTTTCTGGTAACTCACGGGTAAATTTGAACCCTTGAATTGATTGAATTCTTGATATGAAACGGGAGGCTTGATTAAAGTCGTATAAAATTAAATTAACACCCGCAAGGTAAAAAATACTTTCGTCTTTGTGTCTAACCATGCCTTCTATATTTTGCAGCACAATTTTAAGCCAAGCACCTTGCGTTTTTCGCAGTGTGTAGCAAATTTTAGCCAAATCAATAACAGACTGATCTTTGTTTATTGTGAAAACGACAGTAGCAGAAGATAATTGTTTGGCAACCTCATACAACTGCTCGTTATTTTTTACTCGTCGATAGTTTTCTGGGATTTGCTCAAACGAATCAACAGCAGTTTCAACTACCCAAACTTCATTTTCATCTAATTGTTGGTTATCGAATTCAGTAGATTCTGATTCAGATGGAGCAACATAAGATGACAATTTAAATAAATTTTCATCAAAATACAGTTTGAATTTTTGATTGTATATTAATCCACTCACTTGATGCCAAAAAGACAAATTTAATAGTTGTGAGCCTGAATAACGGCTGATATTTAAAAGACCACTAATAGTTTTTGAGTAAGTGAAGAGACGTTCCGTTAATGCACGATTAGAGGCACCAGTTATGAGTATGATTAAATTTAGCTGCCAGTTAACAGCTTGCCGATTGAAATAATTTATAATGTTTTCTAACTCCGTTTCATCAGTCGCATTTAACACTGCCCCCGAGAGATGAATAACACAGTTAGCGTGCTTGAATTGTGGGTAAACTTTTAGCTCTTTAAACAGTTGCTGAAAATACTTCAAGCTAAAATTTTCTTTATTTGTCTTTGCAGTTTCAAAAAAATGTAATCGCTTATGCTGTTCTAAGAGCTTAAACGTATCAATGTCAGGCTTTTGAATCGACTCAATGACAATATCAAGATCTTCTGAGATAACGAATAAATCGTGTTGTTTAGACAATATCGATTTTAATAAATTATTAATTAAAAATCCTGATTGGGTGACTTGCTCCGATAATAAAAAATAATGGTTTGCATGAGAAAAATTAATACTGCTTGGTGTATCGAAACTGCCCAAACCATACATGCGAAATCCTAGGTAACGTATTTAAAATTATAGTATTTTTATTCTAGAGTAATTTCTTTGTTTTACAAACTGATGCAGTTCATATAATTAGAATAAAAATCCAAATTTTTAATTGAAGTTTTAAATGAGTTAATTATTTAACAGGTGAGGAGCATGTACATACCTAGATTTAATTTAACATAATATACATTATAGGCTTTTTAGAGTGTGCTTTAGGCTTATGCCTTTAGAGCAATTCATTTAAATATTGGCTCATTTTGTTTTGCATATCCTCGAACGATTGGTTTTTATTATGTTTGTTGTCTTTGCAAGCTTGAATATAAACCATTTTAAGTGTATTTGTGATTAAGCTCTGTTGCTCTGAATTAAGTTTTTTTACAAATACTTTAAATGCATCTTGGGTTGATAAGCCCGAGGTTGGGTTTTCATCTGAAAAATCTTTCAATATAGCTTGGCTTGCGTTATCTGGCTGGGTTAAATACTCGATGAGTTCGTTGTAATTATCCAAACCATGCAGAGTTAATAACCTCGATAAACGAGATATGGTATTTTCGTTAATGCTGAAAGTACTACGTCGATTTTTTTTATTATATTTATAATTTGCGTATTTAGATGCTAAACGCCTTTGGTACTCAGGTAGCATTAGCGGCTTAAGTTTTTGTAGTGCCTGCTTGTAGTCAAGCTGTAAAATAGCTTCAATAAATGCTCTTTCGGGCGGTGTTTGCAAAAAAGCGTGATCAGGAAAGTAGTCTAAATATTTTGAGTTGGTCAAAATAGATTGGACAAAAATAGGCCAAAATGTGGCATTCTCTTCAATTTTAGAAATCATAATTTATCGTATGTGATTTTTAAATGTTTTGTATTTTCAGACTATCACACTCACATAGCCCAACCAAATTATATTTATTTAGCTATAGATTTACGGTACTGACTAGGTGTCATGTTGAATTTCTTTTTAAACAGTGTGTTGTAAACTGATTTACTATTAAAGCCTGAATCATAAAAAATTTCTGTAATGCTACGATGGCTGAGTGCTGGATCTTCTAACAAAGCTTTTGCTTCGTTAATTCGATAATTATTAATAAATTCGTAAAAATTGACATGATAATAACGATTAATAGTAGCCGATAAATCTTTGCTTGGTATATCTACTTTTTCCGCCATGCGTTCGAATGATAAGTTGGGGTTTAAATACAACTTTTCTTGTTCCATGGCAACTTCGAGCTTTTCAACATATTCCATATTGATCGGTTCTTTATTTACTATTTTTCTTTTTTGGGGCTTTGGGGTCAAAAAATGATTTACAGCTAAAAAAACCACCACGTTAATCAAAGCAAATAGCATGTAATAATCACTAATACCAATAATTTCAACGACGTTGTAGTATTTTAACTCCCAAATTGAGTGATATACTTTTAATATACTTAGTAACAGCTCCCAGCTTAAAACGGCGGTATACGCAATAATAATTGGTAACATCCACGGTGGGGTTTGTGCTGGCTCTGGTTGTTTTATATTGTCTTGTAACAATTTGATTGCTAACGCCATATATATGAGTCGAATAAATTTAGCTAATAAATCAACGCTGACAAATTCTAACGATGCGAAGCTGTAATTACGGATTAACCCGTCTTTAATTGGCAAAGGTAACCAGTAAAACGACACTACCAAGTAAATCATAAAAATGAGCGCAGGCAGTAAATGCAATAAAGTTTTAAGCTGTAATTTATAGGTGGGTTTTATATTGCAATAGATGTATAAAAATAAAAGTGGTGCATCTAGCCAATAGGAAAAATTAAATACAAAAAATAAATTTGGCGATAATTCTAATACCCAGTACCTAAATGTACTTCCCCATAATACGAGCTCATGTAAAGAAATGCTGGCACGAATAATAAAAAATGCGATTAATAAATAGGTTGTTAAAGTTTTTGTCTTTTTTGACCAGCCTAAAAAAGCGACAATCGCAAAACATTCAAAAGCAGTCAATAATAAAACTAAGTCATGCAGGTTAAATAATGTTTTATCCATTTGATCTTAAAACCTATTTAAAAATCGCCAAATAATACTATTAGTTCATATTAAATCAATAATTATAATTGACGACTATAGCTACAAGCTTGGCGAATTGGCTTGCTAAGCGCAAAAAAGCCAATATAGATATAGCACAAAGCAGGTACAATAAATGAAATTTGGACATGCCAAACATCAGCGACCATGCCTTGAAGCAAAGGTAGAATCGCGCCACCTACGATAGCTAAGCATAATAATCCAGATGCTTGACTTGTTTTTGAGCCTAGGTTAACTAAAGATAAACTAAAAATAGTTGGAAACATAATCGAGTTGCATAGGCCTGTCAGTAACACTGCATACATGGCAAGATAGCCTTGTGTATTAATTGCTATAAGTAGACAAATCATCGAGGCTAAACTATTAAAAGCCAACACATATCTAGCTTTTACTTTTCGCATGATAATGGAACCGATAAAACGACCAATCATAGCACCACCCCAGTATAAGGCGATATAGCGAGCCGCTTGTGATTCATGTAAACCCGCTATATGAGGCTCCGCGATAAAATTAACTAAAAAGCTTCCGATAGATACTTCTGCACCAACATATAAAAATAAACCAATTACCCCTAAGACTAAATGTTTATGTTGAAAAATTGAACCTGTTTGAATTTCTGGTTCATCATTTTGCGATTCTATTTGTGGTAAGTTTAATTTATAAAATAGAACCGCAACTAATAATACAGTTAAAGCAATGACCATATAAGGAATTTGTACTGATTCAACTGAGTTTTCGGTTTCAGTCAGTGAAGCTAAAATAAAAGCAGCACCAAATAAAGGAGCGATAGTCGTGCCTAACGAATTAAAGGCCTGAGTCATCGTTAGTCGTTCGGATGCGGTTTCCGGTGAACCTAAAATAGTAACATAAGGGTTAGCGGATACTTGCAGCACGGTAACTCCGGATGCAAGCAAAAATAATGAAGCTAAAAAACAAGGATAGGACGCAACTAACGCCGATGGATAAATGGCAATACAACCCAAAGCAACCCCTATTAGCCCTACTACAATGCCGTTTTTATAACCAATTTTTTTAACGAGAGCACCAGCGGGTAATGAGACTATAAAATAAGCGCCAAAAAAACAACTTTGAATTAACATCGCTTGCGTATAGTTTAATGAAAATGCTTGTTTTAAATGCGGTATTAAAATGTCATTTAAACTGGTTAAAAACCCCCAAATAAAAAATAAACTAGTTAGCCATATCAGTGAACTGACATATTTAGGCTGTATTGAAGATGAGTTACTCTTCATTTCATTAGAAACATTGTTAAAGGCACCCGCCATAAAAACTCCATTAATAAGTTAAATTTTAATATTTACAAAATATTAAATAAAACTGTTCATAAAGGCGTCTTAGCAAAACATAAATTTAATAAAAGAACGTTCTTATAATAACAAGAACACTAATTTTTATTTATTTTATGTTTTGATTTTTATTGAACCAAATTAATTATTTTCATATACATCAGTCAGTTAAATGTTTTTATTTATATCGAACGTTCGAGTTGAGGCATTGGCTGTGTTATTGACGAATAGGCATAACAATTTAATTACACTTTCGTTTTATTTTGTAATTTAAATCATTATCAGGAGTACAAATTTTGAAGTATGCCTATCTTAAATCAAAAATGAGTTTGGCTTTAATCGCTGCACTTAGTTTGAATGGTTGCAGTCATATAGAAGTAGAAAGTGACCAAGAGTCAAATAATGTAAAGTTAAGCTCAATTGCCGATCCGGATAACTGGCCGCATGTAGTCAGTAAAGTTAAAAAAAATGAGAAAATAGAATCTAAGATTACCAAAATACTCAATAAAATGACGATTGAACAAAAAGTGGCTCAAATGATTCAGCCTGAAATTCGAGCTTTTGATATCGAAGATATGCGTAAGTATGGCTTCGGATCATATTTAAATGGAGGGGGAGCATTTCCAAATAATGATAAATACGCAAGTATGCAAGATTGGGCTCATTTAGCAGAAGAAATGTATCAAGCTTCAATTGATGACAATTTAGATGGGATTGATATTCCAACTATGTGGGGAACTGATGCCGTGCATGGGCATAATAATGTAATTGGAGCTACCATTTATCCGCATAATATCGGACTAGGTGCAATGCATAATCCTGATTTAATTGAAAAAATTGGGGAAGCCACCGCCAAAATTGTCCAAGTAACAGGTATTGATTGGGTATTTGCTCCAACTGTTGCTGTTGTTCGAGACGACAGATGGGGGCGCACGTATGAAGGTTATTCAGAAGATCCAAAAATTGTTAAACAATATGCGAGCGCTATGGTAGATGGGTTGCAAGGTAAAGCCGATAGTAACTTTATGGCTGACGGTACAGTGATTGCCACTGCTAAACATTTTTTAGGTGATGGCGGTACTTATTTAGGGATAGACCAAGGTAATAATTTATCATCTGAAGAAGATTTAATTCGTATTCATGCACAGGGTTATATCAGCGCCATTGAATCAGGCGTTCAAACTATAATGGCATCTTTTAATAGTTGGCACGGTGAAAAGATGCATGGTAATTCCTCGCTTTTAACAGATGTATTAAAAGATCGTATGGGATTTGATGGTTTAGTTGTTGGTGATTGGGATGGTCATGGTCAAGTTGATGGCTGTAACAATGCTAGCTGCGCCCAAGCGATTAATGCTGGGGTTGATATTATAATGGTGCCTAATGAATGGAAAGAAATGTATGAAAATACAGTCGCTCAAGTTAAATCTGGTGTAATCCCAACTGCACGAATTGATGATGCAGTGCGTCGAATTTTACGAGTTAAAATGCGGGCAGGCTTATTTGATAGTGAATCGCCAATTAAGCGTGCGTATGCTGGGGAGCAAACGCTATTAGGTGCAAAACAACATAGAGCACTAGCTCGCCAAGCGGTACGAGAGTCCTTAGTTTTGTTAAAAAATAACCAGCAGGTTTTGCCTATTAACCCTACCCAACATATTTTAGTTGCAGGCAGCGGTGCAGATGATATTGGCAAGCAAAGCGGTGGTTGGACAATTTCTTGGCAAGGTACAGGTAATCAAAATTCTGATTTTCCGGGAGCTAGTTCTATTTTTGATGGGATTAAACAAAAAGTGGATGCGGCAGGTGGGCACGTTGAACTTAACCAAGCTGGTGAGTTTGAACAAAAACCCGATGTCGCAGTTGTTGTATTTGGCGAAAACCCATATGCAGAAGGTGTTGGTGATATAAAAGGAATTGAATATCAAAGAGATAATAAACGGGATCTCCAATTACTTAATCGGCTAAAAGCACAAGGTATTCCTGTGGTTTCCGTATTTTTATCAGGTCGCCCGCTATGGGTTAATGCCGAAATTAATGCATCTGACGCTTTTGTCGCTGCTTGGTTACCTGGTTCTGAGGGAATAGGTGTTGCAGATGTATTGTTAAGCAAACGAAATGGCGAGGTTAATTATGACTTCAAGGGCAAGCTTTCCTATTCGTGGCCTAAATCAGATGCACAAGTGTTATTAAATATAGGAGATGAAAACTATGAGCCACTTTTTGCTTATGGTTATGGGTTAACCTATCAAGACAATATTAATTTAGCTAATAACTTAAATGAAATAGCTGAAGTTAAATTTGAAAAAGATTTGGATGCACCAGTCACTTTATTTGATTCACAGCCCCAACAAGATCTAGGATTATATTTAGGTGATCAGGCTAGCTGGGCAGTGCCAGTTGCAACGAGCATAGTGACTACGCAGGGCTCTAATAATTTGCACTTAAAAACGACGGATAAAAATGTACAAGAAGATGCACGGCAGCTTAGTTGGGCAGGTAACAGCGTCGCAACTAGTTATTTAGCTTGGAGCGAGCCACGTGATATGTCTGAATATTTACAAAATAATACAGCGCTTAAAGTTAATATTCGTGTGGATCAATTGCCGACAAACAGCTTTAAAATTAATATGCAATCAAATGGTAAAAAAGCTGGGCTTGAGTTAAATAATTTGCTACAAAATCTATCAAAACATAAATGGAATACAATTAGTGTTGCGCTAAAATGTTTTGAGCAAGCAGGTATTCAGTTCACAGACTTAAGATCGCCTTTTGGTTTCATCACGAGTGGTAAAGCCAAAGTTTCTTTTGCTGAAATTAGTTGGCAGCCTCGCTCAGCAGATAACGCTGATATTAATTGCCGATAATATTCACAAATAGATAAGCAATCACACCATAGTTTATTCAATAATAAACTATGGTGTTTTATCAAAAGCTGTAATTTACGCTTTGCGCATAAACCTTAATCTTTTAAGGTTTATGCTAAATAAAAGTTAGTCTGCTTTTTCCTTTTGAGTATTACATATCATTTACTACTTAAGTATAACTCACCCGGCATGACTGAAATTACCCCAAATTTTTGAAACTAAAATGTAAATTTATTGATGTTAGGTTATTAGTTTTAAAAAAAATAAATGTTTTTATTTTCAAAATCTTATGAAATACGAAAAGTTCTTGTAATGCATCAGAACGTTCGAATACTATATTTTTTAACGATTAAAACGATTTAATTAATGCCTGCACGTAGCCTGAACACTCTCTTTTCATTTTTGTTAATGAAAAGTGTATTGGCACAACTTTGTTTGTATCTGGCTGGCATAAAATTTTAGTAAAGTTAGATATGAAAAATTTTTGATTAACACTCAAGGGTTGAACACATGGGTAAAAGAAGATTTAATAAAACTCAATTAGCTGCACAGGTTTCGTTGTTGCTAAGCGCTAGTATGTTACTGCCAGCACAGGCTGCAGAGAATAATGAAGATATTGAAGTTATAAATGTAAAAGGTATTCGTGGCAGTATGATCCGTGCTATGGATGTTAAGCGCGATAGTTTTGGCGTAGTAGATGCAATTTCATCTGAAGATATAGGGAAATTTCCGGATACAAACTTAGCTGAATCACTGCAACGTATAACTGGTATTTCAATCAATCGTTCAGATGGTGAAGGCGCACAAGTTACAATTAGAGGTATGGGGCCTTCGCGTAATTTAGTATTGTTAAATGGGCGGCAAATGCCTACCCCTACTCGCTCATTTGATTTTTCAGATCTTGCATCAGAAAGTGTTAGCGCTGTTGAGGTATATAAAACGAGCAAAGCTTCAATTCCTACGGGGGGGATGGGCGGAACGATTAATATTATTACCCCTCGCCCGCTAGCGAATCCTGGTTTAAATGCTTCATTTGGTGTGAAAGCCGTAAATGATCAATCAACTAAGAAAGGCGATAATTGGACACCTGAAATTTCAGGAATTTATAGCAATACATTTGCCGATGACACTTTTGGGGTAGCCATTATAGGAAGCTACCAAAAACGTCATAGTGGCAACTCAAATGCTTCCGTTGATTCCGGCTGGCATACTTTTATTTCTGGTCAGGATATGGATGAAAACGGCAATCCTTTACCGGGCGCTTTACCTGATATCGAACCTGAAGGCGCTACTTTAAATAAGCCGACTGAAGGTTTGATTTATGGTGTACCGCAAAACTTAGTATATCAGCTAAATGAAGCCTATCGAACCCGTGTAAATGGTCAAATTGTCTTAGAATATAAACCTTCAGGTGATTTAACTGCACGTTTAGACTTTACTCATTCATCAAAAAAAATAGATCGTGAATTAACCGATATGTCAGCTTGGTTTTCACGTGACTTTAGCTACTCAACCTTAATTTGGTCAGACCCGGATTCAAATGGCGTGGTTTATCCAATGCAATACCAAGATACTGATGCGTATGCACAAGCCAAAGTAGGTGAAGTAAATGGCACAGGCATTAACTCAGGTCGTTCTTATTCGGGTACAAAAAATACTAATAACTCTATTGGCTTAAACTTAAAGTACCAAGTCAATGACAACTTAAATATTGAATTTGATTATCACGATTCAGAAGCTAAACATGAACCAAACAGTGCTTATGGTTCATGGGGAACGCTGGCTTTAATTTCTCAGCAACGTATTCGCCAGACAACTGACTTTACTCAAGAATTTCCGGTGATGGATTTTGACTATCCCGACGGAATTGAAGGATTTGAACCGGAAGACATGCTAGCTGCCGGCAGTAATTTTGGGAATAACTATGAAGTTTCTGATGTAAAACAAACACAACTAAAAGGTAAGTATTATTTTGATGAAGGGATTGTTGAAAGTATTGATTTTGGCTTAAATCAAACCAAAGTTGCAAATCATTCAAAATATGCCAGTGCAACTCGAAATAGCTGGGGTGGTGTTGGTGATCCAGCTGATTTTGACGATAGTTGGTTCAGTAAAGAAAATTTAGCAAGTCAGTTTGATAAAATCCCTGGCCATTCAGATCCAGATTTAACACCACATTACATTGATTGGGATTTTGAAACCTTAGCCAACTTTATTGCGCAGAACTTTTCAACTGACAATACCACTGAATGGCCCTGTGGTCCAAGATTCTGCGGTGGTGATAATTTTACCACTGACCGAATTACTGAAGAGGAAATGACATCTGCGTACGTGCAAACTAATTTATTATTTGATATTGGTGATATGCCCGCTAACCTTGTTGCGGGTTTTAGATATGAAGAAACCGATACTTTTGCTCAAGCTAAAGTACCGGCGTATTCAGGCGTACGTTGGGCGAGTGAAAACGAAATTGCATTGATACCACAGGAAGATGATACTGGCATGGCCGTATCAACTTATACTGAAGAATCAGGCGATTATAGTAATTTTTTACCTAGCTTCGACTTCGCAGTTGAACCTATGGACGATGTAAAACTTCGAGCGTCTTACAGCAAAGCCATTTCACGTCCAAGTTACGGTGATATGCAAGGTGGTAAAACCCTAGGCACACAAATGACAGCGGTTGAAGGTGGAGGTTCGCGCGGCAACCCTGCATTATTACCCTTGCAATCAGATAATTATGATTTAGCAGTTGAATGGTACTATGATGAAGCTAGCTATGCTGCGTTTGGTTTTTTTCGAAAAGACGTTAAAAATTATATAGGGACTGAGACGGTTATCGAAAATGCATTTGGATTACGCAACCCAGGTGCAGGCCCCAGAGCGCAAGCTGCTCGAGATACAGGGTTAACGTCTAATTTATTAATTCGTCAGTATATTGCGGAAAATTACACTCAGGGTGTGAGTATTGATGAAAATGGGAGTATTACTATCGTCCCAATTGAAAGCGGAGATTTAGCAGACCCATTAGCTGATTTTAGAATATCAGTACCAACTAATAGCGAACAGACAGCAACTTTATATGGTTATGAAATGGCTGTTCAACATGTATTTAGTGACACTGGATTTGGTATTACAGCAAATGCAACCATAGCAAAAGGTGATGTAGATTTTAACAATGCGGTATTAACACCACAATTTGCGATCGAAGGTTTTGGTGATTCAGCTAACTTAATTGGTTTTTACGAAAATGACAAGATGTCGTTACGCATAGCGTATAATTGGCGTGATACCTTTTTAACGTCAACTAATGCTAATGGTCGAAATAATCCAAGATACACTGATGCGTACGGACAAATCGATGTTAACTTTAGCTATGATTTATCTGAGCATTTACAGGTATTTGTAGAAGGTATTAATATTACAGACGAATACACTCGAGAACATGGACGGCACGAACGTATGCTACTTAATTTACGTCAAATGGCCCCCAGATATAATATCGGAGCTAGATATACTTTTTAGAGCATAACTTAGTAGAGCGGTTATTTTCAAAAGCACTACTTAAGGTTTATTTAAAATCTGACTTTGTGCTATCAATAATCGCCCTACTGCTTTACATCTAACTTTCCTCTGCAGTGTGGAGGAAAGTTAAAACAAAAAATTAGATTTCAGGTTTTATTATGCAGCAAAATAACGATCCAAACCCACAGGCAAAACTTAAAAATATTATTATTGCTGGTGGCGGTACAGCCGGTTGGATGACAGCTGCTGCATTTGGCAAATTATTTGGAAAAAGCTTAAATATTACTCTGATAGAGTCTGATCAAATAGGTACAGTTGGAGTTGGTGAAGCGACTATTCCTACCTTAATTTATTACCATCGGCTACTCGGCTTAGATGAAAGAGAGGTGATGGCAGCAACTCAAGCCACTTTTAAGTTGGGGATTCAATTTGAAAATTGGCGCGATGTAAATAGAGATTATTTCCATGCTTTTGGTCAAACTGGGCAAGATTGCTGGGCTTGCGGTTTTCAACATTTTTGGCTGAAAGGTCAAACTCAAGCGATAAATTACCCCTACGCCGATTACAACTTAGAATTACAAGCTGCGCTCAATAACAAGTTTTCACACTTACCAGACAATGGTTTAGGTTATGCTTTTCATTTAGATGCGACTTTATATGCAAAATATTTACGTACATTTGCTGAGAAACATGGGGTCACGCGTATTGAAAGCAAAATTACTAAAGTGAATCAAAATATACAAACCGGTGATATTCAAAGTTTAAGTTTAGAAGGCGAGCGTACAGTAACAGGGGATTTATTTATTGATTGTACTGGAATGCGTGCTCTGTTAATTGAACAAACGCTAAATACGGGGTTCGAAGATTGGTCCCATTGGCTACCATGCGATAGTGCATTAGCCGTGCAGACTCAATTAACTGAAAAACCAAAGCCATATACCCGCTCAATTGCCCACCCTTTTGGTTGGCAGTGGAAAATACCACTACAACACAGAACAGGTAATGGTTTAGTCTACAGTAGTAAATTTGTAAGTGATGAAACCGCGACACAAACGCTTGAACAAAATATAACAGGTGAAAAACTAACTGATATTCGTAAAATAGATTTCAAAACTGGTAAGCGCCGCCAGCAGTGGCACAAAAACTGTGTGGCGATAGGTTTATCGAGTGGCTTTTTGGAACCTCTTGAGTCGACGAGTATTCATTTAATTTCCGCCAGTATTATTCGTTTAATGCAAATGCTACCCCTAACTAAGGGAGAAAAATGTAATATTAATGAATTTAATAAACAAGCAGAGCTTGAATTGATTGGCATTCGTGATTTTATTATTTTGCATTATAAAATAACAGAACGCCTTGATAGTCGATTTTGGCGACACTGCGCCAATATGGATATTCCACGAACGCTAAATGACAAAATTGAACTTTTTAAAGAAAGCGGGCGCGTATTACGCGAACGTGATGAGCTATTTGAAGACTCATGGCAGCAAGTCATGTTAGGACAAGGGATAGTACCCAAAACCTATCACCCGATTGCTAATAGTATGTCATCGCCCGAATTGACACGTTTTTTGCAGGCTATCAAAGGTAACATTCAAAAAACGGTTGCTAGAATGCCTGATCACCAAAAATATATTGAGCAATATTGTGCGAAACAATAACTAGGGCTTATTCAGCTTATAAGTCAATTTTACCTGACCATTAACTTACTAGGGATACCTTATATTTGAATGCTTACTTAAATTCAGCAAAAATATTGGCGGTTAAACGCCCTGTCTCTGAGTTCTTAGATAAATCACTTGGTTTAATTAATCCTGAATGCAGTAAAGTTCCAGGATAAATGACTAATCTGTTTTGTTTGTAAGTGATTTTACCTAGTAAAGTAAACTCTTCGGTGCTGCCATTTATATATGCTTGATATGGTAAACCGTACTTAAGTTCATGCTCTTCGCGGGTTATGCAATATTTAGTTAAATTATCTTTATCGATATTTTCAAACCCAGTAGGCACATGTCGGTAAAAGCCTGTTCCGCCAAATTCCCCCAAATTAATATAATGCATAATCGCAAACTGTCTTTTATTAAGGGCATCAAAATGTGGAATACATTGATGTTTAGTTAAATTTATAGGGGGTTGATTAACTAGTGAGAAGTAACAATTATCAGCCGCTATCGCTTTCACTGGCTCCAGTCTATACGTTTTAGTAATAATGGAACTAAGGTGCGTTAAAATAAAGTCAACGTAGCTATCTTTCAACATAGCGCGGACACCTGGGTAATAAGTATTTTTTTCCTGCTGAAATTGAGCTTTGCGAGCGTGCTCTTGTATTACAGATATATCTGCCAAAAAATTATCTATTAAAATTACACTTGTTTTCTCTGAGCCAATGCGCAATAAATGACATTTAATATTTGGATGTAAAGCAAACGGTGCTATTAAATTATTTTGCATTAAAATCACACTTATCTCTTATCTGTTAATAAACCAGTTATTAAAATGAGACAATTTATATCAATTAAGAACATAAGATTGCCACACTTTAATACTGGTCAAATAAACTTTGAGCTCTAATATTGATTAATTTTTATTGAACCTCATCCAGTTAAAATTCCATTCATCATCAATAGCTTCTAATTTAAGTGTTTGCTCTCCTGTAGTTTCAATTGTGATGGTGTGGCTAACTGTTTGCCATGTTTGCCAGCCGCCGGTGACGGGAACAGATACTGTTGCAATTTGATTTTCGCCCAACGACATAGTAAAACCACGTGAGCCTGCTTCAGTAGCAAATCTGAATTCAACATTATATTCGCCAGCTTCTGTTATATTCACCAAATATTCTAGGGTATCTCCCGTTTGCGCATGGCCTGTATTTTGGCCACCCCCTTCATCTGATGTATTCTCAAGCTCAAAACCTGTTTGGGCAATATAATTTTCAGCTTGGATGAGTCCCGGAATCTCAAATGCAGAAAACGCAGAAGCGACTTCTTTTGAATAGTAGCTTTCATCTGTTTCGTTGAGCGCTGTCACCGTGTAATATCCAGTAACCCCTTCTGGTTTGTCAGTATCTGTATAGTAATTACTTTCAATGCCTTGGGCGATTAACTGGTAATCTCTACCTGAAACATTTGAGCGATAAACATTGTATTTGGCACCATCAACAGCCTTCCAGCTTAAATCTATTGTATTAGTTTCTTCATCTTCAACTAAAGATAAATTGACTGGACGATATGGTAAGTCAAAAATAACGGGTGGTTGCTCTGCCGTTAAGGCATCAATTACCGTTTGATGCTTGTCATACTCTATTGTTGACTGAAGTTTGAAATAATTTTCAATCTCTTCTAGTGATGAATTATTTAAATCAATGCTAGGCATGGCTGAACCATTTACATCTTGTCCATTAATTGGTTCAGCAGGTAATAGATAAACTTCAGCCCAAGTGTCTTTTGAGCCTTTATCTGCAAAATGGCCGCTCAATAGATAAGACTCTCCACCAGTTAATTCAACTTTTTGGTACGCACCGCCATTAACAAAACCACTCCCTTCTAATGCGGAAATGCGTAATACTGAATTATTCTCATCTTGAGGGTAATTAACTTCTACGGTTAAATTGTCCTCCTCTGCGGTGTTATTAGTGGCGCTCCATTCTAACCAAGCAGAATCTGCATCGAAGCTGCTATTAGCAAGAATATTATTGCCTGTAGACTGTTCAATTAACTGAATATCATCCAGTTGAATGTCTTGACCACCACCAAATGATCCACTTTTAACAACTAAATAAAAGCTTTGATCATCATCAGTGGGTGTGACAATTTTTGCTGGTTGACCACAGGCTTCATCAAAATTATTATCCCAGCCAGCACAAGCCCAAGTATCAGCTTTAGCTAAAAGCCTATCGCCTTTGTTTGTGACTAAACCCCAAGTGCCATTTCCTTGGCCACCATCTCGTGACATGACTTTATAAGACCAAACAGTTCCAGCCCAGCCTAGTTCATTATATTTATCAAAAGTGGCACGAGTAATAGCGCCACCTTGTTCACCTAACCCTGTCCAAGGTTGCATTTCACCAACTAGAAACGGTGTTTGGATATTGTCAATTTTCTCGTCCCATTCGCACATACCAGAACTACCGAGTAAACCACAAGTTAGCCAGTTTCTTTGTGTTTTATAACTAATACCTAGATCATCAAATATACCTGGGTAAAAGTGCATTTCTAAGGCAACGTTTTCTAAACCTTGCTCAGCGGGAAGACCATATGCTTGAATGCCGGAATTATGGCCCGGTAAAATAACAATTGTATTCTGGTCAACTTCTCGAATAGCTTGATAAAGTTCAGTTGAGACATCTGCTAAATTTTCAGCATCGGTGCCCCAAGGTTCATTGATTAAGCCGTAACCTGCAACGGTTGGTTCGTTTTTATAACGCTGTGCAATTTGTTGCCATAACCACTTTGTTCTCTCTTGGTTTTCTGCCGCTAATGCAAGATCTGGGTTTGTTTGATCTCCACCCCAAAATTCATTTAAACCTGTGCAACCACTATGATGTTCCCAACCTTGCCGTCCAGCTGCGCCATGTAAATCTAAGATGACGTACATATTTCGAGCTTTTGCTTCAGTTATCGTTTTATCTAAATAAACCCATGCGTCATTTCGCAGTGTTTTTGGCTGAGCGTCATTTTCAATTAAATCGTAAGGGAAAGGTAATCTTAATAAGTTAAAACCTGCTTCAGCAATGATGTTCCAATCTCGTTCGGTAATATAATTATCTCGATAGAGATCCATTAATCTTTCTTTTTCATCAAAACCGAATCGTTCTGTTAATTTTGCTTCAAATGAGCACTGGTCCTCTATTCCATCGCCTACAGGGTTATCACCTGAGTTCATCATCCAAGTTTCAAGTGTTAACCAATTTCCTAAATTAATACCACGTAACGAAACTACTTCATTTTGCTCGTTAACCCAATACTTACCCTCTTGTCTTAGCCGCGAAAATTGTTCTTGACCAGCTCTGGGCGCAGTAAAACTATGATCTGGTTCAGTTGGATAAACCGTAACCCCATTATTTTTATTAGCATCAGTCGAATTTAAATCACAACCTGTCGTAGCAATAGCGAAACAAGCTAGTGCGACAAATTTGCCTAATGGTTTAAATATAAATTGCTTTTTGTGTTTGTCTATCACGATAACGCTCCAACCTTATTGTTATTTATTGGCTTATCAAATAACCTGAAAATTAAGCTCACTGTAGTAGTTTAGCTTTCAGTTTATTTATGCTGATGTTTGCTATATTTTTTCATGAAATCATAAAACATACTCGCAACATTAAATTAACCAATTAAAGCGTGATCGGCTTCCGAATAAAGCAAAATAAGTTAATCGAAACGTTCGAACAAATGAGACAAACTTATTTTATTTGGAATAATAAACAACTTAATTATATGAATTATGGTCAGTTGTAATTTAAGTATCGTATGTGACTTTTTATGCTTATTCACTTTACAATAAGAGAGTAGTATTACTTTTTTCTACAAGCATATAAATATAAAAATGGACTCAATCTTTGGTAATCAAATTTGCTGCTATTTTTTATTTGTAGTGGATGAGGTTTTGGTGTTTTTAATTCAGTTTTCAAATTGACATGCTCGCCATGCCCTAATGCAATAATAGGCAATCGTGGCCGTATGGTTATTTTACGTTGTTCAAAAGCCACGTACATTTTTGGTTCTACTGGTTTTGGTCTTATATTCTTCAGTAAAATGCCTGCGTCTACTAACCGATCAATTTTATTTAATACAGTTTCAATACTTAATTGCCATTCTTGAGCTGATGTTAAATCGGGCGGGTGATTCATTCGGCCATGTAATTTCGTTTTATAAGCATCAATATCGTCAATAGTTTCGTGATTAAAATCAACATTCCAACCAAAACTTGCATTTAACATTGGTTCTGAATAACTGACTATATGTCGTTTTAACATGCCATGGTTTACCATAGGTAAAGCTTTATAAATTAGATCGTTTCTAACATATTGCAAATCCCCTTTTGTTGTTTTGAACTCATTTGGTTTGCCATAACGACTTATATATTCACTTAGTTCAGTTTTTAGTTTGTTAATGGTTACTAATTTTTCTTCGATTTGAGTAAAAACGTCCGGATGGTTTATTGAGATCAAGCCTGGGTATCTAACGACATGTTTGACTATGTCACCTGCATCTAGTTTGAAATGTAAATAAGCTGCTTTTGATAAATCTAAACCTGCAGATTGAATGATAGGAGATGTTTTTTGTGTAGGGTTTAATTGTCCAATTTGATAACAATAAGCTTTTATATATTCGTGGTTTTGTTGTAAATATTGGTTTAATTGTTTTATTTTTTGAGTAAGCTCTCGAAATTTATTCTGACACTCAATAATATGTTGAATTTGCACACTCATTCTTAGCGACCTTTTGAAAAAACTTTTATTGTTAGATGTTGTTATAGCGTTGCACAATTTATTATGATGTACGTTTAAAACATTGCCAAACTTGCGTGTTGGGATTATATCACGTTAAAGAAAAAGCGAGTCGTGAAACTCGCTTTTAATAACAAATACTTAATTAAACATTATAAGTGGTTGAAGCTGTATCACCGCCACGACCAGTCCAGTTGGTGTGGAAAAACTCACCGCGTGGTTTGTCTGTACGCTCATACGTGTGCGCACCAAAATAATCGCGCTGAGCTTGTAACAAGTTAGCCGGTAGACGAGCTGTTCTAAAGCCATCAAAATAAGTTAATGCCGCACTTAAACAAGGCGCTGGCACACCGTTGGCAATTGCAGTACCAACAACACGTCGCCAACCTGCTTGTGCACTTTCTACTGAACCTTTGAAATAAGGGTCAAGTAGTAAGTTATTTAATGCTGGGTTGTTATCGTATGCTTCTTTAATTTTACCTAAGAAGGCAGAACGGATAATACAACCACCACGCCACATTAGTGCAATGCCGCCGTAGTTTAAGTCCCAGTTATATTCTTTTGCAGCTTCGTGCATTAATACATAACCTTGTGCATACGAGGTCATTTTTGATGCTAATAAAGCTTGGCGTAAGTCTTCGATAAAGGCTTTTTTGTCGCCAGTAAATTCAACTTTAGGGCCTTCAATAACTTGAGACGCTTCAACACGCTCATCTTTTTTCGAGCTAATACAACGCGCAAACACAGATTCTGCGATTAACGTTAAAGGCACACCTAAATCAAGTGCAACAATACCAGTCCATTTACCGGTGCCTTTTTGGCCAGCTGTATCTAGGATTTTTTCAACTAAAGGTTCACCGTCTTCATCTTTGTATGCAAAAATGTCACGAGTGATTTCAATTAAGTAGCTGTCTAGTTCAGTTTCGTTCCACTCTTTAAATACTTCGTGGATTTCGTCTGCAGACAAACCTAACACGGTTTTCATTAGTTGGTAAGCTTCACAGATTAACTGCATGTCACCGTATTCAATGCCGTTATGAACCATTTTCACAAAATGGCCAGCACCACCGTCACCAACCCAATCACAACATGGAACAGTTAAGTCGCCATTTTCGTCTGCTACTTTAGCTGAAATACCTTGGAAAATATCTTTAACTGCTGGCCATGCCTCTTTAGCACCGCCTGGCATAATTGATGGGCCTTTTAATGCGCCCTCTTCACCGCCAGAAACACCAGAGCCAATATAATGCAAACCTTTTTCAGCTAAATAAGCTGTTCTTCGGTCTGAATCTGGGAAGTGTGAATTACCGCCATCAATAATGATGTCGCCTTTGTCTAAATGCGGGATAAGTTGTTCAATAAAATCATCAACAACTTGGCCTGCTTTTACCATCAACATGATTTTGCGTGGTTTTGCTAATGATGAAACTAGCTCTTCTACGCTCTGGGCACCGCGAATGTTTTTGCCTGCAGCACGGCCAGATAAAAATTTCTCTACTTTACTATAACTACGGTTATAAGCAGTTACTGTGAAACCTTTTGATTCCATGTTTAGAACCAAGTTTTCACCCATAACAGCAAGGCCAACTAGGCCGATATCTGATAACTCTTTCAAAATAGCTCCTTAAGATGATGCTATATATTAATATTTTGTGCCATTTTTCAGGCGTCCGAGTAGTTTAACATTTGCAAAATTTTTTAGTAAGTATAAGTTGATGATTTGGCAGGCAAAACGAAAGATTATTTTTTAATTATTTATAAGATAAATATATTAAAGCTCATTTTTCAAACTTCAACAATCACGATTAAGGTAAAGTGAGTGAAATAACCACCTAAAACCCGTCATATTATTAAATTATGACGGGGCTAGATTTATATGAAGATAATAAATTAAGTGTCCAAATTAACGTTTTACCGGCACTTAACATTATTGGTTAAGGCGCTCTAAAGTTTTCGACTAGTGCTTGTATCCTTTTTGGCGCAGGCCCTGTAAAGCTGTACACGATTAAAGCGACCAAAAAATTAACTAAGGCACCCACTGCGCCGAATGCATTAGGCGAAATTCCTAAGAACCAGTTTTCGGGCAAACTGCCTAAAAATTCAGTGCCGGGTATAAACATGATGCCCTTGTGCTGAAATACATAGAGCATAGTTACGCCAATCCCCACAACCATTCCGGATATTGCCGCAGTGCCATTCATTTTTTTAATAAATATGCCCATCATTAAGGCTGGAAAAATACTCGATGCCGCTAGGCCAAACGCCAGCGCCACTGTGCCAGCCGCAAACCCGGGCGGGTTAAGGCCTAAATAACCGGCAACTAAAATTGAAACAGTCATCACTATACGCCCAGCAAGAAGCTCTTCTTTTTCTGTCAAATTAGGTGTGAGTACTCCTTTCATTAAGTCATGAGAAACAGATGAAGATATGGCTAATAATAAACCCGCTGCCGTAGATAAAGCTGCCGCTAAGCCACCCGCTGCGACCAAAGCAATAACCCAGTTAGGTAAATTAGCGATAGCAGGATTTGCTAAAACCATAATATCACGATCCACTTTGGTCATTTCATTGACATTCTCATCGGCTGAATATTGAATTTTACCATCCTGGTTTTTATCTTCAAAAGCCAATAATCCTGTATTTTCCCAATCTTTAAACCACTGGGGTCTTTTTTCATATTCAAGCGCCTGGCCCGATGCAGGCTCCACCGTTTGAGTAAAATTCAATCGCGCCATTGCACCGACTGCTGGAGCAACTGTATATAATAAGGCGATAAAAATTAATGCATATCCGGCAGAGGTTCGAGCGGCTTTGGCGCTGGGCACGGTAAAAAATCGCATAATAACGTGTGGTAAACCGGCCGTTCCTATCATCAGCGATAATGTATAGGCAAACATATTTAAACTACCGCCCATATTATCTGTTGTGTATTCTTTAAAACCTAAATCGGTGACAATCACATCGAGCTTATCTAACAAATAAACACCACTACCGTCTGCCAGTGTGCTACCCAAGCCTAATTGAGGAATAGGGTTGCCTGTCAATTGGAGCGAAATAAATATAGCAGGCACTGTATAAGCAAAAATAAGCACACAATATTGAGCTATTTGGGTGTAAGTAATGCCTTTCATACCCCCCAAAACCGCATAAACCCAAACGACTATCATGCCAATCGCTAAACCTAAACCGTAGTCAACTTCTAAAAAGCGAGAAAAAGCAACGCCCACTCCTTTCATTTGACCAATAATGTAAGTCAAAGACGCAATAATCAAACAAACCACAGCAACAATTCGAGCCGTTTTTGAATAATAACGATCCGAAATAAACTCTGGAACAGTGAATTTTCCGTGTTTGCGCATATAAGGTGCTAGGAGCATTGCCAACAACACATATCCGCCTGTCCAACCCATTAAAAAAACAGAACCACCATAACCTAAAAATGCAATTAAACCTGCCATAGAAATAAAAGAAGCCGCGCTCATCCAATCTGCGCCGATTGCCATCCCATTTGGAATTGGACCTACTCCACCACCTGCTGCGTAAAACTCGTCGGTCGAGCTTGCCCTGCTATACCAAGCAATAGCAAAATAAAGTGCAAATGAGCCAAATACCGCAATGTAAGTATATAGTTTTAGTTCATCCATAATAGTTACTCCGACTCATCATCTTTTTTTATATTTTTTATCCAGTTGATTCATCTTGTAGGAATACCAAAATATGAGTGCAACAAATGTATAAATAGAGCCTTGTTGAGCAAACCAAAAACCCAGTTTATAACCACCTAAACGGATTTCATTTAAAGGTTCTACTAAAATAATGCCAAATCCGAATGACACCGTGAACCAAATAATCAAACAAATAATAATTAATCGAATGTTGTCAGCCCAGTATTGTTGTGCTTTGTGCATCCCTAATCCTTTGTATTTTATTTTCGCTTAAAGGTATAATTAAACAGAAAATTCACATTAAAACAACACAAAACACATTAATATTACTTTGGAATCCTGTTTAATGAACGACTCATCAACAAAATAGTGGATTTATGACACCGTAAAACCATATATTTAAATGTTTGAAAATAACATGGTGAGATGATTGGGATGAAAATAATTAAAGGAAGAGTAAGAGGAAGAAAAAGTATAATTAATAAAATAAAGCACTCAATTAATCTTAATTGAGTGCTTTAATGGATTTGTTTGTTTAATCAACAATTGAAAACATATTTTGACTAAGCTGCTTTTAAACTGCGATACCTGTATGCCTTAATAACGCATCAACTTGCGGCTCGCGACCCCGAAAAGCTTTAAATAATTCCATAGGTTCTTTAGAACCACCCATTTCTAAAATATTATTTAAAAATGATTGACCGGTTTGCTCATCAAAAATACCATTTTCTTCAAACAACGAGAACGCATCAGCAGACAAAACTTCGGCCCATTTATAGCTGTAATACCCTGCCGCATAACCGCCTGCAAAAATATGACTAAAACCGTGCTGAAAGCGATTAAATTCAGGTGGTTTAACAACCGCGACTTTGTCTCTAACTTGATCTAATTTTTGCTGAACATTGATGCCTTTTTGCGCGTCATATTCTAAATGCAATTCAAAGTCGAATAATGAAAATTCAAGTTGTCTCAACATCATCATTGATGATTGAAAGTTTTTCGCCGCTAGCATTTTATCTAATAAATCTTGTGGTAATGTTTCGCCGGTTTCGTAATGGCTAGAAAACATCGCTAATGCTTCCGGCTGCCAGCACCAATTTTCTAAAAATTGACTTGGTAGCTCAACGGCATCCCAAGCAACTGCATTAATCCCGGCAACAGCACTTACATCAATTTGAGTTAACATATGATGTAAACCATGCCCAAACTCATGGAATAAAGTTTCTACTTCTGAATGAGTGAATAACGCAGGCTTATCCCCGACCGGTTTATTAAAGTTACAAGTTAAATATGCAACTGGTAATTGCAGTTCGCCATTTTGTTTGCGTCTTTGACCAACACAAACATCCATCCAAGCGCCACCACGCTTACCTTCTCTGGCATATAAATCAAAATAAAAGCTGCCTTTCAATTGATCATTTTTATCAAAAATATCATAAAAACGAACGCTTTCATGCCATACTTGAACTGAGTCACGGCGTTTAATTTTAATTGAGAATAGCTTTTCCACAATGCTAAATAAGCCGTTAATTACATTATTTTCAGGAAAATACGGACGTAAAACTTCATCCGAAATAGCATACTTTTGTTGCTTCAATTTTTCAGCATAATACGCCATATCCCAAGCATTTAATTTATCTAAACCATGTTGCTCTTTTGCAAAAGCGGTTAACTCGGCCAGTTCTTGCTTAGCCTGAATCTGGCTTTTATCACTTAGGTCATACAAAAAATTCAATACTTGCTCTGGCGTCTGTGCCATTTTCGTTGCTAAAGATTCTTGGGCGTAATTGTCAAAATCAAGCAATTGGGCTAATTCGTGTCTGAGTTTTAATGTTTCGTCAATAGTGGCTGAATTATCCCACTTGCCTGCGTTAGGACCTTGAGCAGATGCTCTTGTTGAAAATGCTTCATACATCTGAGCTCTTAGTTCACGGTTATCAGCATACATCATCACGGGTAAATAACTTGGAAACTCTAAGCTAAATAACCAACCCGATTGATTTTTTGCTTTAGCTGTTTCGGCTGCTGCGGCAATCGCACTTTCAGGTAAACCTGACAGTTCAGATTCATCAGTGACTAATTTGCTCCACCCCTGGGTTGCATCAAGAACATTATTACCAAACGCAGTCGCTAATTCAGATAAACGCTGTTTAATTTCACCAAAACGTACTTTTTTGTCGTTATCTAATGAAACACCCGATAATTTAAAGTCACGCAGTGCATTGTTAATCGCTTTTTGCTGAGCTTGATTTAAATGCTCAAACTCGTCACTGTTAGCCAAAGCTTGATACGCTTTAAATAACCCTTGGTGCTGACCAACATAAGTACTATATTCAGACAACAAAGGCAGGCAAGCTTCATACGCTTGTCTCAACGCTTCGGTATCTGCAACCGAGTGTAGGTGAGAAACAGGTGACCAAATTTTGCTTAACTGATCGTCAACTTCATCTAATGGTTCAACTAAGTTTTGCCAAGTATATTGTTGATCTTCACTAACTGTTTTTTCAATCGTAGCTTTGCACTGGGCAATTGTAGCTTCAACAGCAGGTAATATATGCTCTGGCTTGATCTCATTAAATAAAGGTAAGCTGGTTTCACGCAATAGCGGATTCGACATGGTATTCGCTCTTTTTATATTTGCCAAAAGGTATAAGGTCGGGACGGTCAAGCTTAATTACAAGCCCTAAATAAAGTTTATTTTAATGCTTATTTTATTTTCTGCCCTAATTTATGTGTAAAATTAAACATTCATATAAACATAATAAATGAATAGAGTTTAGCTTGTAAATTTGTTGTAATAATAAATAGGCTGACACTCGGCTGAATAAACTGCTTTTAGTCGATTCAAACAGTTAATAAATGAGAATAAATCCTATCGAATTTATTTAAAGACACGACAACTTGGGAAATACTATGAAAAAAATTTATCAATCTTGCTTGTTACTATCCAGTCTGGCATCAACCGCTTTAATCGCACAAAACAATAACCTTCCAGCTCCAGGGCTAACAGAATTCTGGAAACCCGTGCCCAAGGTTGTCACCCCCACGCCTGTTCCCTCTGACGCGGTTGTCTTATTCGACGGAACTAATTTAGACCAATGGCAACACAAAGATGGTAGCGCGGTAAAATGGACAATGAAAAACGGTGCTATCACAGTAAAACCTAAAACGGGCCCTATTGTAACCAAACAAAAGTTTTGTGATGTGCAGCTTCACATTGAGTGGCGTTCACCTGAATTTACACCAAACAAAACGGGCCAAAATGCTGGCAATAGCGGGATATTTTTACAAGGTCGTTACGAAGTTCAAGTACTCAATTCGTATAATAACCCGACTTATTCGAATGGGCAGGCTGGTTCAATTTACAAACAAAGTATTCCATTAGTCAATGCCAGTAAACCACCAATGCAATGGCAAGAATATGATATTATTTTCAATGCGCCTAAATATAATAAAGCAGGCGACTTAACTGACAAAGCCCATGTTACCGTGCTACATAACGGAGTATTAGTGCAAAACCATACTGAAATTCAAGGACCCACTGTTTATCGTGGTAAACCTTCATATCCATCGGCTTATGAATGCGCGCCCTTATTGTTGCAAGATCATTCTGAGCTAGTCAGCTATCGAAATATTTGGATAAGACCCATCAGCAAGAATATTTTAACCGGCATGAAACCTAAAAAATAAATACAAAAAACATTCATACATAGTGTAAGTTCACTATGTATGAATACAATAACCCGTTAACCGGCTCTAGGCTCTACTTTAATTAACTGCCAGTGATGTGTTTTGGTTTTGCTCACTTGGTGAATTTGTTTAAATAACCTCTCAATTTCTTCACGCATTTTGCTTTCATCAGGTAATAATTTAAAGTAATTGTTAACCTGGCCTAATAAATACTGATACCAGGGTTTATCTTTACTTTGTTCAACATGTGAAAGCAAAGCTGCTTTAACGGCTGCTAAATCATTTTTATCCACTTCCGGGTATTTAGACAACATTGAATATCTGACATGAGCAACATTTCTCAGTTTAGCTGACAGCTTAAATCGCTTATCATTTAAGTTCATTATTTTAACTGCTTGTTGATACATAGGCGTATTAGTGACACTTAATAAATCAACACCTTCAGCTAATTCATCAGCACTAAATTGAGCGATAACCTGGTTATCAATTAATAATTGATAATTGCCGGGCACTAAATGTGTGACGGTTAATATTTGCTGATTAAACTTTTCTTGAAACGGCACCAAATCCAGTGCTGGCTGCTGTTCGGCTTTTACCGGAAAAGGTAAACTTAGCTGTTGGCAACTAAATTTAATCTGATCCGGCTTAATGAGCCTATCTCCCACTAACGGGCAGTTTTGTGTATTAATTTCATTTTTATTGTTGGCATTAATCTCAATTGAAGCCACCTGTTTTTGATTAACATCACCTTGTAAAAACTGGGCTTTTAAAAATAAATAAGACATCACAAAATGTCCTACAGCGCCAGGGTGAACCCTGTCTTTGCCTACCAGTGTTGCGGCGGGTGATTTTATTTGCATTTGCCGATTAAGCTCAGTCATCGGCCGATTAAAATCAACAAACTCAATATTATATTCAGCGGCTAATTGCTTAAGCGCAGCAGCATATTTCGCAAGCTCTAAATTAATACCTTGTGCTGCCGGCTTTTTAAGCTGTGCCGTTTCATCATAAATAGACGGGCCAATCAGCACCACATGGCTGCCTTGTTTAAGCAATTTTTCAATCAACAAACGAGTATGCTTTAGATACCTGTTTTTAGCCGCTTCACGTTGACTCAACAAATCAAGCGTTAACTGCTTGCCGTTATCAAGCTGAGTTTGCGTTAAATACAAATCACGGGCGACATCATTCATACCTAACATAATAGTGGCACTATCAGGCTGATGTATGGCAATATCTGCATAAAACCTTTGATACGTACCTACCGCGGTATCACCCGAAATACCCGCGTTGTAGTATTTAATGGTCTTTTCCGGAAATCGGGTGGCATAATATAAATAAATATTTTTGTGATAACTACCACCATGGGTAATAGAATCACCAATAAATAGGACTTGTTCATCACTTGAAAATGGCGAAACATCAGCCATCCCTGCACCGCTTAATAATAAGCTACCAATAAAAGCGAGTTTTTTATATCCGTTTAGTTTCATAAAGTGATTGTCTTTCCCAAAGGTAGTTAACTAATAATTTAAATTACCTATTTATATATAAAAAAACAATTAAATTATACCTATTTGTTTAGAGCGTGTTGACGTTTGGTGTACAAATTTCGTTCTAACTAAACGCGTTTTGCTCGCGACGAGAGATATGTAGCATAGTTATTCTATATAAAACCGAGCACAGCTACCGCATCCGGCTCACGCTAAGTACCTGTCTCCATGCAGGCAACAAATAGTTGGAAGCGCTCAGGACGAACCTGAAAGGCAGCGTCCGTATGGCTTTTTTACGGCTTGCCCCACATGGATGTGGGTTAGATGGTTTTGCAGGAGCACAAAGTCTTTATCGCTCACTTATGTAGCGCACTACACGTCAATCGGTCTGCATTGTAATTGTATAAAAAACACACGAAATGCTGCAAAAATGAACGCGAAAGATCAACACGACCTGGTTTAATTTTAAAATTTATTTCGCCTGTCAAAATCACCCACAAAAGTAATGACTATAACGACTAAAAATAATTCTGGTCAAAGCCACATTACCGCCCATATACATGGGATTAATAGCCAAAATGATATCGTTTTTCAACTGGCATTTTATTTACTCAGGCGATATTATACGCCCATCAAATCAGCCCGGTCTGGGCGCAAAATTCAATGGAGAAAGTTGTGGCATCTTTAGCTTCTATTGGTGAGTGCATGTTAGAGTTAAATGCAACCGATACTTTAAATTTTAAACGTTCATTTGCTGGCGATACTTATAATACAGCCGTTTATGCTAAACGCTGGCATTCACGTCTAAATGTACATTATATTTCAGCTATAGGAACTGACAATCTAAGTAATGAAATGCTGGCGCAATGGAAAGCCGAAAGCTTAAATACCCAATATATTGCCAGAACAGCAGATGCCCAACTTGGCATTTATGCAATTACCCGGGATGATAAAAATCAGCGCTGTGTTTCATACTGGCGAAAAGAGTCTGCCGCTAGCCAATTAATGTCGCTTTTAAAGCAACAAAATATCCTTGCCGAACTGCCAAAATTTGATTACGTATATTTCACCGGTATTAGTTTAGGTATTTTATCTGATCAAGGCCGCACAGAATTGCTTGAGCTGATTGAAAAATTACGTAACCAAGGCTCAACTATTGTATTTGACCCTAATTACCGTGAAAAACTTTGGCATTCGGATGAAGATGCGATCAGCTGGTTAACAAAAGCTTACCAGTTAACCGATATTGCACTGCCTGGGATGACAGATCATAAAGCGGTGTTTAAACATGAAACGCATGATGAAGTCGCTGAATTTTTACGTAATTTGGGCTGCAAAGAAATTATCGTAAAAAATGCTCAAGACGGAATTTATGTATTTACCAGCGATGAAGAATTTTGTTACTCAGTAAGAAAAGATGCACCTTGTATCGACACAACAGCGGCAGGTGATTCATTTGCTGGCACTTATATCGCGGCCAGAATGGCTGGCGATGATGTTTTATCTGCAGTTGAAGCTGGTGCAGATGTCGCAATAAGTGTTGTTAAACATGTTGGTGCAATCACGCACTAGCACATGCAAATATTTACATCACTTTCAAATAAAAAGGTGATTAATGCTTAATCACCTTTTTTATTTTTTGTTTATGAAACTAGGGGCTATTGATCTTTTTGGTACAATTTTAAAATAGCCACTTCATTGCAGACTCTTTGCTATCAAAATATTTTATTTCACCTGAAATAAACCAATCCGCTAATTTAGCCATTTTTTGCTGCCAATGTTGATCGCCTACAATGGCAATTTTGCCAAACTCGTTACCGTGTTTTAAGCCTAATTTAAAATCATCCCATGCGGCTCTTAATTCCCAACCGTCTAATTCAGTGGCATCTAACAATATTTTCACATTAGCTTGTTTTATGCCTGCCAAGGCCGATTCTAAAATTGGGGTAATTGTTTGATAATCATCATGCGTTAAAGTACCGGTAGCCGTTAGCTTAATAAAAATATCCGCATTGACGCGCTCTATCCCAATCGTAATCCCCTGTATTTTGTGACTCATATTCAACCCTCCTTTTATTTATGCATCTATTTACGCAGCGGCTATTTAAATTCAAATAAAAACTCAATAAAAATATAGTGGCTTAAAGACACAAATAAAAGCCACAAACTGCGAATACATTCAAAATGATAACGATTAAAATATAATTTGACCCGGTATGAGCGAGCCTAAAAATAAGATAAAATTCATTCACTTTTGGGAACCTAGGCTAACAAAATTATATGAATAAAAAACAGATTAAAAAAACCGAAAAGCAAATTATTGAACAACTTACCAAGGTTTGTCATTTAGCATTAGCTCAAATAGAAGGATTTGTTTGGCTTACTCATAAAGTAAATTATGACCAATTACAAAGCAGCTTAATCGTTATTTGTGTGTTTGACACACAGGCATCAGCATCACAAGCACAATTAAAACAGCAACAAATAACGCTTAAAGATTGGATTGTTGAACATTTAAAAACCGTTAATATTTGCTTAAACAAACCCGATAAACAAATAAAACTCGATAATGAACAGGCCTGCGAAAAGCAACATCAAGGCAACTGGCACGCAAGAATCAGCCAACTTTAAACGCAGTCATGACTTTTGCTCAATAACTGTTAAAATACCAGCTTTATTACCAGCTTTATTACCAGCTACAGGCATTCATGTGAGCTTTACAAAAGATACTCTACTATTTGATTTAGACGGCACTTTAGTTGATAGCGCGCCCGACTTAGCACTTGCAGTTAACGATACGCTTGTGCAACTGAATTTATCAACTTACCCAGAGTCAACCATTCGATGTTGGGTTGGCAATGGCGCTAAAGTTTTAATTGAACGAGCTTTAAGCGGCAGTGCCACTATATCTGCAAACTTAGATCCCGCGCTAGCCGACAAAGCACTCGATTTATTTTTAACCAGTTATCAAAATAATTTATGTATTCATTCTAAATTGTATGACGGCGTACTCAGTAGCTTGCAAACGTTAAAAGCTTTAGGTTATAAATTGGCAGTTGTTACCAATAAACCAGAACGTTTTATTGAACCTATTTTAGCTGGTTTAAATTTAACTGGATTATTTGAAGTCTTAGTTGGTGGTGATACTTTAGCGCAAAAAAAACCAGATCCATCCCCACTTCATTTTGCTTGCCAGCAAATGAATGTCGCCATCGAGCAATGTTTAATGATTGGTGATTCACGTAATGATATTTTAGCGGCCAAAGCAGCGGGCACACAAAGTGTTGGTTTAACTTATGGCTATAATTATGGACAACCTATCGCCGATTCAAACCCAGAGTGGGTATTTGATAATTTTGCTGATTTATTAAATATACTCGAGCCCGTTAATAGCTAACGGGTTAATTTGATCATCTTGAGATTCAGGTTTCAAAAACAACAAATATCGCAACGTTAAGCCAGCCTAAATTTGGCGGGCCAAAGCGGATGGATAGTTTCTTTGCTCTGCAATTTGACTAGCCAATTCCACCACACTTGTTAAGCTCACCGAAGCGGTAACGGGTAAATAATGTTCAGCTAAATGGCTTGGATGAACGTCATCGTTCAATAAATTAATTTGCTTTAACTGTTGTAAAATTGTATCTGACGCCGCTAACGCTGATGACGCCTTAACAATTTCAGCACGAGCATAATATTGACCATAAAAAGAAACATCAGCGGCTCTTAACTTAGGATCTTCACCCGGAATTTGCTGTGCGCCATATAAAGGTTTAGCGGCCACAACCGCCTGACTAAATTCAGGAATATACCGCGACACATGCGAAATAGAACCTAAAGTGCGCTGCGCAACAATGGGTTCTGGCCAACCGTTTTCAATTTTATTTAAATAAATTTGAGGTAATTTAGGCTGTGCACTTTTTGCTTCGCTTTTAACCAAACCATTTTCAAATAATGTAATATCTTGAGTCATCCCGTGCAACTGAAAATATCCATCTGGATAAGGTGTAAGCTGAGCCATCCCTTCAGGTGTACCTCGCTCGCCGTGAAAAATTACTTCAGGCCATTGACCTTGGCAATTTTCCCATCTTGCGACATATGCCGCTTTAAATTCGACTAAACGCTGGCGAGGCACTTTTAACATATCGTCTAATGTACCACTTCTAAAACCGCAAGCATTAATCAAATAATCAAAATGCATTTCTTTAGTCTGATGATTTAATATATCGAGTATGCTGACTTGCCACCTAGCATGATTTTTGTCGTCATTTTCTTTTATATTGGTTACTTGTGTATGCGTTAACACATCGCATTTTGATAGGTTCGCAGCGGCTAAACTTGCCAACGCCGAAAAACGAAAGCCACTCAACCCATACTCTTGTACTAAAATTACTGGGTATTGTAGTTTGTCTAAATCCAGTTTACGAGCAACCGGAATTAACCAGTCTTGTGCACAAATCGCTTGTTTGGGTAGTGGTTTTGTTGCGAGATTTTCTAACTCTAATCGACTAAATGTTTGAAAATATTGGTCGGGTTCACCTAACCTTTTTTTATCGGGCTGCTCTGCCACTAATTGCTTGTATTGGCGGCGTAGCTTTTCAAGTCTGGGTAATATTGTACTGGGTGACCCTTTATCATGCACAGGAACCGCAATCACGGTAGGCCGAACGTTTACACACTGAGGAAACGCGCTAATCATATCGATTGACTGATTCAGTAAAGTTAAACATTGTTCATCGGAGATATCTCGATAAAAGCTACCACCTGCATGTAAATGACAAATTGGTGGGCCATTCACTAAACTGTCACTTTGCTCAATTAACGTCACTTTAATGCCGATTTCAGCCAAACGTAGCGCAATTGTAGATCCTGCAACACCGCCGCCAATAATAGCAACCGAGCCGTTTTGTGAACTTCTAATGTTTTGTGTTTTTTCAGTGATGGGCATTAAATTAGATGTAATTACATTATTCAAAAGTACAAACCTTTACAACAGGTCAAGTTAGATTCAACCGCATAATATCATACCGACAAAGCTATTTTACTGTGCCTGTAAAAAACTTGCACTGAATTTCTGAACTGACTTAAAGGAGCAGCCCACCATTTATGCCTTTTAATCCTAAAACATGGTCTTAAAGTATAAAATGTGTACCGCTCAACCAATTTGATATATTGATATCCCTATACGGGCAAAATGGTGAAAAAGTTCATTACTTTAAATGGAATTAAAAACCAATAAGGGAATATTTTTAACTTTCAACTATTTAACCTCAACTCGAGGTAAGGTGTATTCTAACTAATTGAATTATTTAAGCTGATAGCTCTGCATGGTTTCTAACGATTGTTTTTGCGTGGGCAAGGCAAATTCACGCTTAATTAACTAACCTCAGCTTTGGTTCCAATGTCGTTCTCCCTCCCCCATCCATGGGGTTGTATGCAAGTGAATTTAACTCAGTCCCGTTGAAAAAGACCATTTGAGGTTAGTTATTAAAAACCAAATAAATCAATACAAAATTAAGCAACAATAAAATCACACTACTCATTTTCCAAAACTGAAGTGGCTCGCGTTTCATAAAAGATTGCTGACTATGCTGTTTTATTAAGTTTGAGTTAGGTACGGCAATATCGGCTAAAAATTCAGAAAAAGCTAAATAGCGATGTCTAGGATCCGGCGCACAAGCTTTTTTAAGCGCCAAATCTAACCAGGGTGGAATATCTGAGCGATTAACCGTTAACGACTGATACCGCCAATATTGATAGTTATCAGGTATTTTATTGCGTAAATCACCAATTTTAAATGGTAATTTACCCGCCAGCATTTCATAAAAAATAACCCCGATAGAGTAAAGGTCAGCTTGAAAATTGCCTTTTTGACCCATCAAATATTCAGGGGCGATATAATCAACCGAACCGACCGGGCAAGTTTCACTAATGGGGTTGTTAATTTCTTCTAACCCTTCAACCGATACAGTACCAAAATCAATAATTTTAATTTGACCAAATTTATCAATAATAATGTTTTCTGGCTTTAAATCCCGATGAACCATGCCATTTCGCTGAAAATAACGTATTGCTTGAACAACCTCTGTCATTATTTTACGAACTTCATTTAAGCTAGGAGCTGGATTATCAGTCATCCATTGACGTAAATTTTGTCCGCCTAAAAATTCGCATAAATGATACATAAAAGGACTTTCAGCGGGTCTGGGATAGATCTTCATGATGTTTCTGTGTTTAAGTCGATTACCAATCCATTCTTCACGTAAAAATCCATCTAAATATTCAGGGTCTTCTCTAAAATTATCCGAGGGCATTTTAAGGGCATATTGCTGCCCTGCATCATCCTCTACTAAAAAGACATGACTTCGAGTACCACTAAATAGCACGCGGCGAACGGCAAACCCATCAATATTTTGACCGACTTCTAAAACAGGCGGAATAACTAATTTGGTAAGCCGGCGATGCGCTTCATCCACTTCTTCATGCGGTAATTCATTAATTTTAGCAATAAAACAAGATACGTTATCGTCACTGCCATTTTGAATTGCCAACTCAACTAGCTGTTTTGCCGTTTTTGTTAAATCCTGTGATTGTTTAAGTTCACGTTTAATTTCATCCGTTGAAACAAAATGATGAAAACCATCGGTCGTTAAAATAAAAATGTCTTCGGGATTTAAATCATCAATCGTGTGGTAATCAACCTCTAAATGGTTATCTATACCCATTGCACGGGTTAAAAACGCTTGATGGGATGATGGATGTACATGATCGCGAGTTAAACACTCTAATTTATCATTTCCCAGACGATAAACTCGACTATCACCAATATGAAAAATATGCGCAGTACAAGATTTAATCACTAAAGCGCTAAAAGTACAGACTAAACTGTCTTCGTACGTTTTTTGATTTTCGTTAAACAACCAACTATTTAGAGCCGTTAATACCCTTGCTGACGATTTATTCACCCGCCAGCTGTCTGGGGTTGAATAATAATCAGTGACAAATTGGGTGACACAAATTTGCGCTGCTTCATGTGAACGGCGACTACTACTTACGCCATCAGCGATCGCCAGGGCAACGCCTTTATGCTCTAAAGCTAAGCCTTTTGGGGTTTGACCTGCAAAAGCATCTTGATTAACAGGTTTTATACCTGCTTGGCTACTGCCACCAATTTCAACTTTTAATTGTGGTTTCATCCGGAATTAACTCTATGTGCTTTCTCTCAGATACAAAAAAGCGAAGTCTAAACTTCGCTTTTTAAACAAGGTCTATATAACCGCTTAATGTGAGCTTACTTTAATCAACTCAACCGTGCCATCTTCTTTTACTTCAGCCATTTTACCTGTTGGTTCTTCCATAAAAAATAAAGTAACAAAACCAACAACCGCAGTTGCAGCTATAACTAAAAAGAAGGTCGATGCATCAACAACCGAATAAATGGTTAAATAGGTCACTGCACCCACATTACCGTATGCGCCTGTCATACCCGCAATTTGTCCCGTTAAACGACGTTTAATTAAAGGAACCACTGCAAATACTGCCCCTTCACCAGCTTGCACGAAAAATGAGCAAGCCATCGCCGCCACAACAGCTACCCAAATCGGCCAGCTGGCATTAATTAAACTCATTACAAAATACCCCAACGCTAAACCTGCCGTTAAGATTAATAAGGTTTTTTTACGGCCAAATTTATCTGAAATAAAACCGCCACCCGGACGAGACATTAAATTCATAAAGGCATAAGCAGCTGCAACCATACCCGCAGCGGTTGCCGATAAGCCAAAAGTTTCAGAAAAGAATAGCGGCAGCATAGAAATTACCGCCAATTCAGAGCCAAAAGTTGCGTAATAAAGCACATTTAATACGGCTACTTGCTTAAATTTGTAGCGTTGGATTTCTGGTACTGGCGTATGAAAAATATCTTTATTCACATCGTAAGCTTTGTAGCTATCAACAATAAATAATGCAATTAACCCAGCATAAGCCATTAATGCGGCATTGGCTGAAATTAACTCAACGCCTTGTGGTGATAACTTCCAAGTTAACAAAGCTAGCGCAAAGTACATTGGCAGTTTCATCACAATTAAAAACACAAAATCGCCTTTGCTGGTCACTTCCATACCACCAATATTTTTAGGACGAAAGTACGTTGAACCTTTAGGTGTATCTGTCACGCTTTTGTAGTAAACAAATGACCAAATTAAACAAATTACCCCAGTCAGTGCGACGGCATATCTCCAGCCATCTTCACCGCCAACCCAAAGTGCTACCCAAGGTAACGTAAACGAAGCAGCAGCTGAGCCAAAGTTGCCCCAACCACCGTACAGGCCTTCAGCTGTGCCTAGCTCATTGTGTGGAAACCATTCACTGACCATTCGAATACCAACCACAAACCCTGCGCCAATAAAACCTAACAATAAACGAGCCAAAGCGGCTACTTCAAATGTTTGTGCAAATGCAAACATAAAACAAGGCATTGCCCCAATAAATAAAATGGCAGAATAAACTATTCTTGGGCCAAATTTATCTGTCAACATCCCCACAATCACTCGCGCAGGTATTGTTAATGCAACATTCAAAATGAGTAAAGTTTTAACCTGCTCAGTCGTTAAACCAAGCGAATCTTTTATCGCCATTAATAAAGGTGCATGGTTGTACCACACAAAAAAGGTAATAAAAAACGCCATCCAAGACATGTGGAGTATTTTCATTTTCCCGGTAAATGAAAATAAATTAAACTTGGTGCTGTGATCCATAGTTGTAGCCTCTGTAATTTAAAAATCGGTTTTTGTAGTTCAGATTTTCAAGTTTAAAATTTTTATTCTTTTTAAGTTTTTAAGCTTATGAGTGATAGAGCGCGATTAAATATCTAATGCATTTTCGCTCGACCGGTTTAAAAGCGGTGTCACTCATAAATTGACCTTAATGCTTAAAATAAAAACCAATTTAACGGTTGTCGTTTACTAAATTGCTGATTCATTAAGGCTGCGTTTTAATAGAAACCATTTTATTTAACAACAAATTAAAAACTGAACTTACCAATATTTTTGAATAAATTAGCCAGCTTAATCGCGGGCTAAGTTAAACCACACCTGAACTTAATGTCATTGCTTTAATCGTTAATTAATTCAGGGTGATTCCAGTCTCGTAATTTCAATAATTTTCGGTTATATATTTACCGCAAGCTGTACTTTATCTTGCTCAACTCTAACCTGATATGCTTTAACAGAAGATTCCGGTTCTTCTAAACACTCGCCTGTGGTTAAATCAAAATGCTGTTTATATAGAGGGGAAGCAACCGTAAGTTTCCCCTTGTAATCAGCGACAATGCCACGTGACAATACATAAGCATTACCACAAGGATCATAGTTTGAAATTGCATAAACCTGATTTTCATCATCTAAAAAAATGGCAACTTGTTCTCCATCGTGCAAAGCACAAACGCCCGTGTTTTTAACTAAATCAGAAAACTCACAAATATTATTCCACGCTTGACTCATCTTAAATTCCTCCAATGCTTAAACAGTTTCAACTTCAGTTACATCAAGTGTTTCGATAATTTCACCTTTACCAATTTTAGTGCGGGCCTGGGTATCAATACGCGCACGCGCTTGGCCTCGTTCAGCCACATAAGCCAATGAGTCATCGGTTGCATCAGAGTTGATAAAGTGAGCAAAACGCTTGAGCCTTTCTTTGCTGTTAATGGTTTTTTTCCATTCACATTCATAATTGTCGATAACGCGTTGCATGTCGGCTTCTAAATCTTCACAGATACCTAATTTATCATCAACAATCACAGATTTAAGATAGTCTAACCCGCCTTCCATGTTGTCCATCCAGACAGAAGTACGCTGCAAACGATCGGCCGTATGGCAATAAAACATATAAAAACGGTCAACATATTTAATTAAAGTTTCATCATCTAAATCAGTGGCAAATAAATCAGCATGGCGAGGTTTCATCCCACCATTACCACAAAGGTATAAATTCCAACCTTTGTCTGTCGCAATAATACCGACATCTTTACTTTGCGCCTCAGCACATTCTCGGGTACAGCCTGAAACAGCCATTTTTACTTTATGTGGTGTGCGCATGCCTTTGTAGCGCATCTCTAATAATACCGCCATAGAGACCGAATCTAGCATGCCATAACGACACCAAGTTGACCCAACGCAAGATTTAACCGTACGCAGCGATTTACCATAGGCATGACCCGTTTCGAATCCAGCAGCAATTAGCTTTTCCCAAATCACTGGCAATTCATGTAATTGAGCACCAAAAAAGTCGATACGTTGACCACCAGTTAATTTGGTATATAAATTAAATTCTTTACCAATTTCGCCTAAGGTAATTAACTGATCCGGCGTTACTTCGCCTGCCGCCATACGTGGCACAACTGAGTAGGTGCCGTCTTTTTGCATATTGGCTAAAAAGATGTCGTTAGTATCTTGCAACTGCAAATTATCATCCGACAAAATATAATCATTCCACTGTGTTGCCAGCATTGAGCCAACCGCTGGTTTACAAATTTCACAACCTTTTCCGTGACCATGTTCAGCAATTAACTGATCAAAGGTACGAATTTTTTTGCTGCGTACTATGTCAAATAACTCTTGACGAGTGTAATCAAAGTGCTCACAAAGGTTGTTATTTACTTCAACGCCCATCTCGGTTAAGGCCGCATTCATTACCTGAGTTGTCATTGCTGCACAACCACCACAACCGGTCACCGCTTTAGTACAAGATTTAATCCCAGCTAAGTCAGTACAACCGCCTTTAACGGCTTCAAAAATATCGCCTTTTGAAACATCGTGACACGAACAAATTTGTGCCGAATCTGGCAATGCATCTACACCTAACGCAGGCGCTGTACCCTCCATTGCAGGTAAAATAAAGGCTTCTGGTGAGCCAGGAATTTCGATGCCTCCTAGCATCATTTGTAATAAGTTACCGTAAGCATCCACATCACCTACCATAACCGCGCCCAATACTTTTTTATTGTCTTCAGATACAATTAAACGCTTATAAACACCTTTGTGCTGATCTAAATATGTATAACTTAAACTATCAGGGGTTCTGCCTTGAGCATCACCAATACTGGCAACATCTACGCCAAGCAATTTTAACTTGGTACTCATATCAGCACCGATAAACTCGATTGGTTCACCTGTGATATGAGAAACAACCACTTTAGCCATTTGGTAACCTGGCGCCACTAAACCATAAATTTTGTTATCCCAAAGTGCACATTCACCAATCGCATAAATATTATCAATAGAGGTTTGACAGTAGTTATCAACCTGAATACCGCCCCGTGGACCAATATCAATATTAAATTGACGAGCTAATTCATCTTGTGGTCTGATCCCAGCAGAAAAAACAATCATGTCCGTTTCTAAAAATGAACCATCAGCAAAGTTCATGCGGTATCTGCAAGTTTCGCCTTTCACAATTTCCGTGGTATTTTTTTCAGTGTGTACACCAACGCCTAGGCTTTCAATTTTATCTCTTAATAATTCACCGCCACCTTCATCAAGCTGAACGGCCATTAAACGGGGTGCAAACTCAACTACATGCGATTCTAAACCTAAATGTTTTAGCGCATTAGCGGCTTCTAACCCTAATAAACCACCGCCCACAACAACCCCAACTTTACTGTCTTGAGCTGATGCAGTTATCGCTTCTAAGTCTTCAATAGTTCGGTAAACCAAACAATGCTCTTGTTCACGACCCGGTACTGGCGGCACAAAAGGATATGAACCGGTCGCAAGAATTAATTTGTCATAAGACTCTTCACGGCCACTTTGAGTGACAATTTTGCTATTAATTGAGTCAATCTCAACTACTTTATCGTTAACGATAAAGCGAACGCCATTTTCGTTATAGTAATCAGGCGACGTTAACATGAGTTCTTCAACCGTCTTACCCGCAAAGTAGTAAGATAACTGAACTCTATCGTATGCTAACCGAGGTTCTTCCGAAAAAGTGATGATTTCATATTGTGCATAATCTGGATGTTCAACCATGTTTTCAATAAACTTATGGCCAACCATGCCATTACCCACAACAACTAATTTTTGCTTGCTCATTTTTAACCCTCTATTAAGCTGATAACTGCGTACATTGAGATTGCGTACTGGTTAAAGTACCAAACCAATGAAGTGACTCGGCCAATTCGACCACCTGGCCTACCACAATCAAACTTGGCGATTTTAAGTTGTTGTGTTTTGCCATTATTTCTAACTCTGCAAGTGTGCCCGTAAACACTCGTTGCTCATTACGACAACCGTTTTCAATTAACGCGGCTGGCGTATTGGCCGATAAACCATGTTGTGTTAGTTGCGTTGTAATTACCGGCAACTTACTTAATCCCATATAAAAAACTAATGTGTGATTAACTGCAGCCAAAGCTTTCCAATCAATCATTAATTCTTTTTCGGCATGAGCAGTAACAAATGTGCAAGCTTGTGAAATACCACGATGAGTGACCGGAATACCGCTATAGGCAGCAGCGCCAATGCCAGATGTAATGCCAGGAATCACTTCAACTTCAATCCCGTTTTCACGCAAGATCAGCATTTCTTCACCGCCGCGGCCAAAAACAAAAGGATCGCCTCCTTTTAATCGGCAAATTGAAAAACCTTTTAGTGCTTTTTCAACTAGCAGTTCGTTGAGTTTTTCCTGAGGGATGCAATGGTTGCCCATTGCTTTACCTACATAAAATGCAGGTGTATCTGAAGGGAATAAAGCACGCACATCTTCGCTAACTAAGCGATCGTATAAAATGATATCGGCTGTTTGGATACAGCGCAGCGCCTTTATTGTAAGTAGATCGGCATCTCCTGGGCCTGAACCCACTAAAGAGACTTTTCCAACATCGTTGTTTTCATTTACTAACTTAAACATCATTGCACAAGCTTCGTATTATTAAGATACAAGCTAAATTGCAAGCTAAGTGCCAATTTTAAAAATAACTTAAAATAATTAATAACTAGTTGAAATTAATGCATTATATTTTATTCTTAACGTTATTGATAAAAAATTTAGAGCTAATTCAATTCCAAACAAGCAAATATTTTTTTAATTATTCACTGAGTTGAAGCACACTGCACCAAACTAAGTCATGATTTATTTTGTGGTGGCTGTAAACACTTTAATATAAAATTTTAAAGCTTAGTGACAGCTCAAATAACATTATTAAAAATTGATCTTATCTGTACCTACAAGCGTATTTATACAAAAAATAAACTATAATATTTATATATAGTTAACGAAACTCGCTAATAGCCTGCCGGTATTAAATAAGGGTCAATTCATGTTTTTTAAAAATAAAGCGCTATTAAATGAAATAGAGCAATTAAAGGCTCAATTACAAACTTTCCAACAAGTCCAAAACGATCTAAAAACAGAGATGTTACATATTGCGTTAAACCCAAACGGCGACATTATTGATACTAATCAAAAGTTTGAGCAGATTATTGGTTATCGCGCGGGGGATATGCTTAATACTCAGCTAGAATCTTATATTTCATTTAAATCAGTTGGTTCTGAGCACTGCAATAATATGCTCCAAGCTATTATCAAAGGTGCTCATTGGCACGGCGCGTTACAGCTAACCAAACAAAATGATGAAGACATATGGTTACGTGCAATTCTTCAGCCTATTAAAAATAATGTTAATGAAATAACCTCCTACTCTATATACGCAACCGAATTAACGAATACGATCAACTCTGCATATGAACAAGAAGACATGCTAAAGGCGCTGCATCGTTCATCGGCTGTGATTGAATTTAACCTCAACGGCGAAATTTTAAATGCCAATGATAATTTTTTAAATGCCGTTAACTACAAAAAAAGCGACATTATCGGCAAACACCATAGAATATTCTGTACGCCAGAAGATGCGGCTTCAGCTGAATATAAAGAATTTTGGAACAAGCTAAAGCGTGGTGAGTTTATCTCAGGTAGATTCTTAAGATTAGACAATTATGGTAATCAAATTTGGCTCGAGGCCTCTTATAATCCAATTCATAATTCGCATGGTGAGCTTTATAAAATTGTTAAATTTGCAACTTTAATTACTGACCAAATGAACCAAGAAAATGCTATATCAGAGGCAGCCCAAGTCGCTTATAGCGTCTCTCAAAAAACAGATACACACGCTAAACAAGGACGTGAAGTAATAGACTCAACCATTTCAACGATGGAGTTACTGTCTGAACAAATGAATTTAGCAGGCCAAAGTATCAGTGAATTAGACAGCCAATCACACAAAGTAACAGACTTAGTTAAAAGCATTAGTGGCATTGCTGATCAGACGAATTTGTTGGCATTAAACGCGGCTATTGAAGCTGCTCGAGCCGGTGAACAAGGCAGAGGGTTTGCGGTGGTAGCGGATGAAGTAAGACAATTAGCATCAAGAACCAATGTCGCCACAGAAGAAATTGTCAGTGTGGTCGCCGAAAACCAAAAATTAACGGCTCAAGCAGTTAAAATTATTGAAGAAAGCCAAGTAAAAGCAGAGGGTGCACTTAAACTTTCAAACGAGTCTGGTGGTGTATTTAATCATATTCAAACTGGCGCCCAAGAAGTAGTCAACGCCATTGGTCAATTTACCCAAAAACTATAACGATAAAACGTTCAAAACGAGCCAGTAAGTATGCGTTAAATAATCATACTTACTGGCTCAATTTTTTCAACAAATATCATTTGCTAGCTTTAATCAAGCCTTAGGTAAATTTAAAACCCAGTCTGTAGCCACAACCAAAGTCTATCTGTATCCGCAACCGCAATAGTATCTGAACTAAAAGCTGCATATTTAATACCAGTTTTAATTGCACCAAATTGAGTCGCGGCGACTAAATTAAGCTCATTCCCCAAATCAGCTGAGCCTTCATCTGTTTTAAAGTCATGATATATAGCCGTTAAACCAATGCCTGATATTTTGGTTGATACACTGGCATACGTATCTACTAACCCCATACCATTGGCGGGAGAGTTGAACGTACTGCCTAAAAATACATCTGCAAAACCATTAAATTTATGCAAGGTTGCCAATGGCGTGGCAAAGTGTCCCTGCCCATTATCTGACCCCAAAGTTTCCTGACCCAATTTAAGTGTCACGCCATTGACGATTGCACCCGCTTCAATTGCTATATAGTGGGTGTCTACGTTTAGGGTTTTGTTATCTTGTAACGCATATTCAGCTGAATATAAAAATGGAATATCGCTCGCCGTTTTGCCGCCAAAACTGACCCCATAGGTATTCATTTCCTGAGTCGCTTCGGGTGCAATTTTATAACTATATGCAACAGCTTTCCCCAGCGTGGTATTATAAGATAAATTTACCAGTACAGTGTCGGCCTCTACGTCTTTTGTTTCGCCAAAAATTCGGTTGTGTTTATAAACATAAGCAAGATTCGCAGAAAAATCACCCGCACCATACACTAAATTTAGCGCATCAAAAGTTTGTCTATCTTGTCTCCAACCCACATGACCAACATGACGGTGTCCGTCTAATGTTAATACTTGGCGACCTAATTTAGCCGTCAATCCATTTGCGGCATAAGCGATGTAGGCTTGGTCTAGTTCAGTAAATTCAGGATCAGATATTTCGGCATATTCATTTACGACACCCGCTAATGTGGTTTTATATTCGTCTTGTCCTAAAACCTGACGATTGTCTTCAAATTCAATCAAGCCACTAAAGCCTGAAACGGATGCAGTTTTAAACCCTAAACGGGTACGTAAAGTGAGCGCGGAACCATCCAGATCACCTGTTTCTGCATCTTCATATCGCAAGCGAAAATCTCCAAAAGCTTTACCTTGTTTAAAGGCATCGCTGAACGACTCCGCCGCAAAGCTTGGAACAGAAACAGCACCAGTGCTGAGAATTGAAACAATAGCAAATGCTATTTTAGATTTTGTGTGTTGCATAAGTCACTCCCAAGTAACATTTATTAAGATTAAAAATAAACTGTTTTGAAAGTGATGCTGGGTGAAAGCTGAATTAAGATTACTCGATTTTCAAACCTAAGGTCAAGCTTTTTAATTTATTTATTTTCACTTTAAAATCATCAAGTTAAGCATAATAAATCTGGATTATTTTCGTTATCTAAAATGAAGAATGAAATTAGGCATAAAACGAAAAGTGTGTTTTATATTGTTAGCCCTTGAGAGGATTTCAGCCATTTTAAAGGGTTAACTTTAAATAAACTTAACCCTTATTTTTTTAATAATGGTTTTAAATAACGGTGTCTGATCATTTAAACCAATGGCCAGTCTGTTATAGATCGAGACTGCCAAATTTGCTCTGCCTTTTGTAAACTACTAGCAACCGCTTCTTGTTTATTATCCATCGTATAAAATTCAGATTGAGTTAATAACAACATAATACTAATAGTGCCAATAATCGCTTGAGTTGCGTATTCGTTATTTTCTTGTGCCATCCAAATCGTTTTCAACGACGATACATCCAATTCTCTGGGTTTTACTTGCCAAGTTTCTAACCTGGCCGGTAAAACGAATTCGTTTTGAATCCCTTTGCGACAACAATGTAAAGTGGCTGCTCGCTCTGGGTTAAATTCAATTTCGCCGCCTTCTCCTCTAAAACAAATAACATGATTATCATTCGTTAATTTAGCGGTGTCTGAATGACGAATATCAAAATGTTTATGGTGCACGCCATGTAAGCTGTAAGTCGCGTTTAATGGGTTTAACATTCGGGCTAACGTATTGGCCGATGAGCGTAAACCAAAAAGCGCGCGTAACTGAATTAATTGGTCTAGTTTTGGGTGAATATCCACCAGTTCAATATAACAAAAACCAAACTGCGCGAGTTGCTGCTCGGCCTCGGTTTTGTTAGTGGCGGGGACAATCCCAAATTCAGCTAAGCATTGTTTTAAATACAACCGTTTAGAATCGGGTTCTGCGGTACCGTGAATCGCAATTTTTATTCCCTTTTTAGCTAACGCCATAACTGAGAGTAAAAACCAAGGTAAATGACGTCGTTTACCAGCATAGCATCCCATATCTAAATCAACCGATAAACCGTCAAATTTTGAACTAGTATACCCGCGACAAGCTTGCACAAAACCCGCTAGTTCTTCAGCAGTTTCTTCACGCACACGCAACAACATTAAAAATGCACCCAGTTGCTCTGGTGTTACTTTGTCATCTAATATTTGTTGCATGGCATCAAAGGCTTGTGATTGAGACAAGGTTTTACCCGCTCTTTGGCCCCGACCAATTAACTTAATATATTCTTTAAATGCGAGCTTCATTATTTATCTATTTATTGGTTTGTTTGCACTCATGATACCATTCAATTGTGGTCAAAAGCTAAATTAAGCAACTGCCGCTGGGCAATGTTGTTTAATAAGTCCACTTAAATCTGTTTTACATGAACCACAATTAGTACCGCATTTTAAACGCTGACCTAGTTTGTCGACACTATCATCACCATAATCTACAATCGCTTCAATAATTTGCTTCTCACCAACTTTGAAACAACTACAAATCTGGCGACCTTTTGAAACTTCTGGAGTTGGAATTGCGGTAATTAATGCTTTAATTTCTTCGCGTCCAAATGATTCTAACGCAAACATTTCACTTAACCATGATATATCTTGGGCAAAAGGCGAAGCTTGAACATAACATACAAATTGAAGTTCATTTTCTTGATAGCAAAATATTCTAAATTCTTTGTTGTGTAAGTTTTCAACCCGAATCCATTCCCCTTCACTATTCGCTCTTTGCTGGCACCAATCTAGCCAGTCTTGAATATCGCCCTGCCCTGAAAAGCTGGCACTAAAACCAGCTGCGTTAGGTGATTTAGCCCAGTAATCTGAATCGACAAATAATGGATTTTTGCCAACCATAAAACCATAATAATCAGCGGGGTAGGCTTCAATATTAACCGCTGCGTGCTTTAATTCAGGTTGACCTGAGACAGGATCAACCACACTGGCAAATAAACGATTAATATTGGCGTTAGCAGCAAATTGTTTGTTCCAATGCATAGGAATAAACAATTCTTTTTTGCGCTGCCCTGAATCCACTTTAACTTTAACTAAGCTTTCACCTGTTTCAGAAAAAACACGCGCTATGGCACCATCAACTAATTCAAGTGCACTTGCATCATCAGGGTGAATAGCAACAAAGGGTTCGCTAATATGAGCGGTTAATTTAGCGGCTTTACCTGTACGGGTCATTGTATGCCATTGATCTCGAATCCGTCCGGTATTACAAACAAACGGATAAGCTTCACTGGTTTTTTGTACCGGATCTTTAGCTTCAACCCCAATAAATTTTGCTTTTTTAGACGCGGTAAAAAACCGGCCATCGTCAAACATACGCGCTCGTCCAAGCGGATAATCTTTAGTAACCGGCCATTGAATCGGTCTTAGTTTATCGTATTGAGTTTGATTTATTCCGGCTAAACCACTAATGTCAAAATCGCGCTGACCGTTATTTTCAAACCCAGATAATCTGGCATGTTCTTCAAATACGTCTACTGGGTGGGTGAAATTAAAACCACGATTAAAGCCCATTGCTTTGGCGATGTCACAAATAATTTGCCAATCGTGTTTTGCTTGGCCAGGTGGCGGCATAATACCGCGCTGGCGCGAAATTCGGCGCTCTGAGTTAGTTACAGTGCCATTTTTTTCTGACCAAGTCGTAGCTGGAAACCTTACATCGGCCCACTCCATGGTATCTGTATTATCAACACAATCTGACACCACGACTAAAGGGCAAGCTTCAAGCGCTTTAGCCACTTCGTTGCCATTAGGCAAACTCACCGCTGGATTAGTGGCCATAATCCAAATCGCTTTAATGTCGCCTGATTTTACTTTTTCAAACATATCTACTGCTTTAGCGCCTGCCTTTTTTGCGATCCGAGGGGATTGCCAAAACCGCTGTACTAAATCAGTATGTTTATCGTTTTCAATATCCATATGAGCAGCCAACATATTAGCTAAGCCACCAACTTCTCGCCCGCCCATAGCATTGGGTTGGCCGGTAATAGAAAAAGGCCCATTACCTGCACTTCCAATTTTACCTGCCGCTAAGTGGCAGTTAATAATAGCATTGGCTTTATCTGTTCCCTGGCTGGATTGGTTAACCCCCATACAATAAAAAGTAACCGCGGTTGGGCTGTGTGCAAACCATTTATAATAAGTTTCAAGTTCTTGTACTGTAATATCACAAACCTGAGCCACTTTTTCTAAGGTCCACAATTTGCTTTGCTCAAGCGCTAACTCTAAGCCTTCGGTCGACAAACTCACAAATTCGTTATCTATTAATTGATTAGCAAATAAATAATTGAGTAAACCATTTAATAACGCCACGTCTGTGCCGGGTTTAATGGCTAAATGTAAATCAGCCAATTCGGTTGTTGCACTTTTTCGTGGATCAATTACGACAACTTTCATATTTGGATTTAGCTGCTTGGCACGCTCCATCCGTTGAAATAATACCGGATGTGTCCACGCAGCATTAGAGCCCAGCAATACTAAACAATCTGTATCTTCTATATCCTCATAATTACAAGGCACTGTATCTGAGCCAAAAGCCCGTTTATACGCAGCAACTGCCGATGACATACACAAACGAGAATTAGTGTCTATATTCGCGCTGCCGATATAGCCTTTCATTAATTTATTGGCGACATAATAGTCTTCAGTTAATAACTGGCCGGATACATAAAATGCAACAGAATCAGCCCCATATTTAGCAATAGTTTGATTAAACTTGTCAGCTACATGTCTAGTCGCTTCATCCCAAGAAACAGTAGCATTAGCTATCATGGGCTGCAGTAATCGCCCTGAAAGATCATTTGTTTCTAATACAGATGAACCTTTTATACACAAACGTCCAAAATTAGCGGGATGCTCTGAAGAGCCATCAACTCGAGTTAGCTTTGAATCATTAACGGTTACGTCAATGCCACACCCAACACCACAATACGGACACGTGGTCTGTTTTAAATTAACTGCTTTTTTGTTCATCAAATTTCTTACCTAAATTTGGTTGTATTTCCGCCTTTGGAAACGCAACATAAACGCTCGAGTTTTTGTTTACCCGCCTTTGGATAAAACAAAGAATGCAACTAGAGTGCCAAATAATTAGGTCATTGTTTTATATATATTTTATATGTATTAAAGCTAAAAAATTGAGTTCAAAAAACAACTAATGGTTCATCATGCACCATATTAGTACATCGCTTTAATTAAGAATTAGAAGGTAAGGCGACAAGTATAATAAGTAAAGTAAAAATAATCAGATAATTGAAATTTGATTGATTAGCGATAACAAAAAGAACCGGATAACCAAAGTTATCCGGTTCTATGTATTTAGTTTAAGCGTTACGATAAGCGATTTTTAAAATCTTCATACCCAAAGGTTTTAACCAAATTCACCTTATCAGTTTTCGAATTCCAAATCGCAATTGAAGGTAAACCTATGCCGTTAAAAGTCGTTGTTTTCACCATAGTATAATGCGACATGTCATCAAACATGAGCCGCTGACCAATGGCTAAAGGTGAATCAAATGAATAAACCCCCATAACATCACCAGCTAAACAAGTTTGCCCACCTAGGCGATATTTAAAAGCTTTTTCATCCGGCTGGCCAGAGCCAAAAATATCAGCGCGATAAGGCATCTCAATCGTATCTGGCATATGGCAAGTTGCAGATGTATCTAAAATCGCAATGTCTATATCGTTACGAGTTAAATCAAGCACTTCGCACACTAGCACCCCGGTATTAATCGCAATGGCTTCACCAGGCTCTAAATATACTTGTACGTCATATTTTGCCTGAAACTGTTTTATGCGCTCAATAAGCGCCTCAACCGGATAATCTGCAGCGGTAATATGATGTCCACCTCCAAAATTAACCCATTTTAAATTTGGGAGTATATTGGCAAATTTTTCCTCAATGACATCAAGCGTTCGCGCTAAAGGCTCAAAACTTTGCTCACATAGTGTATGAAAATGTAGACCGCTGATGCCATCCAACGAATTATGTTCAAATTCAATTGGCAAAATGCCCAGCCGTGAACCAGGCGCACAAGGATCGTAAATTTCAGTCGCCCCCTCAGAATGCATAGGATTAAGTCTAAGTCCAAACTCTAAGCTAGGTTTTGCCTGTTTGGCTTGTTTAATTTGCGGTTGAAATCGTTTCCATTGCGCAAAAGAATTAAATACAAGATGATCAGACAAATTTAAAATTTCTGATATATCTTGCTCAGCAAAAGCGGCACTGTAAGTATGCACTTCACCGTTAAATTCTTCTTTACCTAATTTAGCTTCATGCAAGCCACTGGCACAAATACCCGTTAAGTATTTATCAATTAAAGGCGCTAAACTAAACATTGAAAACGCTTTTAATGCTAATAATACTTTAGCACCAGATTCATTTTGAATCCGGGCTAAGGTTTTGAGGTTATTTTCAATTGCAACTTCATCAACAACAAAACAAGGCGATGGTACTCGGCTGCTGTCAAAATGATGAAAAGATTGACTATTCATGAATGGCAACTACTTAACTAAATTAAAATTTGGGTTTTCAATAACTTGCCAAGGTAAACCTTGTTCATTTAATTCATCCATAAATGGGTCTGGATCAAGTTGCTCTATGTTCCAAACACCCGGTTTTTTCCATTTTCCAGACATAATCATTTTAGCCCCTATCATCGCCGGTACACCCGTGGTGTACGAAATGGCTTGCGAGCCAACTTCTTGGTAACAGTCTTGATGATCTTTAATGTTGTATACGTAAACCGTTTTTTCAACGCCATCTTTAATACCTGTGACTAAACAGCCTATACATGTTTTACCTTTGGTGCGTGGCCCTAGCGTTGAAGGATCAGGCAGTAGCGCTTTTAAAAATTGAATGGGTACAATTTTTTGACCTTCAAATTCAATCGCCTCTATGCCAGTCATACCCACATTACCTAGCACCTCAAGATGCTTTAAGTAATTTTGGCTAAAACTCATCCAAAACTGTGCTTTTTTAAGACTCGGAAAATGTTTACCCAAAGATTCAAGCTCTTCATGATACATACGATAAATATCGTATGTGCCTACTTCTTCTGGGCAGGTAAACGACTGGCTTGTTGAAAGCGCAGGCGACTCAACAAATTCACCATCTTCCCAATGTCGGCAAGTTGCGGTTACTTCACGAATATTAATTTCAGGATTGAAGTTAGTCGCAAATGGGTAGCCGTGATCGCCACCATTTACATCAATAATATCGAGTGTGTGAATTTCATCAAAATAATGCTTGGCAGCGTAAGCAGTAAATACATTGGTTGCGCCTGGATCAAAACCAGAACCTAATAATGCTGTTAAACCCGCTTTTTCAAATTTTTCTTGATACGCCCACTGCCATTTGTATTCAAATTTAGCTGTGTCTAAAGGTTCATAATTTGCCGTATCCATGTAATGAACACCTGCCTCTAAACAAGCATCCATAATGGTTAAATCTTGATATGGCAAGGCTACATTAATAACCAATTCAGGTTTTGTTTGGTTTAATAGAGCGACTAAAGCCGGCACATTATCAGCATCTACAGCGGCTGTTTTTATGGTTTTTTGCAGACTTTTTTCAATTTCATTTGCGATCTCAATACACTTAGACTCAGTTCGACTGGCAAGAATAATCTCACCAAAAACCTCAGCATTTTGCGCACATTTAAAAGCAACTACTCGACCTACGCCACCTGCACCAATAATTAATACTTTTTTCATATTTACCTTACGGCTCCAAATAAAATAGCAAGTTTAGACTAAATACACATTTTTAGTTGACTAAAAGTTTAGACAACCATTGTTAATCGAAATAAATATCATTTGCAATAGATACAGATAAAAATAATATCATTCTTGTGATGATAGTGCTTTATTTCACATTTTTAACCATAGCTAAAAGATGGTCTTCAAATTCTAAAAAAGCCGATTAGCACATTGTGTAAAACGAGTGAAATGTACTTGCAAATTACCTAGCCGTCTAGCATTAATATTAAATTTATTTAATCTCTTTTTAGTCCTGCTTTAAGCTAATATTAAATCAATGCCCAAAGTGTTATTTTAACGTTTATATACTGTTTTTAATGATTATAAATACATCGACTGGGGGGCTAAATTAAACTCACAACTAAAAATAAAAACTTGAGCCTTAGCAATGTTTTTATGAGCTTAATTTTATAGCTAAAAAAATGGAAAGATTACAGAAAGGATAACAAAAATGCCTCACCAACAAGCTAAATTCATAAAATTTGTTTACACAATAGGCAATTAAAAAATTAAGCGCTTTGCTATCGTTTTTAGCCAAAGCGCTTAATTGAGTAAAGCGTTAGTAGCTAACGCTTTAGCTTTAAAGTTTAAAAATTATAAACGAGATTTTACAAATTCAGCTATTTTTTCATCTTTACAGTTTTCTAAGAAACAAGCTTGAAACCTCTCACCGCCGATTGCAGTTTTAACTAACTCAGGGTCTAATGACTCTAAAGCTTGTAAATAATCTTTAGCGATGTTTTCTTTCACTGTCTCCAAAATACTCGCATTTTCGTTTTGAGAAGCTTTACGTTCTGGCGGGTAACCTTGACCTTTTTCACCCGCGAACGCTTTTTCAAATATATAACGAATATTTAATTCAGCGCCCCAACCAAAACCTTTAGCGAAAGGTAGTGCGAGTGCGTTACCATTATTAATTTGCGCAAATAAATAAGCATCTGACGGGTCAATACAATAACCACAAGTAACCCCAGGGTATGCATTTAATGACAATAAAGCACCTTGACCCGTACCGCACCCTGAAATAACAAAATCGACCGCACCAGAGTTTAATAGTAAACTCGCCATAATACCTAAATGAATATAAGTTAAACGATGATCGTTATCGCCGTTCATACCAACGTTAAAAACACTATGTCCTTGCTCGGCAGCAACAGACTCTAGTTGCTCTAAAACCACAGGGTTTTTGCCTGCTTGACTAAACTCATTCATTAATGCAATTTTCATAACTCACCTTTTAAGATCGCTTACATAATAATACAAACCAGTTTACATAAATTCGGTTCAACTTGCTACCGGTAGCAAACCATAAGCCACGAAAAATAACAAATAAAGTAAATCCAAATTATATTCATCCTAATTTATAATTCAAAATAAATAACTAAATGACATACTTAAACTAAAACGATTGTACTGCACTAAAATTTAAAAATGCTAATATTAAATTAGCCACAGAGATAGCATAAATATCGCTTAGTTTAGACAAAGCCAATATAAAAGGTTTAATGGATGCAAATACCACCAATTCCTGATAACGAAATACAACGTTTAGACGCTTTGTATTCAACGCAGCTACTTGATAGCCTCCCAGAAGAAAGGTTTGATCGCATCACCCGTTTAGTTCAGCAATGTTTTGACGTACCAATTGCTTTAATTTCATTAGTTGATATGGACAGACAATGGTTTAAATCAAAACAGGGATTAAATGCATGCGAAACCCCTAGAGAAATTTCGTTTTGTGGCCATGCAATTGCCCAACAAGATATTTTTGAAATCCCTAATGCGCTAACAGATGAGCGTTTTAGTGATAACCCGTTAGTAACAAACGCACCCGCTATTCGGTTTTACGCAGGCATTCCATTAATTGTAAACCAAGAATCCATCGGTACCTTGTGTATCATTGATGATAAGCCAAAAAAGTTAACTTCCCAACAAAAGTCTCAGCTTTACGATTTTGCTCATTGTATCACCGAAGAAATCAATGCACGCAACGCGTTAAAATTAAGCCAAGAACTCATTGAGCACCGTGGCCGACTCAATAACATTTTACAAGCCATACCCGATTGTATTTTAGCCATTGACCGAGCCGGTTTTATTTTAGACAGTAACGAAAGTTTCAATCAAAGGTTTGAAATACAAAATACAACAGGTCAGCATATTTCATTAGTTATACCTCTTGAAATCTCTAACCAAATTATCGACTTAGCAGAGCAAGTTTTAAAAAACAAACCGGTTCAGCCAATTAACTGGCAGTATACCAATAAGCAACACAGCCACTATGACCTTGAGTTACAAGTTAACCAAATAACGGCTAGTGAAATACTGTTAATTATGCGTGATGTAACTGACTTTGTTCAAAGCCAACAATCACTTACAGTTCAAAAACAGCGTTTACAAGATATTATTAGCGGCACTAAAGTTGGAACTTGGGAATGGAATGTAAAAACCAGCCAAATAATCGTTAATGAACTTTGGGTTGAGCAATTAGGCTACCAACTTAATGAATTAGAGCCCATTACTTTTGAAACCTGCCGCAAGTTAATTCATCCTGATGATTTTGCTAACGTTGAATTTTTATTAAATCAGTGCTTTAACCGCCAACGCGAATTTTACGACTGCGAAATTAGAATGCAGCACAAAAAAGGGCACTGGGTTTGGTTGCATGACAGAGGTAAAGTGGTTAGCTGGAACCATGACAATACGGCAAAATTAATGTCGGGCACCCACACTGATATCTCTGAAAACAAACAGAATTTACACGAATTAGAGCAAAGCAATGCCTGGCGACGAGCCATTGTAGATAGCGCCCACTCATCAATTATTTCAACCGATATATCAGGGATTATTAAAAGTTTTAGCAAAGGGGCGGAAAACATGTTGGGTTATACTCAAGATGAAATCATTAACAAGCAAACGCCAGCCATTTTGCATGACTTTGACGAAATCGTAAGCCGCAGTCAAGACTTAACAAAAGAATTGGGTTACCCAATTAAAGCTGGCTTTGATACCTTTGTTGCAAAAGCTAGGTTGGGTGCGGTTGATGAAAACGAATGGACCTACATTAGTAAAGAAGGTCGCCGCATCCCAGTTTACTTATCTGTTACTCAAGTTTTAAACCGTGACGGTAAAGCGACAGGTTATTTAGGCATCGCCCGAGATATCAGCCAACAAAAGCAAACTCAGCAAGCTTTATTAGAAAGTGAAACCAGGCTCAGATCCTTGTTTGAGCTCTCTCCTATCGGAATTGCCTTAAATGATTTTAAAACTGGCCAATTTTTAGATGTTAACCAATCACTACTCACCTCCGCTGGTTACAAAAAAGCTGACTTTTTTAAACTTAGCTATTGGGATATTACCCCTGTTGAATATAAAGATGATGAAGAAAGACTCCTTCTTCAGCTAGCACAAACCGGCCAATATGGGCCTTATGAAAAAGAATATATTAATCAGTCAGGTAAACGCTACCCAGTATTACTCAAAGGGATATTAATTAAAGACAGTTCTGGTCGAGAGCTCATTTGGTCAATGGTTGAAGATATTTCTGAGCGTAAACAACAACAGGAAGTCACCAAAAACCTAACATCAAGATTAACCATAGCGACAGATGCAGCCAACGTAGGCATATGGGAACTCGATTTAATTAAAAATGAACTGGTATGGGATAGCACCATGCATCAGCTTTATGAAATTGACCCCACCCAATTTTCAGCCACTTTTGATACATGGCAACAAGCATTACATCCAGACGATCGTAGCGATAGTATTTTAAATGTTGATAAAGCCATTAAAGGCCTGCAAAAATTTGATACTTTGTTTAGAATAATTTGCCCTGGTAACAATATAAAGTGGATTAAAGCCGCAGCCGATGTGCAATACAATAAACAAGGCGAAGCCATTCGATTAATAGGCACAAATTGGGATGTTACCGAACGGATACTAAATGAGAAAAAGCTGCTTAAAGCAAAAGATGATGCCGAAGTAGCCGCCAAAGCCAAGAGTGAATTTTTGGCTAATATGAGCCATGAAATCAGAACACCCATGAACGGTGTTTTAGGCATGTTAGATATTGTTTTAAAATCACATACGCTCAAACCACAACAGCAACAACAAATTGAAATTGCACATTACAGCGCCACTTCGTTACTAGGAATTATTAACGATATTTTAGACTTTTCAAAAATAGAAGCTGGTAAATTAGATTTAGAACAAACCGAATTTAGCTTGCTTGATATATTTAGCCAAGTGACTGAATCTATGGTGAATATGGCATCTAAAAAGTCACTCAATTTAGTGCTTGATGTTTCACAAATGCCAGCCGATGTCGTCATTGGCGATCCAGCAAGATTAAAACAAATATTGTATAACCTAATTGGCAATGCGATTAAATTTACCGATAAAGGTGAAGTACGCATCAGCACAACAATAACTAAACCCAGTTTACAACAGTACCCAAATTCAAATAACACAACCTATGTACTTAGTTGTGCCATAACTGACACGGGTATTGGCATTCCAACCGATAAACTCAACTTGTTATTTGAAGCTTTTACCCAAGCAGATAGTTCAACCACTCGCCATTATGGCGGCACAGGTTTAGGTTTAACTATTGTGCAGAAATTATGTAAATTAATGAATGGTCATATCCAAGTTAACAGTCGTGTCGACCAGGGCAGTACGTTTGAATTTTCAGTTTTACTCGAAGACGCAGGCAAAACCTACCCGACTCCTTGGACTGGTATTAAAACCGCCATCATAAGCAACAACCAATCTTTCGCAACCACACTTAATAATCAACTAATCAAATTTGGTGCTGAAACCAGTTTATTAAAGCTCACTGAAATTGAACCTAATAGCGCACTACAATATGATTACTTGTTTATTGATCAACACCAACTAAAACAGTTAAGTGCATCAATAATTGATACCGCAAAACATAAAACCGAAATGGTTATATGTTTAACCGAGCTATCGGAGCCAAATAACCTTAAAAATGTATCTCAGTTTACTGAATTCGCTAAATTAACAGCGCCAATTACGCCTAACCAGTTGCTTCAATTACGTCCGCAAAAAAGCCTGTTAGATAAAGAATTAAGCGCTAAAAAGGTTCAAAACACTCAATTAAAAGGAAATGTATTACTGGCTGAAGACAACGAAATTAATCAATTAGTAGTGCAAGAAATATTATCTAAACTCGGTTTACAAAGCGTTAGTGTGGTTAACGGCAACCACGTAATTGAACAATTAAAAAGCATTCACAGTGCAAAATTTGATTTAATTTTAATGGACTGTCAAATGCCGGAATTAGACGGCTACCAGGCAACTATGGCTATTAGGCAAGGCGAGGCCGGTAAACACTACCAGAAAATTCCGATAGTGGCGCTTACTGCCCATGCAATGAAAGGTGATAGAGAAAAGTGTATTGCCGCAGGTATGAATGAATACATCACTAAACCGATTGAAAAAACAGATTTAATTGAAAAATTGTCATATTTTTTAAGTGACTCTGTATAAATTTAACAGTTTGGGATAACTGCTTGGATTAGACTCTAGCTTGTTTGCATTTGACGGTAGATTGAATTCACACTTAAATCCCGAAGATTTTCACCTTTGGCTTAGACAGTTTAAAATGATGTGTCAAAATTGGCTAGTCAGAAAGCGAGTATTTAAATCTAAGTTATCGTAATTTAATATTTTTAGGTGTGCTTTGTGTTATCAATTTTTTCATTTTCCATGTTTATACCCCGTTTTAGTTCTTTAAATCACGGACTCATGCCAACCAACGCGTTTTTTATCTGAACACCTCGGTTTGCTGGGATATAATATTTACATTAAAACAAAACAATTTTTGAATCTTTTACGCATACATAACTACGTTTTATTTAACCCACCCTATTAACGAGCAAATAAAACAAGCGCCTGCTTGTATTTAACCATTGTGAGTTTATTAGGCATCATTTTTGCGTAGATTTTACTCAGTTTATTATACAATTAATCTATTTTTTAAATCATCAACCGAGGGGATATTTATGTTTATACAAACCATCAAAACCTCTGGATTATCACATCTTTCATATTTTGTGGCCTCTAATAACCAGGCTGTGGTTATCGATCCAAGACGAGATATCGATGCCTATCTTAATCTTGCTAAAGAGCATGAGTGTCAGATAACGCATATAATTGAAACCCACCGCAATGAAGATTTAATTAGTGGTGCCCCGATCCTTGCTAAGTCGGTTGATGCACAAGTACTTCATGGTCCAAACGCGGATCAGGAAATTTCATACGCAACCACGGTTAAAGAAGGTTATCAACTCGACATAGGTGATCTCTCGCTAGAAGTAATAGAAACCCCAGGCCACACTAAAGATAGTATTAGCATTTTAGTATTTGATAAAGATTTTAACCAAGGCCCAGTTGGTATTTTTACTGGCGATACCCTGTTTATCGGAGATGTAGGACGAACAGATTTTTATCCGAGCGAAAGTGAACACGTAGCAGGCTTACTGTTTGATAGCTTACAAAAGATTAAAGACAAAGCCAGTATGTCAATTATATATCCCGCCCATGGCGCAGGTTCAGTTTGCGGTGAAGGGATGGCAGATAGAGAGTTTTCAACTGTACAACACGAAATGAAGAACAATCCGTTAATGCAAATTAATGATAAGTCAGCATTTATCCAAAAGAAAATTGCAGAGCATCACTACAAGCCCCCCTATTTTGCCGATATGGAGCAACTTAATGCCCAAGGCGCACCTAACTACTCAAGTTTTCAGGCAACTTCATCTGTTAATATTACGCAGCTGGAGAAAATGCGCCAACAAGGGCACGTTTTAATTGACGTCAGGCCAATAGAAGCATATCTAGGAGCTCATGTCCCTAATAGTTACAGTCTCCCACTTAATATGATAACGGCTTATGCGGGTTGGTTGTTCTCACTTAATGATAATATTGTAATTATTGCGAACGATCAAAGAATGGCTAGCTGTGCCGCATTACATTTTGCACGTATTGGATTTGATAATGTTAATGACTATTTTGCTACTAATATGGCAATGGTGGCAGCGACCGGCCATGATTTTGCTACATTAGATGTAATTGGTGCCGAACAAGTTAACCGTTTATTAGAAAGTGATTGGCAATTATTAGATGTTAGAAAAATAACCGAATATGAAAAAGCCCACATCGACTCCAGCGAACATATCTTCTTGGGGCATTTAGCTAATAAAATTTGTGAGATACCAAAAAGTGATAAATTAATAACCATGTGTGCAAGTGGGATTCGAGCGACCATTGCGGCCGCTTATTTGCAAGCGCAGGGATATCAAAATGTTAAAGTATTTTTAGGCTCTATGGGGGCTTGGAAAGCTAAAAATTATCCCACTACAAGTTGTAATTAAAAGTTGTAGTAAAAAATTATAGTTAAAAATCGACTCTAATAAATTACAAACCTAAATTTTGTTAATAAAGGCATACGTACGGGTTTACAATAATGTAAACCCGTATTTGTTAATTTTTAATTATGTCGGTAAATCGCCTCGTATTGATAAAAATGAGTTCGTCCGCCTCAAATTCATCAGAAATTTCTGAATTTAATGTCCATTTACCTTGGTTTGGTTGAGATAAGATGAGCGTACTAATTGCGATGAGTGTTTTTATACGGATTCACTATAAAATTTCCTATATATAGGTGAGTTTTGCTTGTTTTGAGCTTTTTGAAACAAGCTTTACCTTAAAATCTTAACATGGTTTTTATATAAATAACACAATTCAAATTTAAAAAAATAAATTAAATCTAACGTAAGCATTCATTAAGTGAATGTTTTGAGTGGGATAAACCTGTAAACTTAAGTTAACCTCAATTCGGGTATAAGGTGTATTCTAATTAATTGAATTATTTAACTTTATAGCTCTGCATGGCTTCTAACGAGAATTTTTTTGCGGGGACAAGGGAACTTACGCGTCAATAGCTAGCCTCGGCTTTGGTTCCGACGTCGCACTACCCCCCAGCTATGGAGGGTGTATAAAAAGGTACTTAACGCAGTCCCGTGAAAAAGACCGCTTGAAACATATTCATTAAACCGAGTTGAGGTTAATTTATAACAATAAGGCATCGTCAATTGGGTGAAAATGCGTAGCCGCATTCATTAAGCTAGCAGCGCTCAAGGCTGGAACACCATAAACTTCAACTGGAATCTGGTATTTACTGCGAATCTTATTAAGCAAAATATCAAAATCACCGTCTCCTGATACTAATACCATTAAATCTGATTCGGCTGCCGATTCCATCATATCAATCGTAATACCCACATCCCAATCACCTTTGGCCGAACCATCTGCGCGTTGGATAAAAGGTTTTAATTTAACGTCAAAGCCAATCGCTCTAAGAATCGTTTGAAACTGTTTTTGTTTAGTGTCATTGCGGTCAACAGCGTAAGCGTAGGCATTAATAATGGTGCCTTGAGCACTTATTTTTGCCCAAAATTTATTGTAATCAAAGTTCTTTTTATAGGCGCTACGGCTTGTATAATAAACGTTTTGTACATCAACAAAAATACTAATTTTTTTCATATATAAACAACTTTACCTTAGAATAGATTGAGCTTTTATTTATATTTAGATTTAAATTTTGAAGGCGAAAGCCCAACTTCTTGTTTAAAATTTTTGGAGAAATGATAAACATCTAAATAACCGGTTTTGTCTGCAATTTCTGAAATAGATAAGTTATTTAACAGTAATAATTGCTTAGCAAGCGAAATTCGTTTTTGCAAAATATAACGTTTAGGCGCAATATTAATCTGTTGTTTAAAACTACGCGAAAAATGCTCCGCGCTCATATTCATTTGTTCGGCCAGCAACTTTATAGATAACGTATCAGATAAATGCGCTTGAATATATTTTAGTACCGGCAAAAATCGCATATATCCAGACATTGCTTGCTGCTTAACTTGCTCAACAATATCATCTGCGAAGGGTAAAAGTAACTCAGTTAACAACATATTACGCTTTAGCAACGCTGCCACCTGCGCTTCGCCAGCATCAACAGACTCAGTAAGCTGTGTTAAACAAGCAAGCGTTTTATCAACCGAATCTACTTTTATTTCTTTAGGCTGAGCAAATAATGAGAATAAATCTAAATCCCCATCAATCAAAGCATGAAAATGCACCCAATAAAAAGATAAATGTTTAGCGCACGCATGTGATTTAAGTGAATAAGGTGGAATAAAATATAAATGGCCAGGCTTCATTACAATGTCAAAACCATCAAATTCTAAAACCGCTTCACCTTCTGTGACGTAATAAATACGGTTGTAATGATTTACAAATTGCGTACCCGTCCAACTACTATCAGTTTGCATATAATAAGCGTAATAAACATGCAGTCTTAACTCTGAAAACAAAGTATTAGCTGAAATATTGCTCCAAACAAAGCCCCCAGAGCCAGTTTCAAATTCATCTGCTAAATCCACTTTAATTCCTTATAAATTGAGTTTTAAATAACAAATTATTAAATAATTTCAACAAAAAAGAGTCTTTTCTCAAATAAATACAAAACGGCATTAAACCATAATTATATGATTTAAAATACTTTTAATTGATTATGTGATATCTCAGCCAACGCCAATATCAATTTTATACAAAAACAAGTCAAATATAGCAATTGTTACATATGATACACAAGGTTAACATTTAAAAATATTTGTTAATTTGAGATTGATATGGATTTAATTACCTTTTTTGGCCGTTTTCATGTTTTGGTACTGCATTTACCTATCGGTATTTTATTAATGGCAGCCGTTATTGAAATGAGCTGTGTTGCATTTAATAAACCTCGAACCAAAACTTTGAATACGATTTGGTTGTGGGGGCTTATTTCAGCTTGCGGTGCAGCGCTACTCGGTTATATGTTGTCGCTCTCTGGTGGCTATAGTGAAGAAGCGGTATTTACTCACAAAGCATGGGCATTTGCTGCCATTTTCTGCGCATTGATTTGTTGGATCTTTTTCTCTAAACAAGCCATCCAAACCGGTCCGAAAAAAACAGGGTTATCTGCGCTTATTTATAGTTTGTGCAGTGTTCAGTTATTTTTATTATTTTCGACCGGCCACTACGGGGCAAACATGACCCATGGTTCAACTTATTTATTTGAATACGCGCCTAATCCGGTAAGAACCTTAGCCGGTATGGAACCTCACGCTAAACCTCGACCTAAAGTAACTCAATTAGAACAAGCCGATGCTTATTTAGATATTGTAAAACCGATTTTGGAGCAGCGCTGTACAGGCTGTCACAATCCAGAAAAAAGCAAAGGCAAGTTAAACTTAACCACCCCTGAAAATATTTTTAAAGGCGGCCAATCTGGGCCTGCTGTGATTGCCTCTGATTTACATCAAAGTGAATTATATAAACGCATTACCCTTGATAGCCACGCCAAAAAGTTTATGCCTGCAGGCGGCAAGCCGCCATTAACTGACAACCAAGTTGCCACATTAGCTTGGTGGATTGAAAGTGGTGCGCCGGTGCAAACCACACTTGCAGATCTCACTTTATCTAAAAAAGCACGTTCTATTTTGTCTGTCAGTTTAGGGCTTGAGCAAGCCAAAGGGGGCTGGCCGCTACCAAAAATAGAGATGATTCCAAACGCCGTGGCTGAACAGTTAACCCAACAAGGTTTTATGATCAAACAAATAGCTAAGGACATTAACTACTTAGATATAGATTATTCAGTATCTCGCCAGCCATTAACCAACGAAGCGCTTAATGGCCTATTAAGTATAAAAGAGCATGTGGTGTGGTTAAATTTAGCTAACAGCCAAGTAAGCAATGAACAGTTAAAAGTGTTGGCTCAATTTCCTAATTTATTAAAACTGCATTTAGAAAAAAATCCGATTAGTGATCAAGGTATTGAGCATTTAACAACACTTAACCAATTACAGTATTTAAATTTGTATCGTACCAATATTACTAATACCTCACTTAATACATTAGCGTCGCTACCTAATCTTACTCGCTTATATACAGGTGAAACTAAAGTGACATCAAACACCAATGCGTCATTAGCGCCAAGTGTGTCAACCAGTGAAAAACAAAACAATAAGGGTTAAAAATGAAAGATATAAATCAAAGTAAAAGATCTTTTATTAAAAAAAGTTCAGCCATAGGCGCGGGACTCATGATGGCAAATATCAGCACATCTGTTCGTGCCCATGAACCCGAAAAGAAAAAACCCGCTCAAGCTGGTCGTTATGCGCATGGTCAAATTGTGGGTCATGGTGATTTTAAATACAAAATCAACTACCACTGGGGGGATTTGGACCCAGCTAAAACACCGGTTGAAAATTCACACGGCTTAGCGATTGATTCCAAAGGCCGGATTATTTTAGTCACCGACAGCGACGTAAATAACTTTATTATTTACAACAAAGACGGCAAATTATTAGACGCTTGGGGCACCCAATATCCAGGCGCTCATTCCGTTAAAGTGGTCAATGAAAACGGTGAAGACTTTATCTATATCGTTGATGGTGGTTGGGTACTAGATCGCAATCGAACCAGCAATAAATGGAAAGGAAAATGGTATAAACAATCTGGCTTTGTTTCGAAATTAACCATAGACGGAAAGTTAGTTTATACCTTAGGTCATCCCATGACAATTGGCATTTATGAACCAGGTCAGCCATTTCAACCCACTGACATTGCGATCGCACCCAACGGTGATTTGTATGTAACAGATGGTTATGGATCTGATTATGTTATTCAGTACGACAGCAATGGCCGCTATATTCGCCATTGGGGTGGATGGCAAAACAATGATTCCAGCCTAAATTTAAAAAATACCCATGGTATTGGCGTTGATTTACGTGACAAAAATAATCCTCACTTACTCATTAGTTCACGCGCAGAGCGTTGTTTAAAGCAGTATTCAATGTCAGGGGAATTTCTTCAAAATCTCGAGCTACCTGGGGCTTATGTGGGTGGTCCTATTTTTAAAGGAGATCACTTTTATGCCCCTGTTTGTTGGTCACATATTAATGGTAAACAAGCTGAAAACTCAGGCTTTATCACTATTTTAGATAAAAACAATAAAGTTGTCTCAAACCCCGGCGGTACTGAACCTGTTTACAAAAATGGCGTGCTGCAACCCATGCAAAGTACCTTTGATGTGTTTAATCATTGTCACGCAGTATGTGTAGATGATGACGAAAATTTGTATGTCGGCCAATGGAATGCCAATCAAGTTTATCCAATTAAGCTGGAGCGAATTTAATATGCATTTTAACCATACTCTTATCGCTAATTTAGCTAGCCTTAATTTAACGAAAAGTCGTGCCCTAAAAACGAGCTTAGTTTTATTATCGGGTGTGGCGCTTAGCGGTTGTTTTGATAATGCTGCATCAGAAGCAGAATTTGAAAAACCGATCCCTGATGTGGTCGATTTTAACTTTGACGTAAAGCCGATTTTGTCAGATACCTGTTTTTTGTGCCATGGTCCTGATAAAGAAAATGCAAAAGCAGGTTTGAGCTTAGATACGTTTGAACACGCAACAACGCATATGACCGATAATAACCAACCAGCTTTAGTTGCCGGCGATCCGGATGCATCAGAAATATTTCAGCGGATAAGCTCAGATGATCCTCAAATGATCATGCCACCCCCTAATTCTAATTTAAAACTTGATGCTCGCGAAAAAGCCATTATTAAAAAATGGATTGAACAAGGCGCTGAATATAAAAAACATTGGTCCTACATAAAGCCCGAAAAAAAATCCTTACCTGAAACAAAAAACACCGCGTGGGCAAATAACCCAATCGACCAATTTATTTTAAAGCAAATTGAAGATAATAAATTATCTCCTAATGATAAAGCCGATAAAGTCAGCTTAATTCGCCGCGTTAGTTTTGATTTAACTGGCTTACCCCCATCGGTGGAAGAAGTAGAACAATTTGTAAGCGATAAATCTGATAACGCATACGAAAAATTGGTTGACCGCCTAATTGCAAAACCGGCTTACGGCGAGCGCATGGCACAAGAATGGCTAGATGTTGCACGCTACGCCGATACTCATGGCTACAGCACAGATTATTATCGTGACATGTCACCCTACCGTGACTGGGTAATTGATAGCTTCAATCAAAACCGAAAATTTGACGAATTTATTACCTGGCAACTTGCCGGTGACTTATTACCTGACCCTACTGTTGAGCAAAGACTCGCGACTGCTTTTAACCGAGTTCATGCCCAAAATGGCGAAGGCGGGATAGTGAATGAAGAATTTAGAGTTGAATATGTAAAAGACAGAGTTCAAACCTTAGGCACAGGTTTATTAGGGTTAACCATGCACTGCGCGCAATGTCATGATCATAAATACGACCCTATTTCGGCTAAAGCCTATTATCAAACCGGTGCATTTTTTAATAGCGTGGATGAATCTGGACAAATTTCGTACGATGCTAACGATATTCCAGTGCCTACCATGTTAATGCCAACTGATGAGCAAAAACAGACACTCGCCCAACTTGAAGCAGAAGTAGCAAACAAAAATAAGGCACTTGAGCAATTAGTACAAAACAATCACGCTGAATTTGAAAGCTGGTATCAGCAAATCAACGCTGATAAATCAGCTAAAAATAAACTAGATACAAGCGCCGATGATGCATTAATCGCCCACTATCCACTTTCAAAAAGTGATAACAATCAAAAAATCAGCAACAAAGTTAACGCAAAACAGCCGGGTAAAGTTATTTTTGGCTCAAATATCAAAAAGAAAGAAGGTCCAGCGATGCAATATTGGCCTGCAACGGTTACAAACCAAGCCAATGATGATCGCCAAGCCATTTTGTTAAATGGTGATGATCCACTTTATTTTCCTGATTTAAATGACTTTAAACGTTCACAACCTTTTACCGTTAGCATAGAAACCTGGTTGCCAGAAGCGCTTAAAGAAGGCGTATTATTTCATTACAACAAAGCTGGGATTTTATATAACTTTAAAGGTTTTGATGTTGGGATTGAAGATAACCACTGGCATGTTCGCTTAGCGCATACTTATCCGTTTAACTCAATTTCACTAAAATCAGTTAAACCAGCAGCACGTGAACAATGGCTTAGTGTCGCATTTTCTTACGACGGCTCTTCAAGCGCAAGCGGGGTTAAGTTTTACATCAATGGCGAACCTGTCGAGATGCGCATAGAGCGGGATAATTTGTATAAAGAAATTAAACACACCCGCGAGTCTGTATTAAAAGAAATTGCACTTAAAGTTGGTGCAAGATGGCGAAGCCGAGGGGTCGCAAACGCTTTTGTAGATAATTTAAAAGTGTTTAACCGTGGCTTAACGGATGTTGAATTAACGTCTGTGACCGGTGGAAATGGTTTAGCGAGCGCAACAAAAGAACAATTATTTGAATATTATAACGCCAAATTAAGTCCTAGTTACAAAACGGCAATGGCTCAATTAACACAAGCCAGACAAGCCTATAGCGCGGCTAAAGAGTCGGTGCAAGAAGTGATGGTAATGAAGGATATGCAAACCCCACGACAAGCTTATATTTTATTACGAGGCGGTTATGCAAACCACGGTGAACCAGTTGAACCCGGTGTGCCTGAAACGGTATTACCTTTTGATGAAAACTGGCCTAGAAACCGTTTAGGCTTAGCAAAATGGATTACCAGTAAAGACAATCCATTAGTGTCTCGAGTTGTGATTAACCGTTATTGGCAAATGCTATTTGCAAACGGCATAGTGCGCACCCCTGAAGACTTTGGTAACCAAGGCAAGCGCCCTACTCATCCAGCATTATTAGATTGGTTAGCCGTTGAATTTGTTGAATCTGGTTGGGACGTAAAACACATGATAAAACTCATGGTGATGTCGTCAACTTATCAGCAATCGTCAAAAATTAGTGAAACCTTAGCGCAAAAAGATCCCGAAAATACCTTATTTGCCAGAGCACCCAGCGCGCGATTAACCGCAGAAATGTTACGCGACAACGTATTGGCTGCCAGTGGTTTATTAGTTGATCGCGTAGGTGGAAAAAGTGTGCATCCGTATCAACCTAAAGGCATTTGGAAAATGAATAATATGGATTACGAGCAAGGCCATGGCGAAGCGCTATACAGACGCAGCATGTATACCATTTATAAACGTAGTGCGCCGCCGCCAAATATGACTAACTTTGATGCGCCTATGCGTGGTCATAGTATTGGGGTTCGCCAAGCAACCAATACACCATTACAAGCGTTAACTTTATTAAATGATCCACAAGTTGTTGAAGCAAGCCGAGTATTAGCCAGTAACGTTATGGCGGCTCAACCAGATGTAAACAAACAGCTTAATCAGGTGTTTAAAAAGTTAACTAGCCGTTCAGCGAGCGATACTGAGCTTAAAATTTTAAATCAAATGTATCAGGATATTTTAGCTTCGTTTAATCAAAACCCAGATAAAGCCAACGCGTTATTAAAAGTCGGCGAAACCCAAGTAGCAAACGATTTAGATACGATTCAATTAGCTGCATTGAGTTCAGTTAGCAATATGTTAGTTAGCCACGACGCTGCTGTTATTAAGCGCTAATCAGGAGTAAATTAAGATGACACAATTTAACAGACGTCAATTTTTAACAGGGGCTGCGGCAGGTTTAGGTACAGCTGCTTTAGCATCTGTACCTAATGTGGCGATGGCCAAAGACTTATCGTCAGTTTTAAAACCTGAGCAAAACCCAGAGATAAACGGAATTTTAGGTAAACCTCATATTCCAGCAAAAGCCAAACGCGTCATTTATTTGTTTCAAAGTGGCGGGCCATCTCAGCTTGAAACTTTTGATTACAAGCCCACGTTAAATAAAATGCACGGACAAGAATTACCGGCAGAAGTTCGAGGCGGCCAGGTATTAACTGGGATGAGCGCCCAGCAATCATCACTGCCGCTAGCCGGTTCTATTTACGGATTTGATCAGCACGGTGACTCTGGCGCTTGGGTCAGTGAGCTGATGCCCCATACCGCTAAAATTGTGGATGATCTTTGCTTTGTAAAATCAATGCACACCGACCAAATTAATCATGATCCAGCCATTACGTTTTTACAAACTGGGTTTCCAATAGCAGGTCGCCCAAGTATTGGTGCTTGGCTTAATTATGCGTTAGGTACAGACAATAACACTTTACCCGGCTTTATCGTTATGGTGTCAACCAATGCCGGTGGCCAGCCTTTATATTCAAGATTATGGGGCAATGGATTTTTACCTTCAATTCACCAAGGGGTACAATTTAGAGGGGGTAAAGACCCAGTATTATATTTAAACAATCCCCCTGGGCTTGATTTAAAAGATCGCTCACAACTCATGCAGCATCTTAAAAAATTAAACGAAGAAGCATACGCACAATGGCACGATCAGGAAATTCAATCACGAATTGCACAATATGAGATGGCCGAGCGGATGCAATCATCTATTCCAGATGTGACTGATTTTTCTGACGAGCCTGAATGGGTGTTTGAAATGTATGGCCCTGATTCACGTAAACCCGGTACTTATGCCGCCAATTGTCTATTAGCGCGTCGTTTAGCTGAACGAAATGTTAAATTTACTCAGCTTTATCACCAAGGGTGGGATCAGCACGACAACCTGCCTGGGGGCATTAAAAATCAGTGTAAAAATACCGATCAGGCCTCAGCTGCATTAGTAACGGATTTAAAACAACGCGGCTTATTAGATGACACTTTAGTAGTTTGGGGCGGCGAATTTGGTCGAACTAACTATTCTCAAGGTAAATTAACTGAAACCAATTATGGACGAGATCATCACCCTGGCTGTTTTACTATGTGGATGGCTGGCGGCGGTGTTAAAGCAGGCTTCAGCCATGGTGAAACAGATGAGTTTGGCTACAATATCACTAAAGATCCAGTCCATGTTCATGATTTTCAGGCAACCTTGCTACATTTAATGGGAATCGATCACGAAAAATTAACCTATAAATACCAAGGGCGCCGTTTTAGGTTAACCGATGTACACGGCAAAATAATTAAGCCTATACTAGCATAGGAAACCAGCATCAATACCTAAGGTGTATTGATGCTTGGAGTACAAATTTTGTTCTAACTAAACGCTTTTTAATCGCGACGCGAGATAGATAGCACAGTTATTCTCGACAATATCGAGCACAACTACCGCACCCTGTTCACGCTAAGTACCTGCATCCATGCAGGCAACAAAGAGCAAAAAGCGTTTAGAACAAACCCGAAGGGCTGCCTATACAGCGGTCTAACTGGCTGGCTTAACCCAACCTCAAATAGTCTAATGCTATTGCCTTTAGGTTATTGCACGTTAAGCTATTGATACAAAGCGACTCACCGCTTTCAGTTTAAGTAGCCTGAATTCTGGATAAGTAACTTCAGGTAGAAAATATCAACGCTTTTTTAGCGGTTTGATATTTCGCCATCACATTATTTTTAAATAAAATTCACATTTGCTCTTTAATTTTATATGAAAATGTGATTTTATATACAAATATAAAGTGAATATTGGAGTATAAATGAGTACAACAACCAAAAATCCGGACGATAATCTCGATAACGTCTCTCAAACCAGTAAGCCACCGATTATCGAAAAACGATATTGGTTTTCATTTGTTTTAGTCGCATCACTTTTCCCGCTATGGGGTTTTGCAAACGATATTACCAACCCTTTGGTTAAAGCATTTAAAGATATATTTTTAATTTCAAATGCTCAAAGTAGCATGGTGCAATTCGCATTTTATTTAGGCTATGGCATTATGGCGATTCCAGCCGCCATATTTATTCGAAAATACAGTTACAAATCAGGCATTTTGCTAGGGTTGGCTTTATATGCAATTGGCGCTACTTTGTTTATTCCTGCCAGTGTTTATATGGAATTTTATTTCTTTTTAGCGGCATTATGGATATTAACCTGCGGTTTAGCTTTATTAGAAACCACGGCAAACCCTTATGTGCTTTCTATGGGTCATCCAGATACCTCAACCCAAAGATTAAATTTAGCCCAAGCATTCAATCCTATTGGTTCATTAACCGGCATGTTTATCGCCTCAACTTTTATATTAAACAAATTACAAGTTGAAGAGTTTAGACAAGCTGAAAAAGCCGCTCATCCTGAATACGCAAATATGTTGCCTTCTGATGTTGACGCGCAATTAGTTCAGGCATTAAATGACTTTTCAGTTAACGAACCCGTTGCTCACAAAGCAATGCAAGCTGCAGATTTAGCAACTGTAAAAGGGCCTTATGTGGCTATTGCTGTGGTGGTTGCTATTGTATTTTTAGGATTTTTATTTAGTAAATTACCAAGCACTATTAGCCATAAAAACGATTTTACGGTTGATGAATTTAAAGCCACATTTAAGCGTTTATTAAGCAATGGCCGCTACATTGAAGGTGTTATCGCACAAGCTTTTTATGTTGGCGCACAAATAATGTGTTGGACCTTTATTATTCATTACGGCATGACATCAGTCGGTTTAAGCGCAGGCGAAGCACAAAGTTATAATATGATTGCTATGGGTATCTTTTTGGCGAGTCGCTTTATCTGTACCTTTTTATTAGGCTTTATTCGCCCGGGCCAACTATTAATGGTATTGGCAGCAGGCGGCATTGCTTTAACTTCTGGCGTAATCTTTTTAGGTGGAATGCCAGGTTTGTACTGCTTAATTGGGGTATCTGCTTGTATGTCGCTTATGTTCCCTACCATTTATGGTATTGCATTAAAAGGTTTAGGCGACGATGCAAGTCTAGGTTCAGCTGGTTTAGTGATGGCAATTGTAGGCGGCGCATTAATGCCACCTATGCAAGGTGCTTTAATTGACGGCAGTTCAATTATTGGTGATATTCCAAGCGTACAAACCTCATTTTTCTTACCGATGATTTGTTTTGTCATGATCGCACTATATGGCTTTAGAGCTCATGTAAAATATAAAGCTTAAACGCCATTAGGTTAACCTTGAAACCGCTTAAATAAATTAGGCTAAGTCCTATCACTTTATTAAGCGGTTTTTTGTTTTTCTACAAATCTCAATTTAACAATAACCTCAAGTATCTCGCTCCCTTTTAATATATCGCATTCACGGATTTTATTAGCTGTTTGCACAAAACCATTTTACACTTGTTAATATTTTTCATATCTGGGATGAACTTTTGTCATTAATTAGCCATTTTCAATCAGCAATCGGTGTAACTGGCCCTGTTTTAATAATTTTAGTCATGGGCATGTTTTTAAAAAGAATCGCTTTGCTTAATGCAAATTTTGTCCAGATTGGTAATAAATTAGTCTTTAATGTGGCTTTGCCCAGTTTATTATTTTTAAGCACAGGGTCAGGGTCTATTACCCAAAATTTAAATTTACCTTTAGTTATTTATGCCGTTTTAGCGACGGTTGCTTCTGTGCTTGTGGTTTGGTTAATTGCGCGTTCGACACTTGAGGCTTCAAAAGTTGGCGTATTTACTCAATGTGCTTTTCGCGGCAATATGGGCATTATTGGTTTAGCCCTGTGTGTTAATGCATTTGGTGATCAGGTGGTTGCAAAAGCCGCGGTATATCTTGCGTTTTTAACCATTGTTTATAACCTGCTATCGGTTTTATTATTAAGTAACTCAAAATCTAACGTACTTAAAAAAATAGCCAAAAACCCATTAATTATTGCAATTGTCTGCGGTGGTGCCTGGTCATTGCTAAAAATACCAATGCCGAATGTCATGCAATTGTCACTTGGTTACTTATCTCAACTAACATTGCCGCTTGCCTTGTTATGCATAGGTGCCAGCTTAGATTGGCATAGCTTTAAAGCAAATCATCAACAAGCGTTAGCGGCCACTTGCTTAAAATTAATTATTTTGCCTGCCAGTATTGTTGTCATAGGTATTTATTTAAATTTTGCGCCTGAAGCGCTAGGCATTTTATTTTTAATGATGGCGACACCCACCGCAGCGGCAGCTTATGTTATGAGTAAGCAAATGACAGAGCATGGTAATTTAGCCGCTGAAATAATCACACTCTCAACTGCATTAAGCCCACTCACTGTAACTCTAGGACTTATTGTACTCAGCTACTTTGAATATATACCTAGCTAACTTAGCTGATTAACGACCAAATAGTTAACTAGTTATCATTAATGAAGCACACTTATACATATAAGCCATAAATAAATTGAGCTTAACAATCAAATCAGTCTAAAATTAAGGTTATCTATATTCATTCTAATTGATAAACGGATTTATCCAATAAAGCTTAACTGAGTCTGCTTTTGATAAAATTTGTTTTTCATATTGGAGTTATTTGCATTATCTATTTGTTCACGATGCAAACGAGCTTTGCTCAACCCCAATTAACTTATTATACTGAAAACTACCCCCCTTCTAATTATTTAGAAAACGGTAAACTGACCGGTGTTTCAGTTGAAACCCTAAAAGCAATTTGGCAACAACTCAATATACCCGCCCAACCTATTCATTTAGTTCCGTGGGCTCGTGGTTATAAGATTGTCGAGAACACCCCAAATACGGTGCTATTTACAATGGCAAAAACAAAAGCCAGAACACCTCATTTTAAATGGGTAGGGCCTTTGTATATCGCAGAGCATTTATTGATTTCTGGTAAGCAGTTTAAGGCTAAAATTAATTCAATGTCCGATGTTTACAGCTACTCAATAGCTGCAATCAAATCTGATATTTCGGAAATCACGCTAATAAAAAAAGGCGTGCCTAACGAAAAAATTGTTAGAATTAGTCAGTTACGGCAAGGTATATTAATGCTCACCAACGACCGCATAGATTTAATGATTATCTCTCGCTCTGCTTTAGGTAACCTATTAAAAAACCACCAAATTAAAGAATCAGACATTCAAATTGTCTATTCGGTAAATCGTTTAGGTAACTACTTTGCTTTTCATAAAGATACGCCAAATAATCTGATTGACCAATTCCAGAGCACATTTGATCAAATTTATCCTATCCGGAAAAAAATTAATAAAAAATACAAGTTACTGACACCCGAACTTGGTATTCAATAACAACAAACAGTATACTGCACGCCATTGTTATCCAACTTGAATAATCTCCTTATGCCAAACACTGTGCAAAAAATTGTGCTCGCCACCGGAAACCAAGGTAAAGTAAAAGAATTAAATCAAATGCTGGCCACAGCCAATATCGAAATAATTGCTCAGACTAAACTCAATGTCGTTGAAGCAGAAGAAACTGGTTTAAGCTTTATAGAGAATGCAATTTTAAAAGCACGTAACGCATGCCAGCAAACAGGATTACCCGCGATTGCCGATGATTCAGGCTTAGAAGTAGATTATTTAAAAGGTGCGCCCGGCATTTATTCATCGCGTTATGCAGGCGTATCAGCCAGCGATCAGCAAAATCTTGAAAAGTTGCTCAATGCGCTTAAGTCAGTTCCTGAATCACAACGAACCGCAAAATTTCAATGTGTACTGGTTTACATGCGCCATGAATATGACCCAACACCTATTATTTGCCAAGGCAGCTGGGCTGGTCGTATTACAACACAGGCCTATGGTGATAATGGCTTTGGATACGACCCAATTTTTTGGGTTAGCGACCATAACTGCACCAGCGCGCAATTAGATTCAAGCGTTAAAAATAAAATTAGCCACCGAGCAAAAGCACTCGCACAACTAAAACAACTTGATTTAAGGGTTGCGCCATAAATATGCATTTACCCCCGCTTAGTTTATATATTCATATTCCATGGTGCGTGCAAAAATGTCCTTATTGCGACTTTAATTCACATGCGGTTAAAAGCCCGATTCCAGAAGATGAATATATCCAGTGTTTGATAGAAGATTTATTACAAGACAAACACTTAGCCCAAGGCCGGAGCGTTCAAAGCATTTTTTTTGGTGGTGGCACACCTAGCATTTTTAGTGCCCACGGGATAAAAAAAATATTGAATGGGGTGAGCTCAATTTTAAATTTGGCTGATGATTGTGAAATTACCTTAGAAGCAAACCCTGGAACTTTTGAAATTGAAAAGTTTAAAGGTTTTAAAGACGCGGGCGTTAATCGGTTTTCTATCGGTGTACAAAGCTTACAAAGCCAACAACTAAACTTATTAGGTCGAATTCATAACCCTGAAGAAGCAAAAGCCGCGGCCAAATTAGCAGCGAATATTGGCTTATCATCATTTAATCTCGATTTAATGCATGGTTTGCCACAGCAGTCGCTCAAGCATGCTTTAGCTGACTTGCAGCAAGTTATAGAATTAAACCCGCAACATATTTCTTGGTACCAATTAACCATTGAAGAGAACACTTTATTTGCCTCTAAGCCACCCAAATTGCCAGGTGATGATGTTTTATGGACCATCCAATCAGAAGGGCAAAAACTACTCGCTAAACATGGGTACCACCAATACGAAATCAGCGCCTATGCTAAGCCTGGATTTGAATCTAAACATAATTTAAATTACTGGCGATTTGGCGATTATTTAGCAATTGGTTGCGGCGCCCACGGCAAAGTAACCTTAGCCGAGTCAAAACAAATTATGCGTTATGAAAAAGTAAAGCATCCAAAAGGCTATTTAGCGGCTGGAACTGAATACACATATCGTGCTAAATATATCGAGCCAGATGACTTGCCATTTGAATTTGTAATGAACCGGTTTAGATTACAAGAAAAATGCGCCAAGTCAGACCTATACCAATATACAGGACTACAGCCAGAACAAATAAAAACGATGATGCAACAGGCAATTGATAAAGGCTTGGTCAGTGAAACATCGACCGACTGGACAGTCACGCCACACGGGCATAGATACTTAAATGACTTGTTAAGTATTTTTATTTAATTTAGCGAAGAGTTGAAACCTATGCATCTATTTTTTAAATTCATTAACGGTTTAATACTTGCTAGTTTGTTAACTGCTTGTCAGTCCACTAGCCAACAACAAAAGCTCAATCCCGAAGAAATCAAAGAACAGACCGGACAATATTTAAAAATCTATGCATTTAGGGAAGATTTTGATCAATTTTTAAGTTTTTATGCAGAAAATGCGGTGGTTGAAGATGTTATTCGCGGTGAACAAGTGAACGGATTAGCCGCCATAAAAAACTTTTTTAATTGGGATGACAACGAGTTTTCTATGGGCAACTCGGTAACTCACTTAGTGACCGAGCAAATTAGCGTTACGGGTAACCAAGCAATAATCCAAGGTTACTTTATGCCATTTGAATATGCAGGCGTTACGTTAGGCCCATGGCGCTTTATCACCCGTCTAGAATTTAACGAGGCGTTAAAAATAAGCAAACAAACAGATTGGATAAACTACACGCCAAAAGTTATTTTTAACGACAGTCCAAACGCCAACTTGAAGCTTAAAATACCCAGCTATTATTTTTTAAACCCAGCAAATTCTAAATAATCTAAATAATCTGAATTCTGGATAAAACAATTGTTATTCAGAACTCAGTTTAAAAATCAATAAATACTAATGAGATTGAGTAGAACCAACATGCTGTTTATATTCTTTATGCATTCGATATAACTGGGCTCCTAATAATACAAACAAGCTACATAAAATAACTAAAATTTTCTGCTCGGCTGTAAGCTGTGGTACCAATACAAGCAATAATGCGGCAATAAAAATTGGCGTTAATAATACTAACAACCATAATAAACGCGCATTGGTTTTTTTAGGTTGGCTGTGCTCAGCTAAATTTTTATAATCCATTTTAAAAGTCCTTATTTACAGTTTTACTTACTAACACGTAAGTTAACTAAATCCTTAGGCTTATGCTCATAGCCACATTTAACAAATTTAAATTATAATTAGTTAAATATACTTCAGCTTCAGTTTATTAAGCCCTTGCTTTTAATTTAGACAATGCTTGCAAATAATGCGAATCAATCTGGTGTAAAATCATTCACTTTTCGCACTAGCCTAGTTAATGCTGTTGAGGATTTTTTGTTTTCAAAGTTACTGCCCTCATCAAATTGGACGGCCCACACATAATTTGCTGAATTTTGATTAAAAACCGGTGTTGATGTCCAATAGTCTTCCGCTTTCATAGTGGGAAATAAATCAAGGTTTGCTGCAGGCGCTGCACATTGGCGCTCAATAATTGACATCAATTCTTTAAGATTGGGCAAGCGCCAATCGCTAAACCCAGCAATTTCAGTTTGTGAGGCTTGTTGTAAACTATTTTGCCATTGGGCATCGCTCGCACTGCCGCTACAGGTTTTTAAACTCTCGTTCCAAGATTCTCCTAAATTACACATGCTCCACATTAAACCTGTGCTTGTGTCCGTGACTATGCCCTGCTCTTCATCAATTACAAATTCATCTGCGTTTACAGTCGCTTCAACGCTGTCGCTACAAAATGCAAAGCCAAATGAGCTATACAGAGCTGACATTAAAATTGTCGCTAAAAAGGTTTTATTACACATATTATTTCCTATCAACTTATTCACCCTTTTTAATTTATTCACGAACCAATAAAACAGCGGCTGCATTTCGTTTTTTATAACTTTCTTCATTACCGGTTGATAAATTGACGGCCCAAGCTCTTGGTGCATTTGGCGTTGCTGGATTTGACACTCCAAATAAACTCGATGTTTTTGTCCAGTAAGGCGTATCTACTTTCGCGTGATTAGGCCACAGTTGTGTTTCATCCGCACCCAGCGCCAGTTTATCGGTGACTTCACCATAATTTAAAATAGAAATAAGTTCTTTAACTGTCGGTAATCGCCAATCATCGCCCCCACATAAATTAGCCGCATTAACAGCATTAACGTAAGCTTGCGTATTACACTCGGCTAAATTTGCATTAATAAAACACTGAGCTTGAATATCTGCATCTGTCGGCGAACTGCTCACGCCTTCGTCGCCGCCATTTGTATTACCCGGTTGGTACCAAGTAAAGGTATGAGTATGAGAACGTATGCCTGAATCTGTTTTAATTTCCCAAATCAGGCCGGTCACATTATCTCGTATGCAAGCAGGTGTACCTGAGTTAATTTCTTCCCCTGAATCGTTAATTAAATCAAAATCAAACCCTAATTCACCTTCACCATTTTTAGCTAATTCCCCATTTAAATTTGCCCGATCTCGGCCTATTTCGGCATCTTGATTAGGATAGTTTCCTGGGCAATTACCAATGGCAATATTATTACTGTCGCCATCCGCACAGCGGGTAATACCCGTATCGTTAATGCCATCAAACATTGAAATGGGCAATACAGTCACAGTGACAAAATCTGAATTTCGGCGTTCACTTAATAGGTTTTTCGCGGTGAATTTAAGCTCAAAATGACTAGCTTCTGCCACATCCGGTGCTTGAAATTGAATTCTGGCTTTGTCTGTCCCTGCAATATCTAGCGGAATATCACCAGAGGTTTGAGTCCATAAAAATTCATTATTTTGGCCATTTGAAACTGTCCCAGTTAACGTTACAGATTGCTGTTGATACACAACAAGGTTGTGGCCTGCATCAACCACTGGCGCGGAACGATTTTCGGGTAAAATATCAATCGTAATGCTTTTAGGGGATACACCCCCATTAGTATCTGTTACTTCTAACCGAAATTCTAAAATAGCAGATTGACTGCTCCAGTTAATCAGTTGGCCGTCGGCAATTAAACCTAGTGCGGGTGTAACCCCTGCCTCAATTGGAAAATCAGCAATAATGCCATCATCAGGTAAGCCAGTTAAACTCACACCTGAGATTTGCTCAACCCTAATTTTAGCAGACTGAACCAGTTCACCATCTTCTGCGTCTAACCAAGTTGCATCAAAGCTAAAGCCCTTGCCTGAGTCAATAACTCTGTCTGAATCATCTACAGTTAAATCAATAATAGGCAAAGTATTGTCTGAGATAATATTGAGAATAATTTGATCATTAGCAGTTTGTCCATTTGCATCAATCACTTTTAGCGTTAATAAAACAGAATCTAATTGAGTTTGGTCGTCTGGCAAAGTAAAAGTGATATTGGCAGTATCCGTTTCAGATAAAGCGCTGTTATATTGCTCAGGCTGGGCCGACCACATGTAAGTAAAAGGCGGGTTAATGCCAGTCACTGTACTATTAATTTCCACTTCACCGCTTCCAATTGGCAAATTTTTATCATCACCCAAAGCAACCCGTAACGCATCATCCGGCGAATTAGGTTCTGTATCCTTGCTTTCTAGCGAACCAGAACAACCGGCAATCATTGTCACCAAGCAAACAATATATGCCGCAAAGCGCCATTGAGTACTTATTAATTTAAGCTGACTTAACATCATAAAATTCAAAACCGTCAAAAAAACATCAATGCGAGATGAAAGAACACACGATTTAGCCACTTAAGTAGCCAAAAGTGCACCTAATTTGTCTAATATAAATTTATTTAGCAAAATTCATTCCATGTAAATTATTTTTTGTATATTTTACGTTAAATTTAATCTTCGCGATTCTCATCAAAATTTGCTAATCTCGAAAAGTTAAATTCACGTATTACAAAGGCGTGTTTATCTTTGTTTATAATTTGAGCTGCGAAAAATTGTCTTAGGGGCAAGGCAGAAATAATGCAAAGATTCACACGCTCTAGTGATTAGATTCCCTAATAAATATAACTAAAACTCGTGGAATATAAGCTTGATAATGAATCCGTTAATGAAACTATTACTTGTTAATAGCCACCCTGAAAAAAGCAAAAAGCTACTATTGCATATTGAAAAAACGAAAGTTTTTGAAGTTATTCAAGTATCCAGTGCTCAACAAGCGATAAAATGCTTACGCCAACAAGTTATTGACGTGATGGTATCTGATATTGATATTGATGGCTTTGACGGTTGGCGCTTATCCAGAATGGTACGCTCAGGTATTTTTCAAACCAATGAAAATATCCCTATTATTATTGTCGCTTCAACTTGGTGTGAGCATATTGCTGAAACAACAGCCCGCGAATTTGGTATTAACTATATGCTGCCTTTTCATGAACTTGAAAAATTGCCCCAAATTTTAGCTGATGCAATTTCGTCTGATTTAAAGCAAAACAGCAAAGTTAGTTTATTGGTCATTGAAGACAACGAAGAAATTCGCGAAATTATCGAACGAATTTTAAAAAATCGATTTAGTATTGAAATGGCCGAAACCGGTGAACTAGGTCTAGCGTTATGGCGACACAAAAAACATGACATTGTATTGCTTGATGTCATGTTACCTAAAATGTCAGGTGAGCAAGTACTTGATATCATGTTAGCAGAAAACCCAGTTCAGCCCGTGATTGTAATGACAGCCCACGGAAGCACCGAACTAGCAGAAAAAATGATTATTCAAGGTGCTGCCGATTTTATCAACAAGCCATTTAGGGCTGAACAACTTAGAAAAGTGTGTGATATCGCATCACGCCGTGAAGATTTTATGATTAGCAATCAGCAATTTGCTAATAAAGTAAATGAGTTAAAACAAAGAGAAATCGCATATCGTCAAATTTCACGTACCCATGCTCAACTACTTAATAATTTAAGCACGGCAGTATTAGAGCTAAATGAACAAGGGCAGATTCAATTTTTTAATAAAGCTTGGCAAAAACTAACTGGGTTTTCAGCTAGCGAAAGTGAGCAAGAATACTTTACCCACTTTCTGCACGATAAATTAGATCGCAGTCCAAATTCAACTCAAGCAAAAATAGATCAATTATTAAGTTTTAATGTTGAGCACAGCGCTTTAGAGTTTCAGCTAGCGCATAAACAAGGCCACGATATATGGGTAGAAGCCAGATTTAGCGCAACTCAGTCTGAGCAACAAAAAGTCACTATTACCGCAACTATAGATGACATCAGCAAAAGAAAAACAGCAGAGTTTCAGCTAGAGCATTTAGCCCTACACGACCCATTAACTGGTTTACATAACCGCTATCATTTTGATAGTGAATTGGGTCGTTTAAGTAATGAATCAAAAAATGAGCAAACGAATCATGCTCTGCTATATATCGACCTCGATCATTTTAAAGTGATTAATGATTCACAAGGGCATCACCAAGGTGACATTGTGTTACGTGAAGTTGCAAAAGTGATTGAAAATAAAATACGTGCAAACGATTTGTTATGCCGCATTGGGGGCGATGAGTTTGCCGTATTAACTCACGATACCAATACCCTAGAAGCATTTGAGTTAGCCGAATCGATTTGCCAAGCAATTAAACAAAGCCATTTTCAATTTAACGAACAAGTTTATAAAATTAGTTGTAGTGTGGGCGTGGTTTCTGTCAACGGTCTTGAAGAAAACAGTCACGAATATTTAAAGCAGGCTGATATTGCTTTATATGTTGCCAAACATCGTGGCCGCGATTTAGTCCATATTTATTCAAGAGAAGATCAAGACAGTGAAAAACTAAGAGACACCATAGAATGGATTCATCAACTACAGCAAGCCATTATTAAAGACAATATCATTTTTCACTTTCAGCCAGTTGTTGAAATAAAAACCGGTCAAATAGCTTATTTTGAAGCCTTAGTCCGACTAATTATCGCAGGTAAAGTCATTTTTCCCGGTCATTTTATTCCGTCACTTGAACGTGCTGAAGACATCAAGTTACTCGATCATCAAGTTATCGCTAAAGCTATAAAAACGTTAGCTGACTATCCGCAACTCACCAAACTTGCGATAAACTTGTCGGCTCATGCATTTAGTGATGAAAACCTACTGCCATTTATTGAGCAAAAATTAGCTCAATATCAAGTTCATCCAACCCGATTGATTTTTGAACTAACCGAAAGCGCGAGTTTAAGTAATTTATCAGCGACTCAGCGAATGATTGAGCGTTTAACGCTCATTGGCTGTGCGTTTTCAATAGACGACTTTGGCACGGGTTTTAGTACATTTAGCTACCTTAAAGAACTACCAGCTAAAAGCGTTAAAATTGATGGTAGCTTCGTCAAAGATATGAAAAAAGATCCAATAGACAAAGCTTTGGTTAAAGCTATTTACGACATTTCAAAATCGTTAGGCAAGCAAAGCGTGGCTGAATTTGTTGAAGACAGAGAAACATTAGAGTTGTTAGCTGAATTAGGAGTTGACTATGCACAGGGTTACTTTATCGCCCGTCCGGTTCCAATTGAACAAGCCTTAGCGATAAAGCCTAATCAATGGCTGAATTAAGCTGATATAAATAATGTAAATCTCTAATAAAATTAAGCATGAGTTCGAAGTTCTACAGTACACGAACAATTTTTAAGATGTTAATTGACAAAAATAGGTGGAATAATAAAGGCTCGACTTGCATTATTTATCTATTACTCTTGAATTGCTAAACATTAGCAATTCATTAAAATATCACTCAAAATTACAAAAGTAACCTGTTTATGTACGCCATTAATCCAAATTTTCGGTGCCAAGTACGCCTTGTTGGTATAGAAAAAACGCCAGTTATTATTTTAGACCAGGTGTTAACGTCGCTAGAACCAGCAATTAACTATGCCGTTAGCCAAGCCAAGTTTAAGTCAGAGCAACAAACCTATTATCCGGGTATGAGAGCAACAATAGACCAAGCGTATCAGGACTTAATTGTGCCTTTTATTCATTCAATTATCACCGAATACTTTACTGTTCCTCAACCACACAAAATAGCACTAGATGCTGGTTACTATTCGCTAATCTGCCGCGCAGAATCTATGTTAAAACCAGAACAATGCATACCGCATTTCGATAGTAAAACCGCTAATTATTTTGCGATTACTCATTATTTAAACCCAGGCGATTTTAGTGGTACGGCTTTTTATCGCCACCGCCAAACCCAGACCGAAACCGTAACTGAGCAAAATGTAAAACTCTATTTTGATTCGCTTAATCAATATGTAGCAAACCAAGGTATGCTCCAGCAAAAATACTTTAGTAAATCAGATGAAATATTCGAATTAATTGAGCTCGTACCTTATCAAGCCAATCGAATGTTAATTTACCCAGGGGCTTTACTTCATTCGGCCTTTGTCGATGATGTCAGTAAAAATGTGATAATCGATCCTAAAAAAGGCCGTTTAACCGCAAATTTATTCATTGAATTAACCAATTAAACGAATAAGTGCTTTTTCTGAGTTCAATATATACTCACATTGCGCTAACTAAAAGCAAGTTTCCACTGGGCCAGTTTTTGTTCAAATGTCATACTGGCATGGGCAGGGCTCGTTGAAGGCATAACTTGATGCTTTATTTGAACCGCCCAGTCGGGTAAATAAGGCATGACTTTTTGCTTGTATAAAGTCGCTGCTTTTTGCCCATTAAATAGCAACATTTCAATATTTTCATATTGTTTAAAACAAGGTTCAAACTGGTTTACTTCTAGCTCACTTCTTTTAATCGCTGAGTCTAAGCTACCTTCTCGATAACAACTTGCAATTACATCCCATAACCCAACGCCCGCCCGGTTTAGATTTTTAATTTTTTCTGGATAAGGCAGTTGTGGATCAAACCCAAATATATCGGCCATAATAGGCCAAAATGCATTTCTTGGGTGAGCATAATAAGATTGTTTTTCCAGTGAAATAACACCCGGCATACTCCCCAGTACTAGGAACTGACAATTTGGTGAAATTTGTGCGTTAAAACATTCTGCTTTTGTCATTTTGTCTCTTATTAGTTTTATCTGATCTTTAATTGTTTGGTCTTCGGCTTAACAATCAAATTAACAATTTAAAATAATAAAATTTGCTATAATTTTAGCCTTCCCAGCTTGTATTTTAGCTTTCCAGCCATATATCTTACTCACTTAAATAAAAATTAACATTTAATGAAACTCATTGAAAGATAATGAGTCAGACAGTCATTAGTTAACCTGAGTCCAATTGAATTAATACATTTGGTCTTAAATGGCGTGACACTTAAAATTTCATTAAACCATTTTCATTAAACGATAAAATAAAGAATAATATATATGGCAGCAGAACAATTTTCTCAACTAAAAACCTATTTAGATTCTCAAGTCATTGGCCAGCCAGAATTAACCGAAAGTATGTTAATTGCTTTATTAGCCGATGGCCATTTATTAGTAGAAGGCCCTCCAGGCTTAGCAAAAACCCGAGCCATTAACGCTTTGGCAAATGGCATAGAAGGTGATTTTCACCGCGTTCAGTTTACACCAGATTTATTACCGGCCGATTTAACAGGTACCGACATTTATCGACCAGAAGATGGTACTTTTGTTTTTCAACAAGGCCCTTTATTTCATAATTTAATTCTTGCCGATGAAATCAACCGAGCGCCAGCTAAAGTACAATCTGCTTTATTAGAAGCGATGGCAGAGCATCAAATTACTGTGGGTAAAAAAACCTACCCACTACCCGATTTATTTTTAGTAATGGCAACCCAAAATCCACTTGAACAAGAAGGGACTTACCCACTGCCAGAAGCACAGCTCGACAGATTTTTAATGCATTTAGAAATTGCTTATCCAGGGGCTGAAACTGAGCAGGCTATTTTAAAATTAACCCGCGGTGAAGCCATTAACGACAGTAAAATAGTTGCCCCGCAGCTTAATCAACAAGCTATTTTTGAAGCACGTAAGCAAGTGCTACAAGTTTATATGGCGGATGAACTAGAAAGCTATTTAGTTGACTTAATCATAGCAACCCGACAACCAGAAAAATACGATGATCAATTAAAACAGTGGATTGCTTATGGCGCTTCACCTCGCGCAACTATCGCATTAGATCGTTGTGCTCGAGCAAAAGCTTGGTTAGCCGGTCGCGACTTTGTGACCCCTGAAGATATTCAAGCCGTATTTTATAATGTATTAAGACATCGCTTATTGTTAAGTTACGAAGCTGAAGCTGACGGAATTGAAGCTAATGATGTTCTTAACCATATTTTAAAACTGGTTGCCGTTCCTTAATCATATTAAGTCATCATGATAAAAAAAATACATCCGCACTTGGCTTGGTTAAAACAGCTAAAAGCCAATGGGGTTAATGCTGCTAAACACGAGTTACTTTATTATCGTGGTAAAACTGCGTTACTCAAAAATTTAGCCCCTAAACAAGCCCAAAAAGCGCATTTGTCTGGTCAGTATGTATCTCAACATAAAGGCCGTGGCATGGAGTTTGATGAAGTTCGTCACTATCAACCCGGCGATGATATTAGAATGATTGATTGGCGGGTAACCGCTCGTACGGGTAAAACTCATACAAAGTTATTTAGAGAAGAACGCGAACGGCCCGTTTTTATTTTGACTGACTTGTCTGAATCAATGCAATTTGGTAGCCAGCTTTTGTATAAATCGGTGCAAGCCTCTCATTTAGCTGCGCTCTTAAGCTGGAATATAAAACAACGTGGAGATCGACTTGGAGGGTTAGTGTTTAGCCATCAGCAGCATGTTGAGCTTAAACCAAAAAGTCGTCAATCGGGCGTATTACATTATATTCATGCACTTGACGCTTTAACTTCAGAGCAGGCTAAAGTTACTCCTGATCCACTTGATTTTAGTCAAGCCTGCGCAAGATTACGCCGGTTGGCTAAACCCGGCAGTCTAGTGATTATCATAAGCGACTTTCAACAATTAAACGAGGCGGCCGTTAAGCAACTCAGTTTATTAGGCCAACATTGCCAGTTGCAAGCATACCGTATATTCGACCCACTTGAACTAGCATTGCCTAACGTGAATATCCGCCAAGTGCTCAAAGTTCAAAGCAACCAGCAAAATCAAAATACCAGCGGTAATATTGTACTTGGAGACAAAAAAGAAGCGCTAAAATATCAACAAGAAGCGTTAAATTTTATGCAGCAACAACAAAAACAACTGGCGCGTTGCCGTTGTCCGCTTACCGATATTTCATCTGCCCTGCCATTAGAGGAGCAGTTATAATGCCAAGCAATGCAAACTCTACTTTAGCTGCTCAGTCAACTGGCACTCAAAATACCTTGTCTCCAACAGCACAATTGCAAAATTCAGCTATCGACCCAAATGCGGCTGGATTAGCAAATCCTGCACAAGCAAGCGACCCTATGGCTGCATTTAAAGATTTACAAATGCCAGACCCGATTTCTTGGTGGCCTTTAGCTTGGGGCTGGTGGGTTGTTATTGCAATTAGCTTAATCGCTCTAGCTGCATTTATTTATTTTTTAGTTCAGCATCAACAAAAAAAACGCGCTAAAAAACAAGCAATTAAACTGATTAACCAATTGCCAGCCAGTGCCACAACCATTGAGTTAAATCAATTGTTAAAACAAACCATGTTAAGTTATTATCCTCGCCAGCAAGTCGCACAGTTAAGTGGTAAAACTTGGTTAACCTTTTTGCTTGCCCAGCTACCGACGGCTAAAAAAGCTACATTTAACCAGTCACTTTCGCAATTTAGTCAGTCACTTTATCAACCGAATAAATTAATCACTAACGATGATAAAATGCTAATTACTCAGTATATTAAGCAAATAAAAATCAAACAAGTATCTACTAAAAACACCATTAACAATGAGCTTTCAGGGGAGGCAAAACATGTTTGAATTTGCTTGGCCTCTCAGCTTTTTTTTATTGCTATTACCATTTTTAATGCGATTATTACCCGCGGTGCAAAACCAGCAGTCAGCTGCATTAAAAGCACCTATTTTAAATTTCCATCAATTACCAAATGCGCAAAATACTGCGCAAAAATCTAAAGTTAAATTATTTTTTGCAAGCCTAATATGGATTTTATTAGTGACAGCTGCTGCGCGTCCACAATGGTTAGGAGAGCCAATCAACATGCCGACCGAAGGCCGTGATTTAATGTTGGCGGTTGATTTGTCTGGATCAATGCAAATTGAAGATATGAAAGTACAGGGCCAAACCGTTGATCGCTTAGTTATGATTAAAAGTGTTATGCATGACTTTATTAAACGCCGCGAAGGTGACCGACTCGGGCTTATTTTGTTTGCAGATACCGCTTATCTCCAAACTCCACTTACCTTTGATAAACAAACCGTCACACAAATGTTAAACGAAACTGTTATTGGTTTAGTCGGCGATAAAACCGCAATTGGTGATGCTATTGGTTTGGCAGCAAAACGTTTTGATAAAAAAGAGAAAAGTAATCAAATATTAGTCTTATTAACCGATGGTCAAAACACGTCGGGTCAACTAGAACCTATGCAAGCACTTGAGTTAGCCAAACAACAAGGTATAAAAATATATACCATTGGTGTAGGTGCAGACGAAATGATGGTCCAAAGCTTTTTTGGCTACAGAAAACAAAATCCATCACGCGATTTAGACGAAAATATGCTCAGCCAACTGGCCGAAGAAACCGGTGGCCGATACTTTAGAGCTAGAGATGCCGAATCACTTAATCAAATTTATCAAGAATTGAATAAACTAGAACCTATTAGCGATGAAAGTTTGCAGATGCGACCACTCACCGCACTTTTTTATTGGCCGCTGGCTATCGCCTTATTACTATCGGCTCTGCTTGCCGTTCAGCCCATCCTTATTAATGTTTTAAATCGAGGTTTTATAAAACATGGCTGATTTTCATTTTTTACGTCCTTATTGGTTTTTCGCACTAATCCCACTTATCGCGATTATTTGGTCATTAAGACATATCAAGCTTAATAGCTCAGGTTGGTTAAATATTTTACCTAATCATCTAGCTAATCATTTATTGGTTGGTTCAGAGCAAAAAGCGCCTTTGCCTGTATTATTAATTGCCATCACTTGGCTTATTAGCGTAATTGCACTAGCTGGGCCGACATGGCAAAAACAACCTCAACCCGTATTTGAAGCCCAAGCTGGTAAAGTCATCGTATTGGATTTATCTATGTCTATGCGATCAGACGATATTAAACCAGATCGCTTAACGATGGCTCGCTTTAAAGCCATTGAAATTGCCCGCCAAATTAAAGAAGGCGATTTAGGTTTGATTGCTTATGCTGGTGATGCGTTTACCATTAGCCCTTTAACGCCTGACAACAAAAATATTATTAACCAAATTCCAAGCTTATCGCCCGAAATAATGCCTGTGATGGGTAGCAACGGCTTATTAGCAATTGATCAAGCAGTTGAATTATTAAGCCAAGCCGGCTATCAGCAAGGTGATATTTTTTGGTTAACCGACGGGATACATAGCGATGAATATAGTTCAATTCAAAAAACGATCGCAGATACCCAATACCGCCTATTAACTTTAGGTGTAGGCACACAAGAAGGCGCTCCAATAAAGTTACAAACTGGCGAGTTATTAAAAGACGCCAGAGGCAGCATTGTAGTGCCGAAGTTGCATAATAATCAGCTCAAACAACTTAGCAAAATTAACCAAGGCTATTACCAAGACATTAGCGCAGGCGACAATGATATAGAAACACTCATTAGTAAAATGCAAAGTGCAGAAAAAATAAAACAGGAACAAGCAAAACATAAGTTAGGCGACCAGTGGCAAGAAGCTGGCCCTTGGTTTGTATTAGCGCTGTTGCCTTTAGCCGCTTATGCTTTTAGAAAAGGTTTAATTTATCTGGTCCTTGTTGGCTTTTTAAGTGTACCAACCAGCTTTAAAGTAAGCGCCAACCCGTTAGATAATGCGTTTTCAACGCGAGATCAACAAGCTTATGAAGCTTTAAAATCATCTAATTTTGAGCAAGCATCGGAGTTAGCTGAAGACAAAAAATTAAAAGCGGCAGCTTTATTTAAACAAGGCCAATACGAAAAAGCGATTGAAGCTTACGACAATTTAAACGACGCTGATGCACTTTATAATAAAGCCAATGCTTATGCTAATTTGGGTGAGCTTGATAAAGCCATTGAAACCTATGAACAGGCATTAAAACAGCAGCCTGACTTTGAAAAAGCAAAAAATAATAAAGCATTAGCTGAAAAATTGAAGCAACAGCAAGAACAGCAACAAAACTCAGATCAAAATTCTGAGCAAAACTCAGATCAGAACTCGGATCAAAATTCTGAACAAAACAATCAAGGTCAGCAAAGCCAGAATTCACAAGAGCAAAATAACGACCAAAACGGTCAAAGCCAAGATCAACAAAATAATTCAGAACAAAATCAAAGCTCAGAGCAACATTCGGAACAAAACTCTGAGCAATCACAAAACCAAGATCAGCAAAATTCGCAAGAGCAAAATAATCAATCACACCGCTCAGCCCAAGATATGGCTGAACAACAAGAACAAGAACAGCAACAAACGCAATCAGAATCTGAATCCAATGAACAAAACACTGATTCTGCGCAACAACCGCAAGCCCAACCTGCGCCGTCACAAAACGGTGAACAAAACGGTAAACAAAGCGAAAACGAACAAGTAACAGCTCAACCACGCGAGCTCACCCCTGAGCAAAGAGCCGAACAAGAAAAAAATGAAATATACCGTCAACTACTCAATAAAGTAGAAGACGATCCTTCTTATTTAATCCGTCGAAAAATGCAACTTGAATACGAAAAACGACGTAGAAGTAACGCACCTAAAGGAGTAACACAGCCTTGGTAAATCGAATGACTAATATAATAATAATTTGCGCCAGCGCTTTATTGAGTTTTAATGCTGCTGCCTTGTCTCGAGTCACTGCCAGTGTCAACGAAAATCCAATTCAACTGAACGAATCAGTCGATCTTGTTATAGCCGTTGATGATAAAGTTGACAGCGATGCTTTTGATTTTAGTGTTTTAGAATCTAACTTTCGTTTATTAGGCACCTCGGTCAGCTCTGAAACTCGAATGATTAATTTTAAAACTACCCGAATTACCCGTTTTACCACACGTTTGATGCCTAAAAAGGCGGGCAACTTAACCATTCCAGAATTTAGCTATCAAGGGATCAGTTCAAATCCTATTAGTTTGCAAGTTACCCAAAACGCCAGCTCAACTGACGACAATAAACGCATTTATGTTGAAACTGAACTAAGCCAAAACGATGTTTGGTTACAGCAGCAAGTCACCTACACCACCCGCTTATTTCTCTCTGTTCAAATCTCAAGTGGGAGTTTAACGCAGCCAGAAATTGAAGGCGCTTTGGTTGAACAAGAAGGCAAAGATAAAGAGTACGACAAAATTATTAATGGGGTGGCTTATCGCGTAATTGAGCGAACTTATAAAGTTATTCCACAACGTAGTGGTCAGTTTTCTATACAAAGTCCAGTATTTCAGGCAGAAGTGGTCGAAAATGCTCGTCGCCAATTTGGCTTTAACCGCACCAAAACAATTTCACGTGTCGGGCCTGATCAAACTTTAAATGTAAAAGCCATACCTAATCATTATGTCGGCCATTGGTTACCGTCTGAAATGGTCATGCTAAACAGTGAACTTGAGCCAAAACAGCAAGAATATTATGTCGGGGAACCTATCACCCGCGTCATTACTTTGTCAGCGCTAGATGTAAGCGAAGAGCAGCTACCTGAGATTAATGCTCAATATCCGGCTGATATTAAAGTGTACCCGGATCAAGCTGAAGTCAGAACTAATTTAAGAGGGGATCAATACATTTCACAACGTGTAGAGACTCAAGCGCTTATTCCGAGTCAAGCCGGCAGCGTCACGTTACCCGCTATAGAAATAACCTGGTGGAATACCAAAACCGAAAAAATGCAAACAACTCAAGTTGATGCGCAAACCATTAACGTGGTCGCAAATCCTAGTATGGCGTCGACGCCAACTCAACCCGCTCAAATTATGACACCGCCAGCCCCGAATCAGGCTGATACAGAGTTATCTAATTCAGCCGAACCAGATACACAAGATGATAGAACCCTAACACCGGCTTCGCCCGCCCCCGTCAGTGCATGGTCATTAAACTATTTAGTTATTTTATTCGTAAGTCTATGGTTAATCACTTTAGGTGGCCTATTGTGGGTCTTATTTAATAAACAAAAAGATAAATCTGATGTAGGCCACGTCAACGATCACAGCCAATCAGAAAAACTAGCTTGGTCTAGATTACAAAAAGCTTGTCAAAAGAATCAAATTGAACAAATTCAAACTCAATTGCCAATATGGGTTGCGGCAATTTACCAAACCCCAATTGCCACAAGCCATCAAGCATTAGCACAATTAGATAATCCAAACGTGAACGAGCAAATAAATGCAATGCAAGCCAGTCGATTTTCACCGCAAGGTAATCATTGGCAAGCGCAAGCCTTGCTGATAGAGCTTAAAAAAATCCGCCAAACCCAACTTACTAAACAGCAGCCTAATACTCATTTAGCCAAACTTAATCCATAACGTTTGCTGACTTTGGTTCAATTTAATGGTGCACTTAAACAAATATCTTTGCTTGAGTGCACCATGGTCAGCTAAACTCTAACAAAGCACCTTTCCTTAAAAAAATGGCTACGCCTATGATTGTGGATTTTTTACGAAAGAAAAAGCCAGCTTGTCAGGTCAATTCTGATATGAGCAAAAAACAGTTCAAATACGAAGCACTAGTACAGGCTTACCATAAAGATATTTACCGATATGCTTTTTGGTTAACTAGAGATCAACACATTGCCGAAGATATCACGCAAGAAGCTTTTTTGCGTGCATGGCGTAGTTTGGATAGCTTACAAGATGATAAAGCCGCAAAGTCTTGGCTAATTACCATTTTACGCCGTGAAAATGCCAGACGATTTGAACGTAAACAATTTGATATGGCCGATGTAGAAACCCAATCAATTGTCGACGAACATAGTTTAACAAACGAACAAAATACCGAACAAGCTTGGTTGCGCCGCCAAATCAATCAATTACCAGCTGAATACAGCGAACCACTGTTAATGCAGGTAGTCGGTGGATTTAGTGGTGAAGAAATTGCTGACTTACTCAACCTAAACAAAAACACGGTTATGACAAGATTATTTCGAGCTAGAAACATGCTAAAAGAAGCTGTTGAAGCGCAACCTAGAGTAACGAGGTCTTCTAATGGATGATTTAGAATTTAGACGACAATTATATGCATCTCCCAAAGAGCATAATAGCGAGGTTAAACAAGCCATTTTAGCTGATCCTAACAAACGTCAATTTGCAGATGAAATGCTGTCATTTGAACAAAAATTAGAGCAAGCTTATCAAGTCGATGTGCCGGATAACTTAGCCAGTAAAATTATTTTAAAACAAACCCTTGATAAACATAAGCAAAATGATAAAAAACGTAGTCGTTGGCATCTTGCAATTGCAGCTTCAATAGCCTTTATGGTGGGTTTGAGTTTAAATGTAGCTCAGGTTAATTTACCTGGATTATCAACTAACGCCACCACTGAGTTAACTAATTTAATGTTAGAGCACACGCATCAGGATATTACCCGCCATTTTCAAAGCCCACAGGCCATGCAAAATGCTCAGGTAAGCTTAGCTAGCATTAATCAAAAGTTAAGCCTTTATGGCGCTCAATTAAACGATTCTTTTGGTATTGTTCGCTCGGTTAATTTTTGCCAGTTGAAAAATATACGCGCCTTACATTTAATTGTTCAAGGGAATGCAGGTTTGGTTAATATTTTTATTATGCACCCAAATCATTCAATGTCTGAACTGCCCGATATAAAAGATGATTTGTACAAAGGAAAAGGGCAGCGCTACCCTACTGCCGATCTAATGTACATTAGTGATAAACAAGAAAACTTAAAACAAATTCAACATCAGTTTGAACAACAACTCAAATGGCAGGCTTAGGCTGCTGTTTGAGTTGATTAGAGCAACGCAATAAAGGCATCGATTGCCGGTGTCATTTGCGCTCTGGTGATAAATACGGTTTCGCCAGAATCTATTCCTTTTATCAACTGGTAGTGGATATCAAACATTTGATAAACCGAATGTGCAATTCCGGTACTCACAATTGCACATCCAATCCCCTGTTTTACCGCGCTCACTAAATGAAACAATGAATCTGTTTCTAGCAAAATGTTAAAATCTAATTCACTTTTTGCCAATGCATTATCAATGTACTGCCTAAATTGCATATTTTGACTGAGCAAAACTAATGGCAACAAATGTAAATCAACTAAGTTCAGCTGGGCGTTAACATTAGGTAACTGAGCTGGTGTAATTTTCTTTATATTTGTGTTTAAATTTTCTGCAAACAAGACCGCCATTTGAGGATTGCCTTGCGGGTAAACATTAAAATGTCGATACTGCACCTGAGTTAAACCATCATTAAAACCTAATCCTATATCTATTTGATGCTGCTCTAATTGAGTAATGAGCTCATTATTGGTCGTCACATTCAGCTTAATTTTCATTTGAGGATAATGCTGATTAAAACGCTGAATAATTGGCATTATATCTACATTAGACTGCGGCACTATTCCAATGCGCAACTGGCCACTTAAAGTGCCATTAAAAGCGGTTAGAGCTTGTTTTAAAGCAGCTTGCTCCTGCAAAATTTTTTCAGCATACGCCAACACAATTTGGCCTGCTTGAGTTAAGGCAACAAATTGACTCCGCCGAACAACCAGCTCCGTACCCATGGTTTTTTCTAAATTAGCAATACTGGCAGATAAAGTAGGTTGCGTAACATGACAAGCCTTAGCGGCTTTAGCAAAGTGTTTGGTTTGTGCCAGTTCATAAAAATAATTTAACTGTTTAATATTCATTTTATTGTTTACGGCCGTCGCTGTGTTGAATTTGGGGGTTAAAAATTACAGTCATTAATCTATTAAAATATATCATAATGATAGATTTTATCTATCAGTCTATCGATATCTTTCATTGGTTTTAGCTGGCCGAATTAACTAAACTTAAATCAAATTATTTGACCCTTGGATCAGATGACACAACATAATCCGCCAACCTACAAAGTTAACTCTAACCTTTGCCATTTAGTGGAAGAGGTCGCAACCGCCATCAACATTAACGGAATTAATTATGCCGTAATGATGATGACGCCTGATGATTATGAAGACTTTGCAATAGGTTTTTTACTAACCGAGTCTATTATTGCTCATATTTACGATGTGCATGACATTAATTTAAGCCCTTCTTCGCAAGGAATGAATATAGAAATCACAGTCGCAAACCGTTGCTTTGAAATGCTTAAACACAATAAAAGGCAACTAGCAGGTAATACTGGATGCGGTATTTGTGGCGTAACGGCTATCAAACAAGCTTTACCCAAATTCCCTAAATTGAGCCCCAAAGCACCCGTTCAATTAACGAATTTATCTCACCTAAAACAACAAATGCAGCAACACCAAATAAAAGCGAAAACCACAGGCGCAATACACGCAGCATTTGGCTTAAATGCACAGGCGCAAATTCAACTTTGTAGAGAAGATTTAGGTCGTCACAATGCGTTAGATAAACTCATTGGTGCTATGCTACGGCAAAAACAACGCTGTGAGTCGTTACTCGTAACCAGCCGTTGCAGTAGCGAATTAATCAATAAAGCCATTTTATTTGGCGCCCAAAACTTAATTAGTTTGGCTTCACCCAGCCGACTAGCGGTTGAACGTGCGCTCGAACATAACTTAAACCTAATCCATATCCCAAAACAGGATTCAGCGATTATTTATTCTAATATGCAACCCCCTTCATCAAATGGAGCAATTCATGTCTAAACTACATAAAAAACCTCAAAAAGCCGGCGGATTTGCTTCAGTTCAGTCTAGTTTTAAACATGTGTTACAAAGCCACAGAGCAAAAGATAATATAAAAAATTTACTACGAGTAAACCAAACTGATGGTTTTGATTGCCCCGGATGTGCTTGGGGTGACAGTAAGGAAGGCAAATTTCAATTTTGTGAAAATGGCGCTAAAGCCGTAGCTTGGGAAGCCACCAACAAAATTGTCGACTCTGCATTTTTTGCAAAATATTCCGTTAAACAACTTGCCCAAAAAAGTGATTACTGGCTTGAATATCAAGGCCGTTTAGCTGAACCCATGCGCTACAATAAGCAAACAGGTCATTATGAGCCTATTTCTTGGCAACAAGCTTTTAAACTCATCGCAGATAAGCTCAACAGCTTAGAAACACCGCATCAGGCTGAATTTTATACATCTGGTCGAGCCAGTAACGAAGCCTCCTATTTATACCAGTTATTTGCCCGCTTTTATGGCACAAATAATTTGCCCGATTGTTCCAACATGTGTCACGAAGCTAGTGGTATTGCCTTAAACAAAGCCATAGGTGTCGGTAAAGGTACAGTGGTATTAAATGATTTTGACCAAGCAAACGCCATTTTTGTATTTGGTCAAAATCCAGGAACAAATCATCCAAGAATGATGAACGCACTGCGAAAATCCGCTAAAAAAGGTAGTAAAATTGTTAGCTTTAATAATTTAAAAGAAGTCGCGCTTGAAAAATTTGCCAGCCCACAGTCGCCTACAGAACTGTTGACCCCCGCCGCTACCCAAATTAGTCACCAATATTTAACCCCCAAGCTGGGTGGCGATATGGCCGCTATTCGCGGCATGGCAAAATATATAATTGAAAACGAGCCAAACGCAGTTAACCTCTCATTTATTGAACAACATACCCAAGCATTCAATGACTATCTGCAAACCATAAAAATCACCAATTGGGCCACAATTGAAATACAATCTGGATTAAGCCAAGCTGAAATTACTCAAGCCGCAAAAGTGTTCGCCAATAGTGAACGGGTTATTAGCTGTTGGGCAATGGGCATAACCCAACACAAGCATTCGGTGGACACTATTCAAGAAATTGTAAACCTACATTTGCTCACCGGCCAAATGGGTAAAGCAGGCGCTGGACTCTGCCCAGTACGCGGTCATAGCAATGTTCAGGGCAACCGCACTATGGGGATAAATGAAAAACCCAGTGCAGAATTTATTGACAACTTAGAGCGCTATTTTAAGCGAGCTTTTATACGAGAAGCCGGACATAATGTATATCAAGCTTTAAAAGCGCTAGCGCAAAAACAAAGTAAAGTTTTAATTGCATTAGGCGGCAATTTAGCAGCGGCGGCCCCTGATACAGACTTTACATACAAAGCAATGCAAAATGCAGAGCTTAATGTACAAATTAGCACTAAGTTAAATCGCAGCCATCTTATGGTGTCAACGGATGGACTTATTTTACCTTGTTTAGGTCGAACTGAATTAGATGTGCAACAGGCGGGTTTACAAAAAATAACAGTGGAAGATACCTTTAGTATGGTACACGCCTCTACCGGTATGAGTGAACCTATTTCTAAATTATGTTTGTCTGAAACTGATATTGTGGCGCAAATAGCACATGCTACTTTAGGTAATAACAAGAGCTCGCTAGATTGGCTCAGTTTACGCGATGATTATGCTAAAGTTCGAGTCTTAATTGAAAATACCATTGATGGTTTCAAGGATCTTAATCAAAAAATAGAACAACCAGCCGGCTTTCATTTACATAATAGTGCGGCCAATCTTAAATGGAATACACCCAGCAAACGTGCTCGGTTTAATGCCAGTCAGTTACCTCAATCAGTCATTTCAGATTGTTCCAGCCAAGCTAAAGCCATTAGTGCCCAAAACCAGCAAACTGTTTTTGTATTACAAAGTTTGCGCTCGCACGATCAGTACAATACAACTGTTTATGGCATGGATGACAGATACAGAGGTATAAAAGGCAAGCGTAATGTACTTTTTATTAATCCCAAAGATGCACAAGCGCTTAATTTAACTGAAGAACAGCTGGTAGATATTCAATCTATTTGTAACGATAACAAAACTCGTCAAGTAAAGAATTTTAGTTTAGTATTTTATGATATTCCCGCTGGCAACTTGGCCGCTTATTACCCTGAAACAAACCCTTTAGTACCTATAGAGAGTGTTGGTATTGATTCACAAACGCCAACCTCTAAATCGATTCCTGTTATTTTGAAAGCGACTGAATCGCAATCAATTAAGCTACAATCTTTATAGCGCTTTTAACTCGATATTTGTAGCTTGAAGTAATTTTAGGGCAAATTCACAGCTGACCAAGCTAACGTGCTTGGCAGCCGTAGATTATTATCTCCCTCTAAATAAATGACTGTGTATCTGCCCTCATTTTTCAAACTTTTACCTTAATTTACCTCAATTCGTATTAAGGTGTATTCTAACGAATTGAATGATTTAACCTTATCGCTCTGCATGGTTTCTAACGAGTATTTTTTGCGTGGCCAAGGCAAATTCACGCATCAATATCTAGCCTTAGCTTTGATTCCAACGTCGCTCTACCTCCCCTATCCATGGGATCGTATGCAAGGGAATTTAACGCGGTCCCCATGCAAAAAGGCCGCTTGAAACATATTCAGTAAACCAAGTTAAGGTTAATTTAGGCTTGATAGTACCCAATAACACAAGTTTACAAACAATTACGCAAAAGTAGCAGCAATTGAAGGTAATATTTGTTATTTTTATCTATAGTTACGATTATAAGAAGTAGAAACACAATGGATACATTGAACAAGCCATGCTAATTACCTCTAAGACCTCTTCACTCAGGCATTTTTTTGCTGGCGCTATCGCGTTTTCTACACTAATTTCTGCTATTTTGCTGTTTTTCTTAATCAATCAAGTTAAGCAAGATGTAACTAAAGAAGTTCAGCATGAAATGCAAACCCAACTGGATATGCGAAAAGATCAGCTCGAACAAGAGCTATTTCGTGCAAGACAATATGCTCGTTTTCTAAAAATATTGCCGCCTATCTCCGGTATTATAAGGGCCACAGAAAACCAAGGCGTTGACCCCAAAAATAAAACAGCCATCAGCATTTGGCATAAAAGGCTAGAAACCATTTTTAAAGGTTTTTTATTAAATTACCCTAATGTTGCCCAAATTCGTTATATTGGTGCTGCCGATAATGGCCGTGAGTTGATTCGACTTGACCGAAAAATTGACGGAATTCATATCATCAAAGATGAAGATATGCAGCAAAAAGGCAATAAAAATTATTTTATCGAAACGAGCCAGCTTAAGCCCAGCCAAACCTACATTAGTGACTTAGAACTGAATCAAGAATTTAATCAAGTAGAATATCCTTATTGGCCCACCTTTCGTTCATCTATGCCGGTTTATGATAGCAATAAGAACTTTTTTGGTTTGGTTGTTATTAATTTTAACGCCGACGATATGCTCAACCAATTAAAGAGTGAACTACCTGATTATTTATCGATGTATTTATTAAACAAAGATGATCAATTTATTATTCACCCTAATAGCCAATTCGACTTTGGATTTAATTTAAACCAGCCGGCTACATGGCAATCGCAATTTTCAACTTTACAAAACCAAGACTCGGCTTTAACTAAAGTCATTCAACAACAAACTCAGCAACCTTGGTATATCTTAAGCCGACATATAGAGCTAGACAATTATATCAATGGCCGTCAACTAAAAGTCATTGTCGCACTAAGTGATGAAAAGCTTAACCAGCTTATTTATCAGCGGGCACAAAATTCAGTTATTAGCGTTTCTATTATTTATTTGGTTATTATTATTTTATTAATGTTTTACCAAACTAATATTCGTAACAGTATAAATTTAAACGCAACTCAAGCAAAACATGCAGCTATTATTGACAGCTCGTCAGATGCCATAATTTCAATGGACAACAAAGGCATTATAAAAGCGTGGAACCATGCCGCTGTCACTATATTTGGAAACAGAATAACGCTTGAGAGCAGTACCAGTTTAGTTGATTTAACGCATGCAGATTCCCATACTGGGCCGCTAGTTGATGGCATTAAAGCGATTCAGGATGGCGAAAAACAGGCAAGTTTTGAGCAATCTATCACCACTGATAATAATATACACCGCATCATAGCCGTGACTTTATCTCCTATTTATTTAAACGGAAAGCTTAAAGGGATAGCGGCCATTATCCGAGATATAACCGAGCAAAAAGATAACGAAAATAAAATACAAAGCTTAAACAGTTCACTTGAACAACAAGTTTTAGAGCGCACCCAAGAGCTCGAAATTGCCCGTAATGAAGCCGTCTCAGCAAATCATGCCAAGAGCAGTTTTGTGGCTAACATGAGCCATGAAATTCGCACGCCAATGAATGGTATTTATGGCATGCTAAAACTGATAAAACAAGATCCATTAACTGAAAGACAGCAAAACTACCTTAAAATGGCAGAACTGAGTGCTTCTAACCTAACTGCACTCATTAACGATATTCTCGATTTTAGTAAGATAGAAGCCGGTAAACTCGATTTAGAAGAGGTTGAATTTAATGTCTTAAATGTATTAAGCGAATTAGCTGTTTCAATGGCATTAAAAATTCAAGAAAAAGGCATAGAATTTGTTTTCGACGCGGCTGACATTGAACAACAAATTGTAATTGGTGATTATCATCGACTTCAGCAAATTTTAATTAATTTAATTAACAATGCAACTAAGTTTACTGACCAAGGTGAAATTGTATTATCGGCCAGTAGTAAGATTATCGATGCCAAAACGGTTGAATTTATTTGCTCAGTAAAAGATACGGGCATAGGGATTTCAGCTGATAAACAAGCACTATTATTTAATTCATTTTCACAGGCTGATAATAGCACCACACGTAAATATGGCGGTACTGGTTTAGGTTTATCAATTACCCGACAGTTATGTGAATTGATGAACGGTGATATTGAACTACACAGCGTAGAAGGTAAAGGCAGTACCTTTACCTTTAGCTTAAAGTTAAAACGTGCAGACAAACCTAAACTCGCTGAAATTCCAACTCTAAACATTTCAAATTTAGCATTTGTGCTAATCGATCAAAATGAATCAAGTCGCCAAGCGATCAGTGAATTACTCAAAAGTTGGCATGCCGTTGTATTTGATTTTACAGATCTAGACAGCGCTGCAAAACAGTTAGAAAAACAAGCAGATTATGAATTTGTTGTATTAAATCAAAACGCGTTGGATACCACTAAAACAAAGCAACTTCAGCAATTGTTAGTTAAACAAACCAAGCCAATTGCCAGCATTGTGATGACTGATCAGAACAAACGCATTCAAAAAATTAGCGATATACAATCTAATAATTTATTTAATATTGGTAAACCTGTTGTGCCAGCTGAATTATCTAAGGTAATCGGTAAATTATTAAAAAGTCAGTCTGATGAAACTAAGCTTATTCAGCAAAACCCTTTAGCATCCCAAAATACGCAATACCAAGGGCTTTCAATCTTAATTGTTGATGATAATGAGATCAATCAAGCAGTTGCCGCGGGTATTTTAGATTCATGGCAATTAGATATAAAACTGGCCAACCACGGTGAAGATGCAATCGCTCAGTTGATTCAATTAGCTGATAAAAACCCACCACTGCTTATTTTAATGGATTGCCAGATGCCGTTGCTCGATGGCTACAGTGCAACCGAACAAATTAGAAACGGCGCTGCAGGTGAACTGTATAAAGGAATTCCTATCATTGCAATGACAGCCAGCGCAATGGCAGGTGACCGTGAAAAGTGTTTAAACAGTGGCATGAATGATTACTTAACTAAGCCCATTAATGCAGCTGAACTAGAAAAGAAAGTACAAACTTGGCTCAATATTGCGCGTAAAAGGCAAAACTGTGATTAAAGCGTGCCCATCTTTGTTTATAATATGAGTTTAGAGAAAATAAGACAAAAATTCACACGCCTAACAAAACCCAACTAAATTGAGCTTATTTAGGTAAAGCCATAGGTGATTGTAAAAACCATGGCTTTGTCTTTTACTCACAAAAGTTAAGTTGGCATGGTTGATTTCACAATCGCTCGTTCGCGGTGTAAATCGACTGCGGCCAATAAATCTTTATAGGGTGTTAAATCGTATAAATTTCTAAATTCTACCCAATTTACGAACGAGACAAGTGCAATACTGGCATAGCCCCAATGGTTAAACCCGCCCTGCTTAGCTTGCTCATTTAACCAAGTTAACACATCAGGAATGCGCTCTAGCTGTAATTGAAAAATTAATTTATCTTTAGAAATTTCAAATTCAGATCGCTTGCCATAAAAAATAACGATCAGCGAGTCAACTACTGCGTCTACCCCACTCACTAAATTAAGTTCGTCGAAACTGGGTGGCGCTAAATTAAATTTATGCTGAAGATACTGAGCAATTACATGAGAGTCATATAATTTTTGCTCACCATTGATCATCATCGGCATTTTTTTTAGTGGGTTTAGTTTAGCGTACTCAGCCCTTGCCTCATCATTGTATAAGTCAACAACTTCAAACTGATAGTCTTGTCCTTCAAGTAACATTCTAATCCGGCGAACATAAGGTGAAGGAATCGAGCCGTACAAAGTAATAGCCATAAATGAGTGCCTTTTAAGTGTGGTATCAATAGCGATTGACATAAAAACTAATCAACTGAATGTAAGCATTAATGTATGGATGATTTGTTTTAACCCAATGGTTACGCGAAAATTTTTCTAATTAAGTTTTCGCTCATGTCCTTAAATTTGGAGCAATAGACTATAGTCTAATAAAGATTATCCAAGCCGCGTGAGTCTAAGGTTAATATATGAATTTACGTCACCGTCATTTTATATCCATATTCGTGTTTAATTTTAGTTTGCTTTTTAGTGGCTGCCTGACAGCTAAATCTGTAGATATTAATATTAGCGTTTCTCACGCGGTTTACCTGACTTATCAAAAATGGACACAAAATACATCTTGTGCACAAATAGACACATTTAGCGGTGACTTTGTACCGCGTAGTGCAATTGAACTCGTTATTTTTTGCAAAGCGTTGCAAGCATCGGGGCTAGAGTACAAATTAAATATAATAGAATCAGGCAATTATTCTCGTAATTTATGGCTTCTAATCAATCAAGGATTTCACTCAGTTGGAGAAACCGTTTGGCGCAAAGAAGCAGAAAACATAGCCGTTTATATCAGTGAACCTATTTTTGCCAAAAATGAATTTGAAAAGGCTTTATTCACTACCAGGAATCATCAGTTGTTAAGCATTCCACCAACTCTACTTGCCAAACAATTAAAACACTTTGTCGGTATAACACCTCAACATTGGATTTACGACTGGCAAGCACTAGAAAAAATAACCCCCATTCGAGTAGATGCACCCAATCAAATTTCCATTCATCGAATGTTACTAGCTAAACGAGCCGATTTTTGCTTTGGTGAATTTAGTCACTCAATGAATTTTCAGTTTGAAGATATGTCACTCGTAAATTTACCCGGTGTAAAAATTGTTTTTCCTGATAGCCGCCATTTTATCATTACCAAACAAGCGCCCAATGCAAAACAGATTTTTGAGGCACTAAATAAAGGCATTGTTATCTTAAAAAAACAAAATGTAATAGATAAAATTTGGGTTAATACTGGTGTAATTAATCCATTAGCTAAAAAGTGGCTCACACTAAATCAATAAGCAGTATCTTAATTAAAAAAATGGCTTAGCAAATTAAATTGCTAAGCCATTAGTATTAATCCTGTTTACTTATTATGTCTGGTGCTTAGTATACAAACAGACCAATCATTAATTAAGCTGCCTTATCACCGCCAATTAATTCTTCAATTTCTTCAATGGTTTTACCTTTGGTTTCAGGCGTAATTTTAGCCATAACTGCAAATCCAAGTAAACAAAAAGCGCCATAAGCTAAAAAGGTATAAGTTGCACCTAAGTTTTCAAGCTGCCATGGGAATAAGGTTGGTACCACAATACCACCAAAAATAGTGGCAACTAAGGCACTTGAGGTGATGGCTACAGCACGCACTTTAGTTGGGAAAATTTCAGAAAATAAAATCCATAAAATAGGCCCTAACGAAAAGTTATACGAACAAACAAATGCAATAATCCCAACTAAAACTAACATGCCTTGTATGTCGGTGCTTTGTAGTAATAAATCATTCTCAATTAAAGCAAAACTATCGCGACCAATAGCATCAATTACCGCCGTTTTAAAATTAATATCGCTGGTATATTCCATGCCAATCAATGGTGTAAGCGCCGAGGTATCTACACTGGTAGATAAACTATTGATTGCTTCCGCGCTAATCATATAGGTGGCATCATAAAATCCGTAAGTAACCAGACCCATACTAATTGCACAAGTGACTAAACCACCTAATAATATTTTACGACGTCCTAGCTTATCAATCAGTAATAAAGCCATTACTGTAAATACAGTACCAATTAAACTCACCCAGATAGATTGTAAAAATGCAGATTCACCACCACCAACTTGTTGGAAAATCATGGGCATAAAGGCCAGTACGGCATTCATACCAGATAAAGATTGAATAATGGCCATAAATACGCCAATTAACAACGCCATTCGCATGCTTTTGCTAAAGAGCGCTTTTAATTGCTCACCATAACTTAACGAGTGCTCGGTATTTTCTAAACTATGAACAATTTGATTAAATTGTGTTTCGACTTCGTTTGCAGGCACCAATTTTTTAATAACTGAATGTGCTTTCTCTTTACTATGGTTAAGCATTAACCATCTTGGACTTTCAGGAATAAAGAAGAGCAATACAAACCAAATCACAGCTGGAATTGTTTCTAAACCTAACATCCAACGCCATACATTAGCTTCATCCAAACCTATCATTTGTGACCAAGATTGACCGGCATTCGCAATTTCAACTAGATAATAATTTAAAATGGTTGCAGCTAAAATACCTAGTACAATATTAAGCTGATTTAAACCTACTAATTTACCACGCATTCTAGGCGGGGCAATTTCACCAATATACATAGAGGCCAAACTGAGTGAAGTAAACGCTAAACCACCTACCAAACGAGCTGAAAATAAACCAAAATAACTGGTTGCAAACGCGGAACCTATGGCTGAAATAACATACAAGCCCGCAATAATCATTAAGGTACGTTTACGGCCAAGTTTGTCACAAAAATAACCCGCAACGAGTAACGCGATTAAAGCACCATAGTTAGGTGCTGCTGCAATATTGCCTTTTTCAATTGCGGTTAATCCAAATTCAATACTGGTATATTGAAAGGTCCCGGATATCAGCATGATATCCAGACCAAAAATAAAGCCGCCTATGGAGACAATAAAGGCATAAAAAAGTGCGTTTCGACTTGATTGATACATTTTAAAATACTTCTCTATTTATATTACGTTTAATTGGCTTAACTTGAATGTATATTCAGTTTAGTGTGGATTAATGTAAACACCCGCCCCCTATTGTTAAATAAACGTATCAATTTGACAACTTATTTTGTCTTAAATTTTCAGTTTATTGTCAACATTATACAATTTAAACAATAAAATAGCCAGTCACCTATCCAAGTGTTTAACTTTTAAGAAACGAATTAGACGACAATTCTACTTTTCTTAAGTTGCCACTTTATTTTTATACAAATAAAATATTCATATAAAAACAAAATAAACTTGAATTAATTGTCAACATCATACATTATTACAGACAGTACACCTCAACTTGGAATGATAATTTAGCTAAGTTATTGAATAATTTATGTTTACAATAAATAACCAATAACAAGCCAGTTATTATTGCAAGTTGAGGTTAAATGTCACACTAACTCGGAGCTTTTAAAATGAGTACACAAATATTAACACCTGAACAAATTAACGACTTCCATCGTGATGGGTATGTCATCGCACGTGGATTTTATTCAACAGAAGAAATTGAACGTTTACAGCAAAGAGCATTTAATGATGACTCGTTAAATGAAAGAGCTTGGCACAAAAAAGATGCTTCAGGCACCGTTAGTAAAGTGTGCTTATGGCAAGATGCAGGTGATGATTTATACGGTATGTTTGCGCGTGGCCGCCGGATGGTTGACTCAGTAGAGAAAATTCTAGGTGAAGAAATTTATCACACCAGTACAAAAGTGATGATGAAAGAACCATTCGTTGGAGGTGCTTGGGAATGGCATCAAGATTTTGGTTACTGGCACAGAGACAACTTTTATTTATACCCACTGCAAGTGAGTGTTATGGTTGCGATTAACCGAGCAAATAAAGAAAATGGCTGTCTGCAAGTATTAAAAGGTTCACACCATATTGGCCGAATCGATCACAATAAAACCGGCGATCAAAAAGGTGCAGATATGCTATTTGTTGAAGAAGCATTAAAACATCACGAACTAATTGATGTTGAGTTAGCACCGGGCGATACATTATTTTTCCATTGCAACTTATTACATAAATCGAACCAAAACCAATCGTCTGAGCCCAGATGGTCAATGATTAGTGCATTTAATGCAAAACGTAATGTCTCGTTTAAAGAAAATGAAGCTGTCTATTATCCGCTTCATAAACTGAACGACGATGCGATTATGAAGTGGCAAGCAAACGAAACCGCTTAACCATTAAGCTCAGTTTGTTCCCTGTAACAAACTGCCACTAACCAATCCCCAGCAAAAAGCCGATGATGCTTAGCTTTAGTATCATCGGCTTTTTTATTTTAAATTTTCCTAGTCTGTCTTTTTAACCCCACAGCCATGTGTAGGCGCGAAGCTTGCTCGCGCGGTTTTAATTTATATACAAAATTTGATAACGCTGAGTTATTTTATCTTTTCCAATTTAAATGGATAAGTATTATTAGCACGCCATTGACCCACATATAAATTTCCGTCGTCGTCAATTGCGATACCATGTACATGGTTAAATATGTCCCAGGTGCTGACCATAGGTTGCAACGCTCCATTTATATATTCAGGTTGCGTACCACCTAAGTTAGCCACTATTTGATTATTTTTATCAAACACTGAAATAAATCCCGAATCGACCGCATTTTCATCGTTATAATGTGACCAACATACAGGTGCAAAAAAGTGATCGCCGCTATAAACAGGCCCCCCAATGTAAGCGCCTGGGGTTTCAATTTTTTCAATAAATTGGCCGTCTAAAGTAAAGCGTTTGAGCGCTTGTTCAAATCGAGAGCTGACAATTAAATGTGGGTTTTCAGGTGAGCGTAAATCAACAGAAACGCCATGTGTATTCACTAAGTTATAATTTGGATCACTATTATCTTGACCGCCCCAATGGCGAATATAGCGTCCGTTTGAGTCATACTGAATTAAATAATCTGATCCATAACCATCCGTCACGTATAAATCACCGTTTGGTGCTATCGCGATATCAGTTGGTCTAAAAGGCTGATCTGGGGTGTATATACCAATGGTTTGTGGATGTGAAATGGTAAATAATACGCGCCCATCCATTGACAACTTAGCAATAAAACCGGCTTGAGCTATCACTTTATTATAAGGCGAATCCCACTCATTATATGATTTTCCGTCCCAATGACGATTGCTAATCCAACCTGAATCAACCACATACATAAAATCCTCACCGTTTTCATTCACAATTTTAATTGAATGCGCACCCGGAAATTGGCTTCCCCAAGCGTCAAGTAACTCGCCCTCTTTGCTGTATACGATAAAGTTATTTTGCGGGTGATCGGTCACCATAATTAAACGGCCTTTTGAATCAAATGCCATGTCATGGCAATTTTCAACTGGCGTTTGCTTGGCGTTTAAACGGCCCCACTGCGTATTAACTCGGTATTGAAAATCGCCTTGACCGATAATTTGGCCATGCGGATCACAACCTGATTGCGGGGTAGGATTAAGTGAATTTGATTTTAAATCTGTCATTGGCAATGTACCTTAAACTAATGGTATTTGTTTGGCTTAATATCAACTTAGGTGATGAATAAGCTCAAACTAACGTATTAAACTTATTCAATAACTTAAAGCTTACTTAATAATAGCTTAAATTAAATGTTAACAATAACCAATGGTACATGATTTAAATATAAATATAAAATTTATAAAAGAATATAAATAACCTAAACTCTAAGTAACGAATTGCTTTCTAGTGGCTTTTTTTACTTACTACTTCGTTAAATAAGCAAAATCGGAGCAAGTTAAAAACTGGCTCCGATTTAAAATTACTTAACCGTTAACTTTTTCACGGCTGTGATACCGTCCGTATAAAAAGTTGGATTACGGTTGCTTGCAATTGGTTCTGCATCGTCCCATGAGTAAACGCTAATTTCGACTTTTCCTGCTTTATGGCCAGTGACTTCACCAAACTTATTCACGCTGGCAATATTAGAATCGCTAGACACCCATACCACACCGTCACGTTTGGCATTTTTTGGCCATACTTGAGCATTTAAGTTTATCGTTTCGCCTACAGATAAACTTGATTTATCCGATGTTATCGCCAGTTTATTCACTCTAACGAGCTCGTTTTCTGCCAACACTTTACCTAATTCTGTATAAGCTTTGTGTTGTTCTGGCGTTAAATTGTTAATATTAAGGCCACTGTACCGACGTAGGCCCCAACGTAATTCTACATAGCGGTCACCTTCGCGTTCTAACAAATCTGTGCGTAAATCAAAAAATCGGCCGTTAGGAAAATATCGGCTCGGGCCATAACGTTTAAAATTTTTGTTAAACGCAAATCGAATTTTGACTGGATCAGTTTCCGCTGTATATTTTTCGTTACCAATAAACCAGCTATATATATTATCTCTAGGTTCACCCGAGGCGCCCATTGCTTGCTGCCAAAAACTAATACCATCTAAATCTGTGGCTTGTGGTATTTCAATACCCGCCGCTTCCGCAATAGTTGGAAATACATCGGTTAGATAAACCAAACCATCATAACCACGAGTATCGTTAGATTCAGCTGGAATGGTGCCTGGTTGATTTAACACCATGCCAACATGTAATCCATTATCAGCGTTGCCACCTTTTCTACCCGGGTAAACACTGCCATCAGGCATCACATGTGCAAAAATTTCTTTGGTGCCATTGTCACCCATGACCATAATTAAAGTTTCTTCTCGTAACCCCAGCTCATCAATTTTGTTAACCACTTTACCAATTAATTTATCTGTGTATTCAATCATGTCAATAATGTATTTAGGATCATCGCCTGTCGCACCATTTCGGCTATGCGGCGTTTCATCAAAATTATCAAAAATCGAATTAGGTTTAGTGTCTGGCGTGGGTTTATGATCATCATGAACCAGCGCCATTGGGTAATATAAGAAAAAAGGTTTATCTTTGTTACCTTCTATAAATTGTAAAGCGTGACGGTTAAAAATATCGGGGCCGTACCATCTTCTACCCGTTTCTGGATCAAGATCAGTACGCCCTTGGTAGTTTTTAATTTCGCCGTTAATGACTAAGTTTGGGTTAATAAAACGCTGACCTTCATCAACCACATCAAACGCGACATAATCGTCCCAACCAAATTCTGAAATATAGTCTTTGCCAGCAATTTCTTTGGTACCACGTGTCTGTTTCCACTTACCATACATGCCTGTGGTGTAGCCAGCTTTTTGAAAAACATCACCGAAGGTAATATCAGATGCATGTTGTGATTTTGGACGAAGGTAGTTTCGATCGTTATTTTTACCGCTCATTAAAGCAATGCGCGTATTTTCGCAAATAGGATGCGTAAACGCATTTTCTACCCGCAAACCGCTTTGTGCTAGAGCATCTATATTAGGCGTGCTAAATTTTTTATCAGGAAAGTGGCCTCTTACTGAGCGAATCACATTTGAGCCATATGTGGTCATGCCATAATGACTTAAATCGTCAATTAAAATCAGAACCACATTGGGCTTATCACCTGCTTTTAATATCGGGCTGACAAGTTCAGCTTCTGATGTTTGCTCAGTTGATGAAGCAGCCGAATCAACTGAATTAAATTTTGTTTGATTGGTGCCAGTTTGGCTACACGCTGACAGGATAATAGCCGAGCATAAACCTGTGATTAAATGCTGATACTTTGATTTAACTTTTGATTTAATTAAGGTTTTAAATCTACCTTGTTTGTCAATCTTACTCATACGATATAACCTAATTTTGATTAGTGAAATTGGCTGACTTATTAACTTTAATTACAAAGCTTGATAAATATTTGATAAATCAAGCGGATCCTTTAACTCGGCTTGTAATGCCATTAATGATTTAAATAAGTCTTTAGTTTTTTGTTGGTAATCTGGCTGTTGGGCAAGATCCTTTAATTCCTGTGGATCACTCGCTAAATGATACAAACGAACAACCTGCGCTTTCGGATATACGATTAATTTATAGCCATCTTGCTTAATCATGCGCTGTAAATCGATATAGCCACCATATATTTGAGGGTAATTAGATTCAGTTTGCTGACCACGAGCCAAGGGTAAAACTGAATTAAAAAACACATGTTCTGGCTTTTTACCGCCCGCTAAATCTAATGCGGTTGCCATTGCGTCCTGAATATAAATATCTGAATCATTAACAACCCCTTGATCAAGATCTGGACCTGTTATAATAAAAGGGGCTCGTACACTGTGCTCATATAGGTTCTGTTTGCCAAATAAACCATGTTCACCCACAGCTAAACCATGATCTGACGTAAAAATAAGATACGTATTATCCATAACTTTAGCAGCATTCAAGGCGGCTAAAATATCACCAATTTGCTTGTCCATATGCGAAATAGATGCATAATATTCTTTAATATGGGTTTGAACCGCAAATTCAGTTCGAGGAAAAGGGGCCAGTGCTGAATCACGCAAACTAGGTCCATTGCCTATTTGTTCTTGATATGGATATTTAGGTAAGAAACTCTCAGGCACTTTTATTTGCTCCACCGCATACCAATCTTGATAGGCTTGAGGCGCCTGACGTGGATCATGCGGAGCATTAAAAGCAATATACATGAAAAAAGGCGTTTCTTTTTGACTGGCCTGTTTAATAAATTCAATCGCATCATCACGAACCACTTCACTCCAGTGTGTTCCCCCTTCGTAATAACCACCAAATCGAATATCTGTAGGTGACCATGAATCATCATTAGCTGACAAAGGCCGATTATAGCCAACTGGCATAAAATCAGCGTAGCTATCATATTTGCCTTTCGCTAAATCTGAAAAATGATTAACCATTGTAGGAAAATCCCAAGCATCTTGTGGCATACCCGCTCGCACATGCTTTACATGGTCAAATACGGCCTCCGCTTTTATATGAACATGCCACTTGCCTGTCATATAGGTTTGATAGCCTCTGGCTTTCATTTGATTTGCCCAGGTGGTTTTTATACGAGTGGCTTTATTTTGTGGTTTTTCTAATGCTTTTGCTTGCCATAAAGATCGGCCTGTATTGAACATAGCGCGCGAAGCTAAGCAAACAGCGCCATTCCAGCCGCCCATGTTATATGCATGGCTAAAAGTAACACCTTGCTTTGCCAATGCATTAATATTGGGGCTAATAATTTGGGTGTTGCCTAAACTTGCTAAACTATTTACAGATTGATCATCAGACAAAATAAAAACAATATTTGGTTTAGCTCTGTTTTTAGCTTGCCCTACTGCAGCGCCATTGGAATGATAATGCTTGTTTGGCTTTCTCGTTTGTTCTTGAGCACTAGCTTGCTGCCAGCCCATGAATACATTAAATGGTAAGCCAATTAATAACAGACATTTAATAAAATCTCTTAAACGGCTTTGTATCTTGAATTCAAGTATTAATTGGCTTAATCTCATTGCTATGCTCTTATAATTTTAAATCGGCTTTTATTCTGCAACTAGCTTATAAGCTCGTATCCATTCAACCTGCATCGCATTGCTACCATCTGTTGCAGCAAGCTCTTGTGGGGTCGGTGTGCCGGGTTTACCGTCGCCCCAATTCCAAATTTCAGTATCCATAAATAAGGTCATGGTTTCGTTAAACGGAGCCGGAAATTCGAGTTTATCCGTTTGTGGGTGGCCAGGTTCTTTAACTCGGTGAAAGTCACTTACCCGTTTACCATCTAAATAGATATAAGCATAATCTTCATTTACCCACCAAATACCGTAAGTATGCCAGCCATGTGCTGCGCCATCAGGTGCTTGCTCATTTTTTATAGCGGCTAATTCAATCGGGCCATTTAAATAACCAGGTTTGCCAAAACCATTTGGAAAATAATGAAAGTTAGTACTTAATCCTTTTTCAAAGTTTTTAGCGCCTTTTTTGGGTGCGCCGATGGCTTCGATGACATCAATTTCGCTAAATCGACCTTGCATCCAAAAAGCAGATGTCGTCGCTAACATAGATGCTTTCATTTTAACTTCGTAATATCCATACGAAATAGGCTGTTTAGATGAAACAACCGAGGTACCAACCCACTTTTCTTTTGAGGGGCCATTCGCTTTGCTGTATAAAAATAATTTACTATCTTTAATTTCAACGTTTTCGGTGTCATCGGCATGCTCGGCTTCAACGTAAGCACCTGGACGGTTCTCACCTGAACCATTCCACCAATTATGTTGCGCTTGCCATTTAGTTGCATCCCAATTCTCAAATTCGTCACTAAATTGAGAATTGAGTTGCCATTTCATCCCCGCAGGCGGTGTAGGTAGCTGTGCTAATTCGCTGCCCCACTCATAACCGACATCTAGTTGAGTTTGATCAGTTGAACTATTGTGAAAAGGCGGCAGTGAACACGATAGCAGTGTGCTGCTCAATACCACACTCATCGCGGCTAAACTCATTGTTTTATTTAATTGATACATAAGTAGACCTTATAAAAAACTGCCACCTTTCATAAAATAAGTGGCAGTTTTAATATTGATATTAATCAAATTTAACGGGAGACAAAGTAAAGCTGTATTGATAATGTCCTGGGAATATTTTGTATTTATCAATAGGTGCAGCTTTAGGACTCCATGAATCAGTACCACCCACACCAGCTTGAATTAAATCAATATTAACTGTGTAAGCACCTTGCTTAACTAATTCATTGGTATGTGTACTGTTTTCTAAATTTTGTGCCGACCAAGGCCAAACCGACATGCTTAATGGCTGTTCACCATTGATCACCAAACCATGACCACGTGCATCCATTAAATCTAACCAATCAATATCAGTATGGTTACCGTTTTCCTGAGGACGGACATAGTTATGTACAAACTGCTCTACTTGGCCTGAATATACACCCATTTCAGCGCCTTGGTTTCTGTCTATATAATTTTCAAATGGCCCTTTACCTAAGAAGCTCATGTTGATTAGCTTTTTGCTCACATTGGTCGTCATCCCAATACGTAAAATAGATGGAAGTGATTCATCAGCGGTAAAATCAAAATCCACTTTCACATCGCCGTTACCAGAAATTAAATAACTCAGCGTTAAATCAACTTTACCTTTATCTTGTAATTGAGCCACTATTTTTACTTGCTGCTCTGACGTGTGATTAACCTCAAAATTAACCAGAGATAATTTTTGTGGCGCATCTTTCCAATAAGCTAAGGTTTTAGCGGTTTGCCAACCTAATCTGTCGTTATCTGTTTCTGGTCGCCAAAAGTTAGGTGTAAGTGCCGATTCAACCAAAACTTGGTTTTTACCCGAAGCACGGCTGGTGTATTGTGTTAAATAACCGGTTTTTGGATCAAAGCTAGCACTAAAATTATCATTTTTAACCGTTACTTTGGTTGAGCTCTTTTCCAACTGAACGCTAGGGTAATCAGCTTTCGGTTGTGATTTAGCTTGATAAAAAGGCAATTCAAATTGCGCTTTGGCTAACTCAAATCCAGCTTTTGCCCATAACTCGTCTTTGCGGGTATGTAAGCTTAACCGTAACCAATACTTAGCACCGGCTTTTAAGCTGGGTTTAGTAAAGTTAACTTTAACCGTCTTTTCAGCTTGTGGTGCAATATCAACCTGCGCTAACTCGCCTTGTTCAATTAATTTACCATCTTCGCTTAATGACCAGCGGATATCATATTTATTTAAGTTAACAAAAAAGTTTCGGTTTTTAATGTTAACTTTGCCTTGAGCTAAGTCTACCGCAGTCACTTTAATAGGCTGGAATACATATTTAGCTTCTTCAATTGGCGGTTTTGGATTGCGATAAGAATCAATAATCCCGTTAATACAGAAATTTGAATCATTTGGTTTATCACCAAAATCACCACCGTAAGCTAAAAAGGTATTGCCTTGTGCATCTTGTTTTTCTAACCCTTGGTCAATCCAATCCCAGATATAACCACCAATTAAATTATCATGTGCCCAAACCATATCCCAGTATTCAGCTAAATGGCCGACTGAGTTACCCATAGCATGTGCGTATTCACACATTAAGATAGGACGATCAATATAAGGGCTATCAGCTAAGCCTTTTAAATCTTCTAAATTAGGATACATTCGGCTGATCACATCAACAAAAGGCGGATCGGTCGGGTTAGCTAAAGGTGTATGGCGCTCTTCGGCGCTATTCCATAAATCCACTAAAGGACTATATTTTGGATGATTTGGATCGCCTTGTGCGCCTTCGTAATGAATAAAACGAGTTGGGTCAAAATCTTTCACCCAGCCTGCTGCGGCTGCAAAGCCAGGACCTGTGCCTGATTCATTACCAAATGACCAAGAGATAATAGAAGGATGATTTTTATCACGCTCAACCATATTGGCTACACGCTGCACAATTGAATTTGTCCACTGTGGTAAATTGGCCAATTTGCCGCCCACACCATGGCTTTCAATATTGGCTTCATCCATCACATAAATACCATACTGATCGGCTAACTGATAAACATATGGGTCGTTTGGATAATGCGCCGTTCTAATTGAATTAAAGTTAAACGTTTTTAATAGCTCAAAATCACGACGAATATCTGCTCGGTTTAATGCTTTACCTTTAGTGACATGATGATCATGACGGTTAACACCAATCAGTTTAATACTTTGCCCATTAATCAGTAACTGGCCTTTATCGTTAATTTTAACGTCTCTAAAGCCCACTTTCACACTGCGAGCTTCAACTAATTGCTCTTGTTTATTTTTTAACGACAACGTTAGGGTATATAAATAAGGCGTTTCAGAAGTCCAAAGTTTTGGATTATCTATTTGAGCTTCTAATACCTCAAACTTAAATGTATCTCGCTGAGGATAAACCACTGGACTTAATTGGGTGGCTTCAATATCAAGCTCACTGTCTAAAACGGGTTTATCATTGGCATCGTATAATTGCGCAGATAAACTCCAACCTTCAATATTTTGTTTATTTAAATTAGTTAATTCTGGATTAACCTGCAATTTAGCTTTACTGTAATTGTCAGTTAATACCGTACGTACCGCAAAGTCATTAATCGCCACTTTAGGCTGCGCTAATAATAAAACTTCACGCTGAATACCGCCTAAACGCCAATGGTCCTGATCTTCTAAATAACTGCCATCGCTCCAACGGAAAACTTGCACAGCAATGTCGTTTTTACCTTTTTTAACATAGTCTGTTATATCAAATTCAGCTGGTAATGCACTATCTTGGCTATAACCTACTTTTTCACCATTCACCCATAAATAAAAGGCTGAGGCGACGCCACCAAAATGCAATACTACTTGCTTATTAGCCCAATCTGCTGGCAATTCAAAACTTTTTAAATAAGAGCCAACCGCATTTTCACGATCGATTTTTGGTAAGTTAACAGGAAACGGATAGGTAGAATTGGTATAAATTGGCTGGCCATAACCTTCTAATTCCCAATTTGAAGGAACTGTAATATTATCCCAGTCTTGGCTATTAAAATCAGACTGATAAAAGTCCAGCGGTCGGTTAGCTGAATCAGCTACAAAGTGAAATTTCCACTGACCATTTAACGATAAAAAATTCGCTTGATCGCGATCGCCTTTTAAAGCTGATGCTTCACTGGTAAATGAATAAGCCGTTGCTCTGGCAGGCATTTTGTTAATTTGAATAACATCGGGATTTTCCCAATCGTTAATTTCACTCGCTTTTTGTGCAAAAGCATTGTGACTAAACGCCCCCAACAATAAAAGAGACGAAACAGCAAATTTTCGTGTTAGCTTCTGTGCTAACGGCAATCTTACTTGAATCATAATTTTTATAACCAATTTAATTAAAAAATAAAATTTAAGCTGTTATGGCTTAACCGGTTGATAAGTTCTTACCCAATCAACACGCATGACATTCTTGTGCGGATCATTTAAATTTTCTACTTTAGGCAAACCTATATTTGGTACACCCGCACTAGCCCACGGAAATACTTCAGTATCAAAAATCATTTTAAGAGGCTCTGAAAAAGGCACTCTGGGCTTAATTTCCATTACTTTTTTATCGTTGTGATAAAACCAAAGCGTGTTCGGATCTTTCCACCAAAATCCATACACGTGAAATTCATCACGGCCACGAGTTGACATTTTATATTCGTTGGCTAAAGGTTTTCGGCCTTTAGCTGGACCATAATAATGTGTATTTGCGTGGTATTGATATGGTAAATCAGCTTGACGGGATTCAACTGAAGGATTACCTATATGTTCTATAACATCGATTTCTGAGTATTGACCTACTCTAAACCAAAACGAAGATGTCATAGATAATGAAGACGCTTTTATTCTGGCTTCATAATAATAACCGGGTTTAGCTTGCTTTTTTTTGCTTACACAAGCAGCAGAATTAACCCAAATATCCTGATATGGATCATTCACTTTTGAAGGCAATGTTTTTAGCGTAGAACGTAATAACAATTGCCCGTCCTGAACATAGCAATTACCTTTTTTAAATGCAGATGGCGCTCTACCTGACCAATGAGGATGATAATCGTCCCATTTTTGTGTATCTAAAACGGTCTGATTAAATTCATCCGTTAATTCATCAACGACTTGCCATTGCTTGCTTTCAGTCAATTGAGGTGGTGCAGCTATAACTGCAACACTCGTACTACTTAATAGCAGCAATAAATAAACGCAAAACAACTTATGGCCTTGCTGAAAACAATTCGTTATATTTTTTAACACATCAGCCTCATGAAATAACCTTAATAATCAATTATTTACTCTATATGTTAAGTAAAAAATCCAAATTGATTACAAATAATAGGTAAATCATACAACAAAAAACCAAATAATCATATTTAAAATTTATAATTCAGATACAATTTTATATCGCTAAATTGATAATATCAGAAATTCGATAACATCAGATGCCCTTGTTAGGATAATAAAAAAGTTTAGCTTTTATAAACAAAACAAAGTTTTCACTTGCAAATCGCTATATTTATTTACATAATTGCAAACTAACATTAAACACAAACTAACTCTCCAATAGAGGAATCAGACATGAAAAGCTCAATTTCTCAGCTTATTTCCTTCGTTAAATACTTATCAGCACTTAGCTTATTAAGTCTCTCCTACTTTGCATCGGCGGCAGACCCCGTATCTACCTATATCCATCAAGGCAAAGCGGTTTCTCCCTGGAAATTACAAGTTGGCAATGGGCTTAACTGGAGCATTCCAGTTAAAAACCAAACCGGTGAAACTGAACGCGCAAATTTAACGGTAAAACCAGCTAAAAAATCGACCAAAGGAGATGCATTGAACGTAAAATGGCTTGGTCGTGAAGTCAAAAATCAATGGGGTGGTAACCTTTTAAACGACTCAAGTTTAACCATAAATAAAAACAAAGTGGACATCTCTAGCGTTGAAGATTTAGCTGCTATTAACTTTGATATGAGGGTATTACGCAAACCCAATAAAGTGACCAGCTTAACACTTCGTTGCAAGTATACGAATAAGTGTGAGGGTAAAATTGTACTTAATAAATTATTAGATCAAATGCCTGAAGATGAATGGAGCCAATTAACGCTACCTTTAAATTGCTTTAATCCTGATGGCGAGTTTGACTTTAGCCAGCTAACAGACATTATAATAAGCACCCAAGGCAAGTTAGAATTTGACTTAGCACGTGTCGACTTAGTAGCGTTACCTAAAGGTCATAAAGGCTGTAAAAAATAATAAAACACAAACAAAGTTAAACTTTAGCCAGTTTTATATTACAAGACATCTCCACCAAAGAATCAACTAATATACTGCTGGCTTTTTCTTTTATTAACAGGACGAAAAAATGAAGCCCTACATTAATACCGCTGTTGCTATGTTAAGCGGTTTGTTATTACTAAGCGCATGTTCGCAAAATACCAACACCCCAACGCCTGATAACAAACACAACAAAATCAATGCGTTAATTATAGACGGTCAAAATAACCACGGTAACTGGCCAAAGTCCAGCGTGATGATGCAAACTAATTTAGAGCAAACGGGTTTATTTAATGTTGATATTAAACGAACTCAGTTTACTTGGAAGGGTGAGAATTTAATTAAAAAATTTCCGATAGATGGGCCTAAAACCACTGCGTTAGAACAACCTAAAACAGACCCTAATTTTATTCCTAATTTTAAAGATTATGATGTCGTCATCTCAAATTTCGGCTGGAAAGCGGCAGATTTACCTAAACAAACAGAAACCGCTTTAGCTGATTTTATTGAAAATGGCGGTGGTTTAGTCGTGGTTCATGCCGCTGATAATAGCTGGCCTAAATGGAAAGCTTTTAACAAAATGATAGGTTTAGGTGGCTGGGGTGGCCGCAATGAAAAAGATGGACCTTGGGTTTATTACGACAAAAACGATAAACTCATTCGAAATACGCAGCCCGGACATGGCGGCGGGCATGGTCCACAACGCGAATTTTCAATTAAAGTAAGGGAACCTAACCACCCTATTACTCAAGGCCTGCCTCCTGTATTTATGCATGCAAAAGATGAGCTGTATGAAAAATTACGAGGGCCAGCTGAAAATATGACAATTTTAGCAACGGCATTTTCAAATGAAAACCCACAAGCCAACGGGCGCCACGAGCCAGTCGTTATGGTCATTAATTATGGCAAAGGTCGAATTTTTCACACCACACTGGGTCATGGAGATCCAGCTCATGAATCCGTTAGCTTAATCACGCTAATTCAACGCGGAACTGAGTGGGCAGCAACCGGTAAAGTGAGTCAAGCAGTACCAGCTGATTTTCCAACTGCTGAGCAAAGCCAACGCCGGCCTTTTAGCCTGTAACCAATAATCTATCATTTAAATAGGTTGGATTATTGACGTTTAGTAAGCCCCAAAAGGCTTCTTTAATTTTGAATTTTTTCTGTACCACTACACCTAAGAGAGGTAGTGGTATGGCAAAAAGCAAAATTTTTATCGCTCATTTATGTAGCGCACTACACGTCAATCGCTCTGCCTTGTATGAAAACCATACATACTGCTGCAAAAATGAACGTGAAAGGCCAACAAACCCTAGTTTAGAATTATTATTTAAATACATTATAAAAAGATGTAAAATCAAAAATATTACTTACTTATACTTAAAATTTTTGTAACCTTGGTGCCTAGAAAATATGGAATCTAAAAATAAAAAATACTCAGCTCCAGCGCTTGAAAAAGGAATAGACATACTTGAACTCTTGTCTAAAGACTCGTTTGCACTGAATACTGCGACCATTGCTGACAGATTAGGCCGCTCCAGTGCCGAAATTTATCGCATGTTATTGGTTTTGGAACAACGCGGATTTATTAGTAAAGACGAAGAAGATGAAGGCTACAGAGTTACTCGTAAATTGTTACAACTTGGCAGTGAACAAGAACCAATTAAAGACATTATGGAATACTCAATTCCTGTCATGCGAGCTTTAGCTGGTAAAACCACGATGTCATGTCATATCGCGGTTGATTCAAATGATAAAATAGTCGTTATTAACCGTATAGAAGCCGCGGCTACACTGTCTTATTCTGTTCGAATTGGCTTTACTAAACCGATTATTGAAACCGCATCAGGCCGAGTATTATTTGCATTTCAGCCACCAGAAACCAGAGAACGGTGGATAAAAATGCTGCAAAACCATCATCCTGAATCTCAAATTAAAGATTTTGTAGCCGATTGTAAAAAGGTTGCAAAACAAGGCCATGTATTATCACCCAGCCCCTTTGTTGTGGGTGTGACTGATTTATCAGTCCCTATTATGGACGGCGATCATGCAATTGCTACTATCAACGTACCTTATTTACAACGTAAACCTGAAGAAATAACCGTTGAAGAGACACTCAAACTATTAAAAGAAGCGGCTGAAAATATTTCAAGCGCTATTACTTATGGCATTGTAAAGCCTTTATAGTTGCATAAAAAATCATCGAAAATTAAAAAAGCACTCTCGTTGAAGTGCTTTTTTATTTATTATAAATAAAATTAACTTATTATTTTTTATCGATAAACTTAACTTTATATTGGCCTAATTGCTCGTATTCGATCTCAGCGTCACCAAATTCAAATTCAACAATGCCCGCAAACGACCCTGTAATAATCGCTTGTCCTTTTTTCAATTCAAAACCTTGTTCTGTCGCATAATTAATAAACCATGTCAGCGGAGCAATCGCTTTTTGATTAGGGTGCTTACCGTGAAATTCACGCGTTTCGCCATTTTGCTTCACTTTAATTTGCACATCAGTACTTGAAAAAATCGCATTTTTATCTAACTTAGGACCAAGATATAAACCTTGATTGGTTAAACCATCTGCTAATTTTTCATAAAATACTGGCGTTGTATTTTTTGCATAACGATTTTGCATTAATTCAAGAGCCATATGGCAGCTTTCAATGGCATCAGCGATGTCTTCATCTGAATACCCCCCTACTTTAGCGGGTAGATCGTTAGCCAATACAAATGCAATTTCTGGTTCTACCCTTGCTTTATCATTATCAGCCATCAATTCACATGTTTGACCTGTATTAAGAGTATTAGCAAAAATAGGAGACATCACAATTTGGTCATCTGCCGGAGGCAACAAGCATTTCCACCCAGCAACTGCATGGCTATGCTGTTCAATAAGTGCTTTTTGCACAGCCAATGCAGAATCTATATTGTAAGGCCTTACAGATTCAGGTAAGCAATCAAATTGCGCATTTTTTTGCCTGCGAGATAATAAAATTTCAGCAGTTTGTTGAGGATCAATTGTAATATTCTGTGTCATCATTTTTAAAGTAACTCTGTATTGTATTGTTAGTTATATTTACCCCACTATAAAAGTTTAATCGCCCGAGTCAATCTAATAACAGATTATCCGGATTCTAGATGTATACAAATTAAATTAAAAACTTGTCATTAATTTTCAAATTTAAGAAAATTTAATTTAACAACAAATTAACTTTAATGTATCATTAATATTTTATAAATATTGCTGCCGATAAATTAAGGGTTTTGGATAATGAGTTTAAAAGGTTTTTTGCTATGCAGCATCATCGCTGCTGGTATTATCACAGGATGCGGTAAACTCACGGCTAGTCATTACAACCAAATAAAAGCCGGAATGGATTACAATGAAATCAATACCATTTTAGGTGTGCCGGATATGTGCGCTAATGAATCCAAAATAAAACAATGCCGCTGGGGAAGCAAAAGTGAAAACATAAAAGTCACTTTTATTAATAATACAGCGACCTCAATCGCTCAAAACAACCTTAAATAATTGGATAAAATAAATTTTTTCGCACAAAAAATTTATAAACTACAAGGCATTAATGTAGCGGGTTGATATACAACCCACTACTTTTGATGATACTTATGCAGCATTCAAAACTTATCAATAAAACGTCCATACCCAAAAGCCAACTTGTCGTAACTAGCTGGTTTCTTTAATTCAGTTTAATAAGTCGAATTAAGCGTGTAATAAACTTTGCTAGACGACGCTTTTCGTTTTGATTGGCTTTGTAAAGCAGAAAAATCTATCGCAACAACGTTGCCGGCCTCTAACGGCATAGTGAGTATGATCTCTTTTTTATCTTTCGACAATTCAACCGAGGTAATATTAATATTTTTCAGGTTTACTTTATCTGAACCATATTTTTTATGATAATGATAGTGCCATTGCTGCGCTTTAAAGCTCTCTGTTGTGACTGAGCTTGCATCAAGCGCTTCTGTAAAAGAAATTTTAAACCCTGTCTTAGTTAAACTAATATCTAATAATTCAAAAGGATTAGTACCATCCCAAACGACTTTTTGTAGACCAAAGGGTTTACCGCCATCTGACCCCCAACCCCGAGCTGTTTGACCTACCCAAAGCTCACCGTTTTTATCAAATTCGGCACGAATGTTTCCGCTTTGAAACCCATTCATAAAATTGATCGCCGCACCTTGATATTTACCATTCACTTTTTCTAATAACACACGGAAAATACTCGACATAGTGAGATCAGGCATAAACATTTGCCCTTTAAATGGACCAAATTTCCCTTCGGTTAAGTCCCATTCAGGATTACCTGGCGATTTAGAAATTTCACCATGTGGCAACTGAACAATAGGCAACTCCCGCATTTTATCTAAATCTTCTACTGTGTATTTTTCTTCCCAGCGTCTTGGTACATCAGGCAGGCTCACTAACGAACTTGGTTCACCGTAAAACTTGCCTTCTTCTAACAAATGGATTTTAGATGTTCCTACCCAAGCACCTTGATTGTCAGAATAAAAAATTTCTCCTTCAGGGCTAACCCCTATTCCTGCTGGCGAACGAAGTCCCCACGAATAGGGTGTAAATTCACCTTCAGGACTGACCTTATAAGCGAAGCCACGATAACCACCCCAGCCGCCTTGAAAACCAATATTTAACGTACCATGTAAATACCCTTTTTTATCTTTAACTGGTCCAAAGTTAAACTCGTGATAATCGTTATGAAATTCCCAGCCACTGGCTACGTGGATGTAATCTTCAGCAACCCCATCATGGTCAATATCAACTAATCGGGTGAGCTGAGGTTTGTTGGCGACTAAAATAGTACCATCATCATCAACCAATAAGCCGGTAGGTTCGTGTAACCCAGATGCAAATTGACTCCATTGTTTTCCTTTTAAAGTCCAAACGTCACCAAAACGGGTAGCAAAATATAACGTACCATCTTTATCTGAATCTAAACCTGTAACGTGAAACAAGACATCTTGAGGTGTTTCGATCGTCTGTAAATGATAGCCGTCTGGCTTATACACTTGTTTTGCCATTGCTGGCTGAATAGTTAAGCAAGAGGCAAATATTAAACCAGCAGCAATTTTTAGTTTTTTATTTAACATTATTTATCTCCTTTCCAAGCTAACTCAAGCGCGAACTTAGCGTGCTGTTTAATATCAACAACCCATTGTTTATCTGTTATTTTTCCTACGTCTGCCGTAATAATAACTTTGTCAGACACAGGTAACTTGAAGGCTAAGTTGCCTTGTTTTTTAGGATTTTCTAATATTTGATATACAAAACGAATTTTGTTCTTCGCACTCGTATCAGCTTGTACCGATAGCACAATACCATTAACAGAAAATTGGAACTCTGGCGAACCATCAATACGGTATTTAATAAACTCACAAACTTGCTCTTTAGCGATATCTGGGACAATTTGCGCTGGAAAGTGATATAGCCAATCACCTAGTGGAATACTGCCGTCTTTACCTCGACCACCAATATTGGGGCCTACATTTAATAAATCACCTTGCCATAAACCATTAATGGCACAACTACGACTATTAAAAGCATAGTTAACTTTTTCTGGAGCACCGACCGCGATAGAGTACGGCGGTAATTTAATAATTTTCTTCTGTTGAACAACGTATTTATTGGCAGCTTTTACTTCGTAACTCGTATTTTTACTTTCTTTACGGGCTCGAGTTGAAACAGGAAATAGTTTGATGGTGTTGTCTGCATTAACCACGTACAACAGAATGTTACGGGCCCCCTTCCATTTAATACCCGATTTACCGGTCACATAAGTAAATTTAAGATGTTGCTTGCCTGGTTTTAACAACCAGTGTTTTTCCCAAACAGAACCACTTGCATCTTTAGCCGTTTCACCATCAATTTCTAAATCAATAATAAAATCTTTTACACCAAAGGCATGTAAATAAACTTCTTGGTCGGTGGGCGCATGAAAGTCTCCCTCAAATACAATTGCGTAATGAGGTATTTCAGGTAATTCAAAATCAGGAAAATTATGCTTAATTCGTTCTGATTTCACTTTATCGGACTCATCAAATGTTAGGTCATCAACGCCATCTTGTTGGTAAAGTGTATAGGTTAAGTTTTCAAAACCTTCACGCTTCGAAAGTATATAAGCAATTAATGCATGCTGATCTTCTGCGCCAATAACCGACCCAAAACCAGGCATTTTTGAAAAGCCGTTTTGCATATTTTTAAGGATTTGTGCAGGTTCTGAACCATGTAACCATTCTGCATCTTTAAGATTAACACCCGCTGCACCAGATAAATCTTTTTTATGGCAGCCAGCACAAAAAACATTAAACGTTTCCTCACCTTTATTAATCACTTCCGTATTCTGACTTAAAGACAATAACTGCTCATTTACGTCATTAGCCTGAGCGGGTAATGCCGTCATTAACAAAATAAAGAAATAATATCGAAAACAAGATTGCGACATAAAGCCCCCAAATAGTTATATTGCTGACAACAATATAAAAAATTAACACCAACAAACATGTAAACACATAATAACAAATTCACATGTAAATCGCATCATTTATTTACAAAGCAGCATAAATAACAATAGCCAAATCTTTCGTATTTATCCTGGTGTCTACACTGCTTCGTATTTAAAACACTCTATCCATAAATTTGAGTTTTAATATAAGCAGGTACCTCAGTAATTTATTGATGTTTACATGGTAATTTTAAAAAACTTGTCCATAATAGTCGGATATTTTATATTGATTGTTGCAAACCAAATACTGAGGAAATCATGTCTGAACAAACCTTTATCAAGGGCAAAGACTCGGCGCTTGAAACATCTATTGAAACCATGCAAAGCAAACTAAAATCTTTTGGTTTTGAAGTTGAAGAAGCCTCTTGGCTAAACCCAGTTGCAAACTGCTACTCGGTTCATATTAAAGATCCAACTTGTGGTTTAATGTTTACCAACGGTAAAGGCGCAACAGACAAAGCTTGCTTAGCCAGCGCGCTGGGTGAATATTTTGAGCGTTTAAGTTGTAATTATTTTTTTGCTGACTTTTATTTAGGCAAAGAAATCAGCGAATCAGAATTTGTCCACTACCCAAACGAAAAATGGTTTGAACATGACGGCGAGCATATGCCAGCCGGTTTAATGGATGAAAGTCTTTGGGACTATTTTGATCCAAATCGCGAATTAACACCGGATCAAATTTTTGATTGGAATTCAGGCGTTGGTGAACGAGGAATTTGCGCAGCGCCTTATCACAGGGTGCGTGACGGTAAAGACATTTATATTCCTATTAATGTCATTGCTAATATTTTTGTGAGCAATGGTATGTCTGCTGGTAATACCCAAAACGAAGCTAGAGTGCAGGGCTTATCTGAAGTATTTGAACGTTACGTTAAAAACAAAATTATTGCAGAAGGCATTTGCTTACCGGAAGTACCGGCTGAGGTAGTCGCCCGCTTTCCAAAAATTGAAGCCGCTTGTAAAGCGCTCGAAGGACATGGTTTTCACCTTAGAATTGCGGATGCATCATTAGGTGGTCGTTATCCGGTAATGAGCGTTACCTTAATCAATCCAACCGATGGTAGTGTATTTGCCTCTTTTGGCGCACATCCCAGTTTTGAAGTTGCGCTTGAGCGTACGGTAACCGAATTATTACAAGGGCGCAGTTTAGATCAACTAGATGTATTTCAACCCGCTTGTTTTGATGAAGCAGAAATTGCCTCGCCTCATAATATTGAACTTCACTTTATTGACTCAAGTGGCGTTATCTCATACGACTTTTTTAAAGACCAAGCAGATTACCAATTTGCAGATTGGGACTTTGACTCTGACACAGCGACTGAATACGACACACTAGTTAATTTAATTCACGATATGGGGTTTGATATTTATATATCAGATTACCGTCATTTAGATGTTTACGCTTGCCGAATTTTAGTGCCAGGTATGTCAGACATTTATCCGGTTGATGAATTATTGTGGAACAATAACAACGACGGTGCTTTATTTAGAGAAGCGTTTTTAACTTTGTCTGAATTATCAAATGATGAATTAGCTCAAGTATTTGAAGGGTTAGAAGAAGGTGGTTATAACGATGCACTGGCAGCAGCTGAGTTTATTGGTTTAGCACCCGATGCTGGCACTTTATGGGCCGATATGCGCTTAGGCGAATTAAAAGCATTAATTGCCCTAGCAATGCAAGATGAGCGAGCGCTTGATTGGGTTAGCTGGTGTTTACATTTAGATCAATCAAAACCAGATTATGTCCGTAAATACCGCTGTATTCAGGCTTTATTAGAAATAAAATGGGATGAGTCTAAGGAATATGCACCCTACTTAAAATCGCTGGGCTTAATGTACGGTGATGATTTAGTTAAATTGTGCCTTGATATGGTGGAAGCTAAAGTGGTATTCCATGGCTTACACTGCCCTGGGTTAAATCTCGAAGGCTTTAATACACACCAAAAATTATTAGCTGGCTATAAAAAATTACAAGCGGCTAAAACCACAAATTGGTCATAACGCTTTTTACTAATTAACCTTGTCTAATATAGCGTTATTTTATATAGCGTTATTTTATATAGCGTAAGCCAGCTTTAAGCTCACTGATTATTCACTATTTTTAGTCAATATCCAGTGAGCTTTTTATTTTTTAATCAGGAGAAAATAATGATTTTAGCTATGTTTAGCATGGTATTGTTAACCTTTGTGGTAGGCTTTTATACTTTTTATGTGCGAGTCAACAGTGTTAAAAAAGGGCTATTAAAACCCCGTTATTTTTTACTGATGCAAGATAACGAACCGCCCGAAAACGTGATTAAAACATCCCGCAATTTCAGCAACCAGTTTGAAATGCCTATGCTGTTTTATGTCATTTCAACGTTAATCCTAGTCACTCAAACTGTAACAGAATTCACTATAACCTTAGCTTGGCTTTTCGTTATTTTTAGATCTATTCATGCTTGGATTCATTTAACTTATAACCATTTATTACATCGAATTATTGCTTTTTGGCTAGCCAATATTGTGGTTCTGGCGATGTGGATTGATTTGCTGATTCGATATTATTTTACCAAATAATTCAATTCGGTTTTTGCTAGTGATAACAAAAACCGACTTAATCTAGTTTAATTTAAGGTAGGCTTGATGTTTAGGGATACGCTTTACTTCTTGTGATATCGCATATTTTACGTTATCAAAGAACAACTTGGCCTGTTCTACACTGGGCGTATTAGCTGATTGAATCAAACCATCAAATTGACCCGGTGTCGCCTTAATATATCCTTGACCCACTAGCAATTGTAGCCAACTACCGTAACTGAACAAGGCATCTTTTTTAAGGCTTATTTTACCTGTTGCGCTAAACTCAGCCAATTTTTGCTGTAATGATTCAGGAATAGGCATATTTTTACAATAACGCCAAAACTGAGAATCTTGGCGTTCAGTGATATGATAATGCGCCACTAAAAAATCTCTGATATCAAGAGCATCTTGCTTAAAAGCCAAATTAAATTGTTGCGCTTCTTCTTGCATATACACACCGTGTAACAGCGAATTTTTTAGTTTTACTGCGTATTTATGAATTAAGTGAATGCTGGTTGACTCAAGCGGCTCTAAAAATCCACTTGAGAGGCCGATTGCGATACAATTATTAAACCAAGGTGTTTGCAAACAGCCTGTTTCAAATCTTAACTGTTTGGGCTCAGTGATTGTTTTGCTCTCTAATGCTTGGGTTAATTCCGATAAAGCTTGATCGTCACTCAAAAACTGGCTTGAATAAACATAACCATTACCCATTCTGCTTCGCAAAGGTATTTGCCAGCGCCACCCTGAGCTCATCGCAATTGATTTGGTATAAGGTGCAATATCCGCTAGGTTTTCTGTTTGTACGGCAATAGCTCTGTCGCAAGGCAAATAGGCTTGCCAGTTGTCAAACTCAATCGCTAAAGCCTGTTTACTTAATAAGCCTTTCGCGCCTGAGCAGTCCACAAAATAATCAGCTTTAACCTCAATGCCAGAGTCGAGCATCACAGACTCTATTTGTTTACCCGCTTTAACCTGAACGCTTTCAACATTAGCTTGAATATGCTTCACGCCCAATTTTTTGCTGTATTGCTTTAAATAATTCGCCAATAAACCCGCATCAAACTGAAATGCATAAAATAAATTAGATAACGGAAAAAATGCATTCGGATTTGAACTGTCAGGAATAGGTAAAGCAGGACAAAATCGGTTTTGATAAGCGGCAACTGCAGAGGGAATAAAATCAGTTAAATTTTTAATGTTTAACTTATTGGCATAAGCCAACCAGAGATCGCTAAAAGCAATATCTTGATAATCTGTACCTAACACCCCAAAAGCATGCATATAGCTTTCACTTGGTTTTGACCAGTTTTCAAAGTGAATGCCGTATTTATAAGTGCCTTCTATGTGAGCTAAGAATTCAGCTTCGTCTAATTCAAGGTACTTAAGTAGCTGAATAATAGGTGGAATAGTGGCTTCACCCACTCCAACAGTTGGAATATTTGGCGACTCAATGAGTTTAATTTCAAACGCATCGCCCGGTAAACCTTTAGCTAAAACTGCAGCACTTATCCAGCCAGCAGTCCCGCCACCCACAATTGTAATAGTTTGCATATTATTTTATTTCGGACTGTTATTGAGATGACTTAAGCTTATCTTGTTTTATATATAAATACAAAAAAGCCCATGTAAAAACATGGGCTTTTCGCAGCTTAAAGAGATTCACTGCTTGCTATTTAACTTCTCTTAATTGGATATTGTCAATATATACATCAATACCATTAACTTCATCTTTAACTAAGTAAAAATCCAAACGAGCTTTAGCAGGATCATGTTTTACCCAGTCTTTTGCTGGCTTTTCAATGGTAACGGTTGTCCATTCTGTGGTAAAAGCAAACCAACCCTCCCAACGATCTGCCCATGCACCTGCAACAATGCCTCTAAAGTAACCCTCACCACCAGCTTTATTAGATTTAATATCAAAAGTGACACGGTAAGTTTTATCATTATTAGCACCTAAGATTTGCGGAAAGTCTGCAGCGGTTAACACCAAGCCGACATGCTTATCTATGGTATCACCCGTTTTAATATGTACACCATAGTCACCTTCGCTTGCGGCTTCTGTTGTCACTTCAAGTGTTGTATCAGCCGGTGTTTCCCAATACCGCCCCCACAAACCCATTTTTCCGAGTTCAAAACTGTGGTTTAATCCATACAAATAGTTTGAATTTGCAACTACATTGACCGTAACATCGTCGTTCAAGCCTTGTTCTTGAGTACGAACTCGGGCAACTGAAGCCCCTTTAAATCGAGAAACACCAGTTAACATCCCACTTGAATCAATTGTAAAGACCCCTTCGTTTGCAGATGACCAAGTTACGTTTTTATTTGAAGTTTCTGTTTCGTTTTGAAACATAACATTAGCGCCTAACTGAAGTGTACCACCCTCTTCAACTGATACCTCATTAACTATCTCACCGTCTTGAGTAATTTCAACCCCGATTGGTTTAGTCGAATTGGTTACAATTTTAACCTGTTTTGTCGCAACTACTTCTCTATCTTTGGAAGTTGCAGATATTTCAACCATACCTTCAGCAACGCCTTCAACCATGCCAGATGAAATATCAACAGTTGCAATTGTTTCGTCCGATGACGACCAAGTTACTTCTTTAAACGTTGCATTGTCTGGTTCCACTTCTGCATTAAATTGCGCCATTTCACCAACTGGAATTTCAATATCATCGTTTACCAGAATATCAATTTGAGATACTTTATTTTCAGCACCAAACACTCGAACATAAACACTACGCTCGACTAAAGTATCTGAACCGTTATCTATTACGTAATCGAACTGGTAGCGTAAACTCTCACCATACTCAAGTACATCGGCCCAAGAAGCAGGATTAATAATAATATTTTCAGCCTGTTTAGTTATCCCTTGAAATGGGATATCAGGTTCAGTGGGTAATTTAACTCCGTCTTCATCTTTGGCAAAAATATGCTCAAAGTCACGGGCAAAAATGCGATTACCTTCATTTTTTACATTACTTAATAAGCTATATTTTGCAGCAGGCTGGTCTTCTGCAACCACTATTTCAAATTCACCCGGCGCGACAGTCACTGGCGGAATATTATTTGATGACTTATCATCATTGTCACTGCCACAAGCTGTTAGGCCTGCCATAATGGCTAACGCAATAACTGACTTTTTTGTTAAAATTGATTTCATAATAATTACCTAACTCATTGCATATCCCGTTAAACAGGACATTTAATCATTCTGATTCAGGTGCTTTGATTGTATCTTAGCAAAGCACCACCAAAGCTAAATTAAAACTGGACTCTTACTCCTAAACGATACTGACGACCGGTAGTGTATTGAGTCACCGTTCTACTGGTATCAACACTGCTATCATCCATTGGATTCCCTTCATCATAAGGAATCACATTGCCTTCATCATCTCGCATACCTAAATCCATAGAGGTACTAGTAAAGAAAGTTCGTTTATCAGAGTTGGTTAAATTTAATGCGTTAAAGCTAACTGTGATGTTTTCGTTCACTTTATAGTTAGCAGATAAGTCGACTGTTGCACGCGCGTCGTCCCATAAAGCCCCATTGGTTTGGCCCCGGCTTGCTAACTGAATAGAATTATATCTATGTGTCAATCTCACAAGGTGACCATATTTTTCCCAGTATATAGCCGTATTAGCTGTATGCTTGGGGGTGTAGGCTTGAGGTAGTGCTTTAAGTAATTTACCTGATTGTTCAAGTACTTCAGCCTCTGTTTCTGAGTCTGCGTAGGTATAGTTAAAATCAAGACCTAAACCTGATAATTCTCCCGGTAAAAAATCGTAGTTTTGACGATATGCAAATTCTAAACCTCGGGTCTGAACGCCAGCGCCATTACGTACAATAGAGGCTTCAACCATTTCACAGCCAAAAGTTAAACTATTTCTAAGTTTATCTTGTACTACCCTATCTGGCATACAATCTGAATTTTCAGGTGTCATACCATCTGCCATATTGATAATAAAATCTTCTAGGTTAATAGACTCTAAATCATAATCATGGCGTAAATCTTTGGTATAAAAACGCTCTTTGACAGTTTCAGTAAAATCAACCATATCTTTATTGAATAAAGCAATGGAAACTTGACCGGTGTTATTAAAGTACCATTCTAACGATAAATCTAAATTGGTTGATTTTAGAGGTTGCAAATTAGAATTTGGCGCTGTCATACGACTGTATTCACCCCAAACGTTTTCATTATATGAAAAACCTGGTCTTAACTGATCAAATCCAGGTCTAGCCATGGTTTTTGATGCTGCAAAACGACCAATTAATTCATTACTAATTTGATAATTTAAGTTTAAGCTCGGAAGCCATACGTCACTCTCGCCATTACCTGTACTGCTAAAAATTCGCTGCTCTCGACCTTCATTAAAACGTTTTTGAGTAGAAGTATCAGTATGACGATAATTAGCCCACCAGCTTCGTCCTGTATAACCTGCTGGCACAGGTTCTGATGGATCTAACATGACTGTATTTTCAGGCTGTCCGTTTGGGTAAGTCTCTGCGATTTGAGCATCGTAACATGGATATTGATTTGGCACTGGGCCATCATTTGGACCATATTCTTTATCGCCCACAATATTTGGGGTTGGATCAAAAATTTGATCAACTGCATCTGTAGTACCGTTTAGTGCATTGAGTTCTTCAGCTGTTTTTGTGGTATATGTACCATCAATTCTAATCGTTTGGTTGGCATTGCTAAACGGCGTACATGCATCGTTACTGGGGTCAAATAGTCCATTTGCGACTAATTCATGAGGTGTAAAAATTTGGTCGCCATTAAAGAATTTAACTGACGAATTACCAAAAGGTGAAGCGACTTCGGTATGCACATAGCGAATACCCACATCACCGCTTAAGCGATCGTCTAAATATGCAAAATTCGCTTTAAAATAAAGTGAATGATTATCTTGAATAGTGCGGCGGCTGCCACTTTCATCACCAATTAAAGTTGAGTTTTCTAAGCCGAAAATTTCACTAAATGCTTTGTCGGCATTAATTAAACCCCAACCTTTCAAAAACGAGCTATCATATTGCGAGCTATTGCCGACTAAACCATGCATAAAGTCATCAACCGGTAAAGTGCCGTCGTCAATAATGTCTGCTACATAAATATCCGCAGTTGATTGACCGGAGACGGGTTTGCCTGTTTCTGGATCAAATACCGTTTCACCTGCACCTTGGAATTGTTGGTACTGAGTGTAAACGTCTTTATCTCGTTGTGAAACCTTAGCACCAAATTCAAATTGAGTGATACCCGCTAAATCAACGTCCCAATCAAAATCAAGAAAGATGCTTTTATTTATATCCACTGTTGTATTATTATTTTTTGCAACAAAACCAACATGCGAAGCATATGGGTCTAGTGGGTTAAAACCACCAGAAGCGATATTAGCCATGTTGTTATTAATACCACCTGGCACATAAATATAATCTTCAGTTGACGTTACAATTTGACATTTACCTTGAGTACAGTCATAACCGATTGGCTCTAAATAATCGAGAGGTGTGTTTGCCAAGACCTCACGTGGAATAGTACCCCAGTTGTTTGTAGTAACAATACTATTAGGCGTGGTTTGATAGTCGGTTTTAGAATAACCTGCTGTTAAATCAACTTTTAAATTATCAGTAATATAATGTTGAATTGATAAGGTAGCGACTTTATTTTCAGTTTCATTACCGCCTTGATTACGACCAAAACCACCACTACCAAAACGGTTTAGCGATTTAACTAAGTTATGATTTTCAGTATCAACTACCCACCAGTCTTGCTGAGGATCCGCTTCTAAAGGCAATAAAAGCGGTTCGCCATTTTCAGTTGTTAGCTTTTCTCCAGTTACAGGATTAATGCCTTGGCCTAAACTACCAACGGTTAAATTATCAAAGTTATTGTTAGTATTGAAATTCGGCGCTTTAATACCAACGCTATGATTATCGTTTGACACTTCTTGTTTTGAATAACTTAAATCAAGTTGAATGTCTGTGCCGTCGCCCGGAATAAATTGAAAGCCAGCGTTAATAGTTTGTCTATCTCGCTGATTTTGGTTCAAATTGTATTGAATCGTTTTGCGTATAATAGCAACTGTATCTTCTTCAATTAAGTTGCCATCTAAGTCTCTTGCACCACCTGCGCGAACATCTACTTCTTGATAAGGTTCAAGCCAGTCACCTGTTACCTCATCCCGGCGAATAGATTGAGTTTCATCTGACGCAGTAACAATCACCCCAAAAGTATCATCAAAAAACTTATGCGAAATAGAGCCTGATATTTTACGATCAAACTCATCATTATAATCATTATATTTACCTTGTACTTCTAATGATAATCTATCTTTTTGTAAGTTTAATGGCTTAGTTGTTTTCAATACAACATTAGCACCTAATGAGCCTTCATCGTGATCGGCACTGGATGTTTTATATACATGAATAGAAGATAAAATATCTGAAGAAAAAGAACTTAAATCAACGCCTTGATTAGGATCGGCACTGGTTAAAGCAACGCCGTTTAATGAAATCTGGTTTAAGTCTGCACCTGCACCCCGTACTGAGATCTTAGTCCCTTCACCATCTGTTGTTTGAATTGATACACCCGTTACCCGAGATAAAGCATCTGCGATATTTTGGTCCGTATTTTTACCAATATCCTCGGCAAAAATAGAATCTACAACCGTTTTAGCGTTACGTTTGTCGTGTATAGATTTAAGCAAGCTGCCACGATAACCCGTAACCTCAATCGTTTCTGTTTCATCTGTTTCATTTTCTTTTGAATCATTTTCGGCAGCATAAGTGTTGCCTGCAAATAACAAAGGCAAAACAGCCAAAGTTATAGGTTTTAGTTTAAAGCTTGTAGACATCAGTTCAATCTCCAAATGGTCATTCACTTATTGTTGTATCTAAAGGTTATAGCAGAGCATGGATACAGCTCATTATTTAATCCTGCTAATACCAATCTTTTAAAAAAACAAATTTAAAACATTAGATACAATTATATTACATAATCCACCATGGATTTGTCAACAAACATATGAATTTATATTTGAACCAAAAACTAATATTAATAAATATAATCACAAAAAATTAAGAATATCTTTATTACGAGATAAAACAATCATGTAATCAATTGATTTAATTTAACTAATATAAAAAAATAAACTCAAATTAAATATACTTTTTACTGTTAACAAATTACAATATTCAACATTAAGCAAATTAAATATTTCAAATTTGATTTTTAAAGCTTTAAAGCCTAATAAGTTTATTTTTTATTTATAAAATGAATAACATTTAAATGTAAAAACTAATGAGCTCAAAGGAGTTGTATTTAAGATCTGTTAAACTAAGATAATGTTTAGCAAATGGCAGTGTATATTTAGAGGATGTTTATGTTGTAAAAAACAAAAACCCGATCATTAAAACGGATTTTTGTTATTTCTTAACTAAGAAGTAGTTTATTCAAAATGACAAGTAACTGTAGTTGCAATTATCACTTCTTCGTAACCTTGATTAGGGTCGTAATCAGAAAAATCAAAAATCCATGAATTTGTCGGATCGTCATATCTCATATAAGGCCCATGAGCATGCGAAAATATTCCGCCAACCCAGCTATCAACCTGGCCCCATAGAGCACCTTTATCAACGCACCATTGATGCGCAGAATATGCATCAATCTGATAACTTGTTTGACGCGGGTCATTATATGTCTGTGAAGTGACTGCTTGTGCACTCACTGACAACGCGGATAATACACCTGTGAATGTTAATAATAGTAAATTTTTCATTAAAAGCTCCATTTAATTAATAAGATATTTAATATTTTTATGCTACTAATTTAACCCAAGCGACATAATAAAATTAACGTTGAAATGTTATAAAAAAGAACAAACTGTCTTTTTATGCTTATATTTTTACGACAAATATAACGCTTGGAACTTATGTAAAATAAATTCCGATATTTCAAACTTTAGATCAATTTACATTTTATTTACATATGTAATTGAAAGTTATTTCAGCAGCTTTATAAAATTAGCCAATAAAAAAATAAAATCAAATACAAATTAACTTTATTTGACAATATCTATCAAAGCTAAAAGTGAAGTATTCACTATAGTGTATCTGTAGAGGTTTAAAATAATAGCGTTCATAATTGTTTGCGAAACTGTCTGTATCTCTTTTGATAGATAAAGCAGAGCGAAAACTTGCATTTTCGCTCTGGTAACTAAATCAAGTGTGGGGCTTTTATTTAAGCGTGAGCTGAATAGGGTTTGATGTAAGTGCCCCTTTTAACGTTATTTGTGCTTTTGTCGCTGTAAATTTGCTTTGCACTATTAGTAATGCTCGACCATGTTTGGTTTTAATTTGGGTGCTCAAATGGCGTTGTATGTTATCACTGGCACCATTATCAACCCCGAGTAAACGCAAGCTATTGGGGAGTTCAAATTGAATTAACCCTTCTTTATGTTTAACTGGGTTGCCATTTTTATCTATTAGTTGGGCAACAATATGCGCTACATCGTAACCATTTGCATTGAGTTCAGTTTTGTCTGTTGTTAATTTAACCGCAACGGGTTCAGCTGCTGTATTGAGCTGTTGGGTATATTTTTTTCCATCTTTCCATGCAATCGCAGTTAAAGCGCCAGCTTTAAACGGCACAGCCCACTTTAATATCCGATCTGGATTGTCGGTTAAATTGCGCTTACCCAAACTAACCCCATTGAGCTTTAATTCAACTTCATCAAGATTGGTATAAGCTTCAACAGAGATTAACTGTTCAGTCTGATAATTCCAGTGATTATTTACATCTCGCCATGTCCATTTTCCTTTTTTCCAGCTACCGTCTGTTTTTTCAACTAGCTTGGTATTTTTAACAGTATAAGCAGATTCAGACATAGGCTTGGTGGTTAAATAGATATGAGGTTCATCATTCCACAAGGTCTTCATCATATGATAACTAGGCTTTTTAAACCCAGCAAAATCTAACATCCCTGAGTTTGTGCCTTTTCTAGGCCATCTTCCATTTGATTCACCTAAATAATCTATTCCAGTCCAAACAAAAATGCCTGGAATATAATCTTTTTCTAAAACATGCTGCCATTCATGCCATTGCACCCAGTTTTCTGTGCCTAAAATCATTTTTTCAGGGTAATGTTTATGTCCATATTCATAAACAGATTGACGATAACTGTAGCCAATAACATCTAATGCGTCGGTATAACCGCCTACATGGCTGGCGGAAGGTGTCACTAAATTAGCGGTCACTGGTCGGGTTAAATCCATTTCACGAGTCCATTTAGCTAACTTAGCGGCCGTTTTTTCAAGTGCCTCACCTTTAACCGACGTTTCGTTTAATGCTTGTTTAATTTGCTCTGGTGTTCGAGGCGGCGCGGACCAATAATAATTAACGTCTTCTGGTGTATCTTCACCCCAGTATCCAGTTGCTTTGGTATACCTTGGGTAAGTCCATTCAATTTCGTTGCCTATGCTCCACTGAAAAATAGAAGCGTGATTTCTATCGCGTTTAATGGTGGCTTTAAGATCTTTTTCTGCCCATTCAGCAAAATAATCACTATAACTTTGAGTTTCGTGTGCCCCGTCGCCTGTTTGATTAAAGTTTTTACGTTTATCTTTTGGGTTATGCCACTCATCAAAAATTTCATCTTGGACTAAAAACCCCATTTCATCACACAATTCTAAAAATTCTTTTGAAGGCGAATTGTGTGCGGTTCTAATCGCGTTTACGCCAGCTTGTTTTAATTTGCTTAACCGACGTTTCCAAACGCCTTTAGGCACAGCCGCCCCTACTAAACCAGCATCGTGATGTAAATTAACCCCTTTAATTTTAATGTTGCGCCCGTTTAGATAAAAACCTTTATTAGGATCGTTTTTAAAATAGCGCACGCCAAACTGAGTTTTAATACTATCTAGCAGTTGCTCGCCTTTATAAATTTGAGTGCTGGCTGTATATAAATTTGGCGCATCAATGTCCCATAAATTAGGGTTTTCAATAGTCAATTCGCGGTTAAGTGTCGCTGTTTGTTTAGCTTTAACCATTAGCGTTTGTCGCTTTGAACTAACAAGTTGACCATTTGGGTTGAAAATCTGAGTTTTAATATCCAAAGCTTCAGCTTTGTCTTGGCGGTTATTAATTTCAGTTTGCAATTTAACCCAGGCTTGCTCGTCTGTTATTTTTGGTGTAGTGATATAATCACCCCAAATTGGGATGTGAATATTATTATTTGTAATGAGTTTTACATTACGATAAATACCTGACCCTGTATACCAACGTGAATCTACATATCGGCTGCGATCTACCTCTACCGCAATCACGTTTTGTCGGCCATCTTTAAATAAATATGGCGTTAAATCATAGTGAAACGGCACATAGCCATTCGGTCGGTAACCCAGTAAATGGCCATTAACCCAAACTTTTGAGTGATTATAAATACCGTCAAACAAAACTTGTACAACTTGCGCATTAGGGGTTTCAAAATGTTTCCGGTACCAAGCTTTGCCAGCTGGTAAATAGCCAGTCGCACCCGACGTATTTTCTTGAGTATAATCAGCTTCAATACTCCAGTCATGCGGCAGCCTCACATTTTTCCATTGGCTATCGTCATAATTAACCTGATAACGATTGCCCCCCTCAGATAAACTAAATTTCCAATCAAAATTAAAATCTTGATTGGCTGTCGTTTCCACCTGAGTTATTTTTTGAGACCCTGTATTTTGTTTAGCCGAAGCCTCAGGAGAAAGCAATTGGCTACACCCCATCGACATAATTCCTGCACAGGTAACTATAATCGCTTTGCCAAAGCTGAATCCTGTCATATTCATTTTATTGTTCATTACAAAAGCTCTCCCCACGCTAAACGCCATTTTTATCAACTTAAAATTACAATTAAAACATATAATTTACATCCTGGTTATTCTATGCAAATATGATTCATAAATAAATATTAATTTTTATATATAACATTTAATATCAGGTTACCTCAATGATAAATACATTTAAAATAAAACCATTGGTTGCAGCAATGCTGATCCACAATTTAGCGGCTTGCGGTGGTAGCAATGAAAAAAACGATGATCCTAAGCAAACGCCTATAGATAACAGTGCGCCCACTGTCACAAGTGAATTAAATTTTGAATTTATCGAATCAAGTGAAATGCAAACTATTGAGTTGCTGAGTGGCGCACAGGATATAAACGGTGATAATTTAACAGTAATTAATTGGCACGCTGACAGTTCAAATCCAGCAATAGAAACAGCACGCACAGCCAATCAACTGACAATAACGCCTTCAGATCTTGCTGATACGTTAAATGAAGGCGAAAGCCAAACATTTAAATTTAGCTATCAAATTAGCGATGGGGCATTAACCGTTGATCAACAGCTTAAAATAATAATAAAAGGTGTGTCCGAAAAAACAAATGCAACTCAAGTAATAGTTACCACCGCACTTAACACCCTGCAATATTATGAAAATTCAGCAATATTACAACGCGATAAATTTTTTAATATGCATGACAGTTTTTCTAAAGGTTACACCGAAGCGGTAATAAAATTGTATGTAGATGAGCTTAATATTAACCAAGGTCGGCAATTTTGGTCACCGATAGACGTTGCTACGCAAATTGCTGGTGAAAGTAATTACCCTGAGACGAGCGTAGCGCAGCAGCAAGGGCCTGCTAATGTAAATAGTTATCATGCAAACCCATTGACAAAATTAACCGGTGAACAAAACCGCACTGTGATGACTTCACATCCAAAAAATAATATGAGCGTTAACAATAATCCGGTTGAAGGTGCACGTTGGGCCGCGGATTATTTCGAACATTATTACGATGATGCTTCGCTACCGCTTATTTTTGAACCTATGAACGAACCTTTTGTCCATGCATGGGAATATCAATCTCAATATAACAACAGTGATCACGAAACTCGCCAACACATGACAAAATGGTTTAAAGAGATAGGTAAAGCCATTGATAACCGTCCTGCGTTAAAAAACCTCAATGTAGTGGGCTATTCCGCTGCTTGGCCGTCAATGGAGCTACCTTTTAATACGGGTAAATATTTTGCCCATTGGGAAAGCCGACAAAAGCTATTTATGGATGAAGCTGGCCCCTATATGGATGGTTTTTCTGTGCATTTATATGACGGTATAAATATTATTGATGACAGTGTAGCAGATGATACCAGTGAAATTCGTCGCAGCGGGGCCAACGCACAAGCGATTTTAGATTTAATTGAAACCTACTCTCATTATAAATGGAATACGGTTAAGCCTCATGCCATTACCGAATATGGCAATATAGTTGATCGAGCGCCTAATGAAGTTGATTATAACGAAACCGTTAATAGTCAAACTATGCGTTCAATTAACAACATTTTGATGGAGCTGTTAACTCGTGAAGACCGAATTTTAACCTCTATTCCATTTATTGCAGGTTACACCACTTGGTATTGGCAAGATCCAAATAGCGGTAATGGTCAACCATACAATCCTTCAATGTGGCGCCCCGATCCAGAAAAAATACAATTAAATGCTGATACCAACAAATGGGAATTTAAAAACCCGCAAGATCCTAATAACTATTTATTGACCAAAAACCATCTGTTTTATGCATTTTGGAAAGATGTTAAAGGCCACAGGCTAGCCATCTCCTCTCCAGACCCTGATGTACAAACCGCAGCCTATGCCTATAACGATAAAGCTTATCTGATCATCAATAATCTTGCAGATGAAGTTAAAGATATTCAATTAGATATTAACGCGCTAACCGGATTTAATTTTGAGGCAGTTGAGCTTGAAAGATTAACGGTTCCGGTAAATACAGCAGCAACCCACACCAGTAAAAACCTGAATATAAGTGGTGCGTTAGACGGTACAGCGCATTCCGAGCTTGCCATAAAATTAGCTGTGGGTGAAACCATTAAATTTACTTTAGATCTGGATAAAAACGTCCCAATAGACCAAACATTACAACGTAAAACTTATTATGCAAATGAGCATTTACAATCGATAAATGCGAATCAATCCATTAAATTTAATATTAATCATGTTCAATTAACCAGCAAAGATACCCAACCGTCATCAGCCATGCTACGAATGGGATTGGGTCGAGCCCATACTGGCTCAAAACAGCCAATTGTAAAAATAAATGGAACGCAAATAACAGTTCCTGAAAATTGGGCTGGTTATGATCAAAAAAATCGTAAAGAAGGCTTTTTTGGCGCCATTGATATCCCTGTCCCTTATGAATTAATCGCTGAAGATAACGAAATTACTTTAACTTTTCCAGATGATGGCGGTAAAGTCAGCTCATTAATTTTGGAAGTTAATAATCAAATTGATAACCTAGTTATCACTGAAATCAAAGTTAACGAAAACCAGATTTTAAAAATAGGCAAAACCTTTCAAGCAACCAGCCAAGTTCTTCCAGATCATGCGCCTAATAAAACAATTTCTTGGGTTTCTTCTAATGAAGCTGTAGCAAGAGTGGATAATCAAGGTTTAGTCACTGCGGTTTCTCAAGGTACAGCTGAAATTACAGCAAACAGCCATAATGGACTCAGTAGCAGTTTTATCTTAACAGTGCCAAAGGCAGACGCTAACTTACTAGCCGATCTGAATACGGATTTTGAAGACGGAGATATCACGCCATGGGGGAAATTTTGGCAAACCGATCTCACCAGCCAGTTTGACATAACAAACGATGCGGCCAAAACGGGTAATTACGGCCTACAAGTTAACATTAACAATGATGATAAACCGAATGGTATTTCACTTAGTAGAAACACCTTGCCACAAATTTTTGGTGAAAATCAAAACCGCCAATTTATGCTCATGTTCGACATAAAAATTAACTCAAGCGAGCTGGCCAGTATTCCCATGAAATTTTTTATGGTACCGCGTAATGATAGCACCGGAAAAGATGAATGGATCTCGCGGATCGAAAAAAGCATCTCAGTGAATAATACAACTGGGTGGCAAACCATTGAATTGCAATTTGATGAAGCCAACTGGGGGGAACACTTAGCACGCATGGAGCTTTATTTTTCGGCTCAAAGCGGCGCAATTGATGCGCACGTTGATAATATACAAATAAAAATACTGGAATAAAAAACGCCCTGTGCAAATTTATTAGCCTATTTTAACGCGCAAAAAATTAGTATTGAAAAATTGAAATGCTCGGCATTAAAGAAGCCGTAAATTGGCAACTAAACCAACAAGGTTTAGTGATAACTCATACTGAAACCTGTGCCGAGCTAATTTTCAATTGGTTATAAATTTTGCGTTACCATGTAAGAAAGTTTGGCATTACAAGCTAACGCTTATAACCGTCATTCCGCACCTAGTTTTTAATTAATCTTGGTGTTTTTTTATTCAGTTGATCGTATTATTTAAAAAAAGACTTGACCTAGATCCCAGATCTTGATCTATTACTCTCTTTTGAGAGTGGTGATCACAATGCCTAACCCTTTTACTAAAACACTTGAACATCACGGCTTGGTGGCTGGTTTTTGTCATGAAATCCAATTGGTCGACTTAATTGACCGTAAACTCGGTCAATCAAACGATCGTACTTTAAGCTTTGGCCAACTGGTTTTGGCTATGGTGATAAATGGCTTGGGGTTTACTGGCCGAACGCTACACATGTACAGTGAGTACTTTAAAGATAAGCCACTTGAGCGCTTAATTGGTGAAGGCGTCAAGGCTGAGCAAATCAATGATGATGCGTTAGGTCGATGTTTAGACAAGCTGTATGAATTTGGTGTATCCAGTTTATACCAAGATCTCGGCGAAACGGTTGTTAGTCACCTTGGTCTGGGCGGAGAATCACTACATTTAGACTCCACTAGCTTCCATTATGATGGTCAATCAAACGATGTGGATGATGATGTTAATACTATCCACATTGCCAAAGGGTATTCTCGCGACCACCGCCCCGACTTAAACCAAGTGGTTTTAAACCTCATCTGTGAAAATCAATCCGGCATTCCGGTTTATATGAAACCCGCCAGTGGCAACTGCAATGATATGGATGGGTTTAAAAAGATAGTTAAAGCCCATGTGAATAGCTTAAAGGCAGCACAACGCTGTCGCTACTTGGTGGGGGATGCTGCTTTATATGTTCAAGAATCCCTTTCTCATTTACAGCAAATCAATCAACTATTTATCACGCGTGTCCCTCAAACACTCAAAGAAGCTAAAACGCTCATCAAATTAGCTCCGACTTTAAGTTTTACGCCTTTATCTTCAGGCTACGAAGGCGTGTTTCATGAATGTGAATATGGTGGCGTAAAGCAAAAGTGGTTGCTAGTACGCAGTGAGCAAGCTGCTAAACGCGAAACACATACGTTAAGTAAGCGCATGCACAAACAAGCAGAGCAAGCACGTAAAAGCTTTAAACAACTCAGTCAAAAAATATTTGCTTGCGAAGGTGATGCACAAAAGTCATTGGAGGAATGGAAAAAGAAACAAATACTCTGTGATGTTGAAGGGCAAGTTGAGCAAGTCCCCGCATTTGCCGGAAAAGGGCGACCTAAAAAAAATGAAAACCCGATACGGATTGATTACCAAATTACAGGGCGTTTATTTACCCCGCTGGCTCGACGCCAAGCGGCACTGGAACAATTGGGGTTGTTTATCATTGCCACCAATGACATGAGTGAAGCGTTAACCATGGATAAAATGCTCAGCACGTATAAATCACAGCAATCAGTAGAAAAAGGCTTCCGCTTTCTGAAGAGCCCAGACTTTTTAACCAACGCCATTTTCTTGAAAAAGCCAGAACGAATAGAAGCATTATTAATGGTGATGACGGTCTGTTTAATGGTATATGCAGCCTTGGAGCATCAGATCCGCAAACAACTTGTAGAGCAAGAGCAGTACTTCCCGGATATGAAATACAAACCCCATCAGAAACCCACCGCTCGCTGGGTGTTCCAATGCTTTCAAGGGATCACCATCATGTATATCAACCAAGACACTGAGATCGTTGCTAATCTTGAGGATCGCAATCACACGATCATTGATTGCTTAGGTTATCATTACCAGAAAATTTATTCCTAAAAGTGGTGCGGAAGATCGGTTATAATGCCAAACTTAATAAAAAATAATTTTTAGACAGTAGAGAAAAATTAAAAATCTTCGACTGAAAACCATAATCGTTTGTCGTTTAATGGCGTCTGAGGTGACAGTTCAGGGTTATTTAGCTTTAATATAGTGCGTTGTTTTATATTGCTTAATGCTAAACCTGATTTAATCATAGGGTGCTGGTAAAAAAACCGGTTAAACTCACCTGAATTTATCGCTTTATTCAAGCCTGTTAAAATATTTTGATGTAGCTTTTGATTATTTTTATTTACAAAAAAATAGGCTGGTAGCGGATAGACTATCATTAAATTTCGCTCAACTTGTAAAGGTAAATTTGGATGTGCTTTCATTTCAGACCAAGGTGAATAGACACTACGGGGTAAATAATCAAAGCGGCCACCTTCAAGCATATAAAATAAATTTTGATATTTAGTGGTGCCAACCACCTTCAGGCCTGCTTGGGCTAAAATATTAGCATCAACCCAACTAGATACCTGTCCTGCTTTAAGCTGAGCTAATTCATTTATGGTATTAATTTGGTTAAATTTATCTTGATTGCCTTCACGAATTAAAAATATCCGATGCCCGAGTAAACCTTTAAATAAAGGAATACGAATAGGTAAAAAGCGATTTTCATATGCTTTAGAGGTGCCAACCCAAGCAACATCTATTCGGTTTTGTTCAAGTTCATTAAGTAATGTAGTTTGGGTTAAATAGTCAGGTTTTTCGACAAAAGTGTACGCTGTATCAGCATATGATAAAGCAAGTTTGAGCAAACTTAGCTGATACGCTTCTTTACCAGAATTAATTGCGTTGTGGCGAATAGTTTGAGCATAAACGCTCGCCATTGCTAGATTAATAAACAAAAAAATGAATAAGCCGTTTAATAGGCTGTGCTTAAATTTCGCCAGCATCTTAAATACCTCACCCCAAGTTTTTAATTAAATGCATGTAAATAAAAAACGACAGTTAATTTAGATCAACTGTCGTTTTTTAGATGCAAAAATAGCTCGCCTATTGCTTACTATTCATTTGCAGTCCAACTAGAACCAGGGCCAACATCATCAGCTGAAATAACATAAAGCTGGCTTGCATCGGCACCAATATTAGCTTGAGCACCTGAACCATTATATAAACCTTGTGCATTCGTTGTTAAACCTGCTTCGCCAGCATTTCCAACCATTGTTGAAATATCAACCGTACCGCCGTCTGTAATGTCTGAAACAAATACATGGTTGTCAGTTTTGGTTGAGTTTGAATTTAACGAGCATCCAAGACCACTAAAATCAGCCGATTCAGTGCCAACCATTTTGCTTAAACTGGTGTCAGCAGTCGATGCAATTAAATTGCTACTGGTATTTAAGTACGGAGGAAATCCAACACAACTTGCATCTCTATCATCAAAACCAACGGCTTGGGCTACATTAACGAGTGTATTGTTACTAATAGTCACTGCTAGTTCAGCACCTGTGTAAGTTGCAATCGCAGCTTCATTCCCACTGTTATCTAACATATCGTCATGAATAAAAATGCCACCACGATCACCGCCTGTATAAGCATCTTCAGCAATATAGTTGTTCGTAACGGTATGGCCTAATGCTGATAAGGCAATACCGCCTGATTTAACCCCTTCACCTGGAATAATAATATTGTCAGAAACCGTATTAAACACCCCATCTTCAAGTGAAATCATGCCCACTGAATTAATTATGGTATTGCCTTTAATGGTGTTTTCGCCGCCTTGTACTTTAATGAGACGCTCTTTTACTTCCACCCCATCAAATAGATTGTATTGAATTGTATGTTGACCAACCCCTTTAGAATCGTCACCTGTTGAACGGCCAACTTGAATAGCATAAGCACCACTATTAGCGCTGCTACTCGGGGTAATATTAGTAAAGTGATTATATTGAACTACATTGCCTTGATCTTGATCAACGTCTGTATTGATATAAATTGAAATTGGGCCACTCTTATCATTGGCTGAATCACTGCCAGAGAATAAATTACGCTCAACTATGCTGTTGGTACCTCTTAACTCAATCCAGTCAAAGCCTGTGCCACCAACATGATCTTTAAATATTGAATTACGAACGATGACACCATCACCATTAAGCAGTAACATCGCATCTGTTGAACTTGAAGATTCACAGGCTGTTTCATTTGAACCTGCATCTGGTACTAGCGCATTATTTTCTTCAAAAACTAACCCATCTACCATGGTATTATCGCCTTTAAGCGCAATACAAGTTCTACCTTTAATAACCGCGTCACTGTTTTTAGTGCGCGTTAATTTAACGCCATTGGTTGAAACCAATACACCATAAGTTGTTAAATCTCCGGCATAATTTGCATCATAACCCACATCAACATATTCACCGCTTGCCAGTGCAATAACATCGTTTTCAGCGGCATTAGCAACTGCCGTCACTAACTCAGCTCCGCTGGTAACAACAGTCGAATAAACTACATCATTTGCTTGCTGGGTTAAGGTTTTATTGCCGCTGTTGTAAGTTACAGTAACTGATAATGTTTTTTCTAAATCTTCAGCTGTTACGGTATAAATTTGAGCGGTCGCACCGCTGATTTCAGTATCATCTGCATACCATTGAAATGCGGCAGTTGCATCTACACCACCAAAAGTCGCAACTAATTCAGTGCCAACCGTAATATCATCAGTTTGACTCATGGTTAAACTAAACGCCGTTGGATCAACAATCGCATTTGTTTTATCTGACACCGGCATTTCAACTAAACCTAAATTATCAGTGTAAGTTGTTTGCACAGAAATTTGCTTACCAACATCAGCCATTGTGGTTGTATAGCTTTGTGCCGTTGCACCGCTTATCTCATTGTCATCAGCCCACCATTGGTAATTAATCGTCGAATCAATACCGTCAGTATCGCTTACATTAGCTGTTAATTCAGAGCCAAATGCAATGACACCATCATCTGGTATACCTGAAATCATCACTACCCCATCAGCGGTCATTTCTGGCACGATCGCTGGTGCTTTAATAATTAAACTTTCATCGTTACCACTATCGTCAACGTATTCCGCTCTAACTGAAATTGCAGTCCCTACTTCGGCTGCGGTGACCGTATAAGTACTTTCTGTTGCCCCTTCGATAACCGTCGAATCAGCCATCCATGTATAAGTAACTGCATTGCTTAAACCATCATCATCTGCAACCGTCACCATAAGCGCTTGGCCAACTTCTGACTGGCCATTAATTTCTATTGTGCCACGTGAATCTGCCGGACCAAAGTTATCGTAAACTCCGTCACAGCCGGTAGTTAATAAGGCAGCAACCGATATTGCTATTAATTTTTTATTCATATTTATTTCCTACTTGATTTTTGACTTAGCATAAACGAGATTAACGAAATTGACTTACAATAAGTATCAATTTGTAAAACACCAAAGTCAACATATTTTTAAAAAAAACAGAACAAAAAATAGATAAAACAACCTAAATAACGCTATTTTGGGTAGAATATTATATTTAGTATCTATTCAAAATCGTAAAATTGTTAATAAAATACATCTATAACCTTTGGCACAAACACTCAAACAAACCTAAATTGTAAAACAAATAAAAAATAAAGTATGAATTCAACTACAAAATATGTAATATACTTTTCAACAATTATTATTAATTTAATTTACAAATTACGATTAATGTCACTATCAAAGAGGCTATACATGAAAAAAATAACTTTGGTTGCGCCTATCACATTGGCGCTATTAATTGCTTGTGCAAATACATCGTCAGATGATCAAAGCAAAACGGCTAATGTGCCAGCAGGCAAATTTGATCTAAGCCAGTGGAAAATTACGCTGCCTATGGATGGCAACAAAGATGGTAAAATTGACGAAGTCAGTGTAAAGGGCTTAAAAGATTACAGTCACCCTGACTTCTTTTATTTAGACGAAGACGAAAATATGGTATTTGCAGCACCCAATAAAGCGATTACCACAGCAAATTCATCGAATACGCGAAGCGAACTGCGCCAGATGATCCGCGGCACTAATACTAATATTAAAACCAAATATCCGCTTAATAATTTTGCCATTGCTGCGCATCCTTTATCAAAACGATTTGGTTCAGTAGGTGGTAAATTAGAAGCCTCGTTAAAAGTAGATCACGTTGCTAAACGCGCCAAATATCCAAATAAACCACCCGCATTTTCAGTTGTGGTGGGGCAAATTCATGCCGGTAAAGATCAAAATTTAATTGATAAAAACTTTGGGTTTGGCTGGGGTAACGAGCCAATCAAAGTGTATTACAAGAAATGGCCGCAACATAATACGGGCTCTGTTTTTTGGAATTACGAACGTAATTTAGCAAAGGATGATCCTAACCGTACCGATATTGCATATCCTGTTTGGGGGCATACCTGGAAATCACCAGAAAACCCAGGCGAAAATGGCATCGCATTGGGTGAAGAATTTAGCTACGAAATTAATGTACATGGCAGCATTATGCATTTAACCTTTACGGCAAAAAATAAACCAACGGTAAAATATGCTATTGATTTATCAAACAATGTAGATGCTTACGGTAAAGTTGACGAGCTTGATAACCCTTATGGTTACACAGGTGATTGGCATTATTTTAAAGCGGGTGCTTATAACCAATGTAGCTCAAAAGATGCAAAAGGCGGTTGGTATACAGCCTGTCCTGGTACGGGTGACTGGGAAACAGACAAGAAAAACGGTGATTATACTCAAGTCACATTCACCAAACTAAAGCTCAGCCCATCTACTGAGCCAAAATAAGCTGCCAAAATATTCAATTAGCCTAACTCGGCCACTTAATGGCTGAGCTAGGCTACCTTGTTTTTTTGCTGTTTATTAACTCTGTCTATTGACTTAAAATTTTCAATGGTAAACTTAATATAGCACTGTCAGAATCAGCAAAAGCATAAATAACCCCAATATGCCCCAGCAAAACTAAAACATACCAAGCGGCCGAAAAGATTTGACCATACCTGTCTAAAGGCAATAAGTGAGACAAATGACGTTGCTGCCACTGCACTGCGGTTTCAATTAAACCAAATATTAAAAAGAAAACTAATAAAAATAATCCAAACAAATAACTAATAAATGCGCCCAATACAATGCCAGCGGTGCAAACAGATAAACCAATCCAAGACCGCATTGAAAAGCTAATGCTTTTAATCACATGACCACCATCAAGTGGCAATATAGGTAATAAATTAAACAGATTTAACAATGAACCTAATACCGCTGCACCGGCAAACAATTCTAACCCCGTCATCCCATATAAAATTAGGCACCCAATCGACATTATCAGGCCAAAACAAGGGCCCATAATTGAAATCACCACATCTTGCCAGCGAGTATTAATTTTATCGTCGGCAACGGCCAAACCACCCACAAAAGGAATCAAATAAATACCTTTTGTTTTTATCCCAAAATATTGCATCGCTCTAACATGACCGTATTCGTGCGCGACCAAGCAGGCAATTAATACCAAAGCAAATTCAAATGAAAATAACCAAGCGTAACCCGCAACAGAAGCACTTGCCAATGCCACTTTAATTAATTTTGCGCTTTTAAATAATTTAAAGCCTAATGCCGCTAAGCCAAACAAACGGGTTTTGGGTTTAGCGGATTCAACCTGCAATTGAGGATTAAAAAAATTGCCTGAATTCAGCCTTTGATTATCTTGCCATAATTGATAATTAACCCCTTTATCTGTCATCTGCATATTTAAACTCATATGATGACTTTGCTGTTGTGGCATTAATTCAAATCTGTGTACAACTTCTGGTATTTTCAAGCTTTTTAAATCGACCTGACTCACCACTTTTTCACCCCAGTAAAGGCGCTGAATTGCGTTTTCATCCATAGATAAAACTAAAGGCTGCCCGAATAGCTCAAGCGCTAAAATTTGCATTTATTTTACTCATTAAATAGTAATCGTTATTAAAACCGTTATTTAAGTTGAACGTTCCGCTTTAAAAAATTGACTCGGCCGACCGACATCCCAATACCACCACCTTTATAAGCAATTGCGACTTCTAAATTAGGGTGGAGTGATTTAATAATATCGCCACCTTTCACAAATAAAATATCGGTCGCACCCATATTTTTTATGTAGTTTTCATCTTCTGAAATTACCACAGTCGATGCATCTGGCGTTTGTTGTGACTGATAAACTAAATAATCAAAGGTAGGTTTATCGGAATCAAATTTTTTATTAATTGCGATATAAAATTTGGTATTTAAAAATTCGGCGATAAAGTGTGATTCATCAAGCTTACCTTGTTGAATATCCTCACTTAATTGCTGAAAGGGAGTTAACTCAGTAGTTTGGTTTTCTGGTGTGCTACTCATAATACTCAATGCTGTATTGGAAAAATGCGTAATCATAAAGTTGACTCAGCACTAACTCAAGCGATAAATATTCAATCAAGCATAATAACGCTGCAAAACCAACGCTAAGCGATTAATAGTGCACGTAGATTAACCGCATTCAGCCACCAATAAATATAATAATGACTTAAACTCGGTTCATATCGTAAAAATCGACTGCGTAAATGAATAAAATACTTCTGTTTTACGAGTCGTTAAACTATTTTGCGGCTTTAAAAACCAAACGGGCGCTTGATTGTCTGCTAATACAGAGGGTAAAACCTCAACCAAACGACCCCTTTTAAGTTCGTCGTGAATCGCAATATAGGACTTAATGGCAATACCGTGCCCTGCAAGTGCAGCTTGTGTCATATTGTCTGAATTAGAAATAGTAAACCGAGTTTGCGCGTTAAAGTGAACCACTTTATTACCTTGACGCAATTTCAGTTGTCTTTGCCAAGGTAAGCAAACCCAATAATGTGCCGCCAATTCATCTACATTTTTTGGCAAGCCATATTTTTCTATATAGCTTGGGGCGGCACATAACAATCGGTGATTATCAACCAGCTTTCTTGCTAATAGCCCAGAATCTGACAATTTTCCAACCCGAATCGCCACATCTTGAGCGTCGTCCACGACATTAACCAATTGATCGGTAATTAAAAAATCTAGCTTTAAATTTTGATACTGCTGCTCAAAATTCAATAAGTTTGGCATCACATATTTAGAAAAGACCCAAGGCGGCATTGTTACTCTTAGCAAACCACTGACAGATGAACCACGTGCACCAATTTGATATTCAGCGTCATGCAAAGCTTGAATTACTTCGCCAGCGCGCTGGTAAAATACCTCACCAGCTGGAGAAAGCTTAAAGTTTCTACTATCTCGAAAGATCAACACTGTCGACAATGCCTTTTCTAACTTGCTTAGCCGATGACTGACCGTAGCGGGTGATAAGCTTTGACTACTGGCCGCCGCCAACACGCCTCTGTTTTCCACAATCGCAATAAATGTTTCTAGATCATTTAGGTTATACACAACATCCCCAGTGTTTAATTTATTCGAACAAAGCTTTCACTTTCAGCCTGTTCATTTAACTTTATAAAACTATATACTGTCGATAATTTTCATACAATAGGACTTAATTAATGCGACTACGTAAGCAAACTGTGCTATCCCTATTAACACTCATTATTTCTTTTTTTGGAGCAAACGTAATGGCAGATACACAACCTCTTCCAAAACCCAAGGTCATTATTTTTGATGTAAATGAAACCTTGCTAGATTTAGAAAACATGCGGGAATCAGTTGGTAAAGCTTTAGCTGGCCAACAACAGCTGTTGCCACTTTGGTTTTCAACTATGTTACACCATTCATTAGTCACAACTGTATCTGGTGATTATCAGGATTTTGGAGAAATCGGCGTGGCAGCACTCATGATGGTAGCCAAAAATAATCAAATCGATTTAACCCCAGAGCAAGCGAAAACTGCCATTGTTACACCTCTACTAAACTTACCGCCTCATGCAGATGTAAAATCAGGTTTAACCAACTTAAAAAAACAAAAATTTAAACTGGTTAGTTTAACAAACTCATCTAATTACGGCGTTAAAACACAGTTTGAGAACGCAGGTCTGACTCATTTTTTTGACAACCGTTACAGCATTGAAGATATTAAAATTTATAAACCGGATTTACGTGCGTACGAGTGGGTATTAAAGAAACTGAATGTTAAACCAGATGAAGCACTAATGGTTGCTGCACATGGCTGGGATGTAGCAGGAGCCAAAGCCGCAGGCCTGCAAACGGCTTTTATTGCTCGCCCGGGTAAAGCGCTCTATCCACTTGCACAACAGCCCGATTACATCGTAAATGACGTCAACGAACTGGCTAAGCAATTACAAAAAAAGTATTAAGTGGTTGAATATTCGGCGTACGTGCTAATTCATGCCCATGTATTAAAGAAAGCCAGCATTCAATTGATTAAACCGAGCTGAGGTTAAAACAAAAACGGTTGGCAATATGCTGCCAACCGTTTTTAATTTTAATTCATTTAATGAGTTCATTTTGCCAATAACGAATGAGTTTGAACGGGCGTCCAACTACTATTTGTTTTACCAGTGGTTCGCTGCAATTGATAATAAACCGTTTTCTGGCCATCGGCTAAATCAGCAACTATCATTCCCCGGCCGGAAGTCGTCGATATTTTATCGAGTTTATCCGCTGATTCACCATACCTTAACCTATAGCTTTTATCGTCAATCTTGCCATCAAAGCCCAAAATAAATTTTTGATCCCGAATCATCGAGTGCCAGATAACGGGCGGCAATAATTGTTTAGACGCTTTAACTCTCGCAGGACGAGACGGCTTACCTTCACCAGCGCCATTAATCGCAACTAATACGACAGAAGCGTCACCTGCATTATTGGGTAAATCAAGTTCAATGTATGGGTCAATTGTGGTTTTGCTCTTATAAATTTGACCATTTTGCTGCGTGAGTTTTGCAAAATATTGAGTACCCGGTTTTTGATCGCCAATAAATACTCGCACTTTTTGGTTGCCGGAATCGTCAACGCCTGTCAGCAAATTTTCAATTTCAGCTTGCTTTGGTAGTGTAAAGTCGTGGGTATATGTATATCGGGTAAAACCATTCGTCGACAAAAGCTTCACCGCTAGCTGGCTCACTTGTTTTGTCACATCGGCTGACCAATGAATTGTATCTGACCAGCGGCCAGAACTAGGCGTTAATAAAGGCAAGTCTTTATGGTGCTCAGCCAATACTTCGCCCTTTGCATCCAGTAGCTGCCAGCTTAGCTGATAGCCTTGCATTCGATAGCTTGGGTAATCTTTAGCCCCTCTAACCATAAACTCAACGTGAGCTTGACCTGAATTTAAATCGATTTGAGTTAATTCAAAGTCTTTCACCGGACTTAATCCTTTTTGCAAGGTGGCATACCCTCGACGCTTTTGACGCCATGCATTAACGATACCCCAAGAACGGTTCTCTTCTTCTAATGTTTGAGCATATGCGCTGCGATAATCATTAAACGACCAAATAGATGTACCTACAACATGTGTATTGCGTCCACGTAACATCTCATGCCACGAGTTAAAGTTAGGATAATCATTATCTAAACTTGCATTTTCAAAGCGTTCTAAGCCGTATTCAGAAACAAATAATGGTCTATTGGGCCAACGTTCAGCAATAGTAGTAATCACTTTTTCAGGATCTTTTTGATAAATGTTCTGCATCATCAAATCGCTTAAACCAAGCGGATCATTTTCAGCGGTGTCATTTTTATAATAACCAGTATTACTCACATTAGTTACTAATCTGTGTGGATCTAATTCTTCTTTAACATATTTCACCATAGTCTCGACATACTGATAATGATGGGATAATTCGTTACCAACACTCCAACCAATAATACTTGGATGATTAATATCTCGTACAACCATTTCCTTTGCCCACTGTTTTGTAATCAGGTAGTCAGGCGCAACAATTTCAGGATTGTTTAATTCTCGTACATTAATTTCTTCAAATAATAAGATGCCTTTTTCATCACATAATTCGATAAGCTTTTTATTTTGTGTGCCATGCATAATGCGCATAAAATTAGCGCCAGCATTTTTCATTAATTCAACATCTTTCGCCAACAATTCATATGGCTCAGAAGAGCCCCAATAACGATGATCACTAACCCTGTTGTAACCGCCAATTCGCACAGGATCTCCGTTTAATAACATTTGAGTTTCAGTTAATTCAATTTTACGAATACCGAACCTATCTTTTTTAGTATGAACCACTTTATCATTTTCAGAAATACGACTGGTTAAATGGTACAAATTAGGTCTATCAAAATGCCATAACTTAACTTGCTCTTTACTTAAAGCGCTCGTTAACTCAAATTCTTTAATACTATTGGCAGCAACTTCAACTTGAGAATGTAAATTAGTTAGTACTGCTTGCTCACCTGCGTAGCTGATATCACCACTAAAATTAAACGTTCTATTATCTGAGCTTACATTTTCAATACGTACTTTTATAGTTAGAGCAGCTGTGCCTTTCTTTAAATCTGGTTCAGCATGAATATATTGATAAGTGACTCGGGCATCTTGAGTTTTAACCAAACTGACATCGCGAATAATACCGCCCCAGTTCCAAGTCGCACCTACCATTGGAGAGTTATCAGCTTGAACGGCTAAAATATTATTACCTTTTGTATTTACAGCATCAGTAATATCAATTTCAAACGGTGTAAATCCGCCTTGATGACTGCCAACATATTCACCGTTTAAATAAACTGTAGCGAAATGATAAACACCTTCAAAATGCAAGCGTAACTTTTCGTTTTTCTTAATTTGCCAATCATTAGGTAGCTCAAAATGCTTACGATACCAACCTTTACCGGTATAGGTGCTGTATTTATTAATCATGCCCCAATGACCAGGCACTTTTAAGTCATACCATGTACTGTCATCAACTGTTATTAAAGGTGCAGAAGCTTTGTTTTTCTCAGCTTGTAAATAGGCTTTTTCATCAATAGGACGCAACATTACCGCATCAATAATCACTTGGCTTTTACTACTTGGTGCTGCTGAAACGTAATGCTTTTTATGGGCATCGATATGGTAAATACCTAAACTTACCCACTGACCATCTCTATTACGCTGATTAATATCATGCTTAGTTAGTCCTCCGCTATGCTTGACAGCGAAAGTATTGTGTAGTCCGAATCCAAACGGATAATAAATAAAATGCTCATAGTAGCCAGCAGCTAAGTTCTCTGGAAAATAATATTTAGCGTTATGGCTATGATCATTATTTTTAGACCAATGATATACATGACTATTGCCCCACTGCCTAGAGCCACGAGCTCCCTCTTTGCCTATTTTCCAATCGCCATTTAACTCCACTAAATCAGTGTCTGTATTATCAATAATGATATCTTTATCTGTTGGTGAAATATCCCGATAATTGGAGCCATCACCCAAAAAAGTATTAAATTTCCAATCGCCGCTGAGCACATAAGACTGCTGCACAACGTCCTTTTTTTGCTCGCTTGTTCCAGAGCAACCCATTAAACTAATAACAGACAACAAAAAAGCTAACTTAAGATAAAAAAACATAAATGGACCTACTTATTTTAATTCTTCGGGGTCAAGTAACGGAATGTGAACGTTAAACGAATGTTCACGCGTTCTGTCAGCGGCGCAAAATAAGACAGCAGGTGTACCATCTTTAAGCCAAAGCTGTGGTCTTTCTAAGTGGTTTATCTTTTCAATCCCATTTTTTTGCCAATTAATTTCAATTTTTGAAACCAAAGGGTTATCCGCTTTATGCCAATCAAATCCATCTTTTGACTTAAATAAAGCCAATGATTTGCCTTGTTTAGTAAAAGCACCACGCATGTCTTTTACAATTGCCCAAAACTCACCATCTTGGTGCCAAATAAAAGGGTCTTCTGCTGGAAATTTATCATTTTTAGCAGTAAATACTGGATCAGGGTGTTTAATAAACGGACCCGTTGGTGACTGAGAGGTCGCCACCAAATGCACAACCGGACCGCCTCCGGGCAGGGGTTTATGTTTGGCCACGGCTTTATATACCATTAAATAAGTGCCATCAGGTTTTTGGGTTATAGATGGGTTACTCACCATTAATGCATCCCAGGCATTGTCATCTGGGCTAACATCAATTAAAGGCTTGTCAAATCGTTGCCATGGACCATTTGGGCTATTGGCAACAGCTACCCCAATACGTTGATTATTACGATGAGAATAATTAAACCCTTTCATTACCTTACCGTCTCCAGTATTGCCCATATAGTATAGGTAATACTTATCCCCAAATTTATGTACCGTTGGGTTGTGTGTATCTAAACCGTCCCAGTATGTTTTTCCACGAGCGGGCAAAACAACATCACTATGTTTATAGGGCCCTAAAGGATTATCAGCAACCGCATGTGCAATTTCTGAGTGGGTAAGCCAAGCATTATGACCATATTCTTTCGGCCAACGGCTATAAAACAAATGATATTGCCCATCATCTCCTTCCACCATACTCGCACCCCAAATAAAATAATCAGGGTCGCTAAAAATTGCGGATTCAGGTACAGGCTTCATCATTTTAGATAGCTCAAGCGCTATTTCTCGTTCAGTTTTTGTTGTGCTGCTACAAGCCGTTAGGCAGAGTAAAAGTGCCGATATTATAAAAATTTTCATCATCATGACCTTTATCCTGTTATGCAGGAAACCGTTTTTAATATTATATTTTTGTGCAGTGTATTTTTACTCATACACAAAAATAAAAACACAATTAAAATTCACCAGTAAAATAGTTAATTTATATTACATTATTGTTGCTATATGTAAAACATTTTTTATTTATTGTTAGGCTCAACTTAAGTTTAATTAAACGCACTTATCAATTTACAACAGTCAAAATATCTCCATAGCGGATTAAATTTACATTATCCAGAGGCGTGTTAAAATTTAAGCCAAACTGCGCCATAAAAACTAAATTAAATGACTAATGAAAAAAAGCCCCAATTAAACCAAAGTTTAATTGATGGCATTGCAACATTACAGGAACTTGCTTTATCAAAAGACCCTGTTGGCTGTCGCGAGCTCGCCAGAAAGCTTGATATGGAACCAACTCGAGTCAACCGGTTGCTGCAAACCTTGGATCATATTGGCATTGCCCGCAAAACCTCAAAACGAAAATATACATCTGGCTCTGGCATGCATGTATTATCAGCTCAAGCCTTATTTGCTTCTGGTTTAATCAACAAAATTATTGAACCACTGGAATCCTTACGTAAATACAACCTGATTATTGCTCTGGGTATGTTATGGCGTGATCATGTCAGCTATTTATACCACGCAGCCCCAGGTATGGAATCAGTCAACGCACTCGGACGCTTGGGTTTATACCCGGCATCTAAAGGGGGAGTTGGTATGGTTTTACTGGCAGAACAACCCGACCATTACATTGAAAAAACATATCAACACAAGCATATAGAAGGTTTTGGTGAAGATTTTTCAGCTTTTATGGCTAGCATTAAGCAAATCAGACAACAAGGCTATTCTTATATACAAACCCAAACAGATAAACATACTTTAGCTGTTGCCGTGGGTGAACCAGCCTTTTGCGCTATTGCCCTTTCAGGTTGGATCCCTGAAAATTCAGTTGCAGAATTAGTGCAACCGCTAAAACAAGTTGCCCAACAAATAAACGAAATTGCCCACTAGTTTACTGGGACGTGTTGATCTTTGCTGTATAAATTGTGTTCTAACGAAACACTTTTTAATCGCAGCGCTGGTTTACTTCAGGCATCCTTGCCTTACGCTAAAGCCAGCAGAGCTGTTTAAAAACATTCCCGATTTTTTTGTGTAGGCCTAGTGGGCTAAGTCAAAAAATCATACAGCAAAGATCACCACGCCCTACATAATTAATATAAACGTGATTCAATAAAGCAGGCAATTGAACCAAGTTCGTTTTTACCCCACCCGCTGCATGCCTTATTCACGTTAAAAACAAACATTCTGTTTAATTTATATCCATTTTATTTCTCTATCTCAAAATTCATTTTAGGCTTGCATAACGCTAGAGGCTATTGATAAGATTGAAAAACAAATCTATTATAGCAACAGTGTTAAATTAATTAACAATTTGAGTCTTTATGCAAAAAACACTTTTCAGTCAACAATCCAGAGAAAACCGTTTAATTGAACTAACCACAGACACAGTTATTGCAGGTGGTGGGCTAGCCGGAGTATGTGCCGCCATTGCTGCTGCCAGAGCGGGTAGCAAAGTTATATTAGTACAAGACAGACCCGTATTGGGCGGTAATGCATCTAGCGAAGTACGCTTATGGGCATTAGGCGCGACTTCACATATGGGTAATAATAATCGTTGGTCACGTGAAGGCGGTATTATTGATGAAATTATGCTGGATAATTTGCGTCGTAATAAAGAAGGTAACCCAATTGTTTTTGATACCGTCTTATTAGATAAAGTGGTGCAAGAGCCCAATATCACTTTATTATTAAATACTGCCGTTTATCAGGTGAACAAAAAATCTGATACCAAAATTGAAAGTTTGGATGCTTTTTGCAGCCAAAACTCAATACATTACCAACTCAAAGCAAATTACTTTATTGATGCAACAGGCGATGGCTTAGTTGCTTTTAATGCCGGTGCCAGCTTTCGCATAGGGGGAGAGTCTCAAGCTGAATTCGGGGAAAAATTGGCCCCCGAAAAAGAAAGCACAGAATTATTAGGCCATACAATTTTCTTTTATTCCAAAAGCGCAGACCAGCCAGTTGAGTATATTGCGCCCTCTTACGCTCATTTAGATGTTGAAAATACCATTCCACGTAGCAAAATTATGAGTGAAACAGACGCCGGCTGCCGTTTATGGTGGATTGAATACGGAGGGATCCGAGATACCATTTATGAGACAGAAGATATTAAGTGGGAATTATGGCGAATTGTATACGGTTTATGGAACTATATTAAAAACAGTGGAAAATTTGAGGGCGTTGAAAACTTAACGCTTGAATGGGTTGGCACCGTACCCGGTAAGCGAGAAAGCCGCCGTTTTGAAGGCGAATATATGATTAAGCAACAAGACATTGTTGAGCAAAGGCAATTTGAAGATGCAATTTCGTTTGGTGGTTGGGCCATTGATATCCATCCGGCAGAAGGGGTTTACAGTGATAAACCAGCTTGTAGCCAGTGGCATTCAAAAGGCGTTTATCAAATTCCTTACCGCTGTTTTTTGAGCAAAGATATTGAAAATCTGTTTTTTGCTGGGCGTAATATTAGCGCTACTCATATGGCGTTTGGCTCAACACGAGTGATGATTACTTGCGCACACGGTGGGCAAGCCGTGGGTACAGCCGCGGCTATGTGCCAGGAATTAAACGTTCAACCTAAAGCACTACTAGAAAAAACAAAGATGAAAACCTTACAACAAAGGTTAAATCAGTTTGCACATGGCATCCCAAATATTCCGTTAGATACTCAAGGTAGCTTAATTGATCAGGCCAAAATTAGCCCATCCAGCACACTTGCCTTAAGCGAAATTCCATTTAACGGTGACTGGTTGTCATTAGACATGGCCGCAGCCCAAATGTTGCCGCTGCTTGAAGGCCCAGCAAATAAAATTAAAGTTCAGGTTAAAGCACAATCCCAAACTCAGCTCACATGTGAATTACGAGTGAGTGAAAAAGCTTATAATTATACGCCTGAAGTCAGTTTAAAAACCTTATCTTTTGATATTGCCAGCGGTGAGCAAATAATTGAAATTGATTTAAGCAATGTCACCACCGCAAATCAATATGCGTTTTTGATATTTCATGCTAATGATGAGATAAGCATTAAAACATCTCAGTCTCGAATAACGGGATTGCTGAGTGTCTTTAATAAAGTGCATAAAGCGGTTTCAAATAATGGCAAACAAGAAATGGATCCCGTTTTTGGCATAGATTCGTTTGAATTTTGGACACCACAACGACGTCCTAAAGGTCATAATATTGCAATGTCGATTGAACCAGCATTAGCTTGTTACAGCGCTGAGCAATTAAAAAATGGGTATATGCGTCCATGGCTTAAATCAAATGCTTGGGTAGCAAAGCCAAGTGATAAGACCCCTCATATTAAGTTAAACTGGTCTGAGCTAAAAACGATTAAAGGGATTAAGCTTTATTTTGATACAGATGCCGATCACGCGCTTGAAACCGTATGGATGCCACACCAAGATAAAATTATGCCCTGTTGTGTTCAAAATTACTTAATAAAAAACAAAACAGGCGAAGTGCTTTATCGTCAAACTGAAAATTACCAAACCGTCAATCACATTCAATTTGATCAGCCCATTGAAACTGATGAATTAATCATAGAATTAGAGCATCCATCGGAAAATTCGCCAGCTGCGCTATTTGAAATAGATGTATTTTAAACCGGAGTTCATCAAATGACTGCTATAGATATTGGCGTAATCCTAACTTTTACTTTGCTAGTGGTAGGCTGCGGTTTAAGTTTTTCTAGCTCAGGTAAAAATATAAAATCTTTCTTTTCCGCCGGCGGTGCCTTACCTTGGTGGATGAGTGGATTATCTTTATATATGAGCTTTTTCTCCTCCGGCACTTTTGTGGTCTGGGGTTCAATTGCTTATAGTTCAGGTTGGGTTGCAATCACCATTCAGTGGACCATGTGTATTGCCGGTTTTATCATAGGCTTTTTTATTGCGCCCCGTTGGCAAAAAACCAAAGTGGTTACCGCTGCAGAATACATCCAACTCAGGTTGGGTAAAAAATATCAGAAAATTTATTCTGCCATCTTTTTAACTATCTCCGTATTATCTACCGGCGCATTTTTGTATCCAGTTGCCAAGTTACTTGAAGTTTCAACCGGATTACCACTGAACACAACTATTATAGTTTTGGGCCTAATAATACTGGCATATACCGCCGTTGGGGGGTTATGGGCTGTTATTGTGACTGATATTTTGCAATTTGTAGTATTAGCAGCAGCGGTCATTATTGTAGTACCACTCGCTTTTGGTGAAATTGGTGGCGTGGCTAATTTTATAGATAAAGCACCTGAAGGTTTTTTCTCGTTGGTTAACGACGAATACACCTGGGCCTTTATTTTTGCTTTTGGGTTATATAATTTGTTTTTTATAGCGGGTAACTGGGCCTATGTTCAACGTTACACCAGCGTTGCAACTGCGAAAGGTGCAAAAAAAGTAGGCTGGTTATTTGGTGCCCTGTACACTATCAGTCCAATAATCTGGATGCTTGGACCCATGATTTATCGGGCACTTCACCCTGAACTTCAAGGGTTAGCTGACGAGGGCGCGTATTTATTAATGTGCAAACAAGTATTACCAGTTGGCATGTTAGGATTAATGTTAGGCGGGATGATTTTTGCGACATCCAGCTCAATTAATACAACGCTAAACATTGCGGCAGGTGTTATTACTAACGATTTATACAAACAATTTAAACCACAGGCGTCTCAGCATAGCTTAGTAACCGTTGGCCGAATCGCTACCATCTTGCTCGGCATAGGGACTATTGTAATCGCATTACTAGTGCCCAAAATTGGGGGTATTGTTGAAGTTGTAATGAGCTTAGCTGCGTTAACAGGCGGTGCCTTATTTTTACCCCCTATTTGGCTATTGTTTTCACATTATCAAACTGGTCAAACCATACTTTCAACCTCGTTAATTAGCTTAACGCTTAATGCGACCTTTAAATTTATTACGCCGGCTTTATTTGATTTTTCCCTCACTCGCGCTGAAGAAATGATGGTAGGTGTATTTACGCCGATGGTATTGTTGCTATTTTTTGAATTAATTTTACGGACTAAAGGCAAAAAGTCGAGTCAGTACCACCTTTATACCGAATCGAGAAAAGCACAGGCTCAACAAGCGCAAGTGACCCAAGCCGACGAGATAGCCGCACAACAAGCAAATCAAAAAGGAATTAAAGTCATTGGTTTTGGCGTAGCAGCAACGGGCTTAATTATGCTAGCACTGTCAGCAGTAGCTGAAAAAGATGGATTCATTGTGGCAGCCATGGCAAGCATTATTTTGCTAGTTGGCATCCGCTTATTCCACAAGGCAAGTCGCTAACCTTAATAAACTCGGATATGTAATTGGATATAAACAGACCACCATTCAGCTAAATGGAAAAATCGTTTATACAATTTAAAATCAAACAACACAAATAAAAGACTTAATTATGTTTAAAAAAATACTGTTACTTACCCTCACCTGTAGTGCTTTAATGGCCTGTCAGTCCAAACAAATTGCGCAATTAAGCTCAGAAAAACCACAAGTTGAGGAAAAATCCTTTAACCCCGAACAATGGCAATTAACTTGGCAAGATGAGTTTAATGGCCCAGACTCAGAACTAGAAAAGCGCTGGGATGTGCAAAATAGTCCAAGTGGCCATATATTATCTAGCCGCTGGCGTGAAAACGTTAAGATTGAAGATGGCGTTTTGTATCTAATGAACCGCAAAGAAAAACGCGGAGGTCAAGATTGGACCTCCGGCAGCATTAGAACCAAAGAACAATTTGGTTATGGTTATTACGAAGCGCGCTATAAATATGCTGCTTCAAATGGCACCAATAACTCCTTTTGGCTGATGACCTACCCCCTTAATCAAACTATTAAAAAGGGTAAAAAGTTTGAAATTGATATTAACGAGGGGCATTACCCCAATGAAGTTAATACCAATATTCATAACTGGAGCGATATTACTAAAAAGCCAGACGGTCGCAACACTCACCCAAGCGACAGCAGAACCATGAGTTTTGGTGCCAAAGCCGAATATAATTTTCCGCTTGAGATACCTGTCACCACTAAAAAAATACGTTTTATATCAAAAGATTTAAACTACATTCACTTGCGCACCTTCAACGCCTATGGGGCCGGTGGAGCCGCATCGGGCACTAATTATTCGTTAGACCCTAACGTAAAAATTGATATTAGCGGTAAACGCAATCAAAAGGTTAACCCCAAAAATGTTTTGGATAACAATCCAAATAGCAGTTGGACATCACAACTTGAAGGCGATAAATGGTTAACCCTAGCGTGGCCTACAGAAAAAACGATTGCAGAAATTGAGTTTGCAAACGGGTGGCGCTACAAAGAGCGCAGCTGGGCAGGTTTAACACAAAATTTTAAAGTGCAGTATTTTAAAAACAATCAATGGTACGATATTGCTACTTTAGATGTTGAAAACGAGGTGAATTTTGCCGAGGAATATCATACTTGGGGCTTAGAATGGAACGAGCAGGAAATTGTATTTTATTTCGATGGTAAAGAAATCCGCCGCGAAAAAAATGAGTTTTCGCACAGCCTATCACCCATTTGGTTAAGTTTAGCCATTATTAAGTGGGATGGACCGGTCACCGACAAAATTGATGGCACCAGCATGAAAGTTGATTACGTGCGCTACTTTAAGCGCAAACCTAACTAACGGCTATAATGTTAAAAAATTAAAAATGCTTCAGCAAATTACGCTGGGGCATTTTTGTAATTAGGGCTGCTGAATCCCAACAATATTTATTGCCAACTTAGGTAATTACAGATTTTAATAGCACCTATGATTTACTTCAATTTCAGCACACATTTTAAATTTAAATTTGTCTGTTGGCGCAATTCTCCCTATAGTCTTGTGAGTTGTCTTTTAAGGATGTTAGATGGGAATGAATATCGAAAAATGGGAAAAAACACGGACCAAAGGAAAAAAGAGATTTCTTTGGATAAACGGATTTATAGGATGGGGAGTCACCACCGCTATTTTATGGTCAATTTTTATGGAAGTTAGTCAACCCTCAGAAGATGTGTGGATTCGGCCTGTAATTGCTTTGATCCTTTTTCCAATAGGTGGGTTAGCTTGGGCGCATTTTGTTTGGAAACATACTGAAAAACAGTATGTTGCAAGTAAAGATGAACAAAACCCATAACAAAAACCTATTGAATGGAATTTGTGCCACCAAAAACGTGCGCCTGAATTACAAAAATGTTAAGCATTGCAAAGGAACTCACCCATGCAGATAAATTGTGTTATTTGGCTTTGCCTTGTACTATTTTCAGCCGTTAGTTCGGCAATGCCAAATGATGTAAAACCCGATGAATGCTCGTCACCCCAAGACTGTATTGCAAAAGTCTATCAAGTTTTAGATACCAGTCGCTCGTCAGGTCAATCCCCTTTAAACGAAGAACTCGCAATAATTGTAAAGCTTTTAACGTTTGGCGAAAATGCCATGCCATATATTGTTGATTTGCTTGCAGACGACGATAAACTTATTGCGCGCATTGGCGCTGTAGCGCTAAGAAAAGCGAAAAGTATTGACCAAAAATATTTGCCACAAATGATTAAGGCGCTGGAGGCCGATGTTTCTTGGTTAGCCCCCGCATTGGCAACAATTGGCACACCCAAAGCCGCCGAAGCAACCGTTAAAAAATATTTAATTGCATCTAGCTCTCCACATAATCAAGAATCTTATGCACTTAAACTTTTTGGGGAGAATGCTTTCCCAGCAATATTAAAAGCCGCTAAATGCGAGTTTGGTTGTGATGCCCGGACCTATTATTTATTAGGTTATGTCTTAGGTCGGATGGAAGAAGATCGTGAACAAGCCGCTAATTTACTGATTAAATTACTTGACGACAAAACGCTCCCTGAATCGGTTTGGTTAGGCGTTTTAGAGATGATCAGTTTTTTAGATAAGCCGGGTTTAGTTATAGAAGACAAGCTGTTAAAGATAAAAGAAACAACACCAAGGTTGGCCGATGCGGTTAACCAAGCGCTGATTGGCATTAAATCAAAACACTCAGGTAAAATTTATGCTGACATTTTTAATATCAATTTTGATCGCTCCAAATTAGTCAATGTTGCTTATTTGGGGCTAAGTGGATATGAGGCTGGTGAAACTATTATACGTGGGTTAGGTAGTAGTGACTCCGAAACTCAAGTGCTGTCCGCTAGAACTTTAGGTTTTATCGGATACACGCCAGCAGCCAACAGACTAATTGAACTTTTAAATGACCATTCCAATGTTAAGCTTAATTGGGTTGCGGCTGATGCACTCGGCAGAATGAAATCTAAGCTAGCTGAACCCGCTCTAAAAATTATAGCCGAGGTACACTGGTACCCACCGGTTAAGGAAGCTGCAAAAAAAGCCATTCAGCGTATTAATGATGACGAGCACTACAAAGCTGGCTTGCATAAAAATAACTTTGTTTTCGATTTTTATAATTACGGAAACTTTGATTTACAAGTGTGCGAAAAAATCGCATTAGAACCTATAGTTGAATCCAAAGATAAAAAGTTGTATCGACATACATCTGCCGAAAAACTTAAAAGCCTTGCATATTCATCTTTTATAATAAGTTATGGCGCAAATAATGAGGCTGAACAAAAAGCAACAGATCCTAACGCAACCATTGTGGTTAATAAAGATAATATTGTTGAACACCGAAAACAGATTAAACAAGTTCCAAAGGTCGCTTTGCGAGGGGACGGTGGCTGGTTAGCTGGCAGTAATCGTGGTGAATGGGGTGGTGAGCTTGTTTATATTGCAGATAAAACAAGTGTTACCAAGATACTTGATCGTAATGTAGAGGATATTTACGAATTTGGCACAGGCTATATTGCCACGACTGGCTTAGCGCATTTGGGGCAGAATAATGGCATTATCTATCAGCTTCTGCACAAAGAGGATGGGCCTTGGCAAACAACTGAGTGGATAGTATTACCGGGTGCGCCGCGCTCATCTTGGTTTGTTGAAACCGGTGAGCTTTTGATTAATACCCATAATGGCGGGAGTATTCTGTTATCCCAAGATGGCTCAATGCGGATGGCCAGTTGCAAATAATAAGTGTCTACAGTGCGTTATCTTGGCAATATGTTAAAACTGCAATTTAGCAAGCACGGTTGCTCAACTTTTACACTAAATTTTCTCTGCCCTTTTAAAAATGAGTTGGTCTTGGTTAACTTGGTGGTTATAAGTCAATTGTTTAAATACGAGCGTAATTGCTCTGTTTTAAAAACCACCAAAAACCTTATACAGCGATGGCTTGAGAACCAGCACCATGCTAAAACCCGCGACCAAAATAAAAATGGGGATCAAAAAATAATTCCAAAATTGACCGATTTTCCAAGCTAAAGGATATCCCACAGCCATTATCAAACCTAGAAATAAGCCAATAGAACAATACGTTAGCGAGAAAAAGGTAAAATAAAATATGGCCATTAGCGTCGCAAGGCTAGCTACGCATAAAAAACCTGCATACTCAATTTGAACATGTCGTCTGTTATCTAAATTCACCTTCATCCTTGCTCATTGTCACTTAGCCGTGTTAGAACGAACCATTACTGGGCTCGCCTCATACAGGTCCAAACATGCAAAATGACTTCATCTGGCTTTTCGTTAATATCATTACCCGTTTAAACCACAAATTGTATATTCAATAAACCAATCAAAAAAATAAAAATGAACTAATCCAGCTTAAAATACCTCAATTTACAACGGGCTAATCACAGCTACTGCCCGTACCTTTGCGCCATTAATACTGTTGATGAGCACGTTTTTATTCATTAAGTCCTTCCCACCATGCAATGTTACTCTGTGAGGTTTTAATATTGACAGGTTCACCGACAATAGGGGTGATTAAATCGACATTATTATTTTGAGCTAACTCAGTAATTTTAACTAAAGGCTCGTACCAAGCATGAAATGCAAGATCAAAAGTACCGTTATGTGCTGGTAACATTTTTTTACCACCAACATCAATGTGCGCTTGTAGGCTTTGCTCTGGTGTCATGTGTACATCTGGCCAATCTTTATCATAAGCACCGGTTTCGATAATGGTTAAATCGAACGGGCCCAAGCGTTCACCAATTTCTTTAAAACCAGCAAAATAACCACTGTCACCGCTGTAAAAAATTGATTGATGGTCATCTATTTGGCTGTTTTCTTGCCTATTTTTTTGATCATCCGCACGGCTATCTTTAATGGCCCACGATCCCCATAACGTTTCATTGCCATCTGTTAAACCACGACCTGAAAAGTGCTGAGTAGGTGCAAAAGTAAATTCAATACCGCTAATAATAGTGGACTCCCACCAATCAAACTCTAAAATTTGGCTTTGGTCAACGCCCCAGTCAAGCAACTCGTTGCCAACACCTAACGGCACCAAAAATCGATTTACTTTGTTGGCTAACGCGTTGGTCGCACTTTTATCTAAATGATCGTAATGGTTATGAGAAATAATCACACCCTCTATGTTGGGTAAGCTTTCAATCGTAATTGGCGGTTGATGAAACCGTTTAGGGCCGATAAAGCTAAAAGGAGAGGCTCGCTCTGAAAATACCGGATCAATTAGCCAATATTTACCATTCGCTTTTAACAAAAAACTAGAATGGCCTAATCGAAACACTGTCATTTGATCATCAGGCAATGCGGCTAATATCTCTGACGTAATTTTTTGTAACGGAATCGCTTTTTTAGGTTCAACATCAACACGTTTTTCAGTGATATACCTAGCAAGAATCGCTGGCATTTTAGTCAGTGACATGGAGTCAAAGTGCACTGAGTTATGAAACTTACCTTGCGAGTATTGCGCTGAATTTATTCGTTTTTCATCTTTATTTTCAGAAAAAATTGCTGTACACACGCCCATAATAACTCCTATAACCACTAATAAAACGACTGTTTTTTTGACCATTGCTACATCTCTTTAGAGTAAACTACACTGTATAGTGTAATTATAGTTAATTGAAAAGTAAACTCCTTAGTGTAAAATACACAATATTACGTATTAGCCGAGAAAATAGATGGCAAGAAGTGCAGTAAAACAACAAGCAATATTAGCGGCTGCGATAACAGAATTTAAAAGCAATGGTTTTGAAAACACCAGTATGGATCAGATCGCATTAGCAGCCAGCGTGTCTAAACGGACCGTTTATAATCACTTTCCAAGCAAAGAGCTTTTATTTGACGCCATGCTAGAAAAAATGATTAGCTTATTTAACAGTGCCGTTTTTGTCGAATATCAAGATGATAAGCCAATCAGCGACCAACTCACGGATATTGCACGCCAAGAAATCGCCCTACTCTCTGACAACGCATTTATTGATTTAGTCAGAGTACTCATTGCTGAAAGTATTCATTCTCCCGAGCGAATTAATAAAGCCTTAGCCGAGGTACAAAACCGAGATGGCGATTTAGTAAGCTGGCTTAATAAAGCCAATGCCGCAGGCAAATTGGCAGTTGATAATGCCGCGTTTGCTTCAGCTCAGTTTTTTGCTTTAATTAAGGCCTTTTGTTTTTGGCCTCAAGTAGTTCAAGGACAGCCTTTTCCAGACCCAATAGAACGGCGTAAAATAATCGATTCGGCAGTGTCGATGTTTATCAATCAATATAGCCGATAAGAAAAACAAAAAATAAGTCACATTAGTTGCAGTATTTTTAAACGACCTAATAAACACGCCATTCAGGCACAATGCTGCTTTAAATAGGTGATTGTCATTTATTCTTCGTTATTTATTATTATCGGACAACAATCGCTATCTATATTTACGAAGTACTTATTTTAAAATGCATATAAAAAGCTAAGCATAAAATAAAACAGAATCAATTTTTTCAAGAGGCATTGATTAATATTAAATAAACACTATAATGCGAACAATTCTCAATTGCGTTTTTAGTAACCGTTATAAATTAAGGCTTCTCATGAAAAAATTTGCCCTGTTACCTGTTGTAGCAGCCCTGCCCTTATCTGCATTTGCATCAGAGCAACATCAAGAAATTGAACGTATTGCGGTAACCGCTACACGTGCCGAAGTACCTGTTTCGACTGTTCCAGCAACAATTTCTGTTATTTCTAGTGAACAGATTCAATCTCAATTGGCTTTTACTCAAGATATATCCAAAATAATTGGTAACCTAATTCCTGCTTTTTCGCCAAGCCGTGAAAAAATGTCAAATGCCGGTGAAAAATTACGTGGCCGAGATCCTTTGTATATGATTGACGGGGTGCCTCAATCAAATCCACTTAGAAGTGGTGGCCGCGCAGGTCGCACTATTGATCCAGCAATGATTGAACGTATTGAAGTAATTCATGGTTCAAACGCAATTCAAGGAATGGGCGCCAGTGGCGGTATAATTAATATCATCACTAAATCGGCTGGTGATACTCAGCATTTTATTTCGGCCGGTATGACAAAAGGCATGGGCAGTGATACAACCGGATACAATGCAAGTTTACTAGTAAGTCGCGGTGATCGAGACGATGGTATTATTGCAGGCGTTTCAGTTAAAAATAATGGTATGTACCGAGATGGCAACGGCGACTTAGTTGGCGTTGATACAACTCAAGGCGACACAATGGATTCGCAGTCATACGACCTTTTCGTAAAGCTGGCATATAGTATAGACCAAGAGCAAAGTTTAAAGTTGATGGTCAACCATTACAACATTCAGGGTAATGGTGATTATGGCATGGTGACCGGTGATGTCGCGCAAGAAATACCTGCAACCAGTGAAAAAGCAGATCACCCAGGCGAAGCGCCACGCAACAAAATTACAACCGCATCGGCTGATTACAAACATACAAATTTATTAAGTGGACAATTAAGCTTTCAGCTATTTTATCAAAAATTTGCGGCGCTTTACGGGGCGACAGATTCTGGTACATTTCAAGATCCTGCCTACGGTGAAGATCTTTACGATCAATCACAAAATCGCTCAACTAAATTCGGTAGCCGCCTTACCTGGTTTAAGTCAAATTTAGCAAATAGTAAACTCGACTTGATTACCGGTATCGATTATTTATCTGATGAAACTTATCAAGAGTTGGCCATTACCAATCGTATTTGGGTACCCAAAACAACTTTTGACAACTGGGCACCATTTGTTCAACTAAGATACAAAGGCATTGAAGACTTCACCTTTAGTTATGGCGCCCGATACGAATATGGCAAACTAAACGTGGATGATTTTACAACCTTGTATTCAGCGAATAGTTCGCAGGTTGAAGGGGGTAATCCAAGCTTTAACGAATTAATGCATAACTTAGGTGCTGTTTGGCAAACAACAGACAAATTAAGATTATTTGCCAGTTTTAGTGAAGGTTTTAATATGCCGGATGTAGGCCGTGTATTAAGGGGCATCAACGTACCAAATCAATCAGTAAACGAATTTTTAAACCTTCAACCTGTGATCTCTGACAATACAGAAATTGGTTTTGAATGGGTTGATGATAACTGGCAAATTCGCACCAGTTATTTTCAATCTAAATCGGATCTTGGTTCTCGTTTAGCACTAAACGACGACGGCATTTATTTAGTCAACCGAGAAAAGACAGAAATTTCTGGGATTGAAGCCGACGCGCAGTGGTTTATTACAGATGCAACGACTATAGGTATGGCTTATGCCAACACTAAAGGCCGATACGATAGTAATGACAATGGTCAGCTAGACAGCGATTTAGATGGCACCAATATTGCGCCAGAGCGTTTAAATGTATATTGGCAACAAATTTGGAGTGACGCCATTAACTCTCGTTTTCAAATAAACCATTTAGCAGATAGAACATTTGATTCAAGTGCAAATTTTGAAGGTTATACCACGCTTGACGTTGCATTTAACTATGCCACTCATAGCTGGGGTAACTTTGCTTTTGGTATCGACAATTTAACTGACAAACAGTTTATTTCATATTATGGGCAAACAACTGCAAACCCAGTGCGTTACTTTGCGGGGCGGGGTCGCAGCGTTAATTTAAACTGGAACTATAGTTTTTAGTTTTCATTAATTAACAAAACTAGCCTCATTAACTGAGGCTAGTTTTGTGCTTACCCAACCAACAAAAATATTCAAACCAAAAGCCCCCTTGTACTCAGGCTTAGCCTTATTAAATAACAAAAGACAGGCACACCTAAAAACGATAAATTACAAAAACTTAAATAAATTAATAGTCTCTCTTATAGATGGCTGTCATTGATTCTTTAGTAACCCACTCTACGCTGAATATAACGTGGGCTCTGCTCGACTATTGCATCGCTTAGTGTTTGCCACTCACCTTGCGCAGTGGCAGAGGCCAAATGTGCCGGCCAAGAAAATAGCGTTGCAGCGACCATGAATTTGCTGATGGAAAATAAATTAAATGATTTCATCATACCCTCCACGAACAATGACGGGGAATCCGTAAGGCAAATAAAGTCGCCGCAAAAACCATAATTGAAGAAGGCTCAGGTACTGTCACTGAAGCTTGGCTAATTTGAATATTAGAAACCGTAAGTGCATCATCATAGCCAAAATCAAAGTCTTCGATACCAAACTCCAAATTCAGGTTTCGACTGGCGTAACGGCTAATATCAACCGTTAGACCGGCTGTCTTAAAATCGAGGATTGAACCACCACGACTATATAAAAAGTACCATAAGATTAATCTGCAGCAGATGAAAAATTTAATGATAGATTTTGAGCACTTCTATCAACTAAAAAGCTTTGGAGTACATACCCCGCAAAAATTCGTCCATACGATTGCTTGAGGTCATTGAATTAAAGCTATCGCCACTTATAGAAAAATTATCGCTGTAATCAGCAAATAATATATCACTTTGATACTGTTCGTTGGCACCATAAAAGTAGGCAACATCAACTCCCCAGCCTACAGAACCAGCACTACAATCCAAGTTTATCGGCGCGGAAAATACGTTTTAATTAAAGGCCAATAATAGCGTGACTAGCAAAGTTTTTAACTTTGTTTGTATCCTTAAATTGTATCTCATAACTTTACCTTATGAGCCAAACTTATTATGTCGGCAAACCGTTTTTTAAAATAAATAACGTGTTCACGAACCATGTATGGTTAACAACAAATACAACTTAAGGTAAAACCAAATTAAACAAATACAAAAAAAATTAGCAAAATACTTTACATTCAAATATAACAGGGATATTTTACATATGATTCACATGAAGGCGACATATTAAACACAATAAGGAATCAAGATGTTAAAATTCGCACGTAGAACCTCAATTAGTCTTGCCATAACCTCTGCTATATTTAGTTCACCCCATGTTATTTCTGCAGAGCAAGATTCAGATGTGGAAATTATCGAAATAAAAGGGTTTAAAGGCAGTTTAGCGCGCTCGCTGAGCAACAAACGCCTCAATGACTCTATTAGCGATTCTATTTTTGCTGAAGATATTGGTAAATCAGCCGACCAAGACATAGGCGAAGCACTGCAAAGGATCACTGGGGTATCCATTCAACGCGGCGGCGGTGCCGGCGAAGGTGATGGCACTACGGTAACGGTGCGAGGCGCGGGCCCCAACTTAAATAACATCTCATTAAATGGAATTATTTTAACCAGCAGCACCGAAAACCAAGCGGTCGATTTAAGTGCCTTCTCGTCAGATATTTTAAACTCTATCGAAGTAATAAAAACCGCAGCAGCCGATCAGGATGAAGGCAGCTTAGGTGCTAATATTGTTTTAAAAACATTTCGTCCGTTGACTGCGAAAGAGGATAGACGGGTTTTCGAGGCACAAGCTAGATACGATGACTTTGCCGAAGAAAATGACTACAAACTGTCTGGTTCATTTTCTAGCAAATTTTTAAATGATAGCTTAGGTGTGTACATTACCGCATATACCGAAACCCAAGCTCAACGCAAAGACATGTTTTTTACTGACCGACTGAATGTTTTTAGTGCCGATAATGCAATTGATGCAGATACAGGCGAACTAACCGGGCCAGTAACGGGTTATGTAAATTCTAAAAGCGGCTTTAAATTATTTCAAAATGATTTAGAGCGCAAAGGCTTTACCTCAGTTTTACAATGGGCGCTATCCGATAATACAGAAATTAGCTTAGATGCCACCATGTCAGATCAGTATCGAGTTACTGACGACAATACAATCGCCTCGCTTGGTTCAACCGATGCATTTTTAGATAAAGATATGGAGCGAATATTAGATCCCGACGATCCTTGGTTAGTTTACGATGCCAGCAACCAAATGTTTGTAAAAAAACTAGATAGAACGGCCCGAGGCCGCACGGATCGCCTTCAATCTGGCGTTGAAACTGATAACCGAATTTTTAGCCTAGAGGTAAAACATTATTTTACCGATGCACTGCAAATGGATTTGCGTTTAGGGTATTCAAAAACCACTGCAGATGATGACTATTACAGCTACTTAAACTCTAATAATTACGCTCATGTCACTGACGACCTGTTAATAGCCGTTGATCCTGATGTAATAGAGCCAACCGGCTACGACTGTACCTCGGGCCAATGCTATATTGTGACTGGCGATAGCATTGTTGATTTTGGTCCTAACCAAACAGGCGAACCTGACGAAGATCCAGATGACAATATAGTCACCACAGGTTACAACCCTGACGATTTAAATGCTATCCATTTGCAGCAAGCTGTGTCACGCGACCGCTTAATGCGAGACAAGCAAAAAGCACTCTATATCGACTTTGATTATGATCACTTTATGGGACCTATCACCAAATTAGAATTTGGTGCTAAGTATCAAACCCGTGATAAATCTGTGTTTAACCAAGAATACTGGTTTGAAGGGGTCCCAAACCCTGACGGTCAAGAAACTTTAGGTCAAGCAATCGATTCTGTTAGACTTTCGCAAGTAACAGATGGCTTAACGCCTCATGGCGATAACTTTTTAGCAGAACTTGGCTATCAACGCACCCCAAATACCGATGGTTGGTGGACCATTAACGCACGTAAATCATTTGATTTGTTATTCGCCAACAGTGAAAACGTGCGACTAAAACCTAACTTAGCCAATGACAGAGACATTTCATTAACGAATAGCGCGGCTTATTTAAAAGCCAATTTTTCGTTTTTAGATGATGATTTAACCGGTAACCTGGGTATCCGCTATGTTAAAACTGAAGTTGAAAGTTTGGGATACTCATCGGTCGACTTTCAAAATACCGCGGTTATGGATAGAGAGCTGATCAAAATTGCAGAAGATAGCAGCTTGCCCGCATGTACCGATGAACAGTTATTTACAACAAATGCAGACGGCGATCAAATTGCAAATCCTGCCGGTGGCTTCGATGCAAACGGTGTTTGGAGCCCTATCCCAGGACAAAGCTGCTATGACGCCGACTATGATCTAACCCCTGATCGCCGAGCTCGATATGTCGATGGCTCTACCCCAGACGATCCCGCTCAATTTGCATCAAGGGCCCGTAATACAACTGATCTATATCTGCCGAGTTTAACACTTAATTACCAGCTCAATGACGATATGGTTATTCGTTTTGCCACCTCTAAAACCATGGCTAGACCTAAAATAGATTCATTAAAACCCAGTTATACTATCCGTGAATTTGTCTGGGGTGGCGGCAATTCCAATGGGTCTGTCAGCAACCCTTATTTAGAACCGCTCGAATCGATTAACTATGATTTATCCTATGAATGGTACTTTGGTGACAGTGGTGCATTAACGGCTGCTCTCTTTTATAAAGACATGAGCAACTTTGAAGAAAATGCCTCTATTAATGGCCATTGGGAGGATTTACGAGGTATCTCAGATGAAGAGCTACCAACCCTTGATCCGATTCAAGATATCTTAATAGAAAAGCCAAATGGCGAGAGCATGGAATACGAAGCCGCGCAAGCGCAAGGCGTAAATTGTCTGGTTGATCATAGACACCAATGGCAATCGGTGACCAGCGAAGCCTCAAAATACTGTGATACTATTTTAATTTCAGCTATCCGTAATGGTTCAGGTGGGACCAACAAAGGTTTAGAAATTGGATATAACCAAAACTTTAGCTTTTTACCTGGATTATTCTCAGGCTTAGGTACAGCCATTAACTACACTTATTCCGACTCAATCACTGATGAAGAAGTGGGGGCTTTAAATACCGTATATGCTGCGATGCCGATGGAAAATATTTCAAAGCACACATATAACATGTCGACGTTCTGGGAAAGAAACGGCAACCTAATACGCTTAGCATATAACTACCGAACCGACTCGCTCGCGCGTCGTTCATTTGAATCTGGGGCACTTTGGAACGAAGGCGGCGGTCAGTTAGATTTATCGGCTAATTATCAATTAACCGACGCAATCACATTAACTTTTAATGCGGTCAATCTTAATAAACGCACCTATCGTCAATATTATACCAACCTGTCTGATAGCAACTTTCAAAGCGAAGGGAATGCTTTGGATGGAGACGCAAATAAATCAAGAACCATCCGCGAGTGGAGTACGGGAACCATCTACCGCTTAGGTGTTCGAGCCACTTTTTAACGTTAAAAAATACCGTTAGAAGCACACTGCACAAGGAGGTGCAGTTTGCGCAAGATTTTAAAAATATACATTGTCTGTAGTAATGGTCTGATACTTCAGAGATTTATCGCTTACAATTCGCGAAATCTTAAAGGTATAGAAATGACCAGAAAAACCAAAGTTACATTCAGTACAAAACAAAAATTAGAATACCCAAGCTCATGGCGAAAAGAAATTTTGCTTTGTCGATAACGTTTCTCCGTACCAAAAATACCAGCCGTTCGTATCATTTTCCGGACAGTGTCTAATGCCATTAATTGGTAGCTTACCAAAAGTCGGTAAAGCAATTCCAACTTTAGTTTCAAGAAAAGGCAGAACGGTCTTCACGCCAACTCTCATGCATATTACCATTAAAATCCTTGTCACCTAATTGGCGCATTACGTTACGCCTAGCTCAGAGGCTTGTTAAGCCTTGCCTCGTATTCACGAAATTTCTCTAAAAAATCATTGATAAAATCTTGATATCGTTTTTATCGGTCTAGGGATCATACGACTTCTATATCCTTTATGATGGCGGCACATTGCTCTATATTTTTACCATCATTACCATACAATATCTCAGACGGCCATTCATGAACACAATAACCTAACCATGAAACAATGGTTTCTAGATATAAGATTTTTGCTTCATCATTAGTCGGATCTATTTCATTGCATTTAGCTAGTAACGATAAATTAACAGTCTCTCTTGTAAGTGGCTGCCGTTGATTCTAAAAGAGTATTAGACACATCAGCTAAATGCTAAATGACTACCAAGTTTAAAAACTTCACTAATAAAAACCAATACAGCCAAAGGCAACAAACCTTTAACTAATTGTTTTTTATTATCTTTTATATATCTGTCATTGATTCTTTTGATTCTGCTCAGGATATCGTTGTTGATGGCGTAACAATTATCGGTGCAGTAAATGCTATATACGTTTCAAGTACGTTCCGTGTGGATATCAAAAATAATTTTATTGATAACTCGTATTTTAGAGGCGTTCACTTGTATGGCAGCGCCCATGCAAGTGAAAATGTTGCTTTTGTCCACAATAATCTCATTACTCACAATAAGTTAGACGGCATTGATATAGATTCACACTCTGCGCGTTATTTAGTCGAAAAGAATGTTGTTATTGGCGCGGATAATCGTTTTTTAATATGAACTGAAATAGAAACACACCACAACATTATCCGAAATAATGTTGGCACCATTAACTTAAAACAGCACTCACCAGTAGTCTCGGGTGGTTTTCAAGAAAATGGTACTGAAACTAATATTGGTGCCCAGGTTACGCGCTGGAATGTTTAGCAAGATAACAATATCTTCAACGCGAGCGAAGAAAAACAAGGTTTCCTAATATGTGGTTTTGTAATCGAATCGTGTTGTACAGCATGAAAATACCACATGGCTCAATAATGATGGTGAATAAACTAGCCGACTCAGTTTATCTGTATCAAAACTCCAACGCTGAGATCAACTCGGCGTCAATATCTGCACCTTTAATACTTTGTACTTTAAATAGCAATTGATAATTATCTGCTTGTTCTATTGCTTGTGGTAAGGTAAACGAAATTTGTTCATTTTCGCTCTGTTTGTTATGAGTTGAAAACCAACTAAGCCACAGCAAAGCCGAATCGGTAAACCCAGATAAAATGTATAAGGTGTTTTTTCGCGGCCCCTGTAATTTAGCAAATAGTCCATAATCAATGTATTGCTGCTGAGTATTTTCAGGTGCAGTGTATTCAGTTGCAGAGTCCAGCGTGGTTAACGTATTTGTTTGGCTGTTATATTTTATGGCTGAATCTTGGATAAAGCTGCTTAATAAACCCAAATTTTGGTAGTGGCCAATATAAATAACATTCTGTTGTTTTAAGTCTTTAGTGGTCAGTTCATCAGTAAATTTGATTGGTGTGTATCTAAAGTCGTTAGACAGCGACAAGATATTTTTCAACGCTAATATATGGCTTTTACTCGCTTGATTTTTCGATGCACCCAGCACAATCAGGCTTGAGGTTTGACCAAAGTTAAATTGCTGCCAAATAGTATTTACCTGTTGAGTATTTACTTGTGTTTGTTTGGCGGGCTTTGCTGTTTTCACTAACCAAAAGTGAGTAATTACTGACAATAAACTCGCAGCCAAAACAGCAATTAAGCTTTTGTTTAAGCCAAATTTCCGGCTAATTGTTTGTAAGCGGTTTGTCTCTAGCTTATTGGTTTGCACCACCTCAATTTTATATTCACCAACAGGTATGGATAGCTGAATGGGCTCTTTACAGCCTTGCTTTTGATAATAGTCTTGTAGTTTTTTTCTCAACCTAGATACATGCACACGTACTGATGCATCTTCGGCTACGTTAAAATCAGCCGACTTATCAAACACGGCTATGGCAATTTCGATTTCTTTTGGCGAGTTTGTAGTATTTGACCCTTGCTCAATTCTTTTTATCTCATTATCAATTAAATAAGACAACAAGTTAGCTAAATTAGCAGAACGGCCTAACACATTGCTGTCATTAATCTTTTTAAGTTGTTCTAGCAATTTATTTTTACAGATTATATAACTCATGGCGATTGGCGTTTTTAAGACGTTTCATAAATAAATTAACAGTATCATACCTGATAATAATCCCCGTTACCTAGACTCTTTGTTACACATTAGCTAAATTTTGGTTGGTTTATGTTAACTAACTGGAAAATTTATGCGTTTTAAATATTTAGTGTTTGCACTTACTTGGTTACTCAATATCAACTTCGTGTGGGCGGATAATTGGCAATATAATAATAACCGTATCGCTATTAGTGCCGACGGTAATAATCAACCAGACGAATTGCACTTTTGGACGACAGCTGATCCTGACGACTGGGGCGCAACACCAGCTGCACTTGCAATAATTGCCAAGTTAAAACTGCAAGACAGATTAGTCCACTTTTCTTACAACAACTTTATTGATTCACCTGTCCACACAACTGCCACTAATCAAATGGAAATTGGTGTTAAAGGCGCAATCAATTATTGGCGGTTCGATCAAAAACGTTTTTTTGATGTCACTGAACAGTATGATCAAGCTTTGAATAGCTTGGTTGAACAAATTGTCATTTCAACCGCAAAAGATCCTTTGTACTTCGTTCATATGGGGCCGAGTGAATTTTTTTATCGCGTAGTAAAACAAGTCCTACTGCAAGGTAAAGCGGAAAGTTTAAACCATGTATATGTGCTATCTCACAGCGGCTATAACGATAATCACCTGCGCCGCGGTGATCCTAAATTCGATAAAAAGCCAGTTGCAAAGTATAAAGTCCACCACACCTTAACTCAAACCAAGGCACTCAGTGGCAATAGACTTAAATACAAAAAATTAAAGATCAAAACGGTGAATGGGATCCTAAGGTACTGTGGAACTCTAAACATGACTGGTCGGTGTGGAACTGGATGAAAAATCACTCAGATGAAAGTGTATCTTGGATTTATCAACGTATGTTGCAACACCCAAAAGGCGTAGCGGACTGTTCAGACGCTGGCATGGTTTATTACCTGTTATTAGGTGATGAGAATGGCAGCCCAGAAAAGCTTAAGCAGTTAATTGGTAGCGGGATATAACAAAGCCAGCCAAGCGCCATAGCGTAAAACTAATTTATACCCGTGCTACTTCAAGATGCATGTTTCAGAGCTATCACAGCGCTTTCAATACAAGGCATATTGGTAAAGGAATGTAGTCACCTTTCGAACCAATATAACGAAGTAGTGGAAGCGCTGTGAAGCTCCCAGAGGGCCGGGCTAAAAATGCCTGATACGGCTGAAATTAAGCATATTGAGGCATCACGGGTATATATGCAGGCAATGACAACAAGGAAAACTCACAATGAAATTTAACTATTCACAACCGATTAAACTACTTGGGGCAGCGGCAACTGTGGTAGCACTGAGCGCATGTGACTCTGGCTCTACCTCTAACAATGATTCAGCTGAGCCAATTGAAAATGTGGAGGCACCAGAGGCAACACCGACGCCCACGCCTGAACCTGAACCTGAATCTGAACCTGAACCTGAGCGTGATCCGACCGCGAAAGAAGTGCTGCAAGAAGTAGACGGTTTAGCTGTCGTTGAATTTGAAAATTTAGATTACCCAACAGGTTGGGAATTTGTCTCTGATAGCAGTGCATCGGGCACAGGTTATATTCAATGGACACCCTATCAAGCGTTTCAAACACCAGAAACTGGCATGATAACCATAGAGCTAGAAATCAATAATCCAGGCACTTATAGGTTGATGTGGCGCAATTCAATTAGGCATGGCACCTCACCGAGTGACCATAACGACACTTGGCTAAAAGTAATTTCGCCCAATTTTTATGGCAAAAATTCATCAGGGCACATCGTTTGCCCACGGCAGCAAGAGCATTTTAATCGCTGTGATGGCGAAGCCCCGCATGGCAGCAGTGCAAAAGGCGCATTGAAGATTTATCGATTTGGCACACCAGCGGATGCTTGGGTGTGGCACACCTATACCAGCGACAACAATATCCACCCAATATATGCAGATTTTGATGAAGCCGGTGTTTACGAAATTCAAATTTCAGCACGTTCTACCTACCACGCACTAGATAGGTTAGTGATTTTTAGAGCGCTAAATTCAAGTAATAATGTATCCGAAACTTATGCGACAAGTTTGGACAGAGTTGAATCGGTGAAACTGCCAATGCTCAATGCAATGTGGGTGCCGCCCGCAGCGCCTGAACCAGATCCTGAAACTGAAACCGGTCCACTACCCTCTGCCTTTGATATAGCTCTTTCGCCTACGGATAGGTCTTTGTTGGTTGAACCTACTGAATTAAAAATCACCGCCTCAGCAACAGATACAGCTAAAACCACCACCAAAGCGACGCTGTTTGTAAATGGTATTGAAGTTGCCAATATTGAAGGCGCGGGACCATATGAGTGGATTGGAGAAAATGTAAGTGCGCTGGCTAATTTACCGGGCGGCCGACCAGATATTAAAGTGGCAATTACCGACAGTGATGGCGAAGTAGGTTTTAAAAATATTCAGGTAAAAGTAAACGGCAAGATGGCTGGCACTTATGTGCATGCTTATAACTTTGGTGGAGCAGATTATACTGCTAAAGATGGTCAATTATTTACGGGTATTGGCTGGGCGGGTTTAACCACAGATGAAGACATACAAGGGACAGATGACGATGCTTTATATCAAAATCAGCAAACCAATGGCGGTTGGTTTGCCTTACACGCAGAGCAAATGATAGGTGATATTACTATTAACCCGGGTTCAACATATCAAATAGACTATTACTTTGCTGAAATTGAACACAACAAAGTTGGCCAGCGTGCTGTCGACATTTACAGTCAAGGTGCGCAAATTGCCAGTGCGTTAGACGTGTACTCTATTGTCGGTGCTAATGCCGCTTATAAATTCTCAATTGTTAATACAGCCACAGAAGACCTATACAAATCGGGCATACAAACCAATGCAATTGCAAGTTTTGACATTAATCTAGCTTTAGCTGCGTTTTCTATACGTTACTTAGATGTAGACGCTTGGGGCGATGCTGATCAAGACGGCGTTGCAAATTTTGATGATAAATGTGCAACAACGCTTGCTGGTGCAAGTGTTGACGACAAAGGTTGTGAATTACCTTAGATTTACCTTTATTTTTTCAGACCTTTTTTCCTCAATTTGGCAGGCACGCCCTGCCAAATTGAGGGCGTTCAACAATCTGTGTCAGGTAAATACGGTCTAAACTTGCAAAATGAAAACAATGCGTTAAAAATCACGGCCGAAAACGGTCTAGCTTCACTCGCCATGAAAAAAGTCAGCCATGACGACAAACCTATTTATTTCCTTATATAAGCAGAACTCAACACTGGGCTTGTGACGTGCAAGGATGCACTAATGCCGTGACTGCAGGATAAACCCCATAAAACCCCATAAGACAGGCACACCTAAAAACATTAAGTTACAATAACTTAGATTCTAATGCTAGCTTTCTGACTATCCAAATTTGACAAATCATCTTCAACTGCCAAACTTAACTGTATATCCAACCACGCATGATTAAATAAACAGTTATTTAGAGTGTTGTTATGGCTAAACCCAGAAGCAGTTTAATTTCATTATCCGATACGCCTTATTATCACTGCATTGCCCGATGTGTACGCCGTGGTTATTTGTGTGGTTTTGATAAGTTAACGCAAAAAAACTTTGACCATCGTAAACTTTGGTTAATTGAACGCATTAAGTTTCTGGCCTCTGTGTTTTGTATTGATGTTGCCGCTTATGCCATTATGAGTAATCACTATCATTTGGTGTTACGGGTTAATACGGATAAAGCTAAATTATTAACCCAAGATGAAGTGTTAAAACGTTGGCATTGTGTTTGTCAGCCTAAACCCATTATTGCTCGTTATATCAAGGGTAAGGCTTTACCTAACAGTCATCAGTTTGTATTGGATGGGTGTGTCGCTGATTATCGGGAAAGACTGACCAGTATCAGTTGGTTTATGCGTTTTTTAAATGAGTTTATTGCGAGACAAGCAAACGTAGAAGATAATTGTAAAGGGCATTTTTGGGAAGGTCGGTTTAAGTCGCAAGCCTTATTAGATGAAGTTGCTGTATTAGCTTGTATGACTTATGTTGATTTAAACCCTATTCGTGCCAAAATGGCAGATACACCGGAAACCTCTGATTTTACCTCTATTCAGGAACGATTAGGAATAGCCCCTGCTATACCTAACATTGAGCAAGAAACGACACAAGCAAAGCAGACTCAAGTCGATTCAAAACAATCCAATCACTTAAATCCAGTTCGTAAAGCTGAGTTATTACCCTTTGTTAAATCAAATCAAGAACTAGCACCCAATTTTAAACGGGATGCCAGTCATATTCCATTTTCGTTAATTGATTATGTCGAATTAGTCGATTGGACTGGCCGCCAAATCCGCCAAGATAAACGTGGATTTATTCAATCTAATATCCCTTCCATTGTCCAACGATTAGGTTTAACGGATGAATCTTGGCTTGAATTTGCCAGTGCCATTGAAACAAATTTTAGCCATTCCATTGGTCAAGCGGTTCAATTACAACATTATGCTAAAGCCCATCAACTCAAACGCGTAAAAGGCATCACTAAAACAAAGCAGAGGCTGCAAACCTAAATTCAAATGAAGTCCAAAGCCTTTATTTTAACGCACAATCTAATTGCCGACATGCTTGTGTCTAAAATTGACCAACAATACTAACATCTATTCCAATACAGCTGAATTTCACCCGTCAGCAACTCACTAATACAAGATATCAGACCCATCCGTTAAATGACTGCCAAGTTTAAAAGCTTCATTAATAAAAACCAATGTACACAAAGCAAAAAATCACTAAGCAACTGTTTTTAAACTCTTTTATAGATGACTGGCTTTTAAGTTTTTACTTACGTTAGAGCGCACTTTTTGGTTTGAATAAATACAAACCTGAATAACATTTTTGGCTAAATCAACACCTACGATTGTATTTTTCATAACAGACTCCAAATCAAATATTTGACGTGAACAAAATAGCTCACGATTTCATAAAAGGGGAGTCCAATTATCTATCCTTATTTATTAAGGTGCATTTTACAACTCAGTAGCGCAATCATATTTTTTACTTAACTTAGCAAGCTGAATCATTTTCTCATTAAACAAACGAGAATAAGAAATTGCATGTAATTCTAGTTTTTTTTGCTGTGGACAAACACCACTGTCAGCACCAACCCACAATATATCCCATTTAGTTTTAATCATGAGACAAGCAGACATATTTATATGCTCAAATCCCGGTCGAGTTGGACCGAAACCATTAGCCACAGCTATAAAAGATACACCTTTAGATTCAAAACTATATTTTGCGTCAATTTCCGCATTTTCGATAACGTATTCATTACTAACGTTTGCAAAAGAACAATCGTCTGCAATAACGAAATCTGAAAACATAATAATAAAAAATACGAATATCTTCATGGGTTCCTTGCACACTAACGCCGCAAACTGGGGCGGCCGTAGGCCGTCCCGGCCAGCTTTGCCTGGTTATGTGTTTGCCAATACATAATCTTTAAGCCTATACCAAACAGCTAAGCCGCCTATTTGTGAATAATCAAATGCTTTTTTATTTAGTGACTCTAAATCTACTTTAGGCCCATTTATAAATGATAAATCTATTATTTTGAAATTATGTTTTTTAACATACCACTCAGGTGCTGCAATACCATGAGAAAATGCATTACGAACCGCGGATATGAGTGATTTTGCATTTATTATATTTTCATTTTTTGATTGGTTATTTTCTAATAAACAATCTAAGCAAATCGCTGTGGAACCGAACGCTGTCCCTACAGCCATTTTTGATACTTTAATTATTTCATTCAGATCTTGAAAATTGTTATCAGAGAATGAGACATTTTCTTCTGTTAGATTCAATTGAATGTCTTGACCGAATAATGTTGAATCAATTTTATCTAGTTCTGCGTAGCACATAGTCCGCACCGCAAACTCGAATAATTTAAATGACAATTCGACATCTTCAATTAATTCTTGCACTAAACCTCCAAACGAAAAACAAAAGACAGGCACACCTAAAAACGATAAATTACAGCAACTTAAATAAATTAACAGTCTCTCTTATAGGTGGCTGTCATTGATTCTGGTCAGTATTTAAGCAGTCTATTAATGATAAAAAAGGCTCATCCTTGAGCCTACACGACACTACAGGGGCTATTTAAAATAATGAATCTATTGGTTGTAGTAAAACTGGCATTGCTCTACTTCTTCACTCGAGCCCATAATCACAGGTACTCTTTGATGTAAGTCATCAATTTTTACATCTAAAATAGGTTGTAATCCGGTTGATGCTTTGCCGCCTGCGTTTTCCATTAACATTGCCATTGGATTAGCTTCGTACAATAGCCTAAGTTTTGCCGGTTTGTTTGGATCTCGTTTATCCTGCGGGTATAAAAAAATGCCACCACGGGTTAATACTCTATGCACATCCCCCACCATAGCGGCGTTCCAACGCATGTTATAACGCTTTTTACGAATGCCAATTTCGCCTTTTAATAAGTCGTTAATGTAATACTGAATCGGTTCAAACCAAAAGCGTGAATTGGCCATGTTAATCGAAAATTCTTGAGTTTCAGTCGGTACCTGCATTGCATCATTGGTGAGTACAAATTCGCCAAACGTTTTATCTAAAGTAAAACATTGCGTGCCCTTACCCGTGGTTAATACTAAAACACTGGATGAGCCATATAGTACATATCCAGCGGCCACTTGCTCACGCCCAGTTTGTTGAAACTGTGCAGGGTCATCAGCGTTAAGCTGATTAACTGCAGAAAAAATAGTAAAAATGGTGCCAATTTGACCATTAATATCAATATTAGATGAACCATCTAGCGGATCAAAACCGACAATATAATCACCGGTTTCATTAGCCGCGACTATGGTATCTTCCTCTTCAGATGCAATCGAGCGTACGTTATTATCAGCTGCTAAATAATCTTTTAGTATTTGATTAGCAATGACATCCAGTTTTTTTTGCTGTTCACCTTGCACATTTTCATCTTGGGTTGCTCCCAACACGCCACTAAGCGCGCCTTGACCCACTCGAAATGAAATATCTTTACACGCGGTGACTATGCTAAACAAAACAGATTGCAGTTGGGGGCAAACTTTATCGTCAACCAGCACATTCGTTAGTCTTTTCATATTTTAATCTCTAAGCGATTTTGGCAATTTAAATCCGTAAACGTAATGGCTAAACGCTCGGCCATACTTTGCTCGGCGTGGCGCAGCCATACTCTGGGATCATAATACTTTTTATTGGGTTGGTCGTCACCATCAGGGTTACCTATTTGGGTTTGTAAATAACCTTGCTTGTCTTGATAATAGTGTTTAATACCATCCCATGTTGCCCACTGGGTATCGGTATCAATATTCATTTTAATCACGCCGTATGAGATCGCTTCTTGAATATCTTTTAAGTCTGAACCTGAACCACCATGAAAAACAAAATCTAAGCTGTTATGCGCTAAATTAAATTGTTTACTAACGTGCGCTTGTGAGTTTTTCAAAATAAGCGGCGTGAGTTTAACATTGCCGGGTTTATATACTCCGTGTACGTTGCCAAACGAAGCGGCAATGGTAAATCTTGGGCTAATCGCATTTAGCTTTTCATAAGCGTATGCAACGTCTTCTGGTTGAGTATATAAAGAAGCACTGTCGATATCTGTGTTATCTACTCCGTCTTCTTCGCCGCCCGTGCAGCCTAACTCAATTTCAAGTGTCATCTCTAGTTTGCTCATTCGTTGTAAGTAACGCTGGCAAATATCGATATTTTCTTCTAACGATTCTTCCGATAAATCAATCATGTGTGAGCTGAATAAAGATTTACCATTGGCTTTATAAAAAGCTTCACCTGCATCGAGTAAACCGTCTATCCAAGGTAATAATTTTTTAGCGGCGTGATCCGTGTGTAAAATAACAGGTACACCATAAGCCTTAGCGGCATAATGTACATAATGCGCACCAGCTACGGCGCCTTCAACCGACGCTTGAATACCCGATAAGCCAGAGCCTTTACCTATAAAAAAGCCTGCTCCGCCGTTTGAAAACTGAATAATAACGGGCGAATTTGCTTTTTTTGCGGCCTCTAACGTTGCGTTAACTGAGTTGGTGCCCACCACATTAACGGCTGGATAGGCAAACTGATTACGCTTGGCATAGGCAAATAAAGCGGTTACTTGATCGCCTGTCATTACACCACCGCCAGCAGTGATTTGTTGAATTGTTTTGTCTGAAAAGTCGGCTAGTTGAGAATTCATCATGATACTCCGGTTACAGATTGCTTTTTTCTTGAAGGGCTGCTTGAATAGTGGCTTGCTGGCAAATTGCCTCAAAATGTTCAGGGTCTAGGCTGGCACCACCTACTAATAATCCATCAATATCTGGCTGAACCAATAAATCAGCCGCATTGGTTTTATTAACACTACCGCCATATAACAAACGAATCTTGTTTGCGGTATCTTCGCCATACAGTGCGACTAATTCGTGGCGTATAAAATGGTGCACTTCTTGTGCAATCTCAGGTGATGCGGCTTTGCCTGTACCTATTGCCCAAATAGGTTCGTAAGCAATACAAATTTCTTTGTCTTTTAAATCAAGTCCTTCAAGCCCTTCGGTGAGCTGTCGGGTTAGCACATCACGCGTTATTTGGTTTTCACGCTCTTCATTATTTTCACCAATACATAAAACGGGGGTTAAGCAGGTATCTAAGGCACGCTGAACTTTAATTTGGCAACTGGCGTTATTTTCTCTAAACATTGAGCGGCGCTCTGAGTGGCCAATTAAGCAGTATTTGCAGCCGGCTTCTTTTAGCATTTGTGCTGAGGTTTCGCCGGTAAACGCGCCTGATTCAAACTTGCTAACATTTTGGCTACCGATACGAATCTCTGAATGCTGTAAAAAATTAAGCATATCTCGAATATAAATGTAAGGTGGACAAACTACTATTTCAGCTTCGTAATGTTTACGAATAAACGAAACAACCGAGCTACACAGTAAATCTATTCCACCGTTTAATTTCCAATTGGCGATGATGATGGGGCGTCTGTTATTCATGTGTATAACCTATATCGAAATATTAAAGGGTGACATCCGTGTCGTGTCGAGGATCGTTTAAAATCTATTTACGCTTGGCTAGCTGTTAAACAGGCTTGGGTAATTTGTTGCCAATTACCCGCTTCTATCCAGGTTTTATTTGCCAACCAAGTACCACCAGCTGCACTAACATTAGGCAAACTGATAAAATCAGCTAAATTTTCTGGGTTAACGCCGCCTGTTGGACAAAATGTTACATTTTGAAATACACTTGAAACCGCTTTTAAAAAAGCGACACCACCACATAACGAGGCTGGAAACAGCTTCATTTCTCTAAACCCAAACTCATGAGCAAGTGCAATATCGGCTGTATTGGATACACCAGGAATAACCGGCACTGTGCATTGACTCAATGCAGTTAATAATTTAGGGGTAATGGCTGGAGTAATAATAAAATCGGCCCCCGCTTCAAGGGCTTGGTTCAGTTTATCTTGGTCTAAAATGGTGCCAGCCCCCACTTGTAAATCAGGAAAGGCTTTTTTAATTGCAGATAATGCAGCCAATGAACCCGAAGTGCGTAACACAACTTCAACCACACTAATACCACCTGAAACCATGGCTTGTGCGGTTTTTACACCTTGTTCTTCGTTTTCAACTTGAATGATAGGCAGCACTTTCTGGCTCCCCATTAAATCGGAGAAAGTTTTCATTTATAAATACCCTTAAAACCCGTGTGTATAGCTTTAAACTAACCCGCTGTGATTAGGCTAATGTAAAGACTTGTTTCGGCACAATGGCGCCTTTATGTTGAATGACAATTGCAGCCGCTTTAGCTGCTAATGCCACTGAGTTTGCGACATCTTTGCCTGATAATCGCGCCCCTAAATAAACCCCGTTAAATGAATCGCCCGCCGATGTGGTATCAACCACATGGTTTACCGGTTCAATATTAATCTGCCTAACTTGGTTTTGGTAAACACAATAAACGCCTTGCTCACCATTTTTAATAATGAGCTCATCTATTTGATAAGGCTGACAAAAATCGGCAACTTGTTCGGCGGTTTCAATTGCGTATAGCGTTTTAAAATCATCTACTCCGGGCAGTAACATATCTGTATACTCAAATGCCTGCTCAAAATGCGCTCTCGCTTCTGCTTCGTTTTGCCACAATTGATGCCGATAATTCGGATCGAATGCAATTTTAACGCCAGCAAGTTTAAGTGCATCCAGCATTTTCCAAAACAAAGCTCTGTCTTGTGGGTTAATAACCGCCAACGAAATACCCGAAAAGAAAAACCAGTCACTGTGAGTGAGCTCTGCTAAGGTTTTATCGTCTATCCATTTCATGATTTGGCGTACCGCTGCATCACTGCGCCAATAATCAAAAGAACGTTCGCCTTTGTTATCCAGTTGAATCCAATATAAACCCGGTAGCTTTTTTGTATCTTTAAACACTAAATCAGTATTAAGCTGCTCGTGTTCAAACAGCTTAATCATGGCGTTACTGAGCTTATCTTTGCCAATTGCGGTTAATAAATTAACCTCAATTGGCTCAAACGCACGTTTTAAATAAACAGCGGCGTTAAAAAAATCTCCGGCGAAAGACTGGTTAAGCGTGTCTTGTTGGTTCGACGACAACTCAACCATACATTCACCAAATAAAAAGATTTTACTCACGGTTTAGCTCTTCCTTTTTACCGGTTTAATTTTGCCACCTAACACTAATACAGCTAATAGCATAAGAGGCACTAAAGCCGCACCTAAAATGAAGAAAGGTAAATAATGCGTACCGTCTTGAGTAATAATTGGCACAATTTGAATGGCCGTAATAACACTAATAACCCCAAATGCCCCACTAAAACCAGCTAATGACGCCACACTTTTACCTGAAAAGTAATCGCTTGGCAGTGTTTGAATATTATTAATAGCGGTTTGAAAACCAAATAAAATAATGGCAATTAAACCTAAAGCTAACATTGGCGTACTAGCCACTGAGGTTGCAATTAATGCAGGTAACATGCAAAGGCCACCAATACCCACTACGGTTTTACGTGCTTTGTTAACGCTCCAGCCGCGCTTAATTAAGCGGCCTGATAACCAGCCACCAAAAATTGCACCTATTGCAGCACCCACATATGGAATCCAAGCAGAGGCACCAATTTCTTTTACTTCAAACCCAAATTTATCATTTAGATAAAGTGGTAACCAAGCAACAAACAACCACCAAATAGGCTCTATAAAAAAGCGACCTAAAATAACGCTCCAGCTTTGACGATGTGATAATAATTGTTTAAAGGTAGGCACATATTCATCTACTTTTAATTCATCAATTTTTTCATCTAATTCAACCGCTTTTTGACCTGTTAAAATGTATTGGCGCTCATCTTCTGTAATCCATGGATGCGCTTCAGGACCACATTTATAAACAATTAACCAAGGCACTAACCAAACAAAACCTAAACTTGCCACAATAATAAAGGTTGCCTGCCAACCAAAAAATGCATATAAAGCAGCAACTAAAGGTGGCGCAATTATGCTACCCATAGAAGCACCCGCGCCAAAAATACCTTGCGCTAAAGCACGCTCACGAATTGGAAACCATTCAGCATTGGCTTTCGTTGCGCCTGGCCAGTTACCGGCTTCACCAAACCCCAGTAACACCCTAAAGATACTAAAAGAAGTAACCGATGAGGCAACCGCATGTAACGCGATAGACACTGACCAAACCACAATAGACAACATAAAGCCGATACGTGTACCAACCGCATCAAAAATACGGCCAAACACGGCTTGACCAATTGCATAGGCAATTAAAAATACGCTCATAATGTTGGCGTAATCGTGACTATCCATGCCCAAATCTTCTGCTACACTTGGCCACATAACTGATAAAGCTGTTCTGTCGATGTAGTTAATAATGGTCGCGAAAGAGACTAAACTCACAACAAGCCATCTTAAATGTTTCATTTTAAATGTATTAGTTTTCACATTAAGCTCCTAAAAAGTTTTCGCGTTCAAGGCTGAATGCTGCTAAAGCAACATCCGCACTTTTACCCATTACGCCAGGTGTCATGTCAGGCAGAATAAAAAAGCTATTCTCGGTTTTTAAGTATTTATATTGGCTCATTTAATTTTCACTTCTTGGTTAACGTAAATAAATTTACGGCTTCTTTAAGCTTGTACGTTTTTCCATCAAAATCAAATGTTTGTGCTTGCTTATTTTGTTGCTGATAGGCAATTAAATATTGACGGCCATCATTTAGCTCAACAATGATTAGGCTCACACCATCCTTGCGTTCAAAGCTTAAATTTTGAATGCTGGTTTTGCTTTTTAAGGTATATTCTTTAGCTGGATTATATTCACCATGCGCTTCTAACAAACTAACAAACTGATGCTGTGCTTGGTCTTTAACACGTAATACAAAAGCTTTGTCTTCTCGCAAGTTAAAATTAGGATCATTAGCGCCGGCGCGTGCAAACAACACGTTTAAATTGTTGTCATTTACCGTGCTCAATGTATAGAATCGGCCATTATCGTTTAACCAAGTTAATTGGCTAATCGCTTGTGATTGTTCGGTTTGAGCACTAGCCGTTAACCACAAATGTTGGTAACCATTAGCCGTGCCCAGTGGTTTTAATTGCTCAGTATGAGCCTGATATTTAAAGTTTGATTCAATAAAATGACCATCATAATGAAAAGCCAAATCATATTGATGAGGGGTACTTGATTGTGCATTGAACACGTCAATCACCCAGTCGATGTTTTCATCTGGAATGGATACCAAAGCGGTGGTTCTTGCTAATTGAATACCTTGGTATGCAGTATCAATTGACGCAGAGACCAGTTTTACTTGATCTGTATTTGCAAATAAATCGACTTTCGGGTGATGTTGATTCCCGACTTTAGTAACCCCATTAAAGTGACTGGTTTCATCTGCAATTAAAGTATTATGTGCAATGCTTTGCTGTGCATAAGAGTCGTTTTCTGGTAAATAGCGACCACCAAATTTAGCCACTACGTTTAAAAATCGAGCCGCACCATAATCGGTTAAAATCTCGGTGCCTTGATCGTAATAAGACAACCCTAGCTTATCAAAATGACCATGACCCAACCCTTGAGAGGTTGCTTTTACCGTTGCGACACTGGCATTTTTGCTACTATCACTGCGTAGTACAACAAATGCACCATTGTCGCCAGTAGCCCCGTCACCAAAAGCTTGAGTTTTAAACTGATAATCTGTTTGTAAACCTTTATCTAACGCGTTAGCAACTTTTAAACCATCGCCCGTTAATAGCACCCGGTTTTGCTGTTTGGCAATATCCAGTAAACCCGTTTCGCTGGTAATCCCATAAGCAATCGCAATACCATTGACTAATTCAATGGTATCAATACCTTTGGATTTTATTGCATCGTTAATTGGAAAAAATAGACCATTGTAACTTAACTGAGCGGTCGTGTTAATCGCTTTTAGTAAAACATTATCACGATATTCAAATATTTTTCGCTCTGGCTGATTATTTTCAATGGCTTTAGCAAAAGTAACAAATGGCATTAATGCATAACGTTGATAATAAGGGCCTTCGTTATAATAACCATTTGGTGAAAACAACTCGTCCAGTTGGCGCATAAAACCACCAGTACCCGATTTGTCTAAACCATAAAGCGCTTTTTCAACCCATTCAGGCTTATCTAATACATAACCTGTCATGCCAACAGCACAAGTTGCCCAAGTGCCATGATTGTGTACTTTATTAAAAGTTTGTGGTGATTGCTCAGATAAAAATAAAGCAACTGGCTCTAAAACACCTTTCTCAATGGTCTTTCTATCTGCTTTTGATAAATGCGATACCACAGCATCATAGGCTTGAATGGTATGTACTAACCAAACGGCTTCGTTTAGCCCTTGCCAAAATAATTGGCCTGGGTTGGAGCTTTTAACTTCTGGGTGAGCGCCTAATGTTGGATATAATTTTGCGTATTCCAATAAAACAGATTTAACAAAGTTGGCATATTTAGGATCCTGGGTAATTTGAAACAAAGTCCCTGCATCAAACATAAGTCGATAATTATTTTTATGCACTTCGTGGGTGTAGCCGCCCCCTGCATCTTTTGGAACGGGCACGTTAATTGGCTGAGTTAACACACTATCAATATGTGCCTGTTTTGCTAAAAACGCAGCCTGAAACCGACCACTTTTTTTAACTGCTTCACGCATTTTTACAACATCGTTAAAGGTGTTAACCAAATTTGGATGCTCTACTTGCACTTTAGTGCTGTCAGATAAAATTTCACCCGCATAGGTTGGCGAAATCATGGCCATGCCAGTGGACGATAGCGCTAAACCGACTACAAATGCATGGTTTACATTAATTAATTTCATGATAATCGCCACCCTTATTTAAATTCGTTATCTTCAATGGTTGCCGTTGGTGCTTGGTCAAACACGAGTTCAACTGCCTTTGGTGCTTTCGTTTTTGCAAACTCATTATTTCGGATAACCGTTATTGGGTCGCCTACTGTATGTTCAACTTTAATCAAAGCGCTATTTTCAAACTGGTTATCTTCCACCACTGAAACTTGCACCCCATGTAAGCGAATAGATGCTTGTAATTTATTGCGTTTACCCGATCCCACTTGGCTAATCTGGTTGTTATGCATTGCTAAGTGCGGGCCAAAAGTACTTTCGTCAGTACCGCCGCGGTATAAATCCAACAACGCCCCTTGCACTTTTTTAAACTCATTATTTTTTAGCACAACGTATTCAGCGTTATAAATACCAAGGTCGTCAGTTTCTTGATTTAACCTGAATAAGTCACCTGTAATATTGCTAAATTCACTATTAGTCACTTCAATCAGGTCTGCAAAACTACGCGCGCCAGCGTCGAAAAAATGATAAGAATGATTCACATCTAAATTCATAACTTTGCTGTTATTCATCACAAATTGATAGTTGTTATACATGCCCCATTTTTGAGTTCTAATCAGCATATTGCCGCTTGAATCAGGGCTGTATCGACCACTTAAAGTAATACCGTCTAACTTTAATGAGCCTTTATTTTGAATCTCAAATAATGAACTTCGCTGTGGGTAAATCACCACATTGGCATTGTTTGCCGCTTTAAAGGTAATGGTTTTATCGACTGCCAAAATTTTACGCGCAATATATTCACCACTGGCAAGCTCAATCACGTCTCCCGACTGGGCATTTTTTAAAGTGTCGGATAAAACACTGTCTGCAGGTTTAATTGAAATTAACTTGCCGCTATTAAAAGGCTTAGCCAAATCTGCTTTACTGTACCAAGTTGGCCCAGTATCTTCTTTGGCCAATACGCGCTCTAATTTTGCACCAACTGAGGTATTTCTTAACACAGATAAGCCATTTGCATCTTGCGTTAAGTTAAGTTCTTGTTGAACCAAACCTTGTTTAATTTGAGTTGGTTTAAAATTCACCAGATTATTATTAAATGTAATCCCACTGATATCATCTAACAACGTAAAAGGTGATTGATTATTTTGATTAATAATTAAATTATTGCTAAAACTTGAATTTTTTGGGGTTGCCGTTCGCTCGCTGTCAGAGCCGGCACCTAAATAAATGTTTTCAACATTCACTAACGTATTATTTTCAACGGTTGCGTTTACCACTTGGTGATAACGGTTAATAGGTGAATTAGGCACCCCATTCATTATGGTAAAGCCGCTACCGAAACGATAACCCGTTAAATCAGCTAAATAATTATTACGGACTGTTTGGTCGCGATTAATCACGCGGATACCGCCAGTGTGATCAACACCATTACCAAAAAACACGTTATTTTCAATCAAGTTACCGTTACCATGACGAAGCGTTAAGGTGCCACGAGATTCAAAAAATACATTATTTTTAATTTGGTTTTTGCCTGACTTAACTGAAATAATTTCAACTTCACCATCGCAACGATCAAAATAGTTATTCTCTACTCGGGTAAATGAATCACTTAATGAATAATGGCTGGTGCCAATGCGCAGTGTTTCACCGCCATTTGAACCAAATACAGGGCGTGGACCAAAATAGTTATGGTCAATTAAATGATGGTTTTGCTGGCTTGCTTCGTTATTTAAACGAACCGCCATGGTAACGCCTTTGTTTCTTTTACCACGTAAAAATGAATGGTCAAAACGATTATGCTGACCATAAAGCGCTACCCAATAATCTGATTCAAATCTATCTGGGTTGCTAAATTCGTCGATTACAACTTCTGTTACTCGGCTATGATTCGCCAATTCTTTATCGTTGTATTTAAATGAGATAACAGAGTTACTTGGCGTGTAGCCATTTTTAAAGGTTAAGCCTGAAACAACAAGGTGCTCACCTGCTAAACGTAAATTTGATTGGCCAGTTAACAAAACCTGACCTTTGTTTTGAGCTTTTAAGGTAATCGGCTTGTCTTTTGTGCCTTGCCCTTTAAATACAATTTCAAAATTTTTCCATTCGCCATTTGCTAAAATGACAGTGTCGCCCGCTGATAACTTTTTAACAGCTTGCTCGTAATCTGCTTGATTCGATACTTTATAATCGGCAGCAAAAACAAAACTACTGAATAAACATAACGCGCTGCTCACTAAAAGTTGAGACTTTTTCATGCAAATTTTCATACAAAACCCCTGCAGATTTTAAGCTTAAAAAGCAGAGCGCATCTAAAGTAGGTAGCGATGCGCTCCATAGATTAATTAGCCATATTTAATGGCAAAAATATGGCTAATGACCGCTTAAAACTTAGCTTTAAAGCTTAAGAAATATTTAGGACCTGAACTTGAGATCAACGTTGGGGTTGTGTCTGTAGTTCGAGTCATGTATTGAGCTTCATCTAATACGTTTTTAACTTTAAAATATAAAGAGTAGTTTTTATTGAATCTGTATTTGGCCGTTGCATCTACGTACTCAAACGGTTCAACATAACGGTTTGCTCTAGCACCTGTATTAGGCTGGAAGTATTTTGAACGCGATTTATAAAGCACGCGGAATTCAAAATCCCCTATATCCCAATATACTGAACCTGAAAATACATGCTTGGAGAAGCCAAATAAGTTTGCAGAATCGACAAAATCAAAACCTTCTTGCTCTAACTCACCCTCAGCGTTGTAAATATCACCAAAAGCACCGTCTTGGTTATCAAATGATGAACTCGCGTAGTTATAAGACATTTTAGTCCCTAAACCATCAAACGGCTCTGGTAAAAAGGCAAAAGCTTGTTGATAAGAAAACTCAATACCTCGCAAATAAGCTGGCTCGTCAGTATAGGTATTTGAGTTAACAACAACAGGCACTTCAACATCGTCTAAAATGGTGCCGTCATCTGCTTTTCGGCGGAAGTTTAAGGTTTCATCTAACGAAACACTGCGGAAGTTCGCATTAAATTTTTTGAAGTAAAATGCCGTTGATAAATACATATCTTCTGATGGATACCATTCTAATGAAATATCCGCATTTTCTGACATTAATGGATCTATATAAGGGTTATCACCGTCTACCCGATTAATTAATTGTGATAAAGAAGTAATATCATTATCTTCGTTATCATCAATAACACGACCAGCGCCTAAATCTTGCAAATTAGGTCGTGACATCGCACGGTATAACGCCCCTCTTAATAACACCTCATCATCTAGATGAAAGGTAATATTTGCACTAGGTAAAAAACGAAGTGATTCGTTTTTGCGCACTATGGTTTCTACTTCGTCACGCTCGCCAGACAAACCGATAGAATAATTAATTGTACCGTCATCTTGTGTGGTTTCAGTAATATCATAAGGTAGGCGATAGCCGGTCGATTCTACTTTCGTTTGGACCATACGCACACCTACATTACCCGTTACGTCATAACCGAATAATGAGGTATAAATATTACCCATGGCATAAGCGGCAAAAATGTTTTCGTCAATTAAATCATCACCCGGGCTGCGGCGATCATCATAAGGGCCAATATCAACAAATGAATAAGTGCCATCAGCTTGTAACTCACCTACTTGTGAAATGTTAGCAAAGCCACAACGACCATCAAATTGAGCCCATTGATCGGCTGGCGTACCGTTTTCAGTATTACCAGAGATCGCATTGCCGTCTTCACTCGACATCCATTCTGGATTAGACCAATCTTTGAAACAGTTGTTAATTAATAAGTTACCAATTTCGGTGTCGTCAACTCGATATTCAGAGGCATCTTGCACTACACCGGCTTCATAGTCGTCATCGTAATGTGGAATAACCGCTCTATCGTCATCATTATCTGAATATAACGATTGTTCAGAATAACGTACACCCGCTTTAACCGTTGAGAAAAAGCCATTGTCTAATACATATTCAGCATCAAATTTAACTGCTTTAATTCGGTCAAAACGCTCTTCCATTTCACGTTCATAACGGTTGGTTGTTTCGTTTCCGTTATTATTCTCGGTTGACCAAGATTGTGGATCGGTTGGGTCGAATACACCAACACCTGTATAACCAGATTCGCCTTCAGCTAGACGATTTTCATCTAAAAAAGTTAACTGAGGTAAACGATTATTACGAATGTCCATTGAATAATTCCAATAATCATTGGTAACAACACGAGATTTCCAGCTGGTACGATTACGCCAAGATTTAGAATAAGATAAATCCATCTCAATGCGTAAGCTGTCATTCACATAATGTTCAATGTTTAAACCTAAGCCATTATAGGTTTCATCTTCTTCACGGTAATAACCTTGAGCTTCAAGTTTAGCGATACCTGTGGCATATAAAAGCGAATGGTCTTCACCAATAATATGGTCTTCAAGTTCACGTCGAGCACTGGTTAATATAAAATCGTGTCTGTCTTCAAAGTAAAAATTATTTGAATACTCTAAATCAAAATTAACATCCCAATCTGCGTTCGGTTGCCATTGCACGGTACCAACAAAAGCTTCACGCTCATCTTCTTCTTCTTGATTACGGAAGGTATAACTTGAAGGCACTAAAAAGATAGAATCTTTATCATAATCATCAATATTTTCGCGAGTAACGTTGGTATTAGTGCCATCGTTATTATCTTCACAATCGTCAGCGACAGCTAAAGGTGTACCGTCTGCTAAACGCGTTGCACATGAATACATATTTGAACTTGATAATACGCTTTCTTCTGGATTTGAAGAGTCAGAAACTTTATAACCCACTGAAAAACCAATATCACCAAAACCTGTATCTCTGAACTGATCAACATACGAGACGTTAAACTCACTGCCTAAACCGCTATAATCATCTTGGCGAGCAGTGTGAGAATTATAAACCCCTTCAATTTCAGCAATTACTTGACGCTTGCCGTAATCTAATGCTTTAAGTGGGTCAACATTAATTGTACCGGCAACACCGCCTTCAATTAAATCAGCTTGCTGCGATTTATAAACCACCACTTTATCGCTTAATTCAGACGGGAATTTTTTAAAATTAACCGCTCTTGAATAGCCTGCACTAGTTACGGTTCGCTGGTTGAAAGTCGCATAGCCCAAAAATGGACCTAAACCACGAATCGACATTTCCGATGCACTACCTTTACCACGGTGGCCAGATACACTGGTAATGTTTTCAATAACATCAGAAAGCGATAACCCAGGTAATTCACCAAAATCAGCCGCCGCAATTGCATCAACAATTGCAACCGTATTTTTCTTTTCGCTTAAAGACCGGGTCATAGTTGCGCGTGTGCCAGTTACTTCAATAGTCTCAGTTTCTTGAGCTTCTACTTCCGTACCTTGTGCGTCCTGAGCGTATGCAGGAGATATAGCTGATGCTAGCAAAACCCCCGAAACTGCTTTACTAAGCAAACTAAAATTAAAGTGTGTGTTTACATCTTTGTTAATATTTTTGTTAATTTTTTTCATAGTGCTTGAGCCTTAATGTTGTTAACGCCTCTGCGTGATCATTCTGACAGACAATATAATCTAACCAAAAACCCAAACCCATGTCAAACAGTATTTTAAATTTATGACTTACAAAAAATAACCTTTGTAATACACAGGTTATTATAAAAATTGTAATACAAACTAATTCACAAATTGATAATATTGTGTACAATAGACTATAATTATTAAATCCGTCTTATTTATTTTGGGTAGGTCAATGAAAAATAAAAGAATGTTTTGGAGCATAGTTGAAAAAATTGAATCCAGAATTAACTCTGGTGAATTTGCGCCGGGCTCACGGCTGCCACCTGAAAGAGAATTTGTTGAATGCTATAATGTAAGTCGCCCAACGATTCGTGAAGCCATTATTGCTTTAGAAGTACGTGGCCGAGTTGAAGTAAAAACCGGTTCAGGCGTTTATGTTTTAGAACAAAAAGATGACTCTCCGAAAGATGTCAGCATCAGTGCATTTGAACTCACTCAGGCTAGAGCTTTGTTTGAAGGCGAAGCCGCCGCTTTAGCCGCACTATCGATTACAGATGAACAACTCGTTGCATTAGAAAAAACCGTTGACCAAATGGATCAAGGCATTAATGTTGAAGCCGCTGATCAGGAGTTTCATTTAATCATTGCAAAAGCAACTAAAAACAATGCAATTTTAAATGCCATTTTAGGTTTATGGAAAATCAGAACTAACCGCACCGAAGTGATTCAAGCTTACAAAGAAATTTGTAGCCAGAGCCACCAAAAACGCTTAGAAGAACATAAAGAAATTTTAACGGCACTTAAAAAGCGTGATACAAATAGTGCTAGAGCAGCTATGCATAAGCATTTCCAACGCTTAATAAATGCCTTGTTTGATGCAAGTGAAGCAAAAGCACTTGAGCAAATTAAAAAGCAAACGTCTCAAACTCGCGGTTTATATTCACTTGATCATGTGGTGGATTAAAAGCGGTTATTAAAATGATAATTAAAGCAACACAAGGATGTAAATTGCTTCATAAACTAAGCTAAATACACTTCAGTTACAGCCCTACTCATTCGAGTGACTTATCAAATCAATTACTTCAGCTAGACTATAAATGGCAAATTGACCTGTGGAATGACAGGTTATGATAACATTAAGCTAAGCTTAGCAGTGGGAACCGCTCATTTTGAGTTAATAGCTTTAATCCAAAATGAGCGGTTTATCTTAAATTTAAGTCGCTTTATGAAAAGAACAAACCCGCATTAATATCTACGCAATTACCTGTCATATACGAAGATTCATCTGATGCTAAAAATGCCGTTAACTTTGCAACTTCTTCTGAAGTGCCTTCACGTTTTAGTGCAGTCGCACCTGCGACTTTATTTCTCACTTCATCTTGGGTGAAAGTATCGTGAAAGCCTGTGCTGATCATGCCCGGACATAAACTATTCACTCTAATATCTGGACCGAGCTCTTTTGCTAAACCTCGTGTAAATGTCATGATTGCGCCTTTAGAGGTTGCGTAAGCCACTGCACCTGGGCCACCTCCATCTCGAGCTGCTTGGGAAGCAAACGTAACTATACTGCCACCAGAGGGGATATGAGGGATAGATGCACGGCACATCATAAACAAAGAGGTTAAATTAACATTCATTACCTTAAACCAGTGCTCGTCAGACATTTCTGCAATTTTGACTCTGTCAATTAAGCCTCCAGATACATGAATCAAACTATCAATTTTACCAAACTTACTCACGGTTTTACTGATGACACTTTCAACATCTGATTTTAAAGTTAAGTCGGCTTTAATAGACAATGCTTCAACGCCATAAGAACGAATTTCTGCTTCGGCCATTCTTGCTGTTTCTTCACTTGAAAAGTAAGTTAACGCGACATTTGCGCCACGTTTAGCAAACTCAATCGCACAGGCTTTGCCAATGTCACGCCCACCACCAGAAACCAATACTGTTTTATTTTTCATATTTTGCATTACCGTCTCCAAAAAACAATTTGTATTACACTTATTAAATATAATGTATTACAACAAAGGACGCAAATTATAATACCAATCAATTTAAATAATTTTAAAACCTTTATATTTCAGTAATTTAACAATAAATACCACTAATTTTAATTTTTAAACAGTAATTAATCACTTGCCAAACAAACGATTAAAATATATTTTACAAAGATTGCATGACTTACAAATTAAAAATATCGGTAAACAAATATGAATTACACGCCTAAAATACATATGACAACAATATTGTTAATCGCTTTGATTGGTTGTGAAAATGGCAAAGTAGAGACAAGCGAGCCAAAAGAGCAAGCTAATTTAGGCTTTGAGTTTGAATGGCAGGATTGGTCGCATACCGCTCAGGCATCCATTTCAAATCAGGCATATAGCGGTAATTACTCAGCGCAAATATCGGGGCCAAGTGATGCTTTCGAGAAAAGCTTTACCGTAGAACCCAACACACACTACCAAATCAGTGCGTTTACCAAAGGCAACAGTAAAATTGGCGTCAAAACCGATAGCAATAATAAATTTAGCACCCAAAACAATGGTGACACTTGGCAGCGTCATAAGTTAAGTTTCAATTCGTTGCAATCTAACAGTATTGTTGTTTACGCTGCCTATAACCAAGCGCCTGCTTGGTATGATGAATTCAATTTAACAAAAACTAACCCGCCAACAGACATAACAAACTGCGAGCAACCATATACACTTCCAATAACAAGTGCGGCTGCATCTACATTTAACGCATCGTTCAGCGGAAATTTAGCAATTGACAATAACTTGTCTGACAATTCTAGGTGGTCATCAACAGGCACTGACGAAAGTCTCTTGTTAGATTTAGGTGAAATCAGTGTTATTAATTCACTCGATATCAACTGGTATCTGTCGAGCATTAAAAGCAGCTATTTTGAAGTAACTACCTCGCTTGATGGTCATTTTTGGCAATCACAACTGACTAATCAAGCAAGCAGTTTATCCGTTAATGGCTTTGAAACATTTCAATTAGATCCTCATCAAGCCAGATACCTAAAAATTATCGCTCAAGAAAATAGTATTGATGATGAAAATAGCTTGCTCGAAATAAAAGTAAAGGGTTGCAATGCTTCTGGGCAAGCGCAAAATAATTTTAATTTGAACCCTGATCTTCCCCCTTCAGGTAATTTCGATTTATTGGACTGGACGATTAGTGTGCCTATTGATGAAGATGGTAACAACCGTTCAGATCATATAAAAGAACAAGCACTTGCTAATGGTTATACTCATTCTGATTATTTTTACACAGCTGACGATGGCGGCATGGTATTTAGAGCCACGGTCGCCGGATATAAAACCTCAACCAATACCAACTACACACGCTCAGAACTCAGAGAAATGTTGCGTCGGGGTAAAACTGAAATAGAGACTCAAGGGATCAGTAAAAATAATTGGGTATTTTCGAGCTATCCAGCCGATGTACAAGCTAATTACGGGGGAGTAGACGGCACACTAACCGCAACCTTAAAAGTTGATCATGTCACCACAACAGGACAAGACTATCAAATTGGGCGAGTCATTATTGGACAAATTCATGCAGCCGACGATGAGCCTGCACGTTTGTACTACCGAAAATTACCTAATAATTCAAAAGGCGTTATTTATTTAGTGCATGAACCTTTAGGCGGTGATGACCAATATTATGAAATGATCGGTAGCCGTTCAAATTCAGCATCAAACCCGACAGATGGGATAGCTTTAGGTGAAATTTTTAGTTATAAAATTCAAGTTACAGGACATAATTTAAATGTGACCATTAGCCGAGAAGGTAAAGCAGATGTGGTACAAACTGTCGATATGTCAAACAGCGGTTACCACTTAGTGGATGATGAATACATGTATTTTAAAGCGGGAGCTTACAATCAAAACAACTCTGGAGAGGATACTGATTACGTGCAAACCACTTTTTATCAATTAGAGAATACACATTCCGAATACGATTATTAACCATGCCATAACGCCATGATTACGCGTTCAGCTCAGACCATTGCTGAACGCGCATTTTCATTCATCTAGATTTTAAGCTTGATGTAAACCGCCATTACTAATGACAAAACCAACCTGTTCCCTACTTCCCTCATAAGTGTACATGATCATAAAGCGGCACTAAAACTGTCCAACTGGAAGGGTATTTACTTTAAAATGAATAAAATGCACCTTTGGTAAAAATTCTGCCTTGCATACCCGAACTTAGATGCTATAAGTTTGTCAGAATCAAATATGTCAGATATACCCCAAGCGACTTTAAAATACTTCACCCATAGCTAAACGCATATTATTAATGCTCACAACTAATACTCACAACCACTGTATTGGAAATTATAGCTTGAAAGCCAAAGCTTTAGCTTTGATACCAACACAATAGCGATAAAAAGATCACTATTTGTCTTGGATATAAACATACTTTAAAAGGAACCTTATGAAACGCTTACGTCAATTTAATCACTTTAAAATGTCAATCACTTGTTTATTAGGTACAAGCCTTTTGTTTTCAACTTTTTTAGCGACTGCGCAACCAGAATATAACGCTGAGCTTGATGGCTTTGAGTACCCTCACCCAGTCAACAGGTTTGAGTTTGAATCGCAACAGCAAAATCTCCAAATGGCTTATTTAGATGTCACTGGGCCAACACAAAACGGTAAAACCATTATATTAATGCATGGCAAAAATTTTTGTGCCGCCACTTGGGAAAATACCATTACCCCTTTAACTAAAGCTGGTTACCGGGTTATAGCGCCTGATCAAATTGGGTTTTGTAAATCAAGTAAGCCGCAAGCGTATCAGTTTAGCTTTCATCAATTAGCGAATAATACAAAACAGCTTGTCGATAGCTTAGGCATTGAAAAAGTAACAGTCATGGGGCATTCAATGGGTGGCATGCTCGCTACACGTTATGCTTTAATGTTTCCAGAGCAAACTGCTCAATTGGTTTTGGTTAATCCAATAGGCCTTGAAGATTGGCATAAAAAAGGAGTGCCTTATCAAACGATCGACAAAAATTATCAAGCTGAACTAAATAAATCAGCTAAAGGCATTCGAAACTACCAACAGCACACTTACTATGTTGGAAAATGGGAACCTAGATTTGACCGTTGGGTTAATATGTTAGCGGGCATGTATGCCGGTAAAGATAAAAAATTAGTGGCTTGGAATCAAGCGCAAACGTCAGACATGGTATTTACACAGCCAGTAGTTGATGAGTTTGAAAATGTGAAAGTACCCAGCTTACTGTTAATTGGCGAAAAAGATAATACTGCAATTGGCAAAGCAAGGGCTTCAAAACAGCTCAAGAAACAATTGGGTCATTACCAAGTTTTAGGTGAACAGGCTGCTAAAGCAATTCCAAATGCTAAGCTTATTGAGTTTTCTGATTTAGGGCACTCTCCTCATATACAGGCACCCGATCGTTTTCACAAAGCTTTATTTGAGCATTTGCGCTAACCACTATCAATCAATACCAAGCTTGGCTCGCAAAATAATATTTGAAAAACCCAAAAAAAGACCCCATTGGTTAGTTTAACCAATGGGGGTTTAGATTATTTATAGCTGGATAGCTTCAAGCTATAAATTAGATAAGTTTTCATTAGAACTTATAAGTGACACCTGCAGTAACACGGCGGTCAGCTAAACCTTGGAAACACAGTAAAGCGCCTTCATTAACACAAGACTGAGTAATTTCAGATTTCGTTAAGTTAACGGCTTCAATGCCCACATTTAAATTTTCATTCACATCATAACTCACACTCGCATTCACCTGACCTCGGTCATGAACAACAACCGGGAAACCTAAAGTACTGTTTCGCGATGCGCCCGCTGCCGTGTCATCTGTGCGATAAGCTTCACGCCATGTATAACGTAAACGAGCTGACAAACCATGTTTTTCATAATAGCCAGTGATGTTATAAGCATTTTCAGAGAAATCTAACAACCCCTGAACCGCAGTCACTTTTTGGAAATTACGTTCATCATAAATGCCGTTAATTGCGTTAAAGATATCAGTACCACGCGTCGCAGATTCATTCTCAACTGAGCCACCATCATATTCTTGGATGGTGTAATTTGCTTGAATACCAAAACCTGATGCCCAGCCTAGTTCTTGCTCAAAACTTGATAAGTCGTATTGGAATGCCATTTCGATACCTGACTGAGTAATAGTATCAGGATCATTTAACGAGGTTTCAATATCAACACACAAACCTTCCTGAGCTGGATTACCTAATTGATTAGGCTGAACCGCAGGATTATAAATACCGCCACCTGGACAATTTGGATCTGTGTCTCTAAAGCCACTTGCAAATACTTCAGCACTTTCTGTACCCGTTACAAATAAGTTTTCAATATCTTTGCTAAAATAACCAATGCTTAACACGGCAGCTTCAGCAAAATACCATTCAGCTGAAAGGTCAAATGTAGTCGCTTCCATTGGCGATAAACTCGGGTTACCAATTTCTACAGAAGCATTTTCATTTGTTCCATAGCTCACAGAAGTATTTAAGTTACCATATTCAGGACGTGTAATATCTTTACCCCAGCCTAAGCGAATTGCAATATCGTCAGTTACATCTGCAATCAAATTTAAGCGAGGTAAAGTATAGCTGTACTCACCTTTGTTATTTACTTTACTCACAACACCATTTACTTCGGTATTACCAATTGAAGATACTTCAGTTTCAATATGACGAATACCAAAATTACCGCGTAACATTTCGTATTCAAAGTTTGCCTGTGCATAAACGGCTGTTGTTTCTTCTTCTACTTCAAAGCCGGCCGTTGAAGACGGGATTCTATTTAAATAATCAACGTCATTACTAAAGCTAAAGCCCTGATTAACCATATTAGTGCGATGCGTATCCATTGCAGTATGTAATGTATCAATTACCTGATCCGGGTCATTAAAAGCTAATTCAGGATCAACAATTAAATAGTTACGCAAAGCCAATTCACGACCGTCGGCATCACCAAAATTATCTGGTCCAGCAACCAAAATATCACTAAATAAGCTGCCACTTGGGCTATCAATCATTTTACTGAAACCACCAATTCGGTCAGAAACTGATAAAGACTCATGAGATACTTTATTAAAACGTATACCTGCATCAACCGAGGTAATCACGCCGCTATCTAAATAATAACTCGCATCCACTCTAAAGGCATCGTCACCATTTTTAGTATCTCCATGACTATAATCCACTTGATCTAATACCGTATTGCTTGGGTCAAGCAACTGATTAACGGTAGGCGCAAATTGCGAATCAAAGTCAATACCAAAAGCAAGTTGATCACCGGTTAAGTCATATGCAAATGGTACTGCATTATCATTACTCGTGCTTGAAGTAATATCCCCGTTTGCATCTAAACCATCTAGTGGCGTGTTTGGATTGATAAAGTTTAATTGAGTATCTAATTTAGGAGTCTGAGTATCTGAACTCGCGCTTGAAAGCTCTGCGCTCACTTTTAAATTAGCAGTCACTTGCCACTGACCACCTAATCGAAATAATTTAGTGTCAGTTACACGCGCACCTGTATCACTGTTAAAACGCAAATTTGGATCATCATCATCAACCGATAAATTAGGTTGGATGGTACCAACAGTCGCAGCTTGGATACTGCCTAGGTTTTGACCACCTAAAGAGCCAAAATTAACAGTTTCAAATGCGGTTGGTAAATTATAATTAAGTACCGCACTTACACCTGAACCTTGTACACGAGTACTTTCTTGACGTACTTCTTGATCAGTTAAAATAGCATCAAAGAAGAACTTCATATCGTCGTTAGGGGCAAACTCAAACGAAGCTGCAACATTTTTAGTTTCGTATTCAAAATTTTCAGTTTCCTGATTTAAAAATTGAATCCCTAAAAAATCGAATGACTGAGCAATCGGGCGTTTATTGGGCTGATCTTCAGTTTGTGGATTACCGTCATCATCAACGCGAATCACATCTGCATTTACATTTTCAACTAAGCTACCATCACGGTCAACACGGGGACGAAACGAGGTTGCTTCTTGACGTGAAAGTGCGGCACTCACTACAAAACCAAACTTACCTGCTTCAGTTTCCCAATTATCACCGTATGCGCCTGAAAATCTGGGCATAATGCCATCAGTTGTTAAGCTACTATCTTCACCTTGAAGGCGAACCGTTGCCAAAGTTTCATCTAAAGCTAACGGACGAATTGTTTTAAGGTTAACCGTACCACCAATTGAACCTTCAGTGGTTTTTGCTTGCGCTGCTTTCGTTACTTCGACGCCCGCAATAATACCTGCGGATAAATCTTCAAATTTCATCCCTGTACGGCCATCGCCAGTTCCTACCGTTTGAGCACCATTAATTTGGACAATATTACGGTTACTACCCCGGATTTGCACGCCAGTTCCCACACCAGCAGTACGAGTAATTTGAATACCTGTAATGTTCTCTAATACTTCCGCTAAATTTTGATCAGGTAATTTACCAATATCTTCAGACTGAATCACTTCAACTAAATTATTTGCGTCGCGTTTTTGGTTTAGGGCGCTTGTTAATGAAGCTCTAATACCTTGAACCTGAATAACTTCCGTTTCGTCAATTTCTTGCGCTGCATTTACATTCGCAACCATGCTTAAAGCACTGGCTGAAAGTACAGAAACCGCTAATTTCGATAGTTTAAATTGCATTGTATGACCCCTTGCTACTTATTATATTCGTTAGACAACTCAGTAATTGTTTAACACTTAAGAAATATTGTATTACAACGTCTGAGATTAAATATAATTCATTCCAGGAGCATTGTAAAACATAAATTTAACTATTTGCTGACAAATAAGCTAAAAATATACAGAAATTAATCATTTAAGGTTAAAAAATTAGCACTGAAAGCTTTTAAAGATCAATAGATATACTATCTAAACATTATTTAGCCTGATTAAATGATTAATTTGTAAGACAATTATTAATATTGGTAAACCATTAGGCCCTCGTTATACAAAATAATGCGTTTTAGTGAGGGAACATTTATTGTATTAATTGCTTTACAAATAGAATAATATTTAATTTATATTATTTTAAATATGGGATCAGAAAGGAATAGTAGCTAGGAGAAAAGAAAGGGTGTCGCTAAAATGATTTGCATAAAAAAAATGAGCACTTAAAGTGCTCATTTTTGCTTTAGCCTATCCAGCTGGAATCAAAATAAGCTAAAGTGTGAGTTTGATTATAATTAGTGAAATAATTATAAATCGTCTACAAAATCTTCTCGAGCGGGACTAAATGTATCAATTAAAATACCGCCCGTTGGTGAAGTCGCGCCATGGTCTGCATGTGGCGGCATAAAGCAGCTATCACCCGCTTTTAGTACTTTAGTTACACCATCAATATTAAAATGGAATTCACCCTCAACAATATAAGTAACTTGAGAATGTCTGTGAGCATGGTTATAACCTGTGGCACCCTTATCAAACCAAATTTTTACAGCCATCAACTCTTTGTTGTAACCTAACATTTGACGCTTTAAACCACCGCCAATATCTTCAATTTCAGTTTCGTTGCCGTATGAAAAATGTTCACTTTGACTCATAATAAAACGCCTTTATTTGCTTATTTACAACGCAAAAAGATCATTAAAATGATCTTTTTCACCGTCTACCAGCTATTAATAACAACAGGTAGATCAAAGAGAGAATAAATTAATTATTTTTCTAGCTTTAAAAAATAATCAAATATCTCAGGTACATTTCCATTACCCATACCTGCGTCAACAGCAGCTTGAAGGTTAGCTGAAGTACCCTCAGCGATTTGTGCTCTGGTACCTAAATCTTTAACCATTTCAAGGAAATAGCCTAAATCTTTATTCGCATTTCCAATTGAGAAACCTAAGTCACTCACATTATCAACCGCGTAGTTTTTACAAAACTGCATAAACGGCGAGCTAGATGGGCCAGTCGACATAATATCAAAAAGCTGCTGACGGTCGACACCGGCTTTATCTGCAACCGCAAACGCTTGTGACATTGCAGTTACTGTCGTCATACCCATAAAGTTGTTAATTAACTTAGTTGTATGACCTGCACCTAAAGCCCCTAAATAAAATACATTTTCGCCTTGCATCTCAAGTACAGATTTTACTTTATCAAAAGTTGCCTGATCACCTGAAGCCATAATGTTTAGCAAACCGTCTTTAGCGTGTGCTGGCGTACGGCCTAGAGGAGCATCGATCATGCCTGCGCCTTTTTTCGCTAAATCAGCGCCAATTTTACGCGTTGATGCTGGAATTGAAGTACCAAAATCAATTAATACCGCACCTTCTTTAATGCCTGCTAAGATACCGTCATCCGCATAAACAACTTTTTCAACGATCGTTGATGTTGTCAAACAAAGCATTACAATGTCGCTAGCTTCAGCTAACTCTTTAGCCGTTTTAGCTTCAGTAGCACCGCGTGCAACAACGGCCGCAACAGCATCTTTATTCAGGTCCATTACAATCGGCTCAAAGCCTTTATTTTGTAAATTTTCAACCATATTGCTGCCCATAAGGCCAAGGCCGATGAAACCTATTGTAGGTTTTGCCATGTCAAACTCCTAAATGAATTAACATAATTATCTGAGTGTGAAAAATATTTACTTATGGCTCAGATCAACTTTCAACATAAGTGACCTGCTATACAAAAGAGTGACTAGCAAGCTTTCACTGTAAATTAATCAACAAATACATACTAACCAATTACCGAAAACATTGTCAACCAATTTTACCTCAAATTGTAAAACAAAAATAAAAACATGTAATACTATAGTAAAATTTAGCGAATTTTAGTGCTGCCACTCGTGTTTGAGCAATTCAGCTTTACCTGCACTGAGCTTTACTTCGAACTTTTTTTCATCGCCAGATGATGGATTAACTGTATAAAATTCGTAAATGATCACACGGTTTGCTTGTTTGCCGGTTACTTGTTCACTTTCAATAATCCGTTTTGGTTGGATATTAGGCTGTTCAGATTTTAATGCCGCAACAACAATATCAGGCGTTTGCTTTAATGTAAGATCACGTTGGATTTCTACTATTTGCCATCGATTATTTTGTTTTAATAGGTCAAATTCAATTTCATTTCCGTCTTTATCAAGTCCTTCAACATCAATGTATACATTGCCGTGTTTATACTCCTTTTCAGCTTCTTTTACGACAAACCCTGGCCGAGCTTGATTAATGACATCAGTTACTTGTTGTGGTAATTCCGCTATACTCAACTCAACTTTTTTATTTAAACTAGCGCCAATTTTTGACTCTTTCGCTGATGCGTTAGTAATAATAAATACAGATGCTAGCGCGGCGATTAATGGATTAACGAATAAGTATTGTTTTTTCATGTTTAACTCCAATATAAATAAATTCTTTCAGTCTCAGTTGTAAATTAACAGGTGAACTTGAAGGCTCCCACCGTGGACAAACTTAAGTTTCCATAATTTTTGTAAATTGCAAATTATTGATAAGTTAGTGCTTGAGCGTTTTAACAGTCAGCTCAACAATAAAGTGTAATATAAATTTAAAAATAAAAACAAACATTGAATTACAAAGATACAAACAATCTAGACTGAAAATCAATAAATAAAACAAAGTAATTGCTAGATCGTAAACATGCTTCGTTTGTCGTTAAAATATTTCATTTTTAATTTAAAAATAAAGTATTTAAATACAATAAGTTAATATAAAATATCAATATATTTATAAAAACAACTGTAAAATAAAAAACTTTATATCGTTTTACAAAATTAAATATTTAGACGAATTTAGTACGGGATAGGTTGGCGGAATAATGATTAGCACGCTTGATAATAATTGGTTAAGAGGTGAGTAGTTTAACAAAACATACTCACCAAATAGATTAAAATTAAATTAAAAGGTAAATAGCTTAATTCAATTTTGTTTGATATAAATGCTCTTGTCCCCATTTTAGGTTTGCGGTAGCGCCTAATTTAAATTGTAGATCACCACCATTTTGTATTTCTTCATGTGTTATCCAAGCTCGGTTTATTAACTGACCATTTAGCTCAACAGAATGAATATAAGGGTAATCAGCTGGCGGCTTATCAGTACTAATTAATAACTGGTTTCCATTTTCTAAGTTAAGTGTAATTTTATTTAACTGTGGGGTGTGTAAACTATATACAGCTTCACCAGGAACCGCCGGATATAAGCCCATCATAGTAAATACATACCAAGCCGACATGGTAGCTGCATCATTATCCATTTCAGGTAACATACCTTCAGGTTTTGCCTGAAATACTTGTCGAACGACCGGGGTTTCCCGTTTTTCATGTGTTTTGTAATAATGAACTGTCTCAGTATGGATCAGTTCATGTATTAATTTTTGAGTGCGCCAGGCTTCACCGGTAAAGTTATATAAAAAAGGGGTTTGGATATCAGGCTGATTTGCCATGTTAAATAAGTGGCGTTCAAAAAATAGAGTCAGTTGATTATTAAAGCTTCTTTCGCCATCTAATTCATTAATAATCCAAGATAAATCGTGTGGAACAAACCATCTATATTGCCACAAAGTTCCTTCATATAGCCCATCACCGTGCATAATATCTGATTGATCTGTCATAACTTCAAATTTGTCACGCCAAATATCTCGATATTGAGCTGCTTTTGACAAAAATTGTTGATACAATTTTTCATCCCCAGCCAGCTTTGCTAATTTAGCAATAGCCCAATCACCGTAAGCAGCTTCTAGTATTTGATCAGGTGATTTACGTGGCATTTTTGCCGACTCTTGCACTAAATACGGCAACAAGGGTGCTAAATCAAAACCACGAATTCCTTTTTGCCAAGCATCCAGCAAGACAATGGCCGAATGTTCTGTTCGAACGCTAGGCAGCGGCGCATTTTGAGTCGCCCAATTTTGTTTATTCTGGGTGTATAATTTAGCCAGTGACGCTGTTATTTCTTGCATTTTAGATGGCTCTAAAATAGTTAATAATGGCAACTGTGTTCTAAAGTTATCCCAAATAGACCAGCCATAGTAATAATCAGAGTCAGTTTTTGAGTACACTTTATTATCTGGTGCTCTATAAGTGTTAGTACTGCGAGTTAAATTAGAAGGCGACAAATAAACACGATAAAGGTGTGAGTAAAATATCTTTTTTGTCTCGTCGTCGGCTTCAATGTGCACTTTACTTAACAATTGCTCCCATAAATTTTTCGCATGCTGTTTAGCTTGCGTAAAACCACCTATGTTTGCATCGGTTAACCGAGCCTCTTTTGCAGTATTGGTGGATACAGCTGAAAACCCCGTATGCAGCGCTATTTTTTTACCTGCTTGAACTGAATAATGAAGCAAGAATTTATGCTGATCAACTTGACTGACTTTTTGAGGCTTTTGGCTCGGCATTAAATTAAAATAAGTTTGAAATTTACCTAAATCGCAAACGGTTGCGGCACGTACCCGACCGTTTACTTCACCGGAGTCTGACACTTGATAATCAGCTTCGTAAAATTTATGATGTGCGTTCGTTAAATCGACAGATATAACAACCTCGCCTGCTTTTGGAAATTGATATATTTGCCAGCCACTAGCAGGAGATACTGTCATTTCCGCCAAAATTTTATCCTGACCATAGACAACTGAATAATAACCTGCAGTCGCCTGTTCAGATGTTTTATCTAGTTTTACTGGGCTAAAGCTCATGGATTTATCATCATTTATGTAATCAGCTCGCGTTAACACACTGCCACCGGAACCCCGGCAACCGACACCATCAGTTCGTAAATGCGAAAAACCTAAAAATTCAGTTGAATAATAGTCATAACCAGAATGAGGTCGACCTGGTGTTTCAGGTCCCAACTGAACCATACCAAAAGGCATACTGGCAGCCGGGTGTAATTGGCCATGATCGCCAGCCGTACCGATAAAAGGATCAATATATGAAGTAATTTGAACCTTATTCTGCATTTTAACGGGCTGTTGAGTATTTTCTTTTGCGCAGCCAATCAATAAGATACTGCAGAGTAAAAGACAAACTAGTTGATACGCCATATTCGTATAATCCTTAATTAATGCCAGCTGACTTGACGACTTTGCTCATCAATTTTTAATACATTACGACTTAAAGACTCAAGATTACCTGCTTTATTCAACCCTTTAACCTCGCTAATTTTAACTTGAACAACCTTATTACAAACAACTTGTGTATTGTTCGTAGATAAGATATCGCTCTTGTTTAGTGTCAAATTTTGCACGTCATTGAACACATAAGCTGGTCTAAAATCAGCCTCCCGCGCAACTAACTTGATATTGTTCATTTTTAAGCCTGTGACATGGCGAACAAATAGCCCCCAAGCCGGTAATTCACCAAACATGGTATACTCTGGATACTCAGCTCTTTCTTGCGGAACTAAATCAGGTAAATCCGCGGGTCGATACGCAAATCCTTTATTCGCTCTACCTGGATAGCTAATTTCAATATTTTCTAAAATGACATTTTCGACATGCGCATCTGGTAACCCACTAATAGAGGCTGGAATAGGATTAAAAAAGCTATTTAATGCAGGTCCACGGACTTGATATTCAGCATCTGCTCTTAAGAACGAAATGTAGGCTTTGACATTAGAAATTTTAATATTCTTTAAATTACCCACTGGAGTATTAACTGGCACATCCCGATTTCTTTGTCCACGACGAATGAAAATTGCACATCCAACATTATATGCATCTACATTGTTTATTTTTACATTTTCAAGTTTAGCGCCATCCACTGTCTCTAAGGCAATTGCACTACGGTAAGTGTCAAAAACCTGAATATTTTCAATTTCAACATTCGTAAACCCCCACATAGATTCAGTACCAAACTTAATACCATTTGAACTTGAACGTAAAACACAATCTGAAATATAAACATGGTTATTATGAAACTGACCACCTGTTGTCGACTTTAAACAAATCGCATCATCTGCAGCGTTGACAAAACAACCCGTAATTTTAACGTTTTCACAGTCATTAATATCTATACCATCATTGTTCCAAAATGCATCACTTTCTACTTTCATGTTGTCTATTTCAAGGTAACGACAACCAGCATAATGCTGTACCCAGCCAGCACTATTTTTTATGTTAATATCGTATAATTTAATATCTTCGCAGTGGTGGAAAGCAATCACGCTCGGACGATGTCGAGAGCGATTTCGACGATCATTAAAGTCCGGTTCAACTCTTACTCCTCTGTGATGCAAATCATTTATATTTAGTGCAAGTTCACGGCCGCGTCCATCAATTGAACCAGGGCCACTAATTGCGATATTTTTACAACGATTAGCTTCTAATAATGAATGCACCATACCGTCATGCGATTGGTAATCATAAATATTTGTGCTACCCAATAAAGTAGCGCCCTGTTCAAAATGTAAATGCACATTATTCTTTAAAGTTAAAGAACCTGTATGGTATTGCCCTTCAGGGAAAATAAGTGTTCCCCCATCTGCGTAACTAGCGGCTTTATTAATCGCATTTTGAATCGATTTTGTATCTAAAGCTGCTCCGTTCCCTAACGCGCCAAATGATTTAACATTTAAAGTTTTTGTTTGTTTAATAGGCTGACGAGTTGGATTTTTTGAACGGTTTTTTTCAAATTGAGTCAAATAATTCTCTAATTGACGTGCTATTACATTGAAAGCGGTAAACTGGGCAGCAGCAAATGCCGCTAAGGACGTTTTTAAAAACTTTCTTCTATTAATCATATTGGTCGCCTGAGTATACAAAAATAAAACAACAATCTATTAGCTTTAAACTTTTTCAATATGCATTTATTTAACAAATAAATAATAAGACTAGGTGTAAACAATTCCGAGCAATACTTGAACTTTATTTTAGTAAATCGGAAAATAACAACATTTTCAATACACACTGAAACACTTATTTAAACTACCTCAGTATTGACACCGGTGTCAATACTGAATTTTGATTTTCCTATATAAAAACCATTAACACATTTTACCTTCTTGCAGTCTTACGAATTAAAATATCTTATTAACTCGGTTACAAGGCAATGACATTACTATGATATATTTCAACAAAATAATTTGTAAATATTAACACCGGTGTCACTGCGGTAGTGTAAACAGCAATCATTATAGGTCTTATTATGTTAATCAAAAAATTAAATGCATATTCATTTGTTGCTCCATCGCTCTTTTATTGGCATCTTGCTCAGAACAAAACTCAATGCCGAACTTAAACCCTATTGTCATTGTTGTTTCCGAACAGGCACAAAAACCGGTACATCTCGCGGCTAAAGATTTAAAAGCCGACATCAATAAGGTAATCAAAAACCATCCTGTTGAAATAGCTCAATTAACCCCGAATGATACATTGCCTGATGCAAGCTATTATTTCTTTATCGGCCAGTCAAAAAATGTATCTAAACTGCCTTTATTAAAGCAACAAACCGCTTTATTTAACCATTTACCTGATGAGCGAGGCGGTATTATTCACCAGATAAGCTCTGACACTCCGGCTATTGTATTGTCTGGGCAGGATATTCAGGGAACTCAGTATATGGTTTATGATTATAGTGAGCAGGTACTTGGTATAGACAAACTCAGCTACTGGACTGGAATAGAGCCACAAGAAATCACGATTGATGCGCTGACAAAATTTGATAATCGATCTGTCGCTCCCCCTGTGGTACCTATCTTAGGTTACTTTGAAAATGATGTAGATGAATTAGCTAATTTAAAAAAACCACATCTGGAATACGATTGGGAAAGCTTCACACAAATGATAGATAGCTTAGTACGGCTAAGATATAACGCTATTGAAATGTTCGATATGTTAGGCCGCTTTGAGTTTTATACTCGCCCTGAATACATAGAAATGCATCCAAATTATCAATTAGATTTAGTTAAAGTCGAAAAAATGATTGATTACATTCATGATAAAGGCATGGCGCTGCAAGTGGATATGATGATGGGACGCCAGTTTATTGATTTAGAAGATGAACAGGCCACCTGTTGGAAAGATCACAAACAAGCCTGGATTGATAACTGGCACTATTATTTGACAGATACCGTGGTTAGCAAAACCGATATTTTTGCATTGCGGCCTCGTAATCAAGTTTGGGATCGAGCTTATGAAAGTACTTGCGGTTAAGATAAAGCAGAAGTTTTTAATGAGGTATACCGCGAATTTAGCAAAGTAGTAGCCCAATATAAACCTGACGCGACTAAAGTTTGTGTCTGTTATGACGATGGCATGGAAATGTTTAATAAGCCAGTTTATCCACCCCCAATACTTGCTCACTATAGTCATAAACCATATATTGGGTACCTTGCACATCAACGCCGGATAACACAACGGCAGGCACAGCTAAGTCAAGCTGATAAATAATACCGCCGCGTGCTTTGGGCATATTGTTAAACAAGGTTTTATGATTACTTAATATATTAAGTTTAGATAAGTGTTGATCCCGGCCCACAAAAAAATAATGACTCGCTTGTGACAATTGAGTTTGCTCACCAGCGGCAATTACTTGAACATCAGCGTTTACAACTTGATGCAAATCTTTCTTTAAATCTTGTGCGGTTGACTTTACAGGCTGGCTAGCTTGCTCAGAAACCACAATAATGATGGGTTTATCAGTTGCTTCATGGTTAGCACAGCTGATCAATATACTACTGATAAAAATCAATAACATATATTGTAAATAGCTTTTCATTTTTTTCTCCTGAGGCATTTCTTTAATAAATTGTTATAAACTAAAGTTACCCATGGTTGACACCGGTGTCAATAGCATTCATAATAAATATCATCAAACACAATTTTGTTTATCGGCCTATTGTTTTTGGCAAGTCAATTTAAGAATCATTTGTATAGGAAAATCTTATGGCAATTACAGATAATAATAACCAGGAATCATTCGGGGAGTTCAGAAATTATACTGATTCCAAGTTTCAAGATCGAGTTGAAAGAACCTATCGTGAAATGCAGACCAACCAAACAGTGAGCTTTGTTAAGGCCAAAAAAGAACATTATTCTAAATTAGCCCATGGCAGTATGAATGTATATCAGGTATTTAAACTGCTTGAAGATATTGTGGATGAAAGCGATCCAGATAGTGATATGCCGCAAATTATTCATGCTTATCAGTCTGCTGAATCTATTTTTGAATTTGCAATGAAAAACGAAACAGAGCTCAGAGACGATTTATCAATAAAAGAGCTCTTTAAAGACCAGGCATGGAACGAACTTCCAACTAAATGGCGTGAACTTTATCAGGCTAATACCATTAAAACTTTATACAAAGAGATAACGGATTGGTCTTGGTTTCCATTAGTTGGATTTATTCATGATTTAGGTAAAGTCATGCTACTGCCCAGATTTGGTGAGTTACAACAATGGTGTGTTGTTGGTGATACCTATCCGGTTGGTGCACCTTTTTCAAGCTCAAATGTTTTTTATGAAAAAGAATTTTTCCATTTAAGTCAGGATTACCCTGAATTTGAAAAGCAAGATGAGCACACTTTTGGTCAATACCAACGTCACTGTGGATTTGATCATGTTGACATGACATGGGGACATGATGAATACATATACGAAGTCATGCATCAAGGCAGCAGTTTAAATGAAGAAGCTTTATATTTACTAAGATATCATTCATTTTACCCTTGGCACACGCCTCAAAATGGCAGCTTGGCATATACTGAATTAGCGTCTGAGTTTGATTGGTACATGTTGCCTTTATTAAAAGCTTTTCAAAAAGCCGATTTATATTCAAAAACACCAGACTTACCACCACAAGATGTACTAGAAGCGAAATACACGGCTTTACTTAAAAAATACATCCCAGCAGACAAAATAGACTGGTAGCACACTTTTCACCTAGGCTTGGTTTAGTCGGTCATTTGCTTGAATCAAACTGATTAAATACCTATATTCACCAAGTCTAGGCTTTTTCTATTTGGCTTATATTTTAGTTAAATTTTTAAGTGAAAAAAGGCACAAGCAATGACACTATCAATACATGTTGAAAATTATGGTTCATCGCCTGCAGGTGAAACCGTAGAATTATTTACCCTAACCAACGCTCAAGGCGCTTGGGCAAGTATCAGCAATTTTGGGGCAACTTTAGTCAGTTTACATACCCCTGATTATAAAGGCCATATGGCAGATATTGTATTAGGGTATGACAAACTAGAAGACTATTTTACCAATGAGCCTTATATAGGTGCGACTATTGGTCGGGTAATTAACCGTATTAATAATGGCCAATGTAAGATTGATGGTAAAGAATATAGCTTTGAAAAAAATAACGGAATTAATCACATACATGGCGGCTCACAAGGTTTTAATAAAAAAGTTTGGCGAGCTGAAACATTTGAAACAGAAGAAAGTGTCGGTGTTCACTTTGATTTATTAAGTGAAGACGGTGATCAGGGCTATCCGGGTAATTTAAAGGTTCGTACAACTTATGAACTTCATAATGACAATGAACTCACTTGTGAATTTACCGCCACTACTGATAAAACCACTTTGATTAATATGTCGAATCATAGTTATTTTAATCTGGATTTAGCAAACCAGACTGACATTTTAGATCATCAGTTACAAATTAATGCCGCGCAAGTTACTTTATTAAATAAAGACTTAATCCCAACCGGTGAGGTGTCTGATGTTGAGGGCACAGCTTTTGACTTCACCCAGACAAAAGCAATCGGGCGTGATATTAATATGCAGGATGAGCAATTAAAGCTGGCTGGCGGTTATGACATTAATTATGTGCTGTTAGATGATGATAATGTTTTAAAAGCGGCAGCTATCATTTCAGATCCACAAAGCAGACGTCGTTTAACCATAAAAACAACTGACCCTTGTATTCAATTTTACACCGCTAATTTTTTAGATGGAACTTTAACAGGTAAAGGGCGCTCATTTGAAAAGCACTCTGCTTTATGTCTGGAGCCTCAACACGCACCGGATGCCCCAAATCAAGCTAAGTTTAAGTCTATCGAGTTAAAGCCCGGAGAAATCTATAACAGTAAAATGAGCTTTGCATTTGATACTCTTTAGCAAATTGTTATTAAAAACTGGGCGCTAAACCAATCTTTTCATATAACACCATGTCCAAAATTCCTTTTGCCACGGACCACCATAAAGGCTTAGAAACAATAATTTCAAGCCTTTAACATATTAACTAACGATTAACCTAAAGCAGCTTGATATTCTGACTGTAAAAAAGCTAATACCTCATCAGCTTTGGCATGACCGGTTGCTTCTAAAATAATTTGAATGCCTGGCTTTTTATCTTTCAATAATTTAAACAAATGTTGATGATCCATGTTGCCGCTGCCAGATGGCAAATCGCCCCACTTAATGCCATTTTTTATAATGTAATCTTTGGCATGAATAGCCACTATTCTGTCGCCAAAACGCTCAAAAGCTTCATCCATAAACTTGTGCTGTTCGGTTGTTTGATCGGGTGGGAAAAAATTAACCGGATCGTAAATAACTTGTACATTTGGTGAATCAACCATATCAAGCATACGTACCATTTTTTCATAATTATGAATGGTATGATGGTGTGCAACGCCCTCTATCCCAACGATTGAACCATATTTCTCAGCGACTTTAGATAACCGTTTAACCGCATCAACTAGCTCTAAAAACGACGCCTCGGTTTGTGATTCAGGATGGTAAATACAATCTGGATTTTTTGAGCCGGTCTCAGTCCCAACAATTGCACAACCAAAATCACGAGCAAAACGCAAATGCTCTTCAAATCGCAATAAAGACTGTTCTTTTACCGCAGGGTCAGGGTGGATAGGGTTTATATAACACCCTAGCACGGCAATATTAATATCTTGAGCAGCAAATGCATCTCGCACATAGTTTGCAAACCCAGGAGATAACTGGCCTGCTTTTTCTTCAATAAAAGGAAATGACTTAGCTAATGCCAGCTGAATACACTTTGCCGATTTGTACTGAGCTAAGCTTTCTGCAATTTCTTCTGGTGTACCTTGTCCAAAATCATGAGCTCTTAAACCTAAATTCAACATGTTATGTTCCTGACTATTTAAGGTATTTTTTAAGATTTAAAATGCAAAAAAGAATATGTTCACTGCATTTAAACACAGCAAACATATTCTTTTTATAATGGTCTATAAACGTTTAAAATTTATATGAAGCCCCTAAATAAAAGGTTCGGCCGCTAGTTGTAACATTGTAAATACGATCCGCCCTATCACTGTATTGTTCGTCAGTTTCATCTGTTAAATTAACACCTTCTAAAGTTAACTTAAGGCTATCATTAACTTGATAAAAAACCGACATATCTACAAAAGTTGTACCATGGAAGCCTCGTTCATCTTCATCCGCTAAACCACCTTCAACTAAACTGATGTAGTCGCTACGAGAAGCGGCAGCAATACGTCCACCCCACTTTTCAGTTTCATAAAACACCGTAAAGTTGTATGAATTTTTCGAAAGCCCTGGGAATTTTTTATATTGAGATTCGCCAGAACCTTGAACATTTTCATATAAAAAGTCTGCATCAGCATAAGTATAGTTAGTAACGATACCTATGTTATTAAAAGGCGATGGTAAAAATCCTAGTAATGTTTGATAAGACAGCTCTAACCCTTTGATATCAGTCGATTGACCATTTTCGGGGCGTGAATACGAAAATTGAGTGTCACCAGTTTGTCCCGAAGCTTCATCCAATAATGAAAGTGGGAAGCCTGTTTCTGAATAAGGCATTTCTACTGTATTTTCAAATACAAAATTATCAATTTTCTTTAAGAAAAGGCCTGCAGCAAATGAACCTTCTTCTGAAAAATACCATTCAAAAGAAGTATCGTAGTTGATTGATTCAAACGGTTGCAAACCTGGGTTACCCGCTTGAATAGATAAACCTCGAGAACCATCTGGATCAACTTGAACATTACCAGAAACAGTTAATGCATCAAGAGAAGGACGAGTTATGTTTTTAGCTGCGCTAAATCGTACCACAATCTCGTCTGTCGGTTCCCAAGCTAAGTTTAAGGTAGGTAATACGCCATTATAATCAGAGCTAATCGCTACATCTGAGCCACTGACTATCCCTGACGAAGTTATCTCAGTATCATAATAACGAAGCCCAATATTACCTCGTAATACACTGTCAGAAAAATACTGGCTCCATTCGTATTCAACATAGGCACCATTCGTATCTTCTTGCACAACACCAGATGCACTGCTTACAAAGTGCTCATCACCTAAATCTGTGTCTACACCATAAAAATCAAGCGCTTTGTCAAAATCTATGCCTATCCAATCTTGAGAATCATGTTCGGTATACGTGTAGGCAAATTGATCAATCGTTCTCACATCATTATTAACTGGCGTATCTTGGTTACGACCTAAGTCATTATTTAAACGGCGTACCTGACTATTTTCAAATTCTTTTAAAGAGAATCCAAATTTAAGTTCAGCGTCGTCGGTAAGCACATAATTACCATCCACGCTTACAACATCAAACGTATTTGTTATATAATCTTCTTTTAGATCTATTTCTCTGAATGTCCAATTAGAAACATCAGCAGTATCAATTGAATAAGTATTAACCGGATCAAAGCGGCGATCTCCTCTGAAATCTGTTGTTATATCTGACACGGTTTCAGTATAAAATTTTTCAAGTTTTGGTTGACTAAAGTCTGATTCAGAATGACCAATTAACCCTTTCAATATTAAGTTATCTGATACAACCCAACGGTTTGATAAGGTAATTTGAGTAAATTCTGTTTTATCTAAATCTTCCCTAGTTTCAGTTCGAAGTGTGGTGCCAGAAAACTCGCCATAAACGGCTTCATAACCATCACCGTCTGAAGCTGGAATAATTTCAAGTGCATCTATATAACCTAATGCCGTGCTACTAGACCCTGCTGTTGGTAAGTGAAACTCTTGACGATCATTTTCAAGTTCACTGTATAAAATATCTAGTTCAAACGATAAGTTTTTTGATGGTCTATATTGTAACGCTGTTGTTAAGCCCGTTCTTTGCTGAGTATTTTCCCAAACCGAATAACGATTACCTCGATTAAAATAAATTTCGCCTGCTTCTAACGCATCTTTTACCTCTTGAGATAATGAATCACTGTAACCGTCACTATCTACCGTGCGAGTTCTCCAACGGTAACTATTATAGCCTTGTTCATTAATATGTCGTTTACTGTAAGAAGCAGAAACTAAAGCACCAAAATCACCCCAAGTATTAGAGATAATCACAGATGCACGAGGATCTATTTCACCTGCTTGGCTATTGGTACCAAGCTGTCCATTTGCAGCAGCGGTAAACCCATCATAATCAAAAGGCTTTGCTGAACGTAAATTAACTGTCCCCCCAATACCCCCCTCATCTAAACTAGCTTGGTACGATTTTTTTACATCAATTTGGTTAAATAACTCTGAGGCAAATATATTAAAATCAAAAGCACGAGAGCGAGTGACTGAGCCACGACTGTCCATTGCAGATGCGCTGGTTGCTAACCCTTCCATACCATTAACTTGTACTCGCGCAAAATCTGGTCCCAAACCACGTAAAGATATATTACGACCTTCACCACCTTCACGAGTAATCGCAATACCAGGTACCCGCTGCAACGAATCAGCTAAATTTAGATCTGGAAAATCGGCAATATCTTCAGCAACAATGCTGTCTTGTGAGCCAATCGCATCTCGCTTTAAATCTCTAGCTTGAATTAGTGAGCTTCTAAAGCCTTTAACTTGGATAACTTCATCGACTTCAGTATTTGAATCATCTTCGGCTGCTAATGCAGTTGGAACATAAAGCCCAGATATCCCACTAATAACGGCTAAAGAAAGTAAACTTTTATTAAAAATAGTTTTCATGTTAATGCTCCCAAGATGTGTTTATCACATTCATATAGATTAAAAGTTACGAAAAACTTATTGAACCTTTTTTGATACCATTTACCAAACAGAAAGACACCGGTGTCAGATAAAGTGTGCGATTGTGTAACCGCGCTTGATTTATACTATATCTCCCATTTGACACCGGTGTCAACCATTTTTAATACAAATAAATCTAAAATCTATTATTTAAGGTTAACATTTTTTACAAATTAGATATAAAAAATAGTTTATTTTTTCTCTAAGCTTAAGTGTTTCAAATTTATCACAAAATGATCGGATGGTTCTGAGTTAATGTACTGTTCTAACGTCAAAATTAAACAAGAGAATCGATTAATAAAGTTAGTCTCTGAATCTAACTGACTCGTGATATGGCATTCATCTGGATTCACATTAGATATTAATAAACGATATAAGTTAATTTGCTGGATAGTTATATCTTCTCGCCTTGCCAAAGCATCCGCATTAGATAAACGAAAAAAATCTTCAATTAATCGCATTGCCGGCCATTGCCAACTATCAGCCGCTTGTTGATGCTTAACTAACCAATGCTTGGCCTGCTGCATTGCATTACCCCAAGCATTGCTTTGGTTAAATTTTTCATATGCCTGTTTTTGGCTAATAATAGCCTCTGCAGAAAGTTGAACTTGTGCATCCATTAAACTTAAGGCAATTAAATCAAGCCCAGATAGTTGCTTAAATAAACTAATTTCAGAGGCTTGCCAATCTCGTGCCAAAAAACGACTTTGAATCAACCCTAATAAATGAAATTCAGTAAATTCTCGATAATTTTTAGCAGATAAAATCTGACTGGACCAAATTTTTTGAGGGTTATTTTGTGTTAGAAATGCATGTTCTTTTTTGTAATACTCAAACAATATATCAAAATTTTCGACCTGATCAATGGCAATGGTTTCAACTTCAAACTCAGAGGCTGAATTCAGGGTGATTAATTTATAAGCTGGGCTATATGCAGCGATGGACGGCGCTTGAATATTAAATAAAGCATTGCCTTTTTCACCCTGATACACCGACGAGTCATTAATATGCATATGCCCTGCAATATGGAGTTTAAGCCCAGTGTCAGCAAAAGTTTTTAACGTCTGCTCAAGTGGAAATCGACGTTTATTAAAAGTATCTTTGCCTGCGAAATGCGCCAGATATTGAGCGGATTGATCATAAAAATCCCCTAGCGGAAAGTGACTAAATGCGATTAAGGTTTTGTTATGAGCTTTGGCTCGTGTAACCACAGTTTTTATCCAGTCAATTAAAAACGCTTTATTATGAATAACCGAGTTAAAACCTGCATAGCTGGAACCATTTAATAAGTCACTGTTTTGCAGCTGACTGATTTTATTTAAATTTTGCTCGAATGACTTAGGTTCATAAACGTTGGCATCAATCGACAATAACCAGAGACCTTTTATCGGTTCTACCAAATAACTTAAATCTGGCATTTGCATGCAATTATCACTATCAGCACATAATGAAAATTCCCTTTTCACTAATGCCGCAGCCTGCTGACCTTTTTTTACATTATAATCATTTAACGAATAGTCAGAAAAAGGGGTTTCAAAATATAAATCATCTTTTCTTGGCGAAAAACCAAACTCGCCTAATGAGTCAAATAGCCCCTGATAACCCATTGCACTTAAATTATCGTTACAATAATCTGCTTTAATAGGCTTGGTTTTGCAAGCTGAATGCTGCAGACTATAAATTGAATATTCCTGCCCTTGGGCATTTAAAAAATCGGCTTTACCATGTGCGCTTTTCCAAGGTTTAGCCGGATCATGATTACCTGGAGATAGATAAAAGCGCATTCCATAACGCTGTTCATAGTGAGCAAATAATTGTTTTAATTTTTGTAAGTGTACAGGTTGACCATCGTCACTAAAGTCACCCGGTAAAACAACGAGTTTTATACCTTTTTTTGCTAAATCATCCAACGCCGTTATAAATGCAAAATAAGGTTCGTTAAAAAGGCGAGTTGAATTAATTTGGGCTCGCATACTACGTACCAACATGGGTATTTTAAATCCAGATTGATCATCAAGATTCAAGTTTGCATAAATGTCCTGGAAATGGATATCCGGCAAGAAGGCAATTCGAGTATTGACTAAATCATTTGCAAAAGCTTTAACGGTTAACAAGCAAATAAATCCGGCCAGAATAGCCTGTTTAAACAATTTCATTTTTCTCACCTTTTTCAGAATTTTAAGTTTTAGCTTTTACCAGTTACTGCTGCGGAAAATTGATCCATTTATCAGATTCAAAACTCACTTTAAAATTATCTCGTTCTGACTGAGGTGAATTTAAATAATAATCGGTAGAAATAATTTGAGCCCCACTTAAAATAGCCGCATTAACTCTTTTATAGTTTTGATTCATCGCGTCACTGGTATTGGCATCAGAGCGGGTTCGAACAATAAAACCTAAATCAACTAACCGCTGGATCTTATCAAATTGAGCAATTGGATTATTCACAACAAAAATAGCGGCTCCGGGATCATCTTCCTCAAAGCTTGCAAATAATGATAAACCTGAGAGATTTTTATTATTACCTCGATAACGTGTTAATTGCTCAGCAGATGCATCTAACAAAAAGATAAATTTGCCACGCATCTCGTTGAGGCTAGGCCAACCTTGATGTTTAACCGCTTCAGGTAAAGATGCATACTCCCTTTTTAATTTATCAGGTGTATAAAGTTTATTTTTAAAGCTGTTCACCAACAGCTGGTCAAGCTTGCGAAAATCTTGTGGGGTAAAACGCTGTGGTTTTTGACCTTTAACAATACGGTTTTCACTTTCTTTTATATTCATTAATACAAATATGGGTAAATGATTAGAGTTTTGAGCTGACCAAAGGTTTAACTGTTTTAAACAATCAGTAAATAAAACACAGTGACTCATAAAATCAATATCAGGCTTGTGCATTACTTTAAAACCGGGTTGAGCTAACGCTTTGTTTTCTTGCTCGGTTAATAATGGTTTCTGAGCAATATTTTCACCTAAAGGGTTTAAAAAATACCCACCTATATCATCTTTTAAAATATCTATTTCGAGCTGCCTAAGTCCCATATTAAGCTGAGTTTCTAAATCTGGGTGTGAATAATTTAACGCTTGTGCTAATTGGCTATTTTCAGATTTAATAAAATCGAATACCGACGGTGGAATCGCTCTTTTGTAACTATTATGCGAACCTAATATTTGAATCTGATTCAGCTTTAAATCCAGCGGCATATTTTGATTAGCATTAACAGCGCCCCTAAATAAAAAACAACTCAATATAAACGAATTAAATATCAATTTAAAAAAAAGGTTATATTTTAATTCCACATTTACACCTATAATATAATTTTGGATGAAAAACTTAATCGAATTGAATCGGTTAACATTCACACAGTTTGACACCGGTGTCAAATAAACTAATATAGACAAATAAACAATATGTTACAATAAGTATAAAGTCATATATAAATAGTATTGACGCCTCCCAATCAAATATAGCGACGTTCAATACCGTTAACATTTCAAATCAGAGTAAAAATGAAAACGACAACCATAAATGATGTAGCCAAACAAGCTGGTGTCTCAAAAAAAACCGTTTCTCGGGTGATTAATAATGAAGCTAATGTCAGCGAAGATACACGCGCTAAAGTACAAAAAGCCATTGTAGAGACTAACTTTAAACGTAATCCACTTGGGATGGCTTTAGCTAAAAATCGCTCATTATTTATTGCCCTACTAACGGATAACCCCAGTCCAGGTTATTTAATGAAGCTGCAAAAAGGAATATTACAAAGCTGTACTGAAGAGCACATGGGGTTGTTTTTATATGATTGCAGCTATAACTCTAATAACTTGCTAAAAGAAATTGAAGAATTTATCGACAACACCTTGGTTGATGGTTTTGTGCTTGCGCCACCTATTTGTGACAAACTCGAATTATTAGAAATGCTAAATCGAAAAAATATCCAATATATTAGAATTGGCCCTAGCTACAAACACCAAGGCGAGTTTGTGGGTTTAAACTACTATAAAGCCAGTTATGATGTAGCTAGCTATTTAGTTCGACTGAAGCATACAAATATTGGCTACATTAAAGGCCATCCAGATGAAGAATCCAGCACCATTAAAGAAAACGGCTTTAAACAAGCTTTACAAGATAATAAAATTAATTGGGACAGTCGTTTAGTCGCCCAAGGTTATTACACCTACCAATCGGGTAGAGATGCTGCCGCCTTGCTGTTAAATAACAAGCCAGCACCCACCGCAATATTTGCATCCAATGATGAAATGGCAGCAGGTGTACTTTACGAAGCACAAAGTAGAGGCATAAAAGTACCAGACGAGCTTTCCATATGCGGAATAGATGATATTTCAATTACGACCAAAGTATTCCCAAATATCACCACTTATCGCCACCCGCTCGTTAACATTGGCTACAGGGCTGCAGTATTGCTTATTAACCGCCTCAAAAATAAACAAAGCAGCGCCCCGTACGGTGATTCTAAAAATAATGAAACCTTTGACGGTGAATTAGTCATTAGGGATTCAACCGCCAGCATAAAATAGCTTTAATCGAATCCGGCTTAAGCTTATACCCGTGTTACTTCAAGATACTGAGCTCAATTAGCTTAAAATAGACCCGCTAATTGAGCCAAGTTTATTAAAAAATTTTGCTAAGTTAGACTTTATTACAAACCTTTTAGCACTTCAAAACAAGCACCTAAGGTGTGGTAATCACACTTAGCGCCGGCTGCACTTTTTTGATTTGAATACTTTTTATTATCTTGCGTTAAAATGCGAAACCAAGCACCAAACTCATGATCCACCATGTGATCCCAGCTGTATTGCCAAAGTTCATTATATGAAGTGAGGTACTGCTTATCGTCTGTGGCTCGATATAAAATAATAGCAGCGGCAAAACTTTCAGCCTGAACCCAAAAATATTTATCTGCATCACACCAGTTTCCATCTGGATCAAAGCCGTACACTAAACCGCCGTTTTTATCATCCCATGCCAGCTCATATGCTTGATCAAACAAAAATTTAGCCGTTGTTACTAACTGATCATCTGGTGAATATTGATTAATCGTTAACAACAACTTAGTCCATTCGGTTTGATGCCCTGGTTGAAACCCCCAAGGCCGGTATAAATTTTTAGGATCACCTTTGTTATAATCCCAATCAATCTCAAAAGTGGGCGTAAAATGCTCCCAAATTAAGCCTTTTGTATAATTTGCTTGGCGCTGTGTAATATTCTCAGCGACTAATTTTGCACGGGTTAAATAAGCTGGTCTTTTAGTTGCTTCATACGTGGCAATCAATGCTTCGCATAAATGCATGTTAGAATTTTGCCCACGATAATCACTTAATATGCCCTCTTCGCTTAATTCATCTGCATATAAGCCATATTCTGCTTGCCAAAAGCGTGTCTCTAATAAATTAAACACATTTTCAATTTGCGCTGAACAATCTCGAACACCAGATTTATGAGCTGCAGCATAGGCTAATAATACAAATGCATAACCATAAGCCTGTTGGGTCATATCAACGGGTTTATGATTTTCAAGTGTCCAAGCGTATAATTCTTTATCTGCCTGCCAGTGCACGTTTTCCAAATAATCTAATCCATGTGCTGCATAAGATTTATATTTTTCTTCATTTAAATATAAACTGGCCAGTGCATAATTGACAATAATCCGGCTACTACTAACAAGTTGGCGAAAACCTGGATTAAAGTGCTCGCCATTATCTAAATAATTTTGATAATAACCACCGGTATTATCAATCACTCTAGTATCATAAAAATCTAAAATGGAACGTATGTGATCCACTATAAAGGATTTAGAAATAAAATTTGGATATGTCTGAGTATTCATTTTTTAAACCTTAATTTGTTATTTATATAGAGCTTTGCCCACGTGCTTTTTTAGCCATTTTATTGCCCCAAATATATTGGTACTCCCAGCCCGTGAGTTGCTCAATAACCGCTTTTGTTTCAGCATTTGCATCTTGCTTATCCCCACCCGCTTTCAATCTATGTACTTCTTCCACTAAAACAGCATGATTAAATTTATTCAATTTAAATTTTAATGCGCCATATAAAGCTAATAAAGCCAAGCAAGTCGGTGCCAATATAAATAACCAATAAATTCCATTCGTGGTTTCCAGCGTTTGAGTTTCAACTCCAGATTCATAACCAAAAGCTTGCAAACCAATACTCGCAATTAACATAGCGGTGGCTTGGCATACTTTGCGTCCAAGTGTCATCACACCTGAAAATATCCCAGCTCGACGTTTACCCGTTAAGGCTTCGTCTACATCTGGAATCGAATTAAAGATCACCCAAGGGATTAAATAAATACCACCACGCGCCAAGCCAATAATAACGGCCCCAATCAACACAATCATCATTACATTATTTTCAATGCCCGGCACAAATGCAAAATACAGAATACTGGTTAACATTAGCACAATCGCAATTGCAAAAGCCTGAGCGTTGCCAATTCGTAGCGCAATCCAAGTAAATATTGCGACCCCAACAAATTGCATTGCAGTCATGACACTAAGTGCGGTGCCGCCTTGAGTTGGCGTAATATTAACCACTAACGTCATGTAATGCATAAAGAGCGAGCCAAAAATATCTAATGCAACAGAGCCACCGATATACATCATTAAATGAAAACGAAACGATTTAAGTTGAAAAGTCGTCGCCATTTCTTTATACAAATGAACTAAGGTTTGACCAAACGTATCTTTTTTTTCTGGAGGGGGTAAATCAGCTGGATCTAATTCCCATGTATATTTATATATAAATATCCAGGGTATGGTAAATATTACAGCGAACAGGCAACCTATATAGAAAAATGCTTGAGCTTGATCAGGTACAAAAGCCATAATCTGACCAGGAATAAAAGTTACAACAAAAGCGGTAATTTGACCAAAAATCATCCGGCAACTGCTCATTTTTGTCCGCACATGATAATCTTCGGTCATTTCATTTGGTAAGGTGCTGTATGGCGTCATCACCACAGTATTCATAGTATTGAATAATAAATAGGTAAACAGGTAATAGGTAAAATCTAACCCTGATACAAACATTAAACCAAACACTAATAAAAATGGCGCCCCAAACAAAATAAAGACTCGACGGCGACCAAAACGAGTACGAATATTATCGGTAATATAAGCCACAATAGGGTCCGTAAACCCGTCCCAAACTTTTGCAATGGCAAAAATTAAACCAGCCTCAATCGGTGATAAACCAGCTACTTGAGTGTAAAAATACAGCATCCATAAGCCAATGATGGTACTGGCACCACTACCAAAAATATCACCCGAGCCCCAAGCTACAATATTTTTCCAACCCACTTGTCTATTTGAATTTGTCACAATATAGCCCTTTAAATTTAGTCTTCAGAAAATGAATCAACAATCCATTCGCCTTTTATTACTTCGGTAATACACATCATGGCCAATGCTTGCCCATAAGGTACGGGCGTATTAGGGATATCAAAATAGTATTGAATATCATGCCCCATTGCAGTGCCATCCGACGCTTCAAGTAAAATACCGCGTTCGTCTATCCTATCCACTATCGCTTGAACGCCTTTTAACGCGGACTGTTTAACTTGCTCTACATCTTCTGGGTTAATTAGGTTTAAACGAGAGGCGCATAACATGCCGTAACAAATCCCAGCCACGGCGGAAGACTCTTGCGGTGACATATCATCGTCTAATACCGTATGCCACATGCCATTTTCGCTCTGCAATTTAAGCAACGCTTGGATTTGCATATTTAGTAATGAAATTAAATGCTGCTTAATGGCTGGATTAATGACCTCACCCACTAATTGAATTAACTCAGGAATAGCAACAGTAATCCAAGCATTGCCGCGTGCCCAAAATGCTTGGGCAAAATTATGTTTGTCAACTGCAGTCCAGCCATGGAACCAAAGCCCTGTTTTTTTATCTGCTAAAAACTGAGCGTGAGCTAAAAATTGAAGTTCTGCTTCTTCAATTAAATCTTGACGATTAAGTAACATTCCGGCTTTTGCTAAAAATAAGCCAGTCATAAACAAAGTATCGTCCCAAAGTTGACCTTCATTTAAGCGCTCTTTAACCACGTGTTGAAATCCACACCCTTCAACTCTAGGTAAAGACGTTAATAAATAATCCGCCCACTCCGCTATCAACTGATGCCAATCAGTTCTTTGCTTTTGTTCTGCAAGCAAAGCTAACGTAATCATAGGTGCAGTTGTATTGATTTGCGGTTGAGGTAAACCTTTATCAATTTGGCGTTCAAACCAATTCTCAAGCGCATCAATTAAATTGGCTTGGTTTGCATCGTTTGCGTATTGATACAAACCATATAAACCAACACCTATTTCCCACTCCCATTCTTCAAACTCAATACGAATAGCTTCATTAGAAAACGGGTTAAAATTGCCTATACCTTTTAAGCTACATAAACCCGAACTTAATTGTTGAAGCAAGCTAAGATATTTATCACTCATATACTATATTCACTATTTTATAATTGGGTTAAGTCCAGCTTCCGGGGGGAAAGACCAAGATTGATTATTGACAATACAAGCACCATCCCAACTTAATTGGAAGCTTTGCTCAGTCGGCGTAGAGATCTTAGCGACAGCGGATGATTCAGAACCTCTCAACTCCACTTTTGTATCTTTCCAGCTGGCAACAAGCTGCTCGAAATTTAGTTCTGGCGATAAATTGCCAACTTCAACGTACCATGCGCTTTGCTCACCGTAGGATCTCACTTCACGTCCTCGTGTTAACCCCTGGCTAACCCGTTCAATAGGCTCTGAACAGCCAATAACTACAAAGGCATTACCGCTTTTAATCATGCACCAATGTTCATTAATAAATACTTCATCTAATGCCTCGGTAGGCAAATAAATATGAGTAAACTTAACTCGGGTATCCGCATTTAATTTAAACAACATCATGGCTGTATTTTTATGTTGCATCACTCTGGGCAACACTCCATTACCAGCCCAATACGAGGGGCGACCTTCGCCGCCGGGTGTATCTTCCCCAGGATGATTTAACCAAACTCTGGCTTTAGGATTTTTAGCAAATTGAATATCCAATAGATGTTGCTGATGACCCGGCTTGCCCGTTAAGTGGTCAACTGAACTAGATAACATGACGCCAGCTTGCTTCCAGACTAAAATTTTTGCAGCTTTGTCCATGCCTTGTGTGTAATAAGCTTCAACCGAATTTCGGTTTTCTAATCGCGCAATTTCGTTACTCAGTGCTGGAGGCTCATATTGACTCAAACAAAACATTGGTAGCGATGCACACATTCGGGTATGCCAACCATCTCCCCAAGCAATATGGCCAAAACCGGCTAATTCAGTCATTTCATTAGCCATCAGTTCTTTTTCATAAACTCGGCCCATGGTGCCGCTGGCGACCCCATTTTGAAAATGTAATGCACTCATGATCATGAGCCGATCAATGACAGTTTTGGCTTTTTGCTTTAACAAATCACAATCAGACAATTCATAAATTGCGAACAGACCAATGTAATCTATCGGGTAGTAACAAGATGAATTCCATTCAGTTAACCCATTTTCTAAAATATGATCAAACCATAAATTAAGCCTTTGACTGGCAATTTTTTGTTGCTCGTTGCCAAGCCGCCCTGAGCACAAAAATTGCTCGCGTGGAAAGTACTGGCCAGCAAGTAGCTGGGACACATGGAAACACAACACATGATTTTCGCTCCAAAACCACATGGCATCGTTACCCGGCTCGTCTAACCAATATCGATACCCTAAAATAGAAGATTTAACTCTGTCCCACATTTTGTCAGGGAGCTGAGTGTAATTTGACATCTTCCACGCCCACAAGACTGACACCATCCAAAAGTCAGAACAGTCTTCTCGCAAACTAATTTTTTGTAATGTGCGATTTAAAATCGAAGCGGCGAGCTCAGGATTAGATTTATTCGCTAATAAAGCCAATAACTTGCCAGTTGTATTCATGCCTTCTGCAGCAATGAATGCCAAACCATTTTGTTTACGTGCCTGAATACTACTTTGCGCAGGCGCTTTGCCTTCGGGCATAATATTAACGTTACAGACCCGTTTCAACTCAATACCCTGATATTGAAACGCAAGCTCAACAGCATAATGTGCAGGTTTTAGCGTTGGCGGTAATTGCAAACAAAATTTATTTTGTTCAATCTGAATACTCTGTAGTGTTAGTGTTTCGTCAATCTCTTCTTCATTTGACATCCCCCAAATGCGGCCTTTCACAGATAATGACGCAGGCAGTTCACACTCACTTTGAAGGTAAAATTGATGATTTTTCACATTTAAGTTATAGGCTAAACCTGATGTGAAAGCTTCAATATCAGCTAAATTCTGTTCATTTAGCCCGTCTAAATAAGTTTTCAGATGCGTATCATCTAATAGTATGAGTTCAAAAAAGTATTGGGTGTCTCGCTCAAATAAATCTTCAGCATGCACAATGACTTCATTTTTCCCCTGTTCAAGCGGCAGGCTGATTTCAACTGAACTGACCGTATTTCGTTTAAACGGTGTGAATTGAGTAACCAATTTACGGTTTACCCAAATGCGAACACCACCACAAGTACTCAACTTGAAATTGCAGCTTTGTTTTTTATCGCTATGCAAAATCGTTTCGGCCCAATACTGAACATGGGTCGGGGTATAAATAAACCCTGAAAAATCAACTTTACGTTTGCCATTAGCAAAATTAATATGTGGACACTCAGGCTTATCGTTTAAATCAACTGAACGATTCGCCATTTGTTGCCAAAAATGTTTTCGGCAGGGCAAGTCACCAACATCTACAAAACCATTTTGAAATTTATATTTCAATTTATCTTCCATGGTTTCATGGTCTTCAAATTGCCCAAAACGTTTGATAATAGGGTCTGAAATTAAAAATCGGGTTAACGCATCGTTTCGTCCGATTTCACAGTTAGCAGCTGTCATTATAAATACTCAATTACTACATTGTTTTTTAATTGTATACATTTCGTGACTCAATGCAAACAATTATAAAATTTGCATAAATTTGCATAAAAACCTTATTAAATGAGATTAAAATTTAAATTCCGCGTTTAAACTGGGTAAAATAGACTTAAAAAATAATGCAAAATTGCATAAATTAATAATTATTTTGCAAAAATAACCTTTTTAGTGATAAAATAGTTATCTAAAACAACCTAATTTAAGAGCTGGATGTGACTTTAAAAGAAATTGCTAAACAAGCGGATGTATCTGTTAGTACTGTCTCTCGTGTATTAAACGGCACAGCTAAGATTAGCCTGCCAGTAGCAGACAAAATAATGCAAATTGCGCAAAAAACTGGCTACTTAGACAAATTTAAGCAAAAAACTAAAAACCAATCTTTATTTCACGATAAACAAATTTTATTAGTCACCCCCAGAAACGCTGCGTTAAATCAAAGCGGTAATATTATTTCTTATACGCTTATTGAGTCACTGCGAAACTTATGCGCTGAACAAAATATTAAATTATCGTCTTTGTTAACTCACTCAGGTCAAAACTCTGCAGAAAAACTAAAACAAACCTTAAGCCAGCAAAAGTTTGATGGCATTATTTTAGTATGGGCTGACGATCCTGAGTTATTAACATCAGTTAGTGAATATTCAATGCCAAGTGTGCTGATTAATGGTGAAGACAGAAGTATGAATATTGACTCAGTCGGTTTTAGCAATCGTTATGGCGCTATGATGGCTGTGGATCACTTATTAAATAAAGGTCATAAAAACATAGGTTTGTTAAGTTATAGTGGCCGTCAAACTATTTATTTACGTGAAAGTGGCTACCGAGATAGCTTATACAATGCAAAAGTTGCATTAAACCAAGATTTGCATATCACCTGTGATGACTATAGTGACCAAGCAGCTGAAAACGCCGTAAACAATTGGCTTGATTCACATGCAGATATCCCCATTAGCGCGCTATTTTGCGTAACCGACGGCTTGGCTTTAGGCGCCATTTTAGCATTACAAAAACGGGGAATACGCGTACCTGAAGATATATCAGTTGTCGGTATGGATGGCATTTTTTCACTCGATTTAGTCGAACCAAAATTAACAACCATTAAGTTGCCGTTTGATGCTCTCCCTTTTGAAGCGTTAAAAGTATTAGAATCACAGCAAGCTGAACAAAAAACGCGTAGCTACCACCTGCATCTTGAGTTAAGTTGTAAATTAATTGAAAGAGATAGTGTTAGTTCACTCAATACATAAATAAAATCATACTATGTCAATTATAGCAATAATCAACTAGACCGCTTTTTAGCGGCCTAGTTGGTAAATATAAAAGCATGCTGCATAGCAAGCTTGTTTTACTCAATTAATTCACTAACCAGTACCGCATCAGCTTCACCACGCCAAGGCGAAATAAACAGTTGATCTTTTTTGATGGTTTTTGCAGGTGTGTATTCACCGGTTAGCGTATTAAACCATTGATAGCGTCGTTTGTTTTTACCTTCTTTTGGTTTTAAATACCAATCGCCTCGAGAAAACTGATAATTTTCTTTAGGCACATAAATCAGATAAGTTTCTTTATCATTCATCATGGTATAAGCACTGCCGTTTTTCCAGGGGATAGGTTTAAAATCGGCAAAAGTAAAGCGCTCAAAAAATGCATTTAAGTGTTTAAAATAATCAAACCTAGGAATGATAAAATCAGCTGGCTGTTGGTACGGATTATAAATAATTACATTCCACGCCGCAGCTTGCCAATAATAGGTGCTGTAAACACCCGCAAATTGCGTTAACCAATTTCGTCTAAGCGATACTTCCGGATCAGTATAGTCACCTGGGAAAACTAAATAAGGTGACTCTTCGTAACCGCCATGTTCTATGTTATATACAGGCTTGTCTTTAAATTTGTTTCTTGCGTTAATCATTAAATTATAAATATCGCTGCCCCAATCTTGGGTTGAAATAAAATCAACTTGTTCAGGATACTTAGAGCAATATTTATAATCATGTACTGTAACCAGTCGCTCATAATAATTTATGGCTCGCAAACGCTCTATTCTATTTTTTATATAAGCTTCATCCGCTCGACCGTAAAATAAAGCTTCTTTTGAAATATCCCAAATTACGTTTGGATACGCCTGATAACGCTTAACCACATAATCAAAATACATGTTATCAGCTTGGGTATTCATATCCGGCCAATTAACGAGTTTATTCCATACATAAATCATTAAGTGGGCGACCATCCGCTTATCATGCAGCAATTGCACACTTCGATCTAATTTTTGAAAAAACTCAACATTTAAGGCTGAATAGTCTGGATTATCATTGTTGCCTAAAAACGGAAAAATATCTTTTGGACCACCAAAATCATGCTCAGGATATTGTTTTAGTCTTTCGTCTTTTTCCCAAGATACATCATACGAAAATACATTCATCACAATTTGGTTGAAGCCATTTTGTTTTAAAATAGATAAAAAATGATCGCTTTTTGGGGTGCCGGTTTGATTATGATAATCAAGGGCATACAGCCAATCCATTTCAAAACCTAATAAAAAGTAAGGCGTGCCGTCTTCATAATAAAAATTCTGTTTATCTTGCGGATTTAAAACAATCGCCCCATGATTATCGGCTTTTGCTGGCTCAACAATCACCTCACCGGTTTGACCCGTTAGTAAGTCGCTTGCACTTTGAGTGATAAATTGCCACTGGCCTTGTTTTGAGGCTGAAAACCGAATGAGCCAACGATTGTTGCCATCGTAAAAAATGGGCACTGTCATTTTATCGCCATCTGGGTGGGTAAAAATAGCGTTCGCATCTAACTGAAATGGCTGCTCGATAGTTTGTTTAAGCTTTATAGGGATATCAATCACTTCCCATTTAGCCACCGCATAAACCTGCGCATGAGCCAAATGGCTTAAGCATAATAAAAAACTGCCTAAAAACGTGAAAAAAACATATTTTAAGCGTGACATCAGGCTAACTCCTTAATCTTATTTAATTGGAAATAATATTTGTTAACTTATTGAGTTAAAACCTGTATTAACTCAAAGCCATTTAAACGCAGCAGCGCATCTGTTTTTTGTGTTTGAACATTTAATTTAACCCTGCCATTGTGTGATACGTTAAACGTATGCAACGCATAACCTTTAGCGGCTTTATTCGAACCGCCGTCTCCTTTGTTGCCGCCACCGGCAGTCGACACTTTAATTTTTCTGCCGTAGGTTGGTTGATACAAATTTGGCGAGTTAAATTTATTCGCTCCTGATAATACAAAATTTAGGGGGGATACTGCTTTTTTATCGCCGCTAAGCGCATGGTGCCAAGTTTTAAGGTGGTATCGGCCTGCAGGTAAATTTGCTAGCGTTAATGTTAATTCAGAATGAGTTTGTACAGCATCTTCTACCATAAAGCTTAAATCACCCGGCACACCCCATGCATGAGTCCATGCTAGTTTGTCAGTTGCCTTAATTGTCGCTTCAATATTTTGCCCATTTAAGGCTGTAAATGAGTATTTAAACTGATTTTTTTCACTTTCAGCTACTGACCATGGTTGCCATTCATCTTGAATGTGTTGCTGTTTATTACCTAAATCAACTTGTAACTTTAATGGATCGTAGATGACACTTTGGCGACTCTTTTCATTATTTGACCAGTTTTTAGTTTTAATACTAGCCGTGCCTGATTTTAATCCTTGCGCTTGAGCGGTTAATTTAATTGTACCTGGGGTGTCACCGACTCTAAACATCACAGGTGCAACGCCATAACGCCAGCGTACCGGATTAGCCCCTATGCTCTCGTCACCAACAATTTCGGCGGGTCCATCAATTGTAAATTTAACATTGGGCGTATCACCCGCTAGTTGATTTCCATCTTTGTCTTGTATGTAAACATATGCCATCACAATACTTGAACCGTCTGCTGATAAATCATAGCCTGTGGTGTCAATTTTTAATCCAATTTGGCTGGCTTTGCCTGCTTTAACTTTGGTTTGGCTAGCAACCCGTTTTCCTTGTTTGTAGGCATTCACTGTTATTGCACCTTGTTGCCAGTCAAATGGCACAAAAATAGATGGTGAATTTAAAAATTGATTCTTATCATTATATTCGGGTTCAAATTTGCCTAAACTTTTTTGGTTATGAAAAACCTCAATTTGATCGGCATTGGTAAATATTTGCACTTTTCCATCTACTTGTGCGGCGTCTGCTGCAATTTCCACCATAGGTTTTTGCGTTAATTCTGATTGATACCAATAAAAATGAGGTTTAGGTAACCTAAATGCATCCCAGCTAGAGGCTGTCCAAGTGGATAAGTTAGGATACTCTTTGTCGCGTTTAATAAATGAGTAACCATCTTGCCCACTCCAAGCGGCTGTACCAATTAAATTAGGATCTCCTTTGTAGCGTGAAATTAACGCTTGAGCGCCTAAAGTATCCGCTGAGCTACTATGTTCCATGGCAAATAATAACTCGTTTTCGGGTCTAACCGCACCGCGATAATCCATAACAGCATATATATCTGTTACCCCAGAATGCTGGGGCCCGGTCCATAATGTACCGTTATTCATGGTCACTCTATACGGGTCTTCTTCTTTAGCGGCATAATGTAAACGCTTAACGGGGCCTCGGTGATTAATTCCAGCGCCCCACCCCCATACCGAAGGATGATTTTTATGGTTACGGATTGTTATTCTAAGTGATTCTTCTAACCTATCCATCCAAAGATCTGGGCCAAATTCAATCCAAGCTGGCGGTTCTTCAACTATTAAAATACCTAATTCATCACACGCTTGAAAAAACGCATCATCTTGTGGGTAATGAGCTAATCTAACCACATTCATCCCGGCTTGTTTCATTTTAATCGCATCATTCCGGTGTAAATTATTAGGCACAGCATCACCAATATAAGGATAGTGCTGATGGCGGTTAGCCCCAATTAACTCAATAGGCTTCCCATTTAGCAGTACACCTTCACCGAGTTTATGTTCAAACCAACGCAAACCTAACGGGTTATTTTGATTATCTAAAATTTCATTATTTTCAATTATTTGGCTATTCACACTATACAAATAAGGTGAGGCTGGCGACCATAAGTTAGGTGATGTAATGGCACTTGTCTGAAACAACACTTGATCGTCACCTGCTTTTATTACTTTATCGGTCGTTAAGGTTTTTACCACTGTCTTATTCGCATCTACAATCCGAGTCACTAATTTAATTTTTTTATCTTTGTTACTGGTGTTTTTTAATTGGCTTTTTACGGTAACAGTGGCATTCTTATGGCTAACAGAAGGGGTAGTAATAGTAATACCTGCTTGGGTTGATTCCCACGGAAAGCTAAAATAAACAGGTGCTTTGGTCACTAAATAAACATCACGATATAAACCACCAAATAAAACATAATCCGCACTATGCCCATCTGGCGGAATCGTTTTATCTTTACGGTTATCTAACTTAAGGGTGATAAGGTTATTGTCACCCTGGCGAACAAATTTTGTAATATCAAAATGAAACGGCGTATAACCACTCGTTGCATGCTCTGCTACATATGTTCCATTCACCCATAATTCAGTACGTTGATGCGCACCTTCAAATTCTAAAAAAACTTTATGTCCTGGTTTAGGATTTATATTGATCGTTTTTTGGTACCAGCTCACATCACGATGAAATGTTTTTTGAAATTTATCATCGGAACTGTCATCTAAATTGATTGAAGTAAGTTGATAACTATGCGGTAAATTCACTTTTTGCCATTTACTTGCGCCATCTTGGCTTTTTGTAAACGGAAAAGTAGACAGCTCACCCTGATGATAAAGCCAATTTTGATTAAGATTTAGTTTAGTATTTTCGCTATTTTGATTAATGGTCAACACTTGATTAGAAGAATGAGCCGTGCCAATAAATAAAAAACCTAATGCTAAAAGGTTAAAGAAAATCGTTAATTTAAATAATTTAATCCTATTAATCACAATCTGAATCCTCCTTAAATAAAATATTCAACTATTTGGCTATGTATTTTTTACAAATAACATAACATTATAATATGTATTTATATACGAATATTTTCTTTTATATTTAAGTTTTAGTTGAAAAACCTATCCAGCTTCTTTTATACTGAGACCACAATTAAGTTAATAAAACATAAATGACTATGACTAAATTTAAAAAATCAATGTTAACAACTGCTATTTTAATGGCCGCAGGCTTTAATTTAGCAGCATGTGGTGATCAAAAAGCGAATCAAAACTCTCAAGCTCAAGATACCGACAGCGCAAAAACGGCTACGGCAGAAAAAGCTTTAACGCCAGAACAAAAGTTAAAAGAAATTAAAGAAGTTGCAGACCAAGGTCCATTTAAAGCAAGTTGGGATTCATTAGAAAACTATGAAATCCCAACTTGGTACCAAGATGCCAAATTTGGTATTTTCATTCACTGGGGGGTTTACTCTGTACCTGCTCACAACGGTGAGTGGTACCCACGCTGGATGTACGATAAAGAGTACTGGGACTACAACAAATTCCATACAGAAAACTTTGGCCCTGTTACCGAATTTGGCTATAAAGACTTTATCCCTATGTTTAAAGCCGAAAAATTCGATGCTGATAAATGGTTAAAAGTAATTCAAGATTCAGGCGCTAAATATATGGTGCCAGTTGCAGAGCATCACGATGGCTTCTCTATGTATGACAACTCATACTCTCGCTGGGATTCAACTGAAATGGGTCCAAAGCGCGATATTATCGCTGAATTGAAAGAAGCAGCGTCTAAAACCGATATTCACTTTGGTTTATCAAGCCACAGAGCTGAAAACTGGTGGTTCTTCGACCGTGGCCGCTCTATGCCATCAGACGTTCAAAATGAAGAATATCGTGACCTTTATGGCCCAGCTGTTGACCGAGAAACGTCAGAAAGCGGTGAAACGCCTCCAACTAAAGAGTTTATGGATGATTGGTTGTTACGTACGGTTGAATTAGTTGATAAATACGAACCAGAACTTATTTGGTTTGACTGGTGGATGGCATCAGAACCTTTCCATGAGCACGTTCAAGAATTTACCAGCTATTATTACAACAAAGGCGTAAAATGGGAAAACATGCCTGCGCTTAACTATAAAGAGCATCAAGAAATGCGCTCGTTCCCAGATGGCTCTGCAGTATTAGATATTGAACGTGGTCAATTAGCTGACATTCGTAAACATTTCTGGCAAACAGATACCTCAGTATCTAAAACATCATGGGGTTATGTAACCAACCATGAGTATCGTACACCTAATTCTTTAGTTGATGATTTAATTGATATCGTGAGTAAAAACGGTTCAATGTTACTTAACATAGGTCCAAAACCAGATGGTACTATTCCACAAGCTGAAATTGACTTATTATCTGAAATTGGTAGCTGGTTAAAACTAAACGGCGAAGCTATTTATGGTACGCGTCCTTGGGTTATGTTCGGTGAAGGTGTAACAGAAGTAGTAGATGGTAAACATTCAAATGATGCTGAAAAACATCGTAAAGATTTTACCAAACACGACATTCGTTTCACGACTAAAGGCGATGATTTATACGCAACGATTATGGCTTGGCCAGGTGCTGGTGAAACCGTTACTATTAAATCTATCAATGCAGACAACTACAGCAAAACCATTGCTAATGTAACTATGATTGGCCATTCAGGCGAGCTAGAGTTTGAACAAACTGAAGATGGCTTGAAAGTGGTTATGCCTGCATCAGCCCCTTCTGATTATGCTCAAGTGCTTAAGATTGTTGCACAATAATCTTTATTGAGTAATAATATTTGATAAAAGCCAGAGTGATTAGACTCTGGCTTTTTGCTATTTAGCGCGACACTAATCTCATATTGTAAACAGCCCAAAATCCCCAACACACAATCAAACTGCTGCAGCTGGTTTAGTTAGATCTGATAAATAATTTGATTAAAACAAAACAATCACGTTTTAGCGTATAGATAAAAATGCATTTAAACCGCAAAAATGGTTTGCCTTGCAATCAGCAGACTTATAAATCAAATATATCCGAACCTTAATACTACTATTTATATTTAAGACGCTCAAAAAACCAAGCTATTTAAATTTTGTAAAGCCAAAAATAAACCAGAAAAACCTATTACCGCGCTTATTATTTAACTTCAAGAATCAATTATCAGCTCAAGTTAACATTTATTTTATCCTAATTTGTTTAAGCTAATCATCTGCGTATACAATAAATGAACTGACTCAATAAATTATCGCAGCAACTCAAAATTTTCAGAACTAAGGAACAAATGATATGGACTTTAGCCACACTCTCAAACAAAAAACGCAGCGATTTATTAATTCTCGCCACATGTTAAAAGCGCTCACTTTGGCTTCTTTTTTAGAATCTATAATTGTGCCTATTCCACTTGAAACAATATTAGTGCCTTTAATGCAGGCCAAACGAGATAAGCTTTGGCTGTTAGCTTTTTTAGCAACGCTGGGCTGTTTACTAGGCGCTCTCGCCGGATATGCATTTGGCTATTATTTATTTGATTTAATTGGCGATTGGGCGATTGCAAATTTTTCTGATCAGCAAACTTACGAGCATGTTAAACAACAAATGAATGTTGAAGGATTTTGGTTTGTATTAATGGTTGGGATTATTCCAATTCCTTTTCAAATTGCGATGTTAGCCGCAGGGGCAACTCAGTATCCGTTACATCTATTTTTACTGGCGGCCGTTATTGCCCGTTCATTACGCTATTTTGGTTTAGCCCTTGTGGTTTATTTTGCGGGTAACCAAGCACAACAATTAATAGCTCGCTACAGGTGGAAAGCCGTCGCTGCATTGGCACTTGGTATTCTGTTAATTTGGTTTGTTGTTAAACAATTTTAATTATAACGCTTTACATAAAATCGCTAGCAACCCCTGTTAGCGATTTTATTTTCGCTATGCTGCCATAACAGCATACTACTTACGAAAAACCCAAACCAAAAACTCATATATGATTTAATTAATTTATATAGTAAATCCACATTTGCACTTAGTCAGGCTAACTTCACCCACTTACGTTAGCGGCAATAAAAATGATAATAAAAAAACCATCAATCAATTATTTAAGCATACTACCAAAAAGCTGATAAGCCATCTTCAATAATATTGGATACGCTTAAATTTAAACATTAAATCCGTCTATTTTATTCAAAATAACTCACACTAGGATTTACCTACAAACCTACAAATTCACATAAAAATAGAAATATCGTTTACAATTAACATTAAATAAAATAAATTAGAACAATCTATGCTATCAAAATAAAATTAAGAGTATAAAATGTTAATTAAACGATTTTCCAAATTGTGTATTTTAGCGTCGGCGTCTTTAAGCGTATTGGCTTGCTCCAGCTCTGAGCAAGCCAATCAGCCATCTAAGCAAGATTCAGTCAGTAAAACGGCGCTTACTATTATTGATTTTGAGTCCGATTTACCAAATTGGGTATTAAAACAAAATGCCAATATTGGCCTTTCAAACCTAGGAGCCACTTCAGGCAAACAGGCACTTAAAATAGATTTCGATTCAGACGAACAGCAATCAAAACTCATTTTAAAACCCGAAAGTTCATGGAACTGGGATACCTTTGGCGATATTAATTTAGCAGCTGATATAACCAACCCAACCGATGTTTCTGTACATTTATTTATTGAAGTAAAAGACAGTACAGGCTGGCCGCATATCAGAAGTGTGAGCATTCCTGCTAATTCAACCGGCACTTATTACGCTGTGTTAAAAGGCGAGCAATTAAACATTAATAGTGGTTTACGCGAAGATCCTAAAGCTTGGCAATCAAATGATCATAAAATGTTTTGGATGCGCGGCCGTAAAAACTTAAACTTAGATAAAATTACGCAGGTGAGTTATTTTGTCGATACCATGAACCAAGATAAATCTTTAGTCTTTGACAATATCCGGCTCAGAAACAACCCTGCTATCGATCCCAATTTTTTAGTTAACTTAGCAGACAAATACGGTCAAAGTAATAAATTTGATTATCCGGCAAAAGTCCGCTCAGACGAACAATTAAAAACCTTAGCAAATGAAGAAATAGCTCAACTAGAGCGTGAAGGCACAATGGCCGATCGCTCAAAATTTGGCGGTTGGAAAAGTGGCCCACAAAAAGAAGCCACAGGTTATTTTCGCACCGAAAAAGTGGATGGCAAGTGGGCAATGATAGATCCTGAAGGCTACCTGTTTTTTTCATCGGCTTTAGCGAATATTCGAATTGCCAACACCACCACCATTACTGGCGTTGATTTTAAAGATGATGCGGTTCGATACGTTGACCCAGAAGACGTTACACCAGAAGATTCACTAGGTATTCGCCCTGTCTCAAAATCCGCTCAAAAAACGCGTTATATTGCCTCAGAGCGCCGTCACAATATGTTTACCTGGTTACCTGATTACGATGATGAATTAGCTAATCATTACAGCTACCGCCGCTCTGTGCATAAAGGCCCATTACATCATGGCGAAACCTATAGTTTTTATCAAGCTAACCTTGAAAGACGCTACGGCGAAACCTATCCCGATTCTTATTTAGATAAATGGCGTGATGTCACCATTAAACGTTTTAAAAACTGGGGCTTTACTTCAACCGGTAACTGGACAGATGAAAGTTTTTACCAAATGAATCAAATTCCTTATTTTGCCAATGGCTGGATTATTGGTGACTTTAAAACAGTTTCGTCAGGCGCCGATGTTTGGTCGCCAATGCCTGATCCATTTGATCCAGAATTTGCCCGCCGCGCAAAATTAACGACAAAAGTCATCGCCGATGAAGTTGAAAACAATCCTTATTGTATTGGGGTGTTTGTCGATAACGAAAAAAGTTGGGGCAACCCCTCAAGCTTGCGAGGCCGTTACGGTATTGTGATTCATACCCTGAACCGCCCAAGCAGCGAAAGCCCAACTAAAGCTGAATTTATGCGACGCCTTAAACAAAAGTATTCATCAATAGATGCGTTAAATAAAAGCTGGCAAACCCAAATTAGCTCTTGGGAAAGCTTAGATAACGGTTTTGCAATTACGGATATGCCAACGACTATGGTTGCCGATTTATCCGATTTATTAACCGCATACGCAGATAAGTACTTTAAAATTGTCCATGACGCATTAGCCGATGTGATGCCGAACCATATGTACATGGGGGTTAGAATGGCTCACTGGGGAATGACACCTGAAGCGGTAAAAGCAGCTGCCAAATATGTAGATGTAATGAGCTACAACTACTATAAAGAAGGTTTGCACGAAAAAGCTTGGGCATTTTTAGAAGAAATTGATAAACCCAGTATTATTGGCGAATTTCATATTGGCGCAACCAGTGACACTGGCTTATATCACCCGGGCTTAATTCATGCCTCTGGTCAACAAGATAGAGCCAGAATGTATAAAGAATACATGCGCACCGTGATCGACAACCCTTATATGGTTGGCGCACATTGGTTCCAGTATTTAGATTCACCTATTACTGGCCGGGCCTATGACGGTGAAAACTACAACACTGGTTTTGTCACCATGGCTGATGTGCCTTATCAAACTATGGTCGAGGCCGCAAAAGAGATTAATGCTGAACTTTACTCACGACGATTTGCTCAATAAACTGAGCTAACATAACAATCGTAATCACCCTAACTAATTAAAAAAATGGAAGCTTGAGCTTCCATTTTTTATTTCAATTTCAGTAAATAATAATTGCGAAGAATCAATCCAAGTGACAAAATGTATACAGTTTATTAACAACAAAATGGAAATAATTATGGAAAATACAGAAACTAATCCCTACCAAGCACCTGAATCTGATTTAGAAACAGGCACTCCAGAACAAAACCTTCAATTTGGCGAACCACAAAAAAAACCAACTGGACATGGCTGGCAGTGGATTAAAAGTGGATTTGATTTATTTAAACGTTCACCTGGTGGTTGGATTTTAACCATGGTCGTTGGCTTTTTGATAATGTTAGCGATAAATATCATTCCAATCGTAGGCAATATTATTATCATGCTAACCACCTATGTGTGGACCGCTGGTATTATGTACGGCTGCAGCCAGTTAGAGCAAGGTAGTAAGTTTAAATTGAGCTACTTATTTGCTGGGTTTAAGCTAGCCCCCGGAAAATTAATCGCTTTATCTGTGGTATTAGGTTTATTTGGGTTTGTTATCGCGTTAGCTTGTTTAGGCACAGTTTATATCGATATGCTTTCAGGCAATGCAGAACAACCTTTTGCTGGGCAAAATGCAACTAGTATTCTCATTAGCATTTTAATAATGGTAGCATTGTACGTGCCTTTAATGATGGCCGCTTGGTTTGCGCCACTGCTCGTAATATTTCACAATTACTCTGTATTTAGCGCACTTAAAAGCAGCTTTTTTGCGTGTTTAAAAAACCTAATGCCATTTTTAGTTTATGGTTTAATTGGTTTTTTGCTGTTATTCGTTGCTGCATTGCCCGTTGGTTTGGGCTTGTTGATCATGTTCCCAGTGCTATACGCTTCAATGTATACAGCATATAAAGATATTTACTTACAAGCAGATACTATGCATTTATAATTGCTTTAGGTATTTTTAAATAAATAACACGTAGCAGCGACTTTATGTCGCGTCCTCTTAAGACTTTATGTCGCGTCTGTTACCCCGCGTTCTTTTAAGGGGTTACGAAGCAATTAAAACCAACGCGGGGTAAACCCGCTGCTACGAAACTCATTAACGCGATGCAAAATCGCTGCTACGATTATTAATGCTCACCCTGACGCGATGTAAAATCGCTACTACGTCTCTATTCACACCTGGCATATTTAAATACATTCAAGCGCGTTTCACACCTATTCAAACAATTCGATATCCTAGTTAACCTTTTATCACCAGTTCAGGTTATTTAATTTAAACGCTGCCCGTTAAAAAATAGGCATAAAGGTTAAGCATCAGTTTTAGCCACCAATCGCCAAGTTAAAACAATCAAAACAAACCCAAAAAAATACACAAAGATCTTTTTATTGCAAAATAAATCACAATAAACCACAATTGATCCCCAATAAAGTTACATTTAACGTACTTTATTAACTCAAGCAAAACCTAAAACTAACAAACTAAATAGGAAAGATAGAGATGGAAACTAAAATTAAACTTGTAACTCGTACATTATCTGCGTCTATTGCAGTCATAAGCCTTTTATCATCTGGGTCCGCGCTAGCGGCATTTAAAAGCTGGAACCCGAACTGGAGCAGTTTAACCAATAATGTCGACCGTGCGATTACTTCTGGGGAAAAGTCAGCAATGGTCAACAATGTATCTAATGGAACAATTGATACTCGCGGTACGCAAATAAACGTAAACAATTCAGATGTTGAGAAAACGGGTACCGGAACACGTTCTGTCATGCCAAACAGTGATATGAAATGGCACAATCCATTTGGTTCAACGTATTCAACGTCACCAAGCACTCGCTGGTATCAAAAAGATGGAAATACTCAGGTGTTCAGAATATTTCCGGGTGACCAAAATTACTATGGCACCCGTGTAGGCGCTGGCCGCAGCGAAGCCTTTGCACCAAATCATTTATCGACCGTTGAAGATGACGGTAAAACCATGACGTTTTCAGCTCGTTTTCGTGTTGCTAAACATAACGGAGGAAAAGATGTCATGCTATTTCAATCAAAGGGAAGTGGCTTAAATACACAAGACGGCACCTATCCAGCCTGGGGGATTTCACTTTGGGTAGAAAAAGATGGCGATATTATTTTGGTAAAACGTAATGCCGTATTCAGTCAAAATACAAAAATAGATACTGGCTATAATGTGGGCCAAAGTTTTAATTTACGAGTTACCGATAATGGCTATAACTACAAAGCTTATATTAATAATGTTGAAAAAGCTTCAGGCACATGGGAACGAGGCGATACACCAACAGTTGCGCGCTGGGGTATTTATGTTCAAGGTGGCGAAAATGGTATTTTAAGTGGCACAGTAAACGATGAGCAAATTGTGTATGTAAGTGGTGCACGTGTTGAGCTAAATTAATTTTAACAACGCGCTTTATGCGCGTTTTTTATTTAATTTTGTTAAGCCTTAAATAAGTTGATTGCTGGTATGCATGTAACGATGAAAGTAAAAAAAAGAACCATTTTAAGTTTTGTGGTCGGTATTAGTTTAATCGTTTTATCCCTTATATTTACTAAACTGCAATCGAGCAGTCAGGTAAAAGAAAGCAAAGACTATACACAAAGCGCAAATAACACCAGCAGTCTTCTATCCCAAAATTTAAACAGGCAAAACCAACATCAAAACAAAAACACGATTAATCAGGCTAACGTACTAACAAAGCCAGACTCTTTAGAAAAGGTAATATATGCGTTAAATGAAACCAATCCCGAAAAATCGGCTTTATTATTAGACACACAAACACTCGATAATGCGTTTGCTCTCACGCTGTCTTTAGTAAAAAACTGGAGTTTGCAAACACCCAGTGCCGCATTAGATTGGCTAGAAGCGCAAAAAAACAAATTTAGTCAATCTGAATATCAAATATTATTTAGAGCTTTACTTAAAAATTATGCATTACAAGAACCTGAATTTGTATTTTATCAATTTAAAGATCTTACAACGCCGCAATTATGGAACGAGTTAATTTATGATATATCAGTTGGTTGGGCACATAAAAATGTCTATGAAGCTTGGTATTGGCTGAGCGAATTAGAACAAGAAAATATAAACAAAACTACTCATCACGGTGCCTACATAGCTGTGATGGAAATATATTTACAAGAAGACCCAATAGCAGCATCTCAACTAATTATGAATAGCGAAAATAACCATTTAAAAAAACAATTAATCCCAAAAACTGCATTAGCACTAGCCACTATAGATTTACACTCAGCTTTGAATTGGATTGAGTCTCTCAATAACAAAGCTTGGCAAGCGGCGGCAAGGTCTGCACTCGAGTCGATATAAAATCGTGGCTACGCCTATTAGCTACAAGCTTCCACTCTTTTTAACCGATAAATAAGTATTAACGACTCGGGCACTTAACGCGCCTGTATCTACCTGAAAACAAATGACACCTTGATGCTGTAACAAGCTAAGTTGTTTCTTTATATTTTGTTCAAGTAAACTGGCTGCACTGTATGACAAGGCTTGTTCAAAACTTTCAACCGGCTCAGCTGCTATGGTTTGATAAACTGGCTCGGTAATACTAATAACGGCCACTAAATGTTTTTGCTGGAGCAATTTACAAGCTTCTAGTAAATCGGAAAAATCTTCGTCTCGCAAGCAAGTCACTAACAACACTAACGAACGTTTATGCTGCTTTTGCATCAGGGTTTGCGCCGCAGCTAAATAATCACTAGCGCTGGTATCTGGGTATAAATCAAAAAAATGATTAAGCACTTGGCTTACATTTTTGCCGCCTTTTATATTTGATAACCAGCGGGTTTGCTCGCCAAAACTCATAAAACTGAGCTGGTCGCCTGTTTTAAGCGCAGTATAACTTAATAAAATTAATGCGTTTAAGGCATGGTCAAAATAACTGAGATCATCGTCTTGCACACACATGCGTTTACCAGAGTCGAGTAACACGGTCACATTTTGATTTTTTTCTTCTTGGTATTCACGTGAAATAGGTTTATTAAAACGCCCCGTTGCGGCCCAATCAATTTGACGAATACTATCGCCTTCGCGGTAGTCTCTTAATTGATTAAAATCCATTCCTGTGCCGCGTTTATTTAGCTTTTTAAGCCCTGCGTCTGCTAAATTTAAACTGGCGTTCAATCCTGCTGTCTCTGATATAGCCGAAAAGTCCGGAAATACGTTAACCTGTGAGGTTAATTTATATTGCCAAGTAACCTGCCACAAGCCTAATTTGGAGCCAAAACGCAGATAACAATGCTTTATTTTAAACGCACCTCGTCGGCTTGCTTTAATCTTATAAAGCTGAGTTTTTTGCTCGCCAGCGGCTAATTTAACATTTAATATGGGGCTGAGTTGACGCCAATCTGCTGGCGTATCATCAATCAATTTAAGTTGAATTGGGCGATCTGCTAGATTTTTGACTAATATTTTTATTGTCTGCTCAACATTCAGTGAAATACTTTTTTCGTGTTCACGCTCAATTTCAATTTTTTCAGGCCGCTGTCGGGTCAACAAAAAATCAAATAATAACCATAATAAAAAAGCCAAGATCAACGCATAAAACACCGTTAATTCAAGCTCTGGCGCCATATATTGACGATACAAAGGCAAGCCAACTGCCGCAACAATTAACCCTAATAAAATATAAAAGGATGCCAGTGCTGGCCTTAAACTTACCAGCTTCATTGGCGAGGCACATCAATTTTGCTAATCAGCTCTTCAAGCACTTGTTTTGCACTGATTCCTTCAATTTCACGCTCTGCTGATAATATAATTCGATGATGCAGCACATCGGCTACACTATTTTTTATATCATCCGGTGTTACAAATGCCTGCCCTTGGGCCAAGGCGTTCACCTTGCTGGCTTGAACTAAAGCAATACTGGCACGAATGCCAGCGCCGTGCTCTATTCCCTGCCACTCGCGAGTCGCGCGCACAATACTCACGGCATACTCCACAATTTTTTCATCAATAATGACTTTAGCCGCCATTTGCTTTAATAATTCAATTTGCTCGGCACAAATAACAGGCTCTATTGATTTGGCAAAACAGTTAGCCTCAGCTAATCCGGTATTCATTAAGGTTAACCGAATTTCATCCGCTTGCTGCGGATAATCAATGATTACTTTCATCATAAAGCGATCTAATTCAGCTTCTGGTAGCGGGTAAGTCCCTTCATTATCAATTGGATTTTGAGTTGCTAATACCATATAAGGTGATGGCAGCGGATAACTTTGGCCATCGATCGTTATTTGCTGCTCTTGCATCACTTCTAATAACGCAGCTTGAGTTTTAGCCGGCGCGCGGTTAATTTCATCTGCAAGCAATAAATTTGTAAAAGCAGGGCCTTTTCTTACTTTAAACTGGCCACTTTGCATATCTAATAATGAATGACCGGACACATCGGCTGGCATTAAATCAGGCGTAAATTGTATGCGCTGATAATTCACCGAAATAGATTGCGCTAATGCTTTAACTAACAAAGTTTTACCAAGCCCGGGTACGCCTTCAAGCAACACATGTCCACCGGCTAATAATACGGTAATTACCTGATTAACCACATTGCTTTGGCCAACCAATACCGTTTCTACAGAGCCTCGTAATTGCGTTATCCAGTCGGCTGCTTGTTGTAGTTCTGTTTCAGTCAATGCGACATCATTCATATAAGATTCCTTATCTTTTGCAAAGTGCGAACTTGACGTGTAAACCCTCGTTCGTCTTGATTAGTGTGAGCAAAAATCGATTTTTGGATCAGGGTTTTATCCAATTGAGTTAGGTCAACCAGATAATCGATTTGTTGTGCTTGATTGGCCGTTCGAAATGCAGGCCAACGCTTGCAAATTTTTTCAATCACTTGCTGTTGCAGTGCATTGGTTAACAAAGCCTGTTGCTTGTGTTGCCAGTAAAACTCAGCCGAGGCTTTAATATGTTGGTGAAAAAAGTGTTGATGTGTTTCGTTGTGCGTATAAGCTGGACCAAATTGCACGGCCTGATACCAAACAAATAAAACCAGCAATACTAAAATTAAGACGATTAAGCTTGGCGACCAGTTAGCTAAACTCACTAACCAATGATCCTGTGCAGCGCTGGTAAATAACCAAATATTTTGCCTATCGTCCACCAGCCAACGATATAAATAGGCATTGTGCGCTGAATTTAATTGGCGGTTATTCCAAATCTCAATTTCGGTTAATAAACTAACCTTACCTTGTCCTAATTTAATTTGTACAAAAGTATCACCCTGCTCATCGCCAGCGCTGGTGACAACTTGGGCATTTTCAGGGGCACTAATTCGGTAACTTTTTTCAAGATAGGCAAAAAATACATTACCGTTTTGGGTTTTAAATTCAGTTGAAAATGGGCCTTCAAATTCAAGTTTTTCCGGCGCTTTTTCAGCCTCTTCGGCTTCATCCTCTGGCTCTATGGCTGCTTTCTCATTTTCCTCTTGGCTGTCAGCTTGCTCAGAAGGTGATGAATCAGAGGTTAAGTCATCTGATTCAGTCGGCTCAATTGTTTTGGGTGGGATTGCGGTAATATTAAGCGTGTTCCAAAGTGGATGATGGATGTCTCTCGGTTGTTTGTAAAAAGCAGTGTCCATTGAAAAAATTAAGTGACCGCCTTGCTCAACCCATGCAACTATTTGCTGACTTTGATTTTGCGTTAAGCGCTTATCACTGCTGGTTAAAATTAAAACCGCATCATGCGCAGGCACAATTTTACTTTTTGCATTAGAAAATAATCTTGGATAATCATAAACCACCTTTAACGAACCTTCTGTCGATTCTGATAGTTTTTGCAAAGCTAAAAATGGCTGCTGCATTAAATTATCAGCAATGCCTATATTCACTTCGGTTTCTTTCCATTGCCAATTGTAATAGCTACAGGTGCTGATCAGTATTAATAAAATAACCACCACACCTGTGCGAACCAACTGTTTAACCTGCATTTTAATGCACTCCTGAATTCGGCGTATCAGTCAAAAATGCAGCTTGGTTTTGTTGATAAAGCTCAATTAGCTGATCTTTTTCAATTGATTGGTGCGCCCAGGCTAGTGCTATCCAGCGATTAAAAAGTAGGTGTAAATAATGATATAAATCAGCATTCACTTTTGGTTTAATTTCAGCTAAACACTCGCCTTCTGTCATCGACTGACTCAGTTTAACTGGGTACTGATTACGCACTTTTAATAAACTAGAATGCATAAGCAGTGACAGCGCCAGCCGAAAATCACCGTTTGCCAAAGCTTGCTCAAACCGACGTTTTAAATTATCCGAATTTGATAAATCCCCTTGTGATTGATCAACTTTGATAAAATCGGGCATTGGCTGCTCAAATGTGGGCACTTTTATATTCCGCCAAAAAAATAATTGTGTTCTAAAATAAAAAATAACCAATCCAATTAACGTAATAAACATGCACCACATGCCTATTTCTAAATATAAACTTAAGTTTTTCAGTAACGTTTCTAACCATTTGTAACCATCGTCTGAGTCAACCGAGTAATCTAAATTTGGTCCCACCCACTCTAAATGTCGCTGAGTTTTAATGCTTTCAAACGGAGGTTGTTTATAAACAGCCTTAACCTGCTTTTGGTAAGCGTCTAAATTAGCAGGCAAGGTTTTAACGGGTTGGCTCTCGTCGCTTTCTTTTTTATCGCTAGGGGGATTTTCAACCTCAGTCGCCATTATTGAGTTTGCATAAACAGGCTTAACAACACTCATTGGCAATGCTAAACAAACACTTATGACTAATAAGCCGCTGATAATAGGCTTGGTTAAACGTTCCGCTATTTTTTTAAACTCTAGTTCTAAATCCCAGGCTTCTAGCTCAACACGTCGATTTAAATAAAGCGAAAAGCCCGCGGTTAAATAAAAAGGGGTTATTAGGGTAAAACTAATATAAAGTAAAAGTGCCGTGGTATATTGCCAATACTGCGAATAAACCAACTGATAAATGGTAAATTCCGCAACGCCTTCTGGGGTCATTAAGCCAAAAAAAGCAAATAAGCCCATTAAAATAATCCATTCCCACAAAAAACAAATATAACCCCACCAAGCAGACTGATCGTTTATCGAGCGGTGCAATATAGATAAACGTTTTTTTAATGCCGCGCCTTTTAATTGCTCTAACTGGATAGCCGCCAAATTAAAACTACGAGTGGGGACTATGCGTCGCCAAGTCATACTTGAAAACCAAGCGTTTTTTATTTGTGCAGGAAAAGCTCGTAAGCAGCTTTGAATACTGGGCGGTGCAGAAAAAACAGCTCGGCTAACAAAAAACAATAAAGCACGCTCAAACAAAGGTTTAAAAAACCATACCGCGACAATAGCGAGTAAAGGCGAAAACCAAGCTATCGCTAAAAATAATGGCAAACTTAAGCTCAGCCAAATACACAATAAAGGGCGATACCAAAACAGAGTCATCCGGCAGCCTAAATCTATGGCTTGCCAAGCATTTCGGGGGCGTAAATGCACAATTAATTTATCAAGCTGCATGTTTAGCCCCTCGCATTAAATAATAACCAACCCATAACCAACAGATACCGCCAACTGCGTATTTAACTGAGTTAGGTATCCACTGGCTAGACGACCAAAAAGCTTCAATAAAGGCAGCAATAATTAAAAACACAAACGCGCCAAATAGCACCGGAAAAGCACGTAAAGAAGCTTGTTTAACGGCAAGGCTACGAGATAAACGCTGAGGGTTTAATAACGAATATCCAATATGAGTGCCCGCAGCTGCTGACAAAACAATCGCGGTTAATTCGAATGAACCATGGGTAATCACAAACGAAAAAAAGGTCGACTGATAGCCTATATTAATAATGTGACCGCTAATTGCGCCAAAAAAGAAACCATTAAAAATTAAAAAAAACAAAGCGCCAACCCCAAGTAATAAGCCTCCTACAAAGGTTTGAAACGCAATTTTAATATTGTTAAAAATATAGTAGCCAAACATAGCAAAATCACCGCTGGATTCACGCTCATTTAGTTGGTGCTCAGCTTGAGGGTTGTACATGCTTTCAAGGTTAGAGACCTGTGCATTATCAACAAATTGATAAATCAACTCAGGTTTGTACAAAGTTAAAACATAAGCCAATAAAGCCAATCCGTAAAACAAAATATGGTTAACAATAACCGCCCGTTTTAACACATGTACCGAGCTTGGAAAGCCGACCCGCATAAATCTAAGTAATTGATAAAAAACCTTATCTTTAGGCTTATACATTTGTGCCTGAGCCGCCATCACTAATTGATTTAACCGCGTGACAACCGTAGGGCTATACGAGCGACTTTTCGCAATTGCTAAATCATGAGTAACGGCTCGTAATAATGCGGGTAAATCAACAAAATCAGTTTGTTTTTCTTGTTTGATAAATTGCTCTAAAGTTAACCAATCTGACTCACGGTTTTTCACAAATTGAGTTTGTTTCATTATTTACCTACATATCGATTAGCCAACGCTTTTAAGCAATCTTTTGCATCTCGCTCAGTATTTAACGCAGGTTTTAAAATATCAGCTAGCTCTGACGCACGCGACGCTGACAATTTTTCACTACGCTCTGCAAAATGAATGACCGCCACTTGCTCTTGCGTGGTTAATAAAAATGGCGGTTGGTATTGGGATTCAGTAGTAGATAAATTAAAGGTGTCGGTATGGGGTTCATACACCACCATAGTGTCTGCTACCCAATCACCAATTCGTTGAAAGCGTCGGGTAAACAACATACTCAGCGCACCAGACAAATAGCCAAATGGTAAAAAGTCTATTGCTCTAAATAAATTACGTGTCATAGCGCCCGGTAAAGTTAAGGGCAAACCATTGCTATATACGACCTTTAAACCAAATATTTTTTTACCCGGCGTTGAGCCCGTATAGTGCTCAAATAAAATGGGATAGAACCACTCAAGTAAAAAAATAACAATGAGCATAAGGCCAGTACCAAACTCACCTAAAAAAGCACCGATAATGGCAATAAGAATAAAGGCCGCAAACCTGAGCAATAAATCAAAGCTAAAAGCGAGCGTGCGAACGGCAATGCCCGCAGGCTGCAATTCAATATAAATGCCCTCTGCCGTTTCAACCTGCACTTGTTCGTTAATATTAACAGAGGCCATTACCCTAACCTTTTATATAAAAAGCATGGTATGGATAAAATAAGAATTGCACGAATTGAATTTTCCATTTGATTAGTAAAAGTCCTTTTTATTTTTTAATTGTTATTATGCCACAATTATTTAACACTTAAATATAAAATATTTATTAGACATCAATTATTAAACCCAAGCCAAAGCGCACATCACCAAGGAATTAAAGTGCCGTCAGCTTCAATAAATAAACCCGAGTGTTTAAGTGACAATTGGGCAATGGTGTGTGTCATCTGCAAAGTGGCTTGCTCAATGGTTGTGGTTGCGGCTGAGCCTCCCATATCGGTTTGAACCCACCCCGGGTTTAATAAAGAAACGATTATATTTTTATCAGCTACTTTCGCAGAAAGCCTTCGAGACAAAATATTTAACGCACCTTTACTGGCGGCATAAGCATCTAATCCTTTTTCCGTGCCAATATTCCACTGTGCAGATCCAACACCCGAGGAGATTTGAACCAATTTACTATTGGCGTTCATATAGGGTAAAACAGCTTGAGCCATTAGCATAGGCGCAATGCTATTCACCATAAAATGCTGAATAAAGTTTTCAGTTTTCCAGTTGCCCAATGATTGTTCAACTGAAATACCTGCATTATTAATTACAATATCTAACGCTATATTTAGCGGAGCCAACTGCTCAGCAAAGTGGTTTATCGATAGCTCATCGGTTAAATCGACAAAATAGACGGTTAATTTATCTTGATATAATTGCTGTAAATTTTGTAACGCGTCTCCAATTGGTTGGCGTCTTGAAGTTGCAATTACATTATTGCCTTGTTGTAGATAGTGCTCAACAAAAGCAAGCCCCAATCCTCTGTCTGCACCCGTTACTAAAATACTGTTTTTCATACCACCTCGCATTTATTTACATCACTTAACCAAAATAGTTAACAATTAACTGTGTCAGTTGAGTTTACCGATAACAATACTAATCACAACAATAAATTAAGGGGATATTATGAACTTAAGTTCAGTTAAGAAAGTTGCATTGTTCATGAGTGTTTTAATGAACACGGCCTGTAGTCAATATAATGCACCAGAATCTGTTTTGATGAATTTTGAAAGCAAAACAGATCGCAATTTAGTTAAATTGGAAAACGCAAACTCAAAATTAGTTAAAGATGAAACAGGGCAATCCTTACAAATTAACTTTGAATCACAAAATAATCATGATGCGGCAATAAGCATTCAGCCAAACGAACCTTGGGATTTTAGTTCATATAAAAACGTAGCGTTAACCATTGATATTGCCAACCCGAATACTTCTTCCACTCACTTATATATTTATACACATGACACCAGCGGCGCGTCTCAGCTACGTAGCACAGTGGTACCCGCAAACAGCCAAGATACTTATTTAATTGAACTAAAAGTCCCGTCTTTAGATATCAATACAGGCATTCGCAATAACCCAATGAGCTGGCAACATGATTTTGTACAAACGATTTGGCGCGGCGGTGTAAAACAGCCCGATGTATCCGCTATCGAAAAAGTACGAATCTTAATATCCGGTGTATTAGAAGACAAACAATTGCAAATTGATAATCTAAAAGTCATAGAACCCTCCGGCTTTGACGAACAGTACTTAACTGGCATCGTCGATAAATTCGGTCAAAACGCAAAACAAGATTTTGAACGCAAGGTCGACACCTTAGAAGAACTCAAAAGTGTTTCCGAAAAAGAGCAAAACCAACTACAAAATCAACCTATCGCTGGGCGCTCAAAATTTAACGGTTGGGCAAATGGCCCTAAACTAGAGGCCACTGGTTATTTTAGAACGGAAAAATATCAGGGAAAATGGACATTAGTCGATCCACAAGGTTATTTATTTTTCTCAAATGGCATTGCCAATATTCGCATGGCCAATACATCAACCATTACCGGTTATGATTTTGATACCAGTTTAATCAAACAACGCGATCCCACCGACTATACGCCTGAAGATTCAATTGGCTTAAATCGTGCGCCTAACAAAGCTATCCCAACTCGATATATCAGTTCCCCCCTGCGCGCCAATATGTTTAACTGGTTGCCCAGTTACGATAGTGAAGAAGCGGCAAGCTACGGTTACCGCAGAAGCGTACATAGCGGCGTACTCGAACACGGCGAAACCTATAGTTTCTACCGCGCTAATTTAGCCAGAAAATACGCTACGAATAAGCAGTCAGAACTTATGGAACACTGGCGTGATACCACAATAAAACGCATGCACACTTGGGGCTTTACCTCATTTGGTAACTGGGTAGACCCAAGCTATTACCAACTGGATCGACTACCTTATTTTGCCAATGGTTGGATTATTGGCGATTTTAAAACCGTGAGCTCGGGTAACGATTATTGGGGCGCCATGCCAGATGTATTCGATCCGGTGTTTGCTCAAAGAGCAGAAGTCACCGTTAAACAAATTGCTCAAGAAGTACAAAACAATCCATGGTGCGTCGGTGTCTTTATTGATAACGAAAAAAGCTGGGGATCTGAATGGGGCCCAGAGGCGCAATACGGTATCGTGATAAATGCATTTACTAAACAAGCCAGTGAAAGCCCGGTTAAACAAGCATTCGTTGAAAAACTAAAACAACGACATGCTGACATTTCCGCATTAAATAATGCTTGGAATAGCCAATTTAAAAATTGGCAAGCGCTAGAAGCGCCCTACAAAGTAACTAAAATCACTAAAACCATGCAACAAGATTTTGCAACTTTGTTGTACGACTACGGCGAAAAATATTTTAGTATCGTCGCCAATTTATTAGACCAACACATGCCAAATCATATGTATATGGGGCCAAGATTTGCACATTGGGCGATGACACCAGAAGTCAGAAAAGCCGCCGCCAAATATGTCGATGTGATGAGTTATAACTACTACCGTGAAGGTATAGATCAACCTTATTGGGACATTTTAGAATCATTAGACATGCCGAGTATTATTGGTGAATTCCACAACGGCGCTATGGATTCTGGTTTATTTAACCCCGGCTTAATTCATGCAGAAGACCAAGCTGATCGCGGTAAAAAATATCAAGAGTACATGTATAGCGTTATCGACAACCCTTATTTTGTTGGTGCACACTGGTTTCAATACATCGATTCACCATTAACAGGTCGAGCTTACGATGGTGAAAATTATAACGTTGGCTTTGTCAATGTAGCGGATATCCCCTACCAGCCATTGGTAGATGCAGCCAAAGAAGTAAATAAAAATATTTATACCAGACGTTTTAAAACTCAAAAACAATAAATAGTTGTTAATGGAAATTTAAGCTGAATCACTTTGGGCTTGTTACTCATCCGGCATTGCCCATATCGTTTTTATATTTAACAAACCGCTGTCGACTAACTTTGAATCCAAATCTGTTCTATCAAAGCTAGCGGCAGCAAAAATAAGCTCATAATTAGCCTCGGCATTTGAGTAAACATGCGAGTGTCGCTCAATCTCTGCAGAAAATAACTTATTGGGGCTAGAAAGATATTTTGCAATTTGAATGACAGATGCATCTGAAAAACCTGCAAAAATATAAAATAAATTACCGCTGGGTCCCTCGAATTTGGCAAAGCTACCGTAATCAGTATATTCCTGTTCTAAATCTCCTTTTACCTCATACAATTTACCAGAATCCGCATTATGCAGACCTGATACACCTTCCAATAGTTTAAAATTACTTCCTTGCAAATAGGCGTCTAACAAACCAAGAGATTTATACAAACCCAAATAGACCAAGTTAAAATCACGCAAGTCGCTTGGTGTCAATTCCGAAACTAAGCGAATCGAAGTAGTACTATCATCAGCAAGCAATGGCAATAAATGCTGCAATGCAAAAACACTATTTTTTAGCAAAAAAGCGCTTGAAGCTTTCTTTAACTTGTTACGTTTAGTGGGAAAGCGCTGTAAGAATGCCTCTAACTGAGCATCTGAATTAATACTGAATTCGCGTATAGCTCTGAGTATATTCGTTTCGGGGTCAACCTCGGTCAACATATACAAATCACCAATTACGATAAGCGTTGGTTTATCGCTGGCAAATAAAGGCTGCCAGATATCATGCTGTTTTATTTGTATTTTGCTATCGAGATTTTCAGTTGGCGAATTCGTAAAAGTTCCTAGAACAAACCATACATTAATGATGACAGAAGCAACCAAAGCCCACACCCACCAGCGCTTAGAATTTTCATTAGTTTGCTTGTCATCGACACGCTCAGGCTGTTTGTTTTCAACCAAAGGTTGTTGATCACACCAACAAAATTCTAAAGCATATCCCCCCGTTGGGATGTTCATTTGAAATAACTCGTCAGAGCCAGACGTTTGATAATAGCTTTCTAATTTCTTACGAAGGTTAGAAATATAAACACGAATTGATGAGTCTTCTGCTGGATTAAAATCTTCAGCTTTACCCAAAGCGCCAATAGCAATTTCAATTTCTTTCGGTGCTCTTGCAACTTGTCCATTCTCAACCGAATCAAGGTGATAATTCACTAAAAAATTAAGCAATTTACAATTAATTTTTGAGCGCTCAAATCCTTTGCTTTGAGTAATGCGTGCCAATTGCGCTTTAACGGCTTGTGTACTCGGTTCACGAGTTAATTCTGCAGGTTTATTCATGTTATATAACAGTTAAATTAACGCTCCAAACTACTGTTAAATCTATTTTTTTACTTATATTAAAGAAAACGCATTCGTAAACTACAAAGGCTTACTTTCAACAAATAAAAACGAAACCTAAGTTTATTTAAATTTATTCAGTTTAGATAGCTTTAAGAGTAATTTATGAAATTAAAAAATAAAAAGGCTACAAAACCAACACTCCTGTTATTTATCGCTAGCTTATTTAGTCACTCAAGCTATGCAATTGACATTGACAAGGGAAAATTAGCTTTTGAAGCCAACTGCAAAGCCTGCCATGCTTTAGATAAATTTAGTACAGGGCCTTCACTAGTATACATACGTGACCAATATCCAGCACAAAAACAAGCTGAATTTTTAGCCTGGGTCAAAGCACCTGGCAAAAAAAACCCAGACACCATTCAAATGCCGCCAATGGGCCACTTAAACGAACTGACCATCAACCAGATACATGAATATATTTTACTCATTAGCCAACATGTGGTTGAGCAGCAAAATAAACCTAAATTTGCGCCTTATAAACCACCATCTAAAACTTACCCAAGTGTAACACGAGGTTATTTACCTTTTACCAACCCAGCGTCAATTGTTGTCCATTTAACGCCGAAATTATCGCTGGCATGGGATAGCAATCTGGGTAAGTTGCGTTACGCTTTTCCAACATTCTCCCCTTTTTACGGTGAGAAAAAACGCGAACAAAATAAGCAACAAATTATTTATTCAGAAACAAAGGACAGCGGATTTAACTTTGCGCATGGCCAAGCAGTGGACTTTTTAGGCTATCAGTTGATAAAAGGCACGCCTGAATTCAGCTACCAAGTAAATGGGTATCATGTTAAAGAAAAAGTTCGCTTAGGCTCAACGCAAAATAGTTTTACCCGCGAATATCAAGTGACTCGTTTAAACAGTGATCATACACAATCCCAATCAATAACGTTAGATCTGTCGCATACCAGCAAAGACGGTAAATCAAGCCAAATTATTCACAGCGATGGGCGCTTATCCAACAACGTATTGCACTTAACCGAGCAACAAGCTCGCCTTTTCTCAGTTGAGGTTGTATTACCATGAAAATAATCCATTCCGCTTTAGTTTTACTTTTTGCGATAGCACCATTTACATTTAGTTCATCTGCTGAGCAAAACAATACAAACCCATGGTTAGATTATTACGACATTGAGCGTATTAATGTTCCTAAACATATTGACCCACAAATTGGCGGATTGTCTGCGCTAAAAGACGGCCGCATTGCCATTACCACTCACCATGGTGACGTGGTTATATACACGCCCCAAACCAACAATTGGCACACATTTGCAACCGGACTGCACCTGCCCCTTGGCATAGTGCAAGAAAGTGATAATTCATTTGTGGTGATGCAAAAACCTGAATTAACCCGCTTAATTGACCAAGACAATGACGGCAAAGCTGACGTTTACCAAACTATTTACGATGGTTTTGGCATGACAGGTAACTACCACGAGTTTGCATTTGGCCCAGCAGTAGATAACAAGGGAAACTACTATATCTCGCTAAATGTTGCGTCGAATTTTAATGGTATAAACCAATACATTAGAGGCGAATATAGTGATAAATGCCTTGATGAAAACAAAATGCGCCAATGGCATGATTTTGAAAAATGGATGGCAGGCATACGAAAAGAAGTCACTCGCATGTTTTCGTGCGTGCCTTACCGAGGTTGGGTAATGAAAGTGACACCCGATGGCAAAGCAGAACCTTTTGCATCTGGCTTTCGATCACCCGCGGGTATTTACATGGACAATAAAAACAAACTTTGGGTAACCGATAATCAAGGCGATTGGATTGCGACCAGCCCCCTTCATCAGGTAAACCAAGGTGAATTTTATGGCCATCCTGCCTCGCTGCATTGGCAAAAAGACTGGTTTATAAAACACCAAGATGTGACAGCAGATGATTTAACTAAAATCCGCACCCCCGCCGCTGCATTATTTCCGCAAGGCGAACTGGCGAATTCTCCTACCCAGCCGCTTTCTACAGCCAACCAATCAGCGTTTGGTTTACCTGAAGGTGAACTATTAATAGGTGATATGAATATGAATAACCTAATTCGCTTTTTGCCAGATGCGCAACAAGGTGAGATGCAAGGCACGCTGATTCCATTTGTCAGCGGAGACGAATTAGGTATTGGCAACTTTAGATTAGATTTTGCGCCAGACAGCAGCTTATGGATTGGCAAAATACACTTAGGTTGGGCGGGTGATGAAGGTTTAGTCAAAGTCACTAAAAACAGTCTGCCCATGTTTATTGTTAAAAAAGTCAAACTGTTACACGATGGCTTTGAAATTCAATTTAATCAAAAACTCCGCTCAGCGCCAACAAATATCGAGGTTACGCGCCACACTTACCATTACCACGCGGCATATGGCTCACCTAAAGTTGATTTACAAAAAGTAACGCCGAGCAATATCAAACTTAATTCAAATGGTAAAAGCATCAAAGTAGATATTGATAACTTAATAGCAGGCCAACTGTACACCATTACGTTAGCTGACCTAACTGATGCCGAAGGTCGCCCATTAATGGGCAGCGTATTACGCTACAACGTTAATAACCTAAGTAACCTGAACCCAGGGTATGCAAACCACTAATTAAAAAAGAAAACTCTAATGACCACTACAATTAATAAGACGATAAATAAAACCATGACTAAATTAAACAAACTTGCGCTGGTCGCAACCAGCTTGTTGTCAATCACCTATGCAACAGCAAACAATATAGACCCTAAATTAACTGAAGTTTGGGAGCCTGTACCGAAAAAAGTAACCGTCAAACCCATACCGTCTGATGCAATTAGCTTATTGCAAAGTGCGAGCGATGTTGACAAACACTGGCGACATTTAAATGGCAAACCAGTAGAGTGGATATACGAAAACGGCAGTCTAACCGTTAAACCGAAATCGGGTTCAATTGTCAGTAAGCAGTCTTTTTGTGATATGCAAATGCATATAGAATGGCGTGCCCCAAAACCATCTGAACGGCGTAAAAACGCACCCAATCACGCAAATAGCGGTATTAAAATTCAAGAAAGATACGAAGTACAAATTCTCGATACTTACGGCCAAAAAATTTACGTAAATGGTCAAGCAGCGTCTATTTATAAACAATCATCCCCTTTGGTTGATGCGCTGTCACCTAGTGGTGAATGGAATACATACGACATCATTTTTAAAGCACCTAAATTTGATCAACACGGAAAATTAACCAAAGCGGCACGCATAACTGTCCTGCACAATGGTGTTTTAGTTCAAGATGACTTTGAAATACAAGGTACAACTATGTACAAAGGCAAAGCTGAATACTTTAAGGCACATAGCTGTACACCGATTTTATTGCAAGACCATGATGGAGAAATTAGCTTTAGAAATATTTGGGTAAGGCCGTTGTAGTTAGAACAAAATCGGCAACCAATTTGATCAAAGGTTATTCACATAATAATTTATGATTATTTCTCTATACACAAGGCACAATCACACACATAAAATAAGTGATTAAAATATAAGGCTGCGTAATTAAGTCTTGTGATGGGTGCCTGGTAATTGTTGTTAAAAAAAATAAGTATAGCGATATAAAAATCTCTAAGTATTACAACCGCTCACTATACGAGCGTATAGTGAGCGGTTGCGTTGTTACTGATTATTCAGCGCATCGTGCACGAGTACATAAATTGCGTAATTTACTAACATCGCTTTGATGTACTTTTCCGTCGCCATTAAAATCAAATTCAGGTCGGTGTAACGCTGGATTTCTCAGAGCGCGTACAAAGAAAGAAACATCTTTGCGATCAACGTCATTGTCACCGTCAAAGTCGCCTAGTACCCCATAAACTGCATCATGTGGAAAGGTAATACACCCTAAAAATAACTGACGTCAAAAGTAGAATTTTCTCGTAACATAAACGCAGGAGATTCTGCATGAAAACATCAAAATTTAGCGACAGCCAAATCCTGGCAATTTTAAAACAAGCGGAAGCCGGTGCGCCGGTTCCGGAGCTATGCCGCGAGCATGGCATGAGTTCGGCTACCTTTTATAAATGGCGCGCCAAGTTTGGCGGCATGGATGCGTCCATGATGGCCCGATTAAAAGAGCTGGAAACCGAAAATGCACGGCTTAAAAAGATGTATGCCGAGGAGCGACTAAAGGCTGAAATCCTCAAAGAGGCCATCGAAAAAAAGTGGTAAAGCCGTCGCGCCGACGGGAGTTGGCGCAAAAGGCGGTGCAAAACCATTCCATTGCCATCAAGTTAGCGTGTTCCTTGTTTGGGATTAGCGAAACCTGTTATCGCTATCAGGCCAAACTGAGTGACGAGAACGCGCTAATTGCTGACTGGCTGCTTTGGCTAACGACAAATCACCGCAGTTGGGGCTTTGGTATGTGTTTTTACTTTTTACGTAATGTGAAACGTTTTGGCTGGAACCATAAGCGGGTGTTGAGGATTTATCGGGAGCTGGAGCTTAATCTGCGCATAAAGCCTAAGAAGCGCTTAAAACGGGATAAACCTGAAGCACTTGCTGTGCCTGAGTCGATAAACCAGTGTTGGTCTATGGATTTTATGCATGACCAGCTTGTTGATGGCCGCAGCTTCAGGCTACTCAATATCATTGACGATTTTAATCGTGAGGGTCTGGCGATTGAAGTAGACTTCTCGCTGCCAGCTGAACGTGTTGTCCGCACTCTCAATCAAGTTATTGAATGGCGTGGAAAGCCCAGGCAAATCCGCAGTGACAATGGCCCGGAATATATCAGTGCGTTATTGGCTGAGTGGGCTGAAAAACATGATGTTGAACTAAAATTTATCCAACCAGGCAACCCACAGCAAAATGCTTATGTGGAGCGGTATAACCGCACCGTTCGCTACGAATGGCTGAACCAGTATTTATTCAGCAGTATTGCCGAAGTGCAAGATCATGCGACAGAATGGCTATGGTTTTACAACAATGAACGACCAAATAAGGCAATTGGTGGCATACCACCGAAATACAAACAGGCTTTAATAACGCAACCTTCTACTTTTAGCGTCAATTAAAAATGGGTGTATTACCGAAAATCATCCATGCTATCCGGAACATTATCATTGTCGTCGTCTGTGTCGGTCATATCACCGATACCATCATTGTCAAAATCGCTGTCAATAATAATGGGTGATGCGCTGACCGTATAGGTTTTACCGTCAGACGACTTAAAGCGTGCATACAAGTAATAGAAGTTGCCCGCCGGTAACTCAGATGAAGGGGTCACGCCAAACAAAGGTACAGAAACTGTTGGGTTGGCCGTTTGATTACCGACAATACTCGCATCGTGCGCCGAATAATCTTTAACCACACTCCAATTTGAACGTAACTCCCGCAATAAAATTTCAACGCCGTCAAAGTCAGAGGTGATGGTTTGGCCTGAGCCTGCATCAATATTTAATGTGATATCTAAAAAATCATTGTTCAAAAATGGCGTATTGCGATATTTATTAACGTCATCCCATTTGATTGATGCTGGCATTGGCTCAATAACATTAATGGGTTGTACACCTAATGATTTAACGACCCCTGCGGATGTCTTGAATTGAACAAACACAAAATAAAATTGATCTGGCTGTAATTCAGCTGTTGGTACTAAATCGGTTAACGGTAAACTAGCTGATGCTGTGCCTGCACGCTGACCAACCACAGTGCTATCGAACACAATCGTATCATTCAGTGATACCCATTTGCCTGAAGATTTATCAATTAAACGAAGGTAAAATTTAACACCCCTAAATGCATCGGTAATGGTATTACCTGTGCCTGCATCAAAGTTTACGCTCACATCGAGTGCGCCGCCTGCTAAATAGGCATTGGACAAATATTTTGCACGATCATCAAAAGCAAGCGAGGCCGCAATGGGTGGATGAACCGGATTGGCATTCAGATCAGATGCACAGCTATTGCAAATATCTTCAATTGCGTTTACCCCGGCTGTCCACTGTATACCGCCCGCTTCGTACGCCCCCACATCTGGCGCTGGACCTGCATAAGGTTTGCTTAAATCATCAATAATTTTGCCCGAATCTAATAAACTTGAAGTTGCGTTAGGCATAAAATTTTGATTTGCAGAATCAACAAATTGGTTAATTGCAGAAATAATATTGCTATCTAAATCGTAAGCGTCGCTGCGCAACCAGTCTGCATGTGAACTATAGTTATTCCAAACTCTATTGTCTCTTGGGTTTCGGCCATTTATCCATTCGCCCATTGCTTGGCCAACATCGACCAGAGTATTATGGTAAATATGGTTGTCCCAGTTATCCCAGTTTAATTGAATGCCGCTCCAAGGCACATTCCAAACTACATTGTGGTGAACTAAAAAACCTTTGCTGTCATTATCTAAATAAATACCTGCGGTACGTTTGTCGTGATAATCCCGTTGCATTGCATCGTGAAACCAATTGTGATGGATCTCGATATTGCGATATTCAGTGTTACCGACGGTATAAAATAGTCCACCGTCGTTGTTGATCATCGCCGCATACGAAATGTCATTGTAGGCAACTTCAGAACCTTGACCGATCACATAAATACCATCTCGCCCCGTATGTGATATTGTGTTTTTTAAAATTTTAACGTTTGCCGCATTCGAACGAATAGGGCTTGAATGGATACCTAAAGTATCAAAATAACGAATTTCATTGCCCTGAATAACTGTATTGGTGCCCGCTCCCGACCAACCCGCAACGTGTATGCCGTTGATTGAACCGAACTTAATTACGTTATTTTCAACAATGTTATCTAGCCCTACGATCAGAATTGAGCCATCAAATACACCAGAACCTGATGTGCTTGTATGGTTATCAAATCTTTGTTTACCATGCATGACTTCGGCACCGGCATAACGGTTAAAATGCCCGTCAAGGCGAACGTTTGCGCCACGTACATTTATACCTTCCATATCAACATAGCTGCCGTTGATTTGAACGGCACGTTCACGAGCGGCATATTCAACTGAACCCGGCGCAGGCAATTGACCATCAGCCGGTTTAAAATATAAAGTTTGTGTTGTGCTATCGTAAAACCATTCACGCTCGTTATCTAACAAATCTAGTTTGCCGTAAACGTAAAATCGGCCATAACCACCATCAATTTTATGCACCGGATTGTGATTGCTATATGGCCACTTTGTGATATCGATTGGGGTGAAATTAATTTCACTTAAGGTGTTAGACGTAATTTTTTTAGTCCAACTGGTGCCCGAATGCTGGCCTAAATACCATAGGTAACCTTCTGTTAAATCAACGTCTGGAATACCATCTACATACAGTCGGCTTTCAGTTCCTGCCGTATTAACTTGATGCGCATCGATAGTAAATACATCATTGTCTGAATCATTTGGCCAGCGCGCAATTTGCATCAACTCTTGGTTTTGGTAAATTTGTCGTGAATGCTCAGCAATACTCATATTAACTGATGTTGCATAAATTCCATCACCTTGTGCAACCCAGTCGTTAATCGGGTTTGTACCAACAATCACAACTTTTTCGCCGTCTGCAGGGCGAATCAAAATTGGATTTGTGTCCGTACCAGATTGGGTTATTCTCATCGTCTGGCGATATTCCCCGCCCTCAACGATCAAAGTGTCTCCAGCTTGTAAATTTGCATTCGCCTTGGCAAATGTCGCCCACGGTGCGTTTTCAGTTCCGTTGTTTTGATCAGAACCATCTGGTGCAACATAAACAGTTTTCGCACTCACATTTAAGCTAAATAGCAAAGATGTGGCCGCAACTGCCAAACAAAAACGGTTATTAAACATTAAAATAAACCCCAAGATGATGATATGAATTTGGTTACAAACAGGTAACCACGTTGCAAAAACGTTACAACCCTATCAACTTGACGTTTAATTGTAAACAATGAACAATTATTTTTCATAAAGCAATAAACCGACCGCCAGGTCAAGATGCATTATGATTAGACTTGGTCAGCACAAAAAAACCAAACGAGTGGTGATTTTGTCAATCAAGTTTGGTTTCAGTGCAAAATATGGTTAAGACGAACAGCTTAAGATGAACAACTATAGTGGCTAACACCACCCATTCCAAAAAATGTTTCTGGGCGCAGTTGATAATATTTATCTTCAATTTCTTTGCTTTGTTCGTCGTACGGGTTATTTAATACCTGCTGTAGCTCGTTGATTAGCTGATAATTCCCTTTAGCCGCCGCTTGGTATGCTGGTACAACTAGCCATTCTCGCCAAGTGTATTTTGGATTAACTTGTTTCATCTGCTCACTGAGTTTTTCAGCGTTATCTTGGGCATTAACCAAAGCACGCCAAGTTTGTAGCCACTCTGTCCATTGCTGTTGTAACTCTTCCGAGGCTGGCATGTAAAAGCTTTTTTCCAGCGCAGAAACATGCTGGGGTACATGTGACAGTTTACGAAAGAACATATTAAAATCAACTTTGGTGTTTACCATAAGTTGTAATAGATTGATTAATAGATCTGAGTTATAAGCAGTTAAGCCAAGTTTTTCTGTCCACATTTTTTCTAATTTTTGCTGCATCACCGCTTTAAAACCATCACCAATATCAGCCAATTTTTCACTTGCTTCGGGCTGTGTTTGCAATAAAGGTTCAAGGCTTCGACAAAACATTTTGAAGTTGGTTTCTGCCGCAAATGGCTGATTAAGAAATGAGAAATGGCGGCCACCGCCCGTCCATGGCTGGTATGTAGGCTCAAATAATTCACAAAAACCAAAGGGGCCATAATCCAGTGTATAACCACCTGCTGCACAGTTATCGCTATTAAAATTGCCCTGACAAAACCCCACCCGCAGCCAGTTGGCAACTAACGAGGTTAAGCGTTCGCGAAACTCAGTGGCCAACAGCAGTATTTTATCGGGTGTTAGTCGTGGTGGTATTGGCGATTGCGCAGCTATATCTTGGTATTCGCGTGTAATCAGGTGTTCTACAATTTGCTCAAGTTCGTTCAGCGCGTTTTCATGTTCCATCGTGCGTGCCCGGCGTGCAAATAACTCAAGTTGGCCAACCCGTAAAAAAGAAGGCGCAACACGGGTAGAAATAGCCACAGGGTTTGAAACCATAGTTTCCGGATCGTGCGAGCGAGAATCTTCAAAATACCAAGGGCGATCAATGCATTCAGTTTTAGAAACAAATAAACTTAACGAGCGCGAGGTGTTAATCCCCAAAGCATACATATGCTCTTGTGCTAAAAATTCACGCACACTTGAACGCAATACCGCTCTGCCATCCCCACCTCGACAATAAGGTGTACACCCCGCGCCTTTTAGTTGCATTTCCCATCTTTTATTATTAGCGACCAATTCTAAAACCGAGATAGCACGGCCATCACCATAACCGTTACCGGTTCTAAAAGGGCATTGTTGAATATATTCGGTGCCATAAATAGAAAGGGCATAACCCGTTGCCCAGCCTATTTTTCGCATGCCGGCTGGCAAATTAGTTACATCCCCAGAAAATAGCTGAATAAAATCTGGATCTAGGGCTAATTTATCGTCAAAACCTAATTCTTCGAACAATACTTTACTGTGGCTGATGTATTCAGGCTCTGGTAATGGCGTGGGTAAAACAGGCACATAATGGCCGGAAAAAACTTCTCTAGGCTGGTGATCGTGACCGGTTTCGGTTGCATCGGGATCAGCCGTTAAATTATCAAGTAACGAATAGTTAGCGAGTTTTGCGAGCTCCGGGAGCTTACTTATTTTATGTTTCATAACGTGTGAGCAGTTTTATGCAAAATATTAGCAAATGATAAGCGTAGTAAACGCGATTAAATAACAATTTACAACACTGTAGTGGCAGAATAATTTAGCCTATTGATTGATAGCTAACCATTTAATACTGAGCGATTCATTTAGAAATCTCGCTAGATGCAGTGACCATTTTAACTTGCTTGCAAGAGCGACCATTAGCTTTGAGATGTGAAATTAATGGCGTAAAACCATTATCATTCGTGATTACGTCAAAGCCAATATTTACTGGAGCTTCTTGCGTATATTTCCCAAGGTAATAAGACAAATGAAAATCTAAGTTATTAGATTGTGTAGTCTTAATTTGTATTAAAACTAAGTTGATTAGAGATTCGTATTTTTTATCTCCGAAATCGATTTTCGATTGTTTAGCACCAACAAAAACAACCACTCTTTCATAAACAGATAAGTCTTGTTATATGAAATGAGTTTCACAAGTTTGAAGAAGCCTGCGCTTTAAATTAAAATCTTTAGATTCATTTGTCAAAGGTATTAAGTGCTCTACATTATCCACTTGTACTTTAAGTATTATTTTTTCATTCACGCTTAACTTTTTCAATAATTGTTTAGCCTTTTCGCCAATAACATAATAGGTCGTTCCATATTCATTTTCATGAGTTCTAAGCAAAGAATCGTTAACTTTTAATTGTATAGGTACATCTATTTCATCACCTAATAAACCAAATTCACCAGCTGGATGATGAAGCGCAACGTTAAACTGTAAAACGTATTCATTTGGTTTTAAGTTAATTGATTTTAAGTGCTCACTTAGATCATGTTTTCTACTTGCATATCCAAACACTACTGTGTATTGGACTGTTTCATTGGCATTAAGATCAATTCTGTTTGATGTAAGAATACTGCAAATAGTGCCAGACTCTCTAAACGACCATGAATGTTCTTTTGAAATTCCGTCATTTACAAATAGAATTGAAAGGATAATAAGTAGAAGCTTCATCGGATTCCTTTTCATTTCATATAACAGCTTAATCATTAGAAGTGCGTATAGAACTTTTTAACATTGAGTCTATACACGCTATTCCAATTAGTTTTAAATTAATCATTTCATAAACTTAAGCCTTGGTTGAGTAAAATGCAACAATAAGCGCTTAACTTAAAAGGTGCTGAGTAACCGGCAACCCGGACACTTTATTCAACGGGACTGTTATGTATCTAAAAACTAAATTTATTGCTTTGCATCAGTTGTTTTATTTGTTGTTGTTCAAGCGCGGTATCAAATACATACAACTCGTCGACGCTGCCTCTAAAATACTTATTGCGTTCGTGCTCTGCTTCGTAACCAATATTTCGGCCAAGTGCTAGCGGGCGTGAATTTTTTTGGGTGATTTTGGTATCCACTTTGGCAAAAGATTTACCATGTGTTTTTTCCAATTCACCATCAACATACATAAGTACATGTGTTGAAATATCTGATGATTCACCACCATACAAAACAACCGCAACATGGTGCCATTGACCATCTCTCAGGTCTTTAGTGCCCACCACTTGTGCATTATAAGTACCAATTCTCAGTGCCCCTAAGGGCCCATTTTGCGCAAAAGGGTTTGGTGATATTTGCCAAGCAGAATAAAACTCTTGCGTGCCCCAACTAACAATGCCAAACACTTCATGCTTTGCGATATTTTTTGGTACTTTAACCCAAAAGCTAACAGTTCTGGGCGCATCACCTGCAATACCGGGAAAGTCTGTTTCTAACCAATTGTTAATACCATTAAAAGCAATGGCTTGTCCAAACACACCAGCGGTTTGTGTTATCTCGCCCTGCCCTGCTGTCGTTTCAGGTGTTTTATCATAGGCTGGATATTGTTTACCAGAGATGCCTTTTCCGTTCGATAAAAAAGCACCCGTTTGCTTGTTGTCGGATTGTTGGCTGTAAAATTGTTTGCTGTCAAATGACCAGTGCAAATAATCTGAATTGGCAACGGATTTACCCGGCAAAGCACGCATAAATAAGTTAGGACTGCTTTTAATAAATTCGATTTTTTCATCTAAACTAAATGACAACGCTTGGTTTTTTCGCAGCATTTTATAAGCTTGCAATTTAGATGAGCGAGCTTTCACTTCGCCATCTAAAACATGCACTTGGCTGTCACCTTTATCGTTTACATCTACCGCAAACTCGGTGCCTAAATCAATAATTTCAGAGCTTGGTGTGTCCACTCTGAAACCGATGGCTTGTGGTGGTACTTTTGCAACTAGTTTGCCTTTTTCCAGAATCACCAAATCTTGCGAGCGAATATCTAAACGAATCGGTGCTTCGAGCAGTAATATCACCCCATTGCCCATTTTAATTTCACTGTAACCGACATCCAATGAAATTTTACCGCGGTTAATTGATTGGCCCACAACCAAATTATTAACGGCAGAAACAGCGGCCACTTTTGTCACAACCGCCAAATTATTTTGGACAAACAGAAAACTCGTAATAAAAAAACCAACAACAAATATCGCAACACTTGCTGCCAGCGCGTTAAACGAATTAAACCATTTACGGCTTTGTTTTTTTGAATGAGCGTTTAATTTAACCAGTTTATTATCTGGATTGATAGCTTGAGTCGTTTTTTGAGTATTTTGCTCAGCTGGCTTACCTTTAATGCTATGCACTTGGCCCAAATTGTTTTGCGCGATAATTTTATCCATAACAGACGCTGAAAAATCTGCTCGCTGCTTGGTTATTTGTTCGGCTGAGTCTATTTGCAAACGAATTAGCCTGTCATTAGCAACCAATTTGGCTAATTCAGCTTTAACATGAGGATTATGTTTACAGGCTTGAGTTAACTGCGCATCTACGTTTTTTCCGGCCAAATAATCGGCAATTAAACGTTGCTGCTCTTTGCTGAGTGAAGCTTGTGGGTTGTTATCCTGATCGGATGCACTCATTATGAATACTCCTTGAGATTGTTCTCAATACATTCACGTAATTTTTGCCGGATGCGAAACATACGCATAGTCATAGCAGAATGACGCACACCATGTTTACGAGTCATTTCAGCAATGCTAAAACCTTCACCATAATGTTCTAATATCAATTGTTTTACTTTATCTGTTAATTTGCTCATGCAATCTTGTAGCGCGTTAACGGAAGCCACTTCGTTATCGGCTGTGTAATGTGTGTCTATATGTTGGTTTATCATCAATTCAAGCTCGGTATCACTGCCAATTGTTACTGGTTTGAGCTTTCTGATATGATTTTTAAGTAAGTTTATCGCAATGCCCCGTACCCACGCACCAAAGGGGCGTGACTCGTCAAATTCATTAAGCTTGTTATAGGCCAGTATAAAACTTTCTTGCGCTAAATCTTCAGCTTCGCTGGTATCGTGCAAACGCACCCGCAACGCCGCACGTACTGAGCATTCGTAGCGTTTAACCAAGTGCGAATAAGCATTAATTTCGCCGTTGCGCACTCGGTTAATCAAGTTAATGTCATCTACGCTATCCGCTTGTATACCCGCTTGCACGTTTGCCTTAACTGCCGTCATGAAAATTAATGCACTTCAATTTCAAATAAACTTGCAGGCATATTTTTGCGTGGTTGCTCTAGTTCAATCACCAATTCAGATACCTCGATTGCTTGGTTTAGTATAAGTCGATTAACGGTTTGATAATGGCCTTTCATTTCATACACTATCGTGCCATTTACAGGCTTAACTTTACAATTTTTAACACAATAAGGCATTTCATTTTCTGAGTATTCCATTAAAACCGTTTCCAGCACGTTACTTTTTAACCATGGTCATAAATGACCACCGGTTATTATTACGCATATGAGAAGTTGCACCCAATGCCCAAACTTTAACTTCACTCAACGTGTTACCACCTAATACTGATCTATTTTGTATTAATATCACTTTAATGCCCGCTCTTACGGTGGCGATGGCAGCGCACGCCCTAGCTAAGCCACCACCTGCAACCACAAAATCAGTCGTTAATTGGACTAGTTTATTTTTGTGGGTTGGCGGGCTAAATTGCTCTACTAACATGTGTTTTTACTCTTAATTGCAGTTTGCTGGCGTTGCTTTTTTTGTTGCGGGCTGAGCTTTTGAGCAAAATAAACACTGGGGTGATGAATCACATCAGTTTCTTTCATATCTTTATTGCCGCCATTTTGCATTAAGTTGCAATCAAATCTGCCTAAAAAACTGTGTTTGGTTGTCGGATCAGTTTTATCGCTAAAGTGTGATATTCCCCAACTAATACCCTGCCCGTTGCCTGTTTTATCGCTATCTAAATTGGTAAAAGCGTCTGGTACAAAAGGCCCTGCGGCAATTGGCATCAACGAGGTGACAGATGCAAGGTTAAAATTAACGCCATCATCCGCATATTGAATACTGTTGTTTTCATTGCCGTTTCGAATAGCAAATGCCGCAATCCCTTGTTTAAACGGAAAATAAGTGGTTTCGTGGCCCGAATTTAAAATAGGATTTAATGGGTGTTTGTTAAATGGCCCAAGCGGATCGTCCGCGGTCGCTAAACCATTACCCACTAAATAGTCTGGCCGGTCGCCAAATGCTGATTTGTAATAAAGGTGAATTTTACCTTTGTATACCAGCAAGTAAGGATCATGAATTGAAAACTGATCCCAACTCCCCGGTTCGCCATTTTCTACCACGATATGATTACATGGCGTCCAAGGGCCATCCGGCGAATTGGCATAAGACAAAGTGACCGGACAATGATCGCCTTTAATTCCACTAGCCTGCATAAAGGCTTGGTAATACAAATAATATTTACCTTTCCACACTAAAATATCCGGTGTCGAAACCGAACGCCAGCCGGGCATGGGCTTAGCCGGACGTTTAATCGCACAGCCCTGTTCTTGCCAGACAAATCCATCTTGACTGGTTGCATACCAAATTTCAGCTAAATCCCAATCTGTCGAAGGTATGCTGTCTGTGCATTTTTCAGCCCCTTGAGGTGGTGTTTTTGTATCACGCTTGGTGTACCACATATAATAAGTATCATCGACAAGAATCACTTTAGACGGATCTCTGCGGGATACTGTGCCATCGTGCCCGTTATAATCAAATCCCACTAATTCGGTATATTTAAAGCTGGTAAAAAGGGGGTTATCTTCCGGCCGTGGCGTTAAATAGTTGGCATATAAACGCGACATTGCCTGACTTAGCGCTCTGTCTGGCTTGGTTTGCGGAATATCCCAAGGAAAACTCCTGTTATTATTGCTATTGTTATTATTATTGCTGTTGTTATTGGTACTCATATTTGACCTCAGCTTTCTCTTGTTTGTTAAACTTCACCAACAAAAACACACCCAGCGTTATTACGATTAAAGCCATTGCACCAACAACAAATGCCCCTTTTTCAGCCAGCAAGGCTAAACAAAATAAAATCAGGCCAGTGACTAAAATGCCAAAACCAATCACTCTGTTACCTTTAGAATTATCCGCTTCATGCTGCCCTGCATCTTGCTGCTGCGCGACATCTTCTTTTTGTTGCTGTGATTTTAAGTAGCTTTGATATAACGGCGCGGGTTGCTTTTGGCTGCGATAAATAAGCTCAAATACCGTTAATATTGCAACGGGTGCCAGTACCCCGAGCAGCATTTCTTGCGCACGGTTTAACGAAAAGTCGAATAACCAAGGGGTTATGAATTTAAATGTGCCATTAATGGCCAGCGTTAAAATTGAGGTGGTTAAAATAGAAAAGCCACGCTGATATTTAGAAAACAACAACCAGATCGGCGGTAAAAATAACGCACCACCAGTTAATGCAGCCATTGTCATTACCACTTCAACCACACCGCCCATATAAGGCACCAGCAGCGCAATCACTATGGTGACAAAACCCAATAAAATAGTCGATAAACGACCAATTTTAACTAACGTTTTTTGGCTGGTTTTTGGGTAAAGTTGTTTAAAAACATCATTGGTAATAACACCTGCGGTAATATTTAAAGCTGTGTTTATTGAGCTGGAAGTTGCAAATATCATCCCGCCCAGCATTAACCCCAGCATGCCAACAGGCAATACCTCTTTACACATTAAAAGGTATGCACCTTCGTTATCTGCACCGGCTAAATCAGGGTTGAGCGCGCGATAAACCATAGGTGCGAGCATCCAGATAACCGGGCTAATAAGATAAAGGCCACCAAATAACCACCCTACTTTTTTCGCATCTTGCGGGGTTGCTACACAGGTATATCGCTGGATGTAAGCCCAGTTTCCGGCAATAAAAAACAGATTGTATAAGGCAAACGCAAAAATAAAGCCCCAAGAATACTCACCGCTGGTTAATGCAAAAAAGTTTTCAGGGGCTTTGTCGATAAAGTTTGCAACACCACCAATTTCATTAAGCGATAAAGGTACTACCACTAAAACAGCTGCGGTTAATACCACAAATTGCAATATATCTGTGACGATTACTGCCCATAAACCGCCCACGGCAGTGTAGAGTAAAATAAGCACACCTAAACCAATAATGGTGTTGGTGATAGGTAGCCCGGTTGAAACTTCCACAATTTTTGCAACTGGGTACAAAAACGTGCCGGTTGAAAAGGTAGCGATTGCCAAAAAGATACTGGTATACACTTTTTGCACGCGCTGGCCTAAACGTGCTTTTATAAACTCGGCCGCGGTGACCACATTGGTTTTTTGCCATCTGGGAGCAATAAAAAAACCTATCAGTAAACCGGCAATGCACATAGTCCATTGTATGGTAACAGCAACCCAGCCCTGTGAGTAAGCAATTGATCCCCACACAACGAATGTGCCAGCTGAAAAAAAGCTCATAAAAAGAGATAAACCACTCATCCACCAAGGCAGCGCACCACCTGCTGAAAAATAGGATTTCATATTTTTACCCGAGCTGGAAAAGCTTAAACCGCAGCCCACCACCAGCAGAGTAAAAATAACCATAACGCTAACATCAATGCTATTCATTATTTAACCCCGATGTACTTTACGGCTTGCGTTGATAGTAACGAACCCAATCAATTTTCATGCTAGTACCATCAATTGCATCCGTTACCGGACCCGCAATATCGGCTTTTAAGATAGCTAAACTGAATAAAATAGTTTGTTCGCTAAAACAAACATCATTGCGCATGGTGTGATATAACTCCCCATCAAAGTAGAACTTAAAATGGTCTTGATCCCACTCTAATCCGTAGGTGTGATATTCATCGCCAAAATTCGCCACTGCTTCAGCTGCTTGATATTTTTTAAGTTCAACCCACTCTTTACCATTGTGATACTCAAGCACATAGTCTGATATCAAATTACGGTAAATACCTTGCGAGTCGCCATACTCTTGCTCCCAACCATTTACAAATTGAATCGCACCAATATTTTTAGGTGTATCCCACTCTAATTGCAGCCATTTTTGACCATGTTTTTCAGACACCCAGCGGGTGTTCAACTTGCCGTCTATGGCAAATTCTTCTCTTGACGGTAGCTTGTTAAACACCCCATTAGTCGTTAATTGAGTATCCGCAGAAAGCGCGTGATTTAACGGGCTGTTTTGCGGTAAGTCATCTTTCGCAGACGGATATCCAGCCGATGAAGGTTCAAATACTCTAAATTCAGAAATATGAATAGACGCGGGATTCAGCGAAGTTAAACGCACTTTTTTTGCTTTAATCGCTTGTTTTAATTCTATTGTGTGATCGGGCTGCCCTAACAGTGTCCAATGTTTTTGGTCGTCACTGTGACTAATTCGACCATTGGGTAAGGTGTATTTGTCTGTCCAGTTATGTACATTAGTATTAATAATATTAGGGTAATGACCTTCGTTTATATCGATTTCACACGCTTTTTGCCCTTCATCAACCCCTTGTTTTGGCCAGAACCAAAATGAATTATTGGTGCCGTATGCCTCAGCATACTTAAATCTTGCTTCAAAATAACCATAACCAAAGGTGCGTTTACTCCAGACATTTCCGGTTGTCCAATCTTGACCACCGCGGGTTTCTTTAATGCTTTTTAAGTGTAAAACATCCTCTTTCACTTGCGCATTTTCACGCCAGCGACTACTGTAAACCCAAGGGTTTTCCGTTGGGCCATTTTGTGAAATCCAATTTTTATCTAGCTGTTTATCTGGGTAGTTAAATTCGTCCTGCCAAACGAGTTGCCACTTGGACAAATCGATACTTTTTTTACCTTTAAATTCGGTCGAACTAGCCGATTGATTGCCTTGCGTATCTGCATATGTGTTAAATCCAGAGCCAGCGATAACAACAGCAAACGCCATCTTTAAATAAAATTTCATATTTTTCTCGTTCTCATTAGCCAGTAAATTTATTTATATGTTGTTCATTGTGTTTAACTGCTCAAAGTGACACATAAAAATTTTCGTATTTCTGATAAACCTAAACAGGTAAAAATTGAATGGATAAAAATGGTGATAGGTACCGGGCTAAATAGGGCTTGATTGAATTAAAATTGGAGAGAGGAGATTTCATTTGGCTGATGACTACATACCAGCTCCGTTCCGGTAACCTTTCACAAATACCTTAGCATGCGTAGAACTAACGAAACCGACCGTTCAGAGCGTTAACGTCTATTCTTCAAGCACATCATGGTCGGTGTCAGCTTTGAGAGAAAAGCAGATGGTCGATCTAGCTCATTTCTGGACAGAAATGAGTCAGTGAAACTTCTAAATTAGCAAATAATGAATTATCTTAGGTATGGCAATTTATACAGAAGACACAACGAGTGAATACTACATCGGTAGCTTAGTTGTAATAGCCTAATCAACAGGTCGTACTGACACAGGATCGATATTAAGCTTCTTTAGATCAAATGGCCTTATCCTGCTTTCTTCAAATAATTCTATTGCCTTTTTGATTATATACATCTTCCTTTCGTGCTCTAATTGAAACGGACGATTTTTCATGAACAAAGCACACACGATAGACATCACCGTAGAACCAAACTCGATTAATTGCTGTTCACTATAATCTTTCATGTAACGGTTTTTTCTGTAGTTTGCCTCAATTAGCTCCTGACCATTAGGTTGACAAGGTAATTCTTTCATAATTTTCTCTATAGAAAAAAATTCTTCTGAAGCTAACCTATGCTTGAAACCATTGAACTTTGAGTATTGCCCAATTAATTGCTCAAGAACACGGTTCAATAGGCCTTCGACCATTGATAGTTCTAGATTGTCATTCTTAATATTATAGATTGGAATATCAGTACCACTCGCGACTGAGTTCGGTTTTGCCACCATATGTGTATCTTGTAAAAGAATAACCCTATGTATGTTCTTGAACCTTAGCGTATCTCCTGATTTGGCACCTAAAAGTCCACTGATATAGTTGATAAGAATGTCAGGCTCCAGCATCTCAGCAGCTTCATTGATCAAGACAAGCACCCCAGCCGTATCTGGACTCATCGATAAATACTCAATGGTAGAGTTAACCTGCTTGTCAGCCTTGCTGACAACACTCTCTATCTGACGAAAGGCCTTGTTTTCAAATTTTCGAATTAATCGCTCACCATCATCCATTAAGCCAACAACCTTACGAAAATTCAGCTCGCCATAGATACCAGGAAAGTCTGGGCGTTTCATTATCTCATGGAAGTAACTTTCTAACTTTTCTCCTGGATCGCTCTTGATCGTTTTTAGTTCGAGTACGGCTACATCTCTTAATACGTAGTCTGCAATCTGTACTCCTGAAGGAATTTGAACTGTTATATCGTCCAGATCCTTGAAGACTCCGTATTGCTGCATGAAAGACTTGAAGTTAGCTTCACTTGCGAATTTCATGCCTTCTTTTGCCACGATTGTCTCCTTATTCTGAATGCTGAATCGACCAATAATCATTAAACACTATATTGATTAGGGAAGTTTAGTCAAATGATTCTTAGATGAAGTAATATCTCAAATAGCCGAGGGACATAATGGGGCAAAGGCTAGTTATATGTATAAATCGTCGATGGACAACATCGATTCAGAACGAAAACGTGCCTTGTACCAGAAGCGGAAATTGACTGTTGAATTTTAAACGTCGGCTGCCAGGTGAAAAGCTGACGTTTAACCAGCTCAAATTCTGCATATTTTGTAGGTTGGCATGAGCCTTGGCCAATTCCAAAATTTTGTATATTAAATGCCCGACCCAAATTATAGAGCTTGCCTAATAATTATCACTCCTGCGGTTTATTCTTTAAATCAGAATAAGATCTTCAAATACATTAATATTTACTTTGTCTAATAATAAATCAATGTTCATTATATCAGTCGCAAAAAAGTTAGAAAAAATATGCGATTTCTTAGACAATTTACACTCTAATGCACATGATAGTTTTATTTTTAAAGGCCTACTGCTGTTTATTTTATTATAGTGTTTCAAAAGGAATTGATTAAGTTCGTCAGTATTATCGATTTCAGGGTGAAGCAACGCAAATTTTAAAAGGTCATAATCTTTAATCTGTGATGATTTTATTTGACTGATTTTAACCAATTCATTGAGAAATTTAATTGCAAAGCTAGCCTTTTTCTCAGTAGTTATCGCTGTTTTTACAATCCGTCTTTCAATATATTTAAACGTGTCTTGACTATTTTTTTGAGTTTCATGATTTAATTCTAACTGTGGTAGATCAGTCCAACACATTTGCTTTGGTAACAATGAATGAATTAATTCATCATCTATACTTTGAAGCCACAATTTATAACTTTTAAAGCTATTTATTAATGGGTTTGCACGTAAAAAAGTAATAAAATTGCAACGTGCAATATAAGGCCTATTTTCTTCATCTCTTTCAACTGAATTGAAAAGTAAGTGTTCTGAAAGTTGGCTTTGGAAAGCCACTGTGTCGGAATTATCCATGCTCCTAGATACTTCCAACCTTATTTTTTTCCAAGTCGTAGGGTATGATTCTTCTGGATTGCTCGGTAGATCTAACATCTCAAAGCGGCTATGGTGAGCGTCAACCCAAATACGGTAACTGTCTTGGCTCGTAATTCTCAAACCTGCCATGTTCTCATCAATTAAGAATTCTATAAATTCGTCAAATGTGCAAACAATAGATTCTATATCTTCTGTTTGATTTTCTTTGGTCGATACTGACTGCTCTGGATCATTTTTTTCGTCATCTTCATCATCTTCATGGGGCCAACCATATAAATAACCAATTAATACGTCGGATATTCTTTGTTTCTTTTTATTTTTCAGGTTTAATATAGGGCTTTCTATTTGATCAACAGTTTTTATTCCAAAACCTATCATCCTGAGTACTTCTTCATAATTATAATCAATATTATTCAGGTAAGCTTTTAAGTCTCCATCTTCAACGTTATCTTTATCCCCGTTGTAATTTAGTAGTATTCTCTTGTACCTTCGGAGATAAGCGGCTTTCAACCAGAAGTGCCTTTCCAAATAGTCAGCGTGAGGTTTATCTGAAGCAATCCCGTTGCATTCGCTACAAGCTCTTATTAGCGTCTTTTTTACTACTCTGTGTAGGCCATCTTCAAATTTACAATTCAGCGGTGGAACATGATCATCCGTCATTTCAAGGCCCATACGAGCATGCCTGCCACAATATTGGCAAATTGTATTATCTTCGGCTAGAGTCATTGGATAAATCCGCTTATATCCAACGTTGTTTATTTGTCTATAACTCATTAATTAAACTCAAACTCAGTTTTAAATATTTTCATCCCAAAAGTACATAATATGCTTAAACGAATTCACTCATGGATCGTGTTTTATAAAATCTAAACTAAAGCTATCTTTGCAAATGCGAGTGTCCCAGTAATTAGGATTGAAAGGTCCAGCTTCAACTAGTTCAATTATTTTTGTTTTGTCCTCTTCCTTCATATTCATTCCAAAATATATGTCTGATATGTCATCATTTCGAAGAGATAATGAACTCCCATTGTTCTCAAGTTGAAGAGGCCAATTAGGACTGAACATACTCCGGTACTCATCTTCATATTCCCAATTCTTCGCTTTTTTCAAAATAATTGAAAGCAAACTAACAAGATTGGAAAAGACAGGAAATTTAATTGTTGGATAATCATTTGAATAATGGATTTTTCTAGTATTGGTGAAAATACTTTTAGGGTTATCATTAACTTTAAATTTAATGCAGTAACCTGTATGAGAATTAGCATAGTGGGCCCAAAATAAAATATTTTTGTGACTTGTCGTAAAACAACAAACCCTTGTTTGAGAATAAGACTGTTTTAAAGCTGCTTCTAACTTAATTTTGAGTGAGTCATCACCTAGCAAACTTTGAATTGAACTCAATTTTTCATTAAATAAGTTTCCCGATAACGATCTCATGAGTTTTATGTCTTCAATAAACCCGCTTATTTCATCCCAATCGTCCAACCCAGGCCACTTGAGCTTAAACTTAATGTCATGGGGATCATTTAATGATTCAGGAGTTGTATGATATAGCCAGCCATCAGTTAGCATAGCTTTGTGTTTATCTATCGATTCAGGAGTATTTGAAAAAGATAAAAACCGAAAAAGACCATCAAACCCTGATTCATGAGCTGATATGTGGCGTTCTGTAAACTCAATAATTTTGTTATCCATTCTGTCACTGCTAAAACTTTCAACATTAAATTAATGTATCATAATAGCCAACAACACATAATATTATCTTAATCACAAAAGCAGAAACCCAACCACCCAATATTCATCAAAATGCGAAAGATACAAAATATTTCCTAATCGCTCAAAGCGAAGATTTACACCTTACCTTTAGGTTACCACGCAGAGCGTGGGAACCCGCAGCATATGGGGATATATAGGTTGCGTAAATGTCTCCAATTCGCTCATTTGCGACGCTCGACTAAACTCATTTGGGGGCAAAAATGAGCACGCGTAGGTTGGGTCGAGCGAAGCGAATCCCAACACTTTTATTAAATACGCCACAATGTTGGGTGCGCCTCTGGCTTACCACAACCTACAATATATGCAAAATCTGAGTCGCGTAAATGTCTGCTTATCGCCTAACAGCTGACATTGAAAATTAATGAGTAAATTTCCGCAATTGGCACTTTTTTAAAATAAAAATGATGGCTGTTTTTTGTTGTAAATAAAGCTGATAACACATCAACACATGTTCAACCTACTGTACAATTTTGTTTGTTAAAGCTATACATGTCCCATTGAATTTGCAGGTAGAGGTTCTCATGAGAATCGTATCTTTTACCGAAGCAAGAAATAGCCTAAAAGCGGTTTTGGACGGTGTCGTTAATGATGATGATACAACGGTCATTACACGCCGAGATTCTGAAGATGCAGTGGTTATGTCTTTAGACTACTACAACAGCCTTATGGAGACAGTTCACTTAGTTGCGTTGGCAGGTTTGATTGAGTTTTATCAATCAAACCTGCACGTTAGGGTTATTGCATATTTATTTTTAGTGCTTGCAACTAGGGATCTCAAGATTGGCTAATTCTGGTAATTTGCGATCATGAGCGCCTACTGCAAAATCAGAAACATGTGATACGTTAGCTTTCTTCCAATTCACTTCTAACCGGTTATCACCTAAAAAGATATTTTGGGCTTTAATTCTTAACGCGTTCGCAATCTTTGCATAAGCCGGATCGTAAGCAACATTATTACGCTCTTTTGGATCACATTTCATATCGTATAGCGCTAGCTCAACATCTTTTGCTGAAGCGTTAACGGCCCACATAATATTCTCACCGGCGGCATGAGTTACGCCTGGTTTGCCGTTAAACGGACGAATTTTCATTGAAAAGCCAAAACGCTTTGAACGCAAATATACGCGATCTCCCGCAATCTGGTTCAACTCACCTAATACATAATCACGTTTTAGGTCTGGCTGGCGAATCACTTTAGCTAAATCGAACCCATCTAAATAGGGCGTTTGTTTTTCAACATCTATACCCGCTGCTGAATAAATGGTGGGCGCAATATCAACATATTCTACAAAGTCGGTATGTACGGTATTTTTTGGAAAGTGCTCACCTGAAGAGTCGGCCACAATCATAGCGCCATGACCTGATTTATTCCAAGGTGCAAATTTTGCAGAAATCCCTTGTTCACCTAAATGCCAGCCATGATCGCCCACAGTTGCAATAATTATGTATGGGCGATTTGTTTTTTCACTAAATGCTTTAAAATCTTTGATGGCTTTACCAATTAACGAGTCACCATAAGCCGTATACGCATAATAATCTTGAATAATTCTTAACTTTTCTGCTTTGGTTAAATCGTCGACTTTCATTGAGTTATAAAGACTCACCAATTGTTTGGGTAATTTTTCAAGCTCGTCTTTTGAAAACTCCGGAATTTTATACGGGAATTGCTCAAAACGGTCCTGATATGTTTTAGGTGGCAAAACAGGCGTATGCGGAAAATGAAAACTTAAACTGACCATCACGGGTTTTTCATCTTTAGGGCCAATAATTTTATCACCTAACATAGAGGTATATTCTTGGTTCGCATTGCCTAAATAGTTTTGATACGCTTCTAAAATTCGGCCATCTAGGGTTTTATCTTCGGGCATTGGGCTTTCACCCGCCATGATTAAGGTTTTTGAACCACGGGTATAAGAGCGAATAATATCTAACTTTTTATCAACTGGGTTTGGCGCTGAAATATATTTTCCGTTTTTATGATAAAGGAATGAGTCCACCGTTCCGTCGGGAAAATACAAATGTTCGGTGATTGAGATCGGCCGATTACTTTTTGCCCAATTATATTCTGCGGTTTTCCCCCAATCACCAATACCCGCTTTTTCTAGTGCGTAACGTTCAACTTCAAAATCGTAAATTAACGGTGTGCCGCCTTTATCCGGCGAGTTTTTAGTCCGTAAACCCGCTTTGCCTGCTAACATGGTTTGGTAACCATGAGCTCGTAATACTTCTGGAATCATAGGTTTGGCGGTCTGATTTTCACGATGCGCGTATTCAAAACCGTATCGACCACTGTGGTGCGGATATTGACCTGTCGCCATTGAATAACGTGACGGTGAACAACCCGGAGACTGATTATAAGCCAGTGGAAATAACACACCTTCTTTCGCAAGCGCGTCTAAATTAGGTGACTCAACATAACCTAATTCACTTTCTTTTTTGCCGGTTAACGCTTGGTTAACTGCAGCAATTGAGTCGGCGCGTTGGTCATCTGTTAAAATCCATAAAATATTTGGTTTAACTTTAGTATTTTGTGAGGCGTTATTCGGCAGCGCTTTAGCGACATTCATCGCTACTCGGTTAGCCGGAATACGATGCTCGTTAGCTTGCTGAGCGTTTACAGCCACTTGTGGTGAATTTATCGCGGTGCAGCCTAACAGACCGAAAAAGGTGCTCGCTGTAAAACTCCACTTTAATCTCGTTTTTAGTGTTTTATTCATTTTTAATTCAACTCTATTTTTTGATAACTGTTTTTTTAGTTTGTTTTAATCACTGTCGTTAAAAGTTGGACTTATCACCGAGTTTTATTATTTTTTGGGTTGGTAATAACGAATCGAGTTAACGTTCATGCTAGCGACTGCTGTATAATTAAAGCTTGAGGCGTTTTGTGACTACCAAGTGTTATCAAGATCATTATTTAGGTAATCAAATTCATCGTGCCAAACCAATTGCCACCAGCTTAGATCAATTGTTTTTTTCAGTTTTGTCCTTAGAACTGTTTGCATAAGCGTTAAAACCTGAAACAAAAAGAAGGGCTACTCTCGAAATAGCTTTAGGTATGGGGTCATATGCTGTCGCCTTTATTAAAAACGTATTGATATATTAGGTTGTTACCAACAGTTAAAGCTGACACTTAGTTTGAATAATAAAATTATAAAAACTGTTGCGTCCATACACAGCGATGAAAGCAAACATAAAACTGAACATTGTATAAACAGCCAATAAAATAGCATAAGCAGGTGAAGCCATTTACCTCACCTGCCAACAACTATTTTATTGCTCGTCGATAATTGCGTTAACGCCAGCTGTCCATTGCACTGAGCCTCGCTCATAGGCACCTACATCAGGGGCTTCACCCACCACATTTTTATCAAAACCACTAATATCTGCCGCGGCATCAATTAACGCGCTGTCTGGCTTGGGCATAAAATTACCGCCATCAGCATCCATAAAAGGTGATTCACTTGCGATAATATTATTTTTTAAATCATAGGCGGCTGTTTTTAACCAATCAGGTTTGCTTGAATAATTGTTCCACACCCGATTATCTTTTTGCTCATAACCATTCACCCAGGCATCCATCGCATTGCCCGGATTCCATAAGGTGTTGTGATACATATCGTTTTGCCAAGTTGCCCAATTTAATTGCAATCCAGACCAGGTGACATTCCATACTACATTATGGTGTACTAAGTAGCCTTTACTGTTGTTATCTAGGTAAATGCCAGCGGCGCGGCCATCGGCATAATCTGGGCCATAAGCATCATGAAACCAGTTGTGGTGAATACGGGTGTTTTTTAAATCAGCATTGCCAACTGTGTAAAAAACACCACCATCGTTATTGATTAACATGCCGTTTGACACATCGTTATAGGCAACTTCACCGTTTTGACCCGAGTAATAAATGCCGTCTCGGCCAAAATGTGAAATGGTATTTTTTAGGATCTTAACGTTATCCGCACCAGTTCGAATGGCTGATGCATGAATACCGACAGAGTTAAAATAACGCATAACATTGTTTTCAACGATAGAGCCTTCGCCACGTCCACCCCAACCTAAAAGATTAACCGCAACCAATGAACCCTGTTCTAATATATTGCCTTTAATGGTTGCATGATGCGCACTGACCAAAATAGCGCCATCACCCACTTGAGCATCACTATTATCTAATTCATCTAGTCGTTCACGGCCATGCGTTATAATATTGTCAGTCACTTTGGCGTAATGCCCATTAATAACCACACCTGCGCCAAATATGTCAAACGCTCGAACTTCTACATGTTCACCATTAATAATAATGGCATCTTTATGTGTGGCAACTTCCACCGTGTTGTCTGCTGGTTTTTCACCATTAGGGGTTTGTAAATACAAGGTTTCTGTATTGTCGTCGTAGTACCATTCTCTGGCATGATCTAATAAATTTAGTTTGCCAAATACGTACAAACGGCCATAGTTATCGTTACGATATACGCTTGGGTTGTGCGGTGAAAAAGGCCATTTATTAATATCAATTGATTGGTACTGAATTTGACCCGGCTGCTGATCGGTTATTTTACGTGTCCAACTGGTGCCTGAATGCGCGCCTAAATACCATACATAACCACCCGTTAAATCATCGGGTAAGTCAGTTGCTTCTATCACAGAGCCATCACCGCCCTCAATAGGGTGGGCATCAATTGTGAATCTGTCGTTGTCAGTATTGTTTGGCCATCTGGCTAAATCCATTAATTTACTTTGGTAATAAACTTGATTATGAGTATCACCTAAATTCATTTTTATGTTGGCTTTGTAAATATCGCCTTGATGTTGTTCCCAGTTATTAACATATTGAGTGCCTTTTAAATAAACTTTTTCACCATTCGCGGCTTTAAATAAAATAGGCGCTTGTTCAGTACCGTTAGCATCAATTTTTAAAACTTCGTTATAAACCCCACCTCTTACAATACAGGTGTCGCCAGGCTGCATAACCGACTGTGCTTTAGCAAAGGTTTTAAAAGGGTTTTCTTTTGAACCGTCGTTTGTATCATCGCCTTGCAATGAAACATAAAACGCGTTTTCAGGGGCAGGTGCCGGGCAACCTTGCTGTGCTACGATGCCTTTTTCTTGCGGACAAAGATCGTCGGCATTTACAATACCGTCATAATCATCATCTTTTGGATAAGGGCAACCTGCTAATACTTCGGGGCCTTTTTGCTCAATACAGTCGTCGTTATCGTCGATTATGCCGTCTAAATCTGTATCTTTTTGTGCAATAACGGGACAACCATTGTTGTCGGCACTGCCGACTTGTTCTGGGCAGTCATCTAGCCTATCGACCACTTCATCTTGATCGGTATCTTTGTCTGGACACCCATTGTTGGCAGCAATGCCAGCTTCATCAGGGCAAAGATCGTCTGGGTTAGCAATGCCATCATTGTCGTTATCAGTTACGGTTACAGGTGTATCATCCGTTGAATCACTTCCGGAGCCTGAGCCACCACATCCCATTAAAATCATCATGCTGAATAAACCCAGCGCGATTTGCTTTTTATATAACAAAACCCTTCCCCTTTAATTAAAAATAACCAACAATACAATGAAAACTGTTAACAATATATCAAATTTACTTATAGTTAACAATTTTCATATTCGATGGTTGTATTCACAATTAAAGGGAAGCGTTATAACAAAGAGGCTGTGAAAAAAATATATCGCTTCTCCATCACATTTTTAACCTCAACTCGAGTTAAGGTTTAAGATTAAAAATTAAAAGTTAAGTAAAAATGTTTCATTAAAAACCGATCACCTACTCGTCACACCCTTTTAATAACTTTGGCTGGATTACCTGCAATAACCACATTGTCACCAAAACTTTTTGTGACCACAGCACCTGCGCCTACCACAACATTATTACCCAAACTAACACCCGGATTAATCACAGCGTTACCGCCTATCCAGCAATTATTGCCTATATTAACGGGTTTCGCTGATTCAATGCCTTTAGCTCGCTCAACTGGATCAATAGGATGTGTTGCTGTGTAAATCCCAACTTGAGGTGCAATAAAACAATTATCTCCAATACGAACTTCGGCTACGTCCAAAATCACACAGTTAAAATTCGCATAGAAATGATTGCCTACGTGAATGTTACTGCCGTAGTCGCAATTAAAGGTGGGTTCAATGTATAAATCTTTGCCTGTACTACCGAATAGATTTTTAAGCAGTTTTTTACGTGCACCTAATTTGCGGACACTCGTTTGGTTGAAGGTTTCTAATAAAATTCGAGCATCAAAACGCATTTTAATCAAGGTTTTATCCATAGGATTATAAGATTGCCCGGATAACATTTTTTCTAATTCAGTCATGATACCTCACTCAAATAAATTCAATTTTTTTGATGATAAAGCAAATTAAATTTAATACCAGTCGACATACCATAGCCCATTTACACAACCCACTTAGCAAATTAACGTTACCGCTTTACTTTTACTAAATGGGCTTAATGTGTGTGGGCTTAATCCAACAACATTAGTCAAATAAAACAGATATTTCTGCGGTGATACCATTCCAATCAGAACCGATCTGGCCTGCCGAAGACGCACCTTCTGTTTGCTTAACATATTCTGTTTTCAATAAAGTATTATCCGCAACCCACCAGCCAAGCCCCAGCTGTAAACGATTTAAGTCTTTATCACCTGAAATATTATCGCTTTTATTGGTAATTGAGCTGTAACGAGTCGCCAAATAAACACTATTTGGCGTTAAGTAATGTGTCGCTTCTATTGCGTAATATTGAATTTGGCTTTCTATCTCTTGATAAGCAACCGCTTGGCTAGCAACGGTTTGTTTACCGGTATTATCAACAAAACTATAATCGTCTTTGGCAACGCCTGCCCAAGCTCTTAATAAGGTATCGTCGCTTATTTGATATTGCGCATTTATTTGTAAAATATTGGCGTTAAGTCCCGGTAATAAACCTGCATGCGTATCACGAGAATTTGCACCTGATGCTGCAAAATTATAGTTGTCGCCATCACCCTGAATAAGTCCGGCCGTTTGGATTTCTGTAAATGGACGATTTGATACCTGATCACCTAAATCGCTTGCAAACCAACCTATCCCTAAATCTAATCCAAAATTGGTATTAAACGAGCCGCGGCCAAATACGTTATAACCCCGGTCATTTGCATAATCTTCAAAAAAAGTAGGAACTGAAATACCTACATCGGCATTAATTTGAGTAATAACCGAGTTTGATATTTTTTGTGACCATAAGGTTTGAATGCCAGACTCAGCCGTTACAAAATCGATTGGTGAATTGCCAATTAACGGGTTTGTTTGGACGGCTGCCCCATCTGAATATCCTCGGTAATCAAATACAGTTGAAACAATATTACCTGCTCTGAAAAGCCATTTAGTATCTTCTGTTTCCTGGCCTGCTAACCCCAATATATCAAGGTCGATGTAACCTAAATCTTGTGAAATTTCAAATTGGTCATCTGATCCAAAGTCATTGGGTTCTTCCCCTAAATCGACATAAGCGGTTACATAATCATTAATTTTAACCGCCAACTCTAGATTAAACCTAAGCCGCTGAAAACCTGAATCCATTGCTACATTATCACTTGCAAAGGCGCCAGCATCGGCCTCTATCGATTGGAAACCTTGCATCAGCATCACTTTAGCATCCACTCTACCATCAAAAAATTCTGCGGCGTTTAGCTGACTCGTTAGCCCTATCGCAACAAGACTGGCTGAAAATAATGTACGGGTTGATTGAATTAATTTAATTGTGGTCATCATTGTATCCTAATATTTATCGGCGATTATTTAGCAATTGATAGCTAAGGCGTTTAGCTCAACTTGTTGCTCAACCTCAACATGAGCATAAGCCCAAAACGTGAGCATATTCCCAAACAAAATAAGAATCGTCAACACTTATTATTCACAAAAATTTTACACAATGATAAATAAACATGATTTTTTAAAATTAATTCATATAGTTATCAGCGAAAAATTATTTCAAATTATTTTTTGCTTTAACTCTCCCTCAATACAAAGCTAAGTCGGCGATCAGCGTCCACACTTAGATCAACAACAAACAAAGTCGTCAGACAGCAGATCATATTTATCACATTTTATATAAGGGTAAGGCATTGATCAGTAATATTTTTTATTACGTTTGTTGCTTGTAGGTATCTTTTTTGTTTAAAAAATGCACGTTAAAGATTGACATCTCAAAGCGGAGGTGGGATTATGCTCACATCATGAGCTTGTGCTCAAATATTGGCAAATACCAAAAGGGTGTTGTTTAATTAAAATTTTCAGTAAAAGGTAACCGAATGAACAACAATATTGATTTAATTATTTTTGATTGCGATGGCGTGTTAATTGACAGTGAAATCATTAGCGCCACTGTATTAATTGATAAATTATTAACCGTAGGTATTACAATTGATATTGACTATGTTCAACGACACTTTTTAGGTTGTAGCTTTAGCTCTGTTAAAGACATGATACATGATCAGTTTAATGTAACGCTCGCTAATTCATTTGAATACGAATATCGAATTGCACTATTAGAAGAGTTTGATAAGAGCTTACAAACAACTGAAGGTATTAAAACAATATTAAATCAATTAACAGTACCTTTTTGTTTAGCCACCAGCAGTAGCCCCAAACGCACTGAAACGGCGTTAAATATTGTGGGTTTAACCTCTTACTTTTCACAACGCATTTTTACTGCAGCAGAAGTGATTAACGGCAAACCAGCACCCGATTTATTTTTGCACGCAGCTAACAAAATGAAAGTAAAACCTGAAAACTGCTTAGTTATTGAAGACAGTATGGCCGGCGTAACAGCCGCTTTAGCAGCTGGCATGAAAGTAATTCATTACAAAGGCGGGCTGCATATGAGTGATGAAGAACATGCTGTATCAAAGGCTTATCCTGAGGTTGAAGTTATGCGCCACTGGAACGAATTCACAAAATTACAGCCGACTTTAAGCAACTAAAATTTTCAACAAATTGATCGTTAATACGGCTAAATATAACTCGAAAGCCACCACATTATTGAGATAGGCATTCAAATGGATAATAAATCAAATTCAGAATTAAAACGTTTAGAAAGTGCGGCTCGTGCTGCTTGGCTCTATTACGTTGCTAAAAATACCCAAGACGAAATAGCTCAAAAATTAGAAGTTTCTCGTCAATCAGCTCAGCGTTTAGTCGCCCTAGCTGTGAGTGAGGGGTTAATTAAAGTGCGTTTAGATCACCCAATTACTCAATGTATGGAATTAGCACAACAACTAAAAGAAAAATTCAATTTGCTTGAATGTGAAGTTGTGCCCAGTGATCCGGCAGATCCCAGCTCCAACCATGGTTTAGCCCAATCGGGTGCCGCGGTATTAGAACGCTATTTAAAATCAGAAACCCCAAAAACCTTGGCTTTTGGGACCGGCAGAGCATTAAAAGCTTGTATTGATGAGTTGCCTACAATGCAATGCTCTCAACACAAACTTATTTCGCTTTTAGGAAATATGATGGCTGATGGCTCAGCTTCGGCTTTTGATATTGTGGTGACTATGGCAAATAGAGTCAACGCAAAACATTATCCTATGCCTTTACCTGTCATTGCATCATCGGTTGATGAAAAGCAAATATTACACAGCTTACAACCCGTAAAAAGCATTTTCAGTCTCATTGACCAAGCTGACGCAACCTTTGTTGGAATTGGTCAAATCACAGAGCAGTCACCCTTATTATTAGACGGTTTTATTAGTGATTCAGACCTGAAGACGGTTAAAAATGATGGTGCTGTGGGCGAAATTACAAGTTGGTTATATGACGAACATGGTCAACTTCTTAATAACGAAACCAACGATAAAGTAGTGAGTTATCCACTAAGCAATAATGCGACAAAACCAGTGTACGGCATTGCAGCAGGTACAGACAAAGTGGCAGCCATTAATGCTGCTTTAAAAGGTAAGTTAATAAATTCTTTGATTACAAACGAGTATACCGCTAAAGCTATCCTCAATATGTGATCAGATTAAACGCAAACAGGCACTAAATAACTTAAATCTTGTGAGTAGTAGATTAAGTTAAATACCTGTTTTTAAATTAATTTAAATTGTTAACTTTTAACTACTATCAATTTATTATATTTAAGACAATCACCTTAACACTATTTTATTGTGTTAGTGAGAGTAAGGAAGGCAAACATGGCCGATATACAAAGTAATACATCATTCAATCAAATTAACGAAGAGCAAATGCCAGTCGCAAAAAATAAATTGCATGGCTGGAAACATTTTGCTGGCTTATATGCTGGTGAACATGTTGCCGCAACTGAGTTTGTCATTGGCGCAACGTTTGTTGCTTTAGGCGCTGCGACCAAAGATATTTTATTGGGTTTACTCATTGGTAACTTATTGGCCATGTGCTCTTGGTGGCTTTTAACGGCGCCGATTGCCGTTGAAACTCGCTTAAGTTTATATAATTACCTCAATAAAATTGCAGGTAACTCAATGACTAAACTTTATAACTGGGCAAATGTGATCATTTTTTCAGTTATATCGGCGGCCATGATCACAGTGTCTTCCACGGCTGTCAGGTTTTTGTTTGATATACCCGCACAGCTTAACTGGTACCCCAATAGTTTATGGTTTGTCGCTATCGTACTGGCGGTTGGATCAATTGTGGTGTTAGTGGCTATGTTTGGTTTTTCTACTGTGGCTGATTTTTCTAAAGTTTGTGCACCTTGGCTATTTGTCATTTTTATTGCGGGTTCTTTCACCTTATTTCCAGCGTTGTCAAACCATGTATTAGGGTCAACTACATTAACAGGCTGGAGCGATTTTATAACCATAGGCGATAGTTCCATTTGGACAGGGATAAACGGCGATGGTGAAAAAGGCATAGGTTTATTAGAAGTCATTGGCTTTGCTTGGGCTGCTAACTCTATCACCCATTTTGGCTTAATTGATATGGCTATATTCCGTTTTGCTAAACGTAAAAGCTATGGTTTGTTTTCTGGCGTTGGTATGTTTTTTGGACATTATTTAGCTTGGATTTCAGCTGGTATTATGGGGGCAGGTGTAGCAGTACTACTTAAAACAACCATTACCCAATTAGATCCGGGCGATGTCGCTTATCACGCCTTAGGTTTAACTGGCTTTGTCATCATTATTATTGCTGGCTGGACAACCGCTAATGCAAATTTATACCGTGCTGGTTTAGCGGCACAATCAATTTTTGTAAATCATTCGCGTGAAAAAACCACAGCGGTAGTGGGTGTCGTTACGGTTATTATTGCTTGTTTCCCGTTTGTATTTTCACAAATGCTGCCATTATTAACTTATGCTGGTTTATTAGTGGTTCCTGTAGGCGGTATTGTATTTGCTGAACATGTTTTATTTCCAAAAATTGGGCTAACTCGCTACTGGGCTAAATATCAAAATATTTCGCGTAGTGTGCCTGCAATTGCGTCTTGGGCATTGGCTTTAATATTTGGTTTTGGTTTAAACGCATTAGATGTTATGTCGTTTTATTACTTATTTATACCGACTTGGTTCTTCACTATTGTTGTTTACACACTATTAGCGAAAAAATATGGTGCAGACAAAGATTACACCCGCGAAATTGCAGCTGAAGAGCTAGAACACCAAAAAATTATCGCGTTTCAAACTGAGCAAGCCCGCCACGATACAGTTGCGGTAGCTGACACCAGCGTATTCAGCAAAGTATTAAACGCAGTCTCAACTCTTTCTTTATTAGTGATTACAGCGTTTGCTTGTCAGGTCATGTTTTTTAGCTCAAGCATGCAAATGTATGACGAGAATAAAGCACAGTTTGAGTTTTACTGTTTCATATTCACCATTATTTATTTTGCCAGTTCGTATGTTGCTTTAAAGCGTCAAAAAGCACTTAACAATGATTCAGCAAAACCTGTATTAAATAATGATGAAACCAATACTCGTGCAACCGACTAGTCAGCCACACAGGCTAGTCCAGTATAACCTTTAGGTAACCCTATTTTGTAAGGCCAAAAACATGACTATTTCAAATTACGATACGCAAAGCCAACGCTTAAACCAATTAACCTTGGCTAATTTACCTAGCGAGATTGATGTGCCAACTTATGATCGCAGCCAATTAAAAGCGGGTATTGTTCACATTGGCGTAGGTGGTTTCCATCGCGCGCACCAAGCGGTCTACATTAACGAATTGCTAAAAACACCAGGCTCTGAGCAATGGGCAATTTGTGGTGTTGGTTTGTTTGAAAATAACCGAGCGCTCAATGATATTTTAGCCGAGCAAGACTATTTATACTCGCTTGTAGTGCGCCATCCAAATGGCCAAATTGATAATAAAGTGATAGGCTCTATGATCGATTTTATCTTGGCGCCGGACAATCAGCAAAGCGTAATCGACAAGCTAGCGCATCCAGATACCAAAATTGTCTCGTTAACGATTACTGAAGGCGGTTACAATTTACACCCTGCAACTGGCGAGTTTGATTTTGAAAACCAAGATATTTTACATGATATTCAAAATCCAAATATGCCAAAAACGGCATTTGGTTATATAACGGCCGGCTTAAAGCAACGTAAAAATGCAGGTTTACCTGCATTTACGGTGCAATCTTGCGACAATATTCAGCACAATGGCGCCGTTGCCCGTAAGATGCTACTGACATTTGCAAAACAGCAAGATCCAGACTTAAGCCAATGGATTGCCGATAATGTTGCGTTTCCTAACGCAATGGTTGACCGTATTACCCCTATTACGACAGATGCAGATAAAGCACATGTTGCCACTACATTTAACTTAAATGATGAATGGCCAATTACCTGTGAATCCTTTGCACAATGGGTAATTGAAGATAACTTTAGCAATGGCCGACCTAATTGGAATTTAGTCGGGGCTCAATTTGTAAAAGATGTCACCCCATTTGAAAAAATGAAAATTCGCTTATTAAATGCGGGTCATTCAGTGTTAGGTTTGTTGGGGTCTATTTATGATTATAACACTATAGATGAAACGGTTAGCGATAAAGATTTTGCCGAGTATTTACGCGCATTTATGGATTTAGAGGTGACGCCTTTACTGGATGAATTAGATGGAATTAATTTAACGCAATATAAAGACACGTTAATAGAAAGGTTTTCAAACCCAAATATTAAAGATAGTCTGTCGCGCATTTGCTCAGAAAGCTCAGCAAAATTACCTAAATTTTTAATTGCCACCATTAACGAAAATTTAGCCGCTGGACGAGATAGCTCACTCGCGATCTTAGTTATAGCCACTTGGTGTTTATATAGCGATAAACAAGTCAATCAAGCGAATGTTAAATTAAATATCCAAGACGCTATGCACAGCGAGCTGGCTAAATTTGCTCAACAAACTAAAAACGACAAATTTGCCTTTTTACAAATAAATAGCTTATTTGGCAACCTACATAAGCAAGAAAGCTTTAGCCAAATTTATGCCAACGCAATTGACGCTTTATATTCAGAGAACAGCGATATAAAAAGCATAATGAAAAAGACATTAGCACAAAAAGATAACCAAACAACACCGGAGAAAATATAATGAACAGCTTATTTGTTGATAACAAACCGACAAACCAAATTGCTATTAGTTGTTTCGGTGAAATTTTATGGGACTGTTTTGGGGAAGATAAACGGGTCGGCGGCGCGCCTCTTAATGTCTGTCTCAGGCTCAATTCACTTGGCATAAAAGCTCAAATGTTAAGTGCTGTAGGTGCCGACAAATTAGGCGAAAATCTTCTTGAAAAACTGACTGACAGAGAAGTAAGCACTGACTTTATTACCATAAACCCAAACAAAAAGACCAGCACGGTTGAAGTAACCCTAGATGAAAGAGGCTGCGCTTCATATGAAATTGTTGCTGATACGGCATGGGATAATATAGAGCTAACAACCGAGCTAACGGACCAAGTTAAGTCGTCAGATATTTTTGTGTTTGGCAGTTTAATTGGCCGTGAAGCGGTATCGTTAAATACGTTAAAACAGTTAGTTCAGCTTGCTAAATTTAAAGTTTTCGATGTTAACTTACGTAAGCCACATTACGATTTAGCCACACTTATTGAGCTAATGAAATCAGCTGATTTTATTAAATTAAACGATGATGAATTATACGAAATAGCTCAAGCGATGGGGTCAAAATTTCACTCACTTGAGCAAAACCTTGAGTTTATTGCTGAACAAACTAATACCTCGTATTTATGCGTCACTAAAGGCCGCCACGGGGCATTACTTAAAATTAATAACCAAAATTATTACAATTCGGGTTTTTTAATTAAGGTAGTGGATACGGTAGGTGCAGGCGATTCATTTTTGGGTTCATTGTTATATCAATTATGTAATACAACGGATGCGCAATATGCAGTCAATTTTGCATGCGCCGTAGGTGCAATGGTGGCTGAGCATCACGGTGCAACACCAGAGTTATCGTTGCAAGATATTCAGCAGTTTATGAACCCAGAGATGGGATGATCTTGGGTTAACCAGCAAATAACGTCTTAATTTTTAAGCGTTATTTGTCTAAGCAAAAATCTTTAATTGAATATGACAACACCCGTGCGCCCTATATTTAATAATCGTTCTGATCTTACCTTAAAATTTTTTATTTATTTCACTCAACAAACAGCTGAATTAAATCAAATTTTAGTTTACCCTACCTATAATTTACATATTAGTAACATTTTATAAATTTCTAGCAAAATTTAATTTAATTAACCTAAAAATACCTTTGTAAATCGTCACAATATAAAGAGATACGCTATGCAAAAATTATGGTTCATATTACTTTTCAGTTTTGTATTAAAAACTCAAGCTGCCACAATAGAACTTAAAGTAAATAACGCTGAATCTATTAATAATCAATACCAACTTGCTCTGTTAAAAGAAGCGCTGAAACGCGATCCAAATAATCAATACACAGTTGTCCCAAATAAAACCACTTTTAATGAAGGGCAAATGATTGAATATATAAATTCAGGTAATTTAGATGTGATGTGGAGCGGTACAAAAAAAGAATATGAAACCATTCTACACCCTATCCGTATTCCACTGTTTAAAGGATTATTAGGACACCGCTTATTTATTATCCGAGAAAATGATCAGGCCAAATTTAATAATATTAAGACTAAATCTGATTTAAAACAATATAAGCTGGGGCAAGGTCGTCAGTGGTCTGACACCAAAGTGTTAGAGGCGGCAAATTTAAATGTAATATCAACTTTAAAATATGAAAACTTATTTTATATGCTTGAAGGAAGCCGTTTTGATATGTTCCCACGAGGCGTCCATGAACCATTTGCTGAGGTTGAAAACCACCCAGATTTACCGCTTACCGTTGAAAAAAACTTGCTGCTCATTTATCCACTCGCTGCTTACTTTTTTGTTGCTAAAGATAACCAAAAACTGGCTAATGTAATTGAATCAGGGTTAATGAAAATGATTGATGATGGTTCATTTGACGACTTTTTTTATAGCCATCCACTCGTTAAAAAATCACTTAAACACGCGCAGCTAGCAAACCGAACTGTCATTAAAATAGATAACCCCAATATGTCAGCCAAAACCCCTTATGATAATAAAAAGCTTTGGTTCAAAATTGGTCAAAGATAAATCCAAGCCGGTGAGTATTGGCATTTAATAGGTTAAATTTTATATTTTAATGTTAGTTAATTATGTTTACTATAATCGCAATAAAAATTCGTTAAATGTTTTCAATTAACAAAAGTGTTAAATAATGCATCATCATGTTCATAAAATATTACCCTGCTGGGCTCAACAAAAAAAAGAGCTCAGTTGGGCACTAGCCAGCATTGTTGAAATATCAGGATCGTCGTACCGAAAGCCTGGCGCTATGATGTTAATTAATGAACAAGGTAAAAGCCTTGGTATACTCAGTGGCGGCTGCCTTGAAGCGGATGTAATTTTACAAGCCCAAAAAGCAATGCACCTTAACAAAAACCGACTAATTGAATATGATACATACGATGATGGTGAATATAATTTAATGCAATTTTTAGGTTGTGGTGGCGCAATAAGTGTTTTTATCCAACCATTAAAAAAATCAAATAACTATCAAAATTTAGAGTTATTGTTAGCAGGATTAAATGCTAATAAATCAATGTATTATTGTATTAACTATAAACAAACGAATAGTACTAACGAGTGCGTTGAGTCGCATGACTCAATTAACGAGCGCGCCACGCATAACAACAACCAAGTCGGCTTTCATTATAACCCCAGTCCACATATTGCTATATTTGGAGCGGGTTTAGATGCAATACCACTGGTTAATATAATGCACATATTAGGCTGGCGTGTGAGTCTATATGATACCCGCTCAACTCATGTCAACTCAAAGTTATTTTCAAATGAAACCCATATTATTAAAACACCATTTGAGCAGATTAACTTACCCGAAATCCATGCTGGTATTGTAATGGGACATAATCTTAATTTTGATGCTCAGGCGCTATCATTATTACAATCATCCAGTGCTACCTATATTGGCTTACTTGGCCCTAAACATAGACAAGAAAAAGTGATCAGTTTAATGTCAGCGCCACTGTTGAAAAAGCTTTATGGACCGATTGGACTTAATATTGGTGGTGAATTGCCAGAAGAAATAGCGCTTTCTATCGTGGCTCAAATTCAAGCAGTACTTAATAATAGATGTAAGAACAACAAGTGCGAAAGCCAAGAATACGAGAACAGCAAATACGATAACAACAAGCACGAGCAAAAATTGAGTGAACATCATCAGGTATTAAACACCTGATGATTCATCTTGTGTTATTAGCAGCTGGGCAAGCCAGTCGATTTGGTCAAATTAAACAAATTGCTACTTATCAGCAAAAGCCAATTGTTCAGTATCAAATAGAAAAACTATTACCCCTCAAGTTACCCATAATACTGATACTGGGGTATCAGCAACAACAAATATTAAATGCCATTCCCGCTCAGCTCAAAGCGCAAATAAACATTGTTTATAATTCTAAATGGCACACGGGTATGGCTAGTTCGCTTGGCACGGCCGTAAAGTTTGCGCAGTTAAACACCCGCGCCCAAGCTTTACTTTTTATGCCGCTTGATCTCGTTAGGGTCACACAAACAGATATTAGAAAATTAGTTGAAACTTACCAAAAACATCCAGAGCTTATCTGCTGCTCGTGCTTTAAAGATATCAAAACAAGCCCGGCAATATTCCCTAAACGTTATTTCTCTCAAATTTCAAATTTGTCTGGCGATAAAGGTGCAATGCGTTTAATTAAAAACGCCCAAGACTACCAGATAACCACCATGCCCAATGCAGAATTTGATGTTGATACACCAGAGATGCTCGCCTACTTAAATGAACTTAAGTCATAGCAGGCAATCATTTTATCCCTCCCGATTTTTACTTAGCTTAAAAATCAACCAAACAAAGCTACAATAACAACTAAAAATACGTTATAAACGTAGCTAGCATTAAACTCGATTTAATTGATTTATAACCGATTAAGCAGCGGTTATTAAATTCAATTAATATCTATCTCACCATTAAAAATTAAAATGAATTAACAATAATAAAGAGGATTTATGAGTACTAACGCTAATTTATATGCACGGTTTCCGGGCCAAGTGGTGGCAGCACCGCCTTGCAGAATGCTTAACGCAAATATGTATGGTTTTTTTGTTAAAGGTGATACAACTAAAATTCAAACCTATTTAGACCAAACCTTAAACCAAGTGAAGTCAGCGACAATAAGTTTTAAAGCTTTGTCGGCTTACTGCATGTTAACATTTACAGATATCGAAAATATTAAACCAACTGGCCAGCCTTATTGTAACCAGGGTTGGTTTCAAGAAACCGACGTTATTATTTGGCTACCTGTCGCGCAAATGGATGGCGATGATATTAAACATATCTATTGGTATCCGGCTTTTATCTGTGTTAACAATGTTTATGCATTAATTAATGGCCGTGAAATTTGGGGATTTAATAAATATTTATGTGATTACCAAATGCCAGAAACTGGCGCTCAACCCAACTTTTTTAATATAACGCTTGATGCGTTTAAAACCTTTTCACCCGATACCAAAATGTCGCCTTGTGAATTATTTAATGTAAAACAGGTCAGCACTCAATCTGAAAAAGAGCTTGGCGGTGTTGCCGAATTAATCAAAGAAGGGTTCGAGATTTTAAAAGACCATGATGACTTTGCTCATTTTGATCTCGATATCTTAAAACAGTTGCTTTCAAATCTATTCCACCCGCAAATCGATCAATTATTATTTAAACAATTTCCTGACGGCACCGCGACCAATGCTGTTTATCAAGCCGTTTGCCACTCACCATCCGTCATTCAAAAAATACATGGCATTAAACTCTACTTTCACACATTTGAGTTTACCTTAAGCCAAGTCGACATGTTTCCGCTAGAGCAAATGTTTGGTATTAAAGTAGGTACTCAAACGCCGTTATTGCCTTTTAATGTGCGATTCGACTTTAATCAAGATGAAGCTATTTTGATTGCCGAAAACAAATAAAAAATCAGGGAAAAGCAATGCAACAAAAAGAAAAAATAGCCATTATTGGCGGCGGTGTGTCGGCGATGACATCGGCGTTTTATTTAACTCAAACACCAAACTGGCAAGATAAATACGATATTACCGTCTATCAATTAGGTTGGCGCTTGGGAGGTAAAGGTGCCAGTGGTCGTAACCCTGAATATGGAAATAGAGTACAAGAACATGGTTTACACATTTGGTTTGGGTTTTACGCTAATGCATTTAAAACCATTCAGCAAGCTTATAAATTATGGGAGCGTCCCGCAGGTTCGCCTTTAGCCACATGGGATGAAGCTTTTAAACCACATAACTTTATTGTGCTAGAGGAGCTTATTAACGGGAAATGGGAAAGCTGGCCGATTGAGTTTCCTAATGTGCCGGGGAATCCTGCAATAGGTAATGAAGAAATTGATATTTGGGACATTGTAAAAATGGCCTATTATTGGATAAAACAAGTGCTGGGTGAGTTGGATAAAAAATCTAATAATATTAAACAAACCCATGATTTAAAGTGCCGTGAAGATGCACCCAAAGACACGTTTAAGCATTTTGCCAATGAGTTACATGAAGATATTGAAGACTGGTTTAATGACCTTGAGCATTCGTTAAGCTATGCTTTGGATAGAGTTGAAAACCTTGTCAATAAAGTACCTGCCAAAGCTAAATATCAACGCCAGCATCATCATGATTTACTCCATTATTTATTAACCAAATTAAAAGCTTGGCTAGTCGATGAATTTACTGACCTATTAAATGACAACACTGAAATACGCCGTTTATTTATCATGGCTGATTTAGGGTTAACCATACTAATTGGCATGCTTGAAGACAAGGTGTTAACGGATGGTTTTGATGTTATTAATAATTATGATTACCGTGAATGGTTAACTAAACATGGTGCTAATCAAGAATTTACAGTTAACTCAGCACCAGTGCGTGGCTTTTACGATTTAGTGTTTGCATATGAAAACGGCAATTTTGATAAACCTAATGTTGAAGCCGGTACTATCATCCGCGCTATGATGCGCATTGCCTTGCTCTACAAAGGGGGCGTGATGTGGAAAATGCAAGCTGGGATGGGCGATACTATTTTTAGCCCGTTTTACGAAGTGTTGCAAAAACAAGGCGTAAAATTTGAATTTTTCTCTCAGGTTGATGAGTTAATACCTGATTGCGGGACAATTTCACAAATTAATATAACCCAACAAGTTGACCTAGCGCCGGGCGTATCTAGCTATAATCCCCTTATCCCGGTGAATAATTTACCTTGCTGGCCCAGTCACCCTAAATATGAATTATTAGATCCGGTTCAAGCTTCTTTACTACAGCAAAATAATATTAATTTAGAATCGTTTTGGTCTGAGTGGCCACAAATTTATCAACAGCATTATGGCAAGCCTTTACCTACAAAAACACTGACCAAAGGCATTGATTTTGACCGCGTTATTTTAGGGGTTTCAGTGGCTTCACTTGAATATATTTGTCCAAAATTATTGGCTCAAGATCCAAACTTAAAACGCACCAGTGAAAAAGTCAAAACCGTTGCCACCCAAGCGTATCAAGTATGGACCAATAAAACGTTACCCGAATTAGGCTGGACAAATATGCCCCAAGGCCAAGACCCGGTGATGAGCGGCTTTACCGAACCTTATGATACTTGGGCTGCCATGAATCAATTGCTCGTTAGAGAAGATGCTTGGAAACCGGGCATTGAAGCTAAAAATATCGCCTATTTTTGCAGTGCATTGCCAGTTGAACATTATCCACCTAAAACTAACCATCAATTTCCAAAACGTATGGCAGAACAAGCGAAACAAGGCGCTATCGCACAATTAAAAAATAACATTTATTGGCTATGGCCTAATGCAGCACAAGCAGGCGAGTTTGATTGGCAAGTTCTGCTGAGCAAAAACCCAGCGTTATTAGGTGAAGCCCGTTTTGATGAACAATACTGGCGCAGTAACATTGATCCATCTGAGCGCTATGTGCTTTCTGTCAAAAATAGCACCCAATACCGGTTAGCCACAGATGGAACTATTTTTGATAATTTGTACCTAACTGGCGATTGGATTAAAACAGGCTTAAATGCAGGTTGCGTTGAAGCTGCCACAATGGCAGGTATGCAAACCTCACGTGCCATTTGTGGTTTGCCCAAAAAAATTGTTGGAGAGTCTGATTTTAGTTAAATCATTTTTTATTTGCTAACTTTGTTTTACGGGTATTAACTAAGCTCTGTTAGCTGAGCTGAGGTAATTTTTTTAATACCCTTAGCGGTTAATTTATATGCCGCTAATACAGGAACCCAAAATAGGCCCATTTTGGGTATTGTTTCAATTCACAATTAAGGAAGAAATATGCTGACATGGCAAAACATTTTACTTTTTAGTGCAGATGGTAATCCCAATCCCCCTTATCGTGTTGAAAAAACAGATGAGCAATGGCGCGAATTGTTAAATGACGAAGCTTATTTTGTGACTCGTAAAAAAGGCACTGAGCGCCCATTTAGCAACGATTCTTGCACTTTATTTGAGCCCGGACGTTATCATTGTGTGTGTTGTGATAATTTATTATTTGATGCAAATGAAAAATTTGATAGTGGTACAGGTTGGCCATCTTTTACACAACCGGCGACCGAAAATGCCATTGCGTACAACTCTGATGAGAGTCATGGTATGCAGCGTATAGAAACCTTATGCAATGTTTGTGATGCCCATTTGGGGCATGTTTTTCCAGACGGCCCGCCCCCATCCAATTTACGCTATTGTATAAATGCAGCATCGCTTAAAAAAGCAGAATAAAATGATGAGCTCTAGCTTGCGCTTAAACAAAAAAGCCACTTGCCTGACGTAAGCAGACAAGTGGCTTTATTTTATATGGCTTGAATTTGAGTTAAGCCGGATCTAAACCTAAGCCAAATCCAAATCCAAATAACCCTTAACCTTAACTTCGAATTTGGCCGTTACCCATTACAACAAATTTTTGGGTGGTTAAACTCTCTAACCCCATAGGCCCATAAGCGTGTAATTTTGAAGTTGATATGCCAATTTCAGCACCTAAACCCAGTTGCCCACCATCTGAAAAGCGCGATGAAGCGTTAACCATAACCACAGCACTATTTACACGGCGTACAAACTCGTTGGCTCGCGCATAATCTTTAGTACAAATAACTTCTGTATGGCCTGAGCTGTATTGCTCTAAATGCTCAATACTCGCGTCAAAATCATCTACCACTTTAACCGCAATTTCTAATGCTAAATATTCTGCATCCCAATCTTCAGTTGTTGCTGCTTCTGCATTTTCAAAATAACCAATACTGCGCTCACAAGCATGAATTTTAACCCCTTTTTCGGCCATCGCTTTTGCAGCCAAAGGTAAAAATTGCTCAGCAATTTCTTGATTTACTAATAATGTTTCAAGTGAGTTACACACGCCTGTGCGCTGGGTTTTACCATTTAGTAATAAATCTAAACCCATTTGAATATCAGCACCAGCATCAACATAAAGGTGACAAACCCCTTTAAAATGCTGAATAACAGGTATGCGGCTGTTTTCAGTTACAAACCGAATTAAACCTTCGCCGCCACGTGGAATAATTAAATCAATATCGTCAGATAAGGTCATTAATTCATTCATGACTGCTCTGTCTGTGTCTGGCACAACACAAATCGCATTGGGGTCTATATTTTGTTCAACCAAAGCTTCGTGCAAACATTTAGCTATTACTAAGTTAGAATACAAAGCTTCTTTACCACCGCGTAACACAACCGCATTACCCGATTTTAAGCACAAAGCGGCTGCTTCTGCCGTTACATTTGGGCGTGATTCATAAATCATTGCAATAACGCCTAACGGAATACGCATTTTACCTACTTGCATACCATTTGGACGCGCTTTCATATCGGCAATCGCGCCAACTGGATCAGGCAGTTGGGTCACTTCTGTCAAGGCATTCGCCAAATCTTGAATGCGCTCTGGTGTTAAACGTAATCTGTCGATCATCGCATCGGTTAAGCCATTTTCTTTACCAGCTACTAAATCGCGCTCATTTTCTTCTAAAATTAAATCGGTACGTTCAACTAATTTCGCCGCCATGGCTGATAACGCAGCATCTTTTTGCGCGGTACTTAAGTTGGCAACTGAAAAAGATGCTTTACGTGCATCTTTTGCCATTTTTGCAATTGAAAAACTCATTTAGTCTGACCCTTTATAAAATCACGAGATCGTCTCGGTGAATAATAACATCACTTGGACAATACCCTAATATATCGACAATTTGTTGGCTTTGTTTGCCTTTAATTTTACTTAATTCAATACTGCTATACTGGCTTATGCCTTTTGCAATAAGCTGACCGCCAATATTGAATAAATTAACAGCATCCCCTTTATGAAAAACACCCTCAATTTGGGTAATGCCTATACTTAACAATGAAGCACCTTTATTTAATACCGCTTTTTCTGCGCCGGCATCTAACACAATTTGGCCTTGCGATTTTAATGTATATTGCAGCCAATGCTTGCGTGCTTTTTTAGGGCTGGCTTGACGTTTAAACCAAGTGCCTTGCTGCTCACCTTGCAGTAATTTATCAAACACCAGTCCTTTTCGACCATTTACAATTAAGGTATGCACGCCATTGAAAGTCGCTTTTTCAGCGGCTTCTATTTTAGTTCGCATGCCACCTGTCGCAATTTTATTGCTGGTGCCACCGGCAAGTGAGTAAATGCTCGCGTCTACTAAATCAACGGTATTTAACAGCTGAGCATCTGGGTTTGATCTCGGGTCAGCTGTATATAAACCATCTATGTCACTGCATATCATTAAAAAATCAGCGTCTGATACCTGAGAGACCATAGCCGCTAAGTTATCGTTATCGCCTACTTTTAGCTCTTGTGTCGCAACTGAATCGTTTTCATTTACAATGGGTAAAATACCATTGTTAAGTAATTCACGAATGGTATTTTTGATATTGACGTAACGTCTGCGATCGGCTAAATCGTCATGAGTAATTAAAATTTGAGCGCAAGGAAAATCAAAAAAACGTGCCCAATTAGCCATCATTCGAGTTTGCCCAACAGCTGCCATTGCTTGTTTTTCAGCAATTGAAGGCACTTCGCCATGGTTAATTAAACCACGGCCAGCTGCAACACTACCACTTGAAACAATAATAACTTCTTTGCCTTGCTGGCGACATTCTGAAATATAACGCGCTATGGGTAATAAAAATTGTCCGCTACAATCTTTACCTTCAGGTGCAATAAGCGCACTACCAACTTTTATAACGGCACGATGCCAACCAAACAAACCCATGGGTGATATATCTCAATGTTAATAACGGAATAAAAAGAACTTGCCATTATATACCCAAGTGCCCTGTAAATGCGAGTTTGAAAAGCGAATCTAAAGCATCAAAAAATAATAATAGCCCACTCGGCACAACGTTAATTTGTGATCAACTTAGCAGGTTTTTTCAATATTTAATGCTATTATCATTACAGATTGTAATGTTTAAATGCTTATGGGGCTTAAATACGCAGTAAGGTCTAACCCACCCAGCGATATGATAAAGCTAACAACAAAGCGACAAGGCCTGAATTTATGTTATCTGATATTGCTTTACAGCCCAAAGCAGAGCTTGGGCCGGCCATTTTATTTTTTAGCGGCGGATCTGCACTGGCAAAGTTAAGCAAAACGATTAAACAATATACGCATCATAGCATCCATTTAGTAACCACTTTTGATTCTGGCGGCTGTTCAGCTCAACTTAGACAGCATTTCGATATGCCTGCGATTGGCGATATTCGCAACCGTTTGCTGGCACTAGCAAATGACCAACAGCCAAGCGTTAACTCAGCGATAAAACTATTAAAGTTAAGATTTCCAACCAATCAATCCCAAGCACAATTAAAAACTAAATTGTGCTCCATTATAAATCGACAAATGCCGCACTTTAGAAAAATGTCGAGCCAGTGCCAAAATAGCATCTGCCAAAATTTACGCCATTTTTATTCTGTCATGCCACCCAACTTTAGCTTAAAAGGCTCCAGCATTGGTAATTTATGCATTGCAGGCGGTTATTTATTGGGCAATAAAAATCTACAGCCTGTCATTGAGGAATTAACTCAATGTTTAGATATTAAAGGCCAAGTAAAACCTATTATTGATGAGCTATATCATTTAGTGGCTGAACTGTCAGATGGTCGATACGTAACCGGCCAACATTTAATTACCGGCAAAGAAGTTGCGCCGATAAAACAAAAAATTCAACAAGTGTTTTTATCCGCCAGCGAAGACAACACGTTTCCAGTCACACCCAATATAAAACCCGAAATTCAATACAGTATTAATAGCGCTGATTTAATTTGCTATCCACCGGGTAGCTTTTATTCTAGTATTTTAGCCAATTTATTACCCCAGGGCGTAGGAAGTAGCATTGCAAACGCCAAATGCAACAAAGTTTACATTCCTAATTTAGGTGTAGATCCTGAGCAATACGCCATGAGTGTAATGGATACCATTCAATCACTCCTTAGTTATCTTAAATCGGGCTGTGATATTAATACCCCTTACCAAAATCTTCTTAATTATATTGTATTGGACGATCAGCTTAGTCAGTGCCTTAGTTTTAATGAAGAAGCTTTATTAGCCAGTCATGGAATTAATTTAATCCGCGCTAATTTAGTATCTGCCGACTCAGCGCCTTATTACGACAATCATAAATTATCAGAATTGTTGGTTTCGTTAGCTAAATAATTTATTGGATGAGTAGCTTGTGGCTATAGGTGGCTGTCATTTATTGTTTTCACCTATCCATGGGGCTGTATACAAGGAGTTTAACGCAGTTCCCGTGAAAAAGGCCGTTTAAAACCTATTCATTAAAACGAATTGAGGTTAACTAATAATCCCGTTTCTTAGTGCTTTGGCAACTGCGCCCGACTGTGACTGCACTTGCAACTTGGAGTAAATTCTCGCCAAGTAAGTCGACACCGTACTGTGGGAAATATCTAGATTACGAGCGATTTCTTTTACACTGCAGCCTTGCGACAATTGCTCAAGCACTTCAATTTCGCGGGCAGCCAAATGGAATTCAAGTTCAGGTGTCGCTTTGCGAATGTTTTGTAAAACAATTTTGGCAATCTCAGGGCTAAGCACTGAGCCACCGTTGATAACATCCTGTAAGTTCTTCACGATTTGTTCACTACTGGCAGATTTTAATAAATAGCCTGCCGCACCTGCATCTATTGCTTCTAATACCTTTTCTTTTTCACTAAATACAGTAAGCACCACAATCACTAAATCAGGGTGAGTTTGGCGAAGTTGAATAATACCCTGCACGCCTCCCATACGCGGTAACCCTAAATCCATTAATATGACATCTGGTTGTGGGGTATTGGCCAAAGTTTCAAATAATTCAATACATGATGGAAACGCTCTACACTGGGCAATACTCGGATCATGAGTTAATACTTTAACCAAGGTTCGGCGGTAACTCGCGTCATCTTCCACCACCCAAACATTAATAGCCATTATTTACCTCTAATTTGACGTTTGATAACGATCACCAAGCTGCAGGCTCAAGGTGTTTAATTCAATTTTTAGTTCAATGCGAACACCTTTGTTTATCTCAGCTGCTATTTTTAAATCGGCAGACAGCTCTTCAGCACGTGCTTGCAGGTTTTTTAAGCCCCATCCGTCGCAACTATCGTGGGCGTTAAAGCCACAACCATTGTCCTCTATTATAATGATTAAAAAGCCGTGCTCGCAGCGGGCAATTAAACTTAACTTGCTGGCTTCTGAGTGCCTTGCACAGTTATTAATAACCTCTTTAAAAAACAGCGATAAATGCTTTTTCACTGCGGTCGACACTTTAATTTTTGGGCAATTTTCTGGTAACCTTTGTTCAACTTCTACGTTGCGCAAAACTCGCTGCGCCCGCTCAAATAAAGATTGCAATAACTCGGGCAACTGGCATGAATCGCCTTTGCTATGCCAAACAATTTCCCGCAAGGATGCATTAGCTTCACGCGCCATCAGGGACAATTCATCTAACTCATTTTTGAGCATCTCACTCGATTCAGTACGACCTAGCGCTAACGAATCGGCCAATAATGTAATGCCACCTAAACTGCTACCCACTTCGTCGTGTAAATCTCGGTTAATTCGCTCAGAATGTTTGATTAATAAACGGTTGCGCTGCGATTTTTGATAAAATAGCACCACAAAAAGCAACAACAAAAACAACAACACTAAACCCGCAATTACTAAGCGTGATAAAAGCCACTGCCAATATGAGTGAGCCGCAGTTAGTTCATTTTTTACTTGCTGCAACTGTTGGTCTAATGGCCTACGTTGCGCCAACCCTTTTAACCATTGTTGCTCGGTTAAAATTTTTCGTCCCCAGGTATAACCATCTAATAAACGTCCAAGCTGAACATTAGCGTCAGCGGGTAGGCCCTTGGTGGTAATTTTAGCGTTTTGGATAAGCTGTCCATCTTGCGCAAAGATTGCAATTTCACCGAGCCCCAAAATCCATTGGTGATTAAGCTGTTGCAGCTCACCCATTTCAACACGAATAAATTGCGTTGGCCCATCAGTTTTTACTGAATATAAAGTGCCAAACTGTTCACCCCTGCTGGTCGGCATTAGCGGCTGTATTTGGCTAAAATCTGCAGCATTGGCCACCGACACTTGAATGTTCGCTGGAAAAGCAAAATCGGGTAACAACAAGTTACCGCTTGGTTTGGCAGGCCAAATATCAATTTTTTCAATATTACGGGCATCAGGTAATTCAATCATCAGCTCGACTTTGTGCTTAACATTGTTGTCACTAGCTGCCGACACCAAAAAATCGGCTTGATTTGTTTGTTGTTCGCTAATGGCAAAACCTAAACTCGTGTGCTGATCAATTAAATAATCTGTATTCCACTTAACGGTTTGGTTAAAACTACCTTGTACCGAAAGCTGAGTATTGGCTTGTTGGACTAAATTTATGCTTACGCCAGTTTTTGGATCTTTGGCCCAAATAAACACTTCACCTAGAGCAAAATGTGAACTTGATTTATCTGTTGCATGCGCTGGCACCAAAATGCGCAACTGCTCAGCGTGCTGATTTAAGTTATCGAAAAATACCGGGTATGAATCTGGATTTGGAAAATCCTGCGCTAACCAATTGACGATTGGTTTGTTGTGTTGGTCTGCAACTGTCTCCACTTTAAACCGGGTAGGAAAAGCATATGAACCACCGTAAGGTTTAAGTGGGTTAAATGCCGGCACCAGCGTGAGCGCTTCTAACAGGTAGCTTTTGTCAAAAGTAAATTCTATTACATGATAAGTGTCGGCACTTGTATCGGATAACGCCAACGCTGAATGGTAACCCAAGCGATTATCAGAAATAATTGGGCAATGCCTTGGCAGCTGAGCAATTTGCCAAGTGAGTTGAGATTCTATTTTTTTAAGTTGTTCGATTCGAGTAACAGGCCAACTCGATAAATTAAGTTTAGATTTCTTTTGTTCGTTAAGCCATTGTTGCTGGTTTACAGGATCGACTGAATCGGCGTAGCACATGACAGTAGCGCTCACCAAAACATTTATTACTATAACAACAACCACGGTTGCCCAACGGCTTGTAAAAATCATTTAGCGCCTAAAAAGTTAATCCAACCATAAAAATAAGGGCAGCAAAATTAGCAACTGCCCATGTGTCTATTACGCAAAACACTGATTAGCAGTGAGCTAATCGGTTTTTAATGGAATAAACAACGAATGTGTATCGCCATTTTTTAAAAATATTCCAGCGGTCATCACCGCAGGTTTACCATCCTCTAAGTATATGCCCATGCGCTCGTAGCGATGCACTTCAACCGTTTTACCATCCGTTGTTGTGTACTCTTTATCTGCAACTTTGTAGTGTTTAGCCCGCTGCCAATTTAAGCCATCAGTTGAAGTGAGCATGCCCATATAACCAAACGCATGATACAAATTATAATAGCGTTTACGCTTTGCATCGTACCAAACTTCAGGATCTTCCGAATTATAATTAGCGACCACAGGTTTAGATTGCATTTTCCAAGGGCCTAATGGATTATCAGCCAATAATACCGCTTGCATTCTGATGATTTCATTCGGCTTTTGATCAGGTTGATCGCCACGAATAATCATTAAATATCCACCGTCAGGGCGTTTGGTCACAGAAACATTATTTGATTGATTGGCAATAGGTAGTTGTGGTTCAAACAAAGGTCGACTAAAGCGCTTCCAAGGCCCTTCAATATTATCCGCAACCGCAACACCAATACGTTGATTTGAGCGTAACATGCCTCTTAGGTTATCTGGCTTCCATTTACCATGACGCACTTCATCAAGTTGCGCTTGCGTTAAATCCATAATACCTGAGTTGGTCGACATGTAATAAAGATAATATTTACCGTCAAATTTATACACTTTTGTGCAGTGCACTGTGTATTGGTCCCAATAACCGTCCCCTCGCCCACCCAAAACTTCTTGAACTTTTTTCCACGGGCCTGTTGGGCTATCTGACACAGCACGTGACACAATGCCGTCTGTTAACCATGAATAAAACCCATGTTCTTTCGGCATTTGATCGTAAAACAAATGATATTTCCCATCGTCCCCTTTTACTATGGTTGAACCCCAGTTGTAGTAGTCTTTATCATAAAAAATATTGTCTTTTGACACTGGCTGCATAGCCGCAGTTAAATCATAGGTATCTGTGTCTTTGGCTTTAACAGCGGCAGACACAACCGTTATCGCCAAAGCAGCCCATACGCCCCATATACTTTTATAATTTATGTGTTTCATATTTATTCTCCCGCTAAACTAGGCAGCATCGGTCGCGCTGGTATAGCCCAGTTCTTGTTTTTCTACTTGTTCATGTTTTTTACCAATGTATGCGCCAACTAGTCCCCATGCGAGCGCAACCACAGCACCAAAAATAATTTTTTCGGCGGTGCTAAACCCTAAATAACCATCGCCAATAAAGGCTATAGTCCAAATCCAAAACACATCGCCACCGCGGTAAATTGCAATATCGATAATAGGTTTGCTTTTAAAACGAGCTTCTTTATCTACCGACGTAAACAAAACTTCTCGGGCAGGTCGAACAATTGCATAATTGCCAGCTCTACGTACAACCACTAAAACCAGTACAAACAACACCACTGGGTTTGCGCTTAACAACAGCATCAATCCAGCTATGGCAAAAGGCACAAAAGATAAACTGGCAGATATACCAAATTTTTGGAAAATTCGATTAGAAACAAACAACCCCAACAATATGGTTAAACAGTTAGTTAGCAGCTCGATACTGCCTAGCATTTGTTGTCTTTCTGCGCGGTCAAACGCAGCTAATACGTCGCTTTGCGTTGTGTAAAAAAATGCACTCACTCCGGTCATTAAAAAGATAAAGCTGGCTAACCCGATCAATTTTTTGTTTGCAAATAGCTCTTTTAAGCCAGAAAACGGATTAGTTTGCAGCTGCTCTGAATCGCTATTATTGGCACCAATTGAATCAAAGTGGCGATTCAATACCGCGATAATTGGCAAACTTAATAATAAAACGACACTTGTTACCACCAGCACGTTTTCGATGCTCATAGTTTCAGACAACAAAATAACCGTTAATGGGCCTAATATTGCACCCGCACTGGCGCCCGTATTGATAAAACTAAAAGTGCGTTTACTTTGCGATTTAGAATAATGTTGCGATACAAAACTCCAAAATACCGAGATATGAAACAAGCTAAACACACTGCTCCATACATAAAAAACTTTACCTAAAAAATTAACATCAACGCCAAATTTATAGGCTGAGAAAATCGCCATAAAACTGGCTGCAAAGGCAATAAACACACAAGGTACCAATTTTCGAATGGTTATTTTTGCAGCGCAAAAGTTGTAAACCATAACGGCTATGGTTGCGAATATAAAAGTATAAGTCCATTGAGTTGCTCGGCTTACATCTCCCCAATCGCTCGGCAGTGCATCGCGCACTGGCTTTAAAATCATGTAAGACGTCATCAGCAAAAATATAAACAAAAAAGACAATAAAGCACCTTTTGTTTCTTCAGGTTCAATATTGGTTAAACGATTAAATAAATTCATAATAATTACCATTTAATTGAAAAGCCTGAATAACCCACAAAAGTACCAGTGTCTTGCATAGATAAACCTTTAATTACTTCTTTGGCTTTACCCATTGAAAACTCTGGCTCTAACTGAGCGTTTTCACCGCCCATATCGGTTTTGTTATGCCCTGGTGCAAGCGCAACAACCGCAATATTGAATTGCTGCAGGTCTTTTGACATATCAATAGTTATCTTATTCAGTGCGGTTTTGGTTGGGTCGTACGAATATATGCCATTCACTTTTGGACGGTTAACAATGCCACCGTGTGAGGAAATATTAACCACCTTTTTAACCTTGCTGGTAGATAATATAAGGTTAGGCAACAGCGCTCGTGTCACCATAAACGGGCCAACAGTGTTTACATTATAGGTTAGTAAAAAGTCGTGTCGGCTAGTGTTTTTAAACGATTCAAACCCGCGATCTAAATGAGCGATGTAACCTGCATTATTAACCACAATATCGATAGGTGTGTCTTTTAACGTCAGCGCCATCTGTTCGATAGAAGTATCGTCAGTAACATCAAGCTGGACAACTTTAGCGCCCAACGCCTTGAGCTCGTGCGCTTTTTCAGGTTTACGTGCGGTGCCAATTACTTGATAACCATCGGCAATAAAATGTTGCGATAGTGCAAAACCTAAACCTCGGTTCGCACCGGTTATAAGTACCGTGCCGTTAATTTTGTCTGCACTATATGCAAAAGCTGAGTTTAATAGCGTTAACGCTAATAGATATTTAATTAATTTTGTCATTTTCATGTAACCACGCTTTAATAATTGTTAACTTTATGTGGTTATCAATTTTATAGAGGAACTAAATTAACGATAGTCGGTTAAATCAATGACAAAGAATTAGTTTGATATTTAAAGTGATGTCCAGCGGCTTCGTATTTCAAGCTGAAATTTCATGTTCTATATTTAATTAGCGACAACGCCAAATAAACAATAATTCGTCAGGCAAGTCGTTTTTGACAATTTTAGCTGACTCAAACTTGGTTTGATTTGTTTGTATGGCTTACGTTGATTTAAACGTGCTTCAAATCATTCCCCGTGTGACCACCTCATTATCTTCAATTAGCTGATTGGATAGGTTAGACAATCAGACAACACCAGCGGGAATTTATACCAAGCAAGATCCCCAATATTATTAACTGACTCGGTCTAACAGATGAAACCTGGCTTGAATTTGCCAATGCCATTGAAAATAGTTTCAATCAGTCTGTTGGGTAGGCATATCCATTACAATAATATCAATGACGGCCACTTTTACAAATTCACAGCTATTTTTGGATTAAACTATTACAAACCAAGCGAAATCAATTAAAGTACTCAATACAAACAAACAGCAAGTAACCAAAAAACACAAAACAACGAATTCAATTCAAAGCTAAATTATCTGACATTACCTATAGCGCTTTGTTTTTATTTATTTTTATAGATGGCTGTCATTGGTTATTCTGTATAAATTCTAACTCTCAACCTTATTTCTACCACTGTCTTTTGCTTTATATAGCATGCTATCCGCTTTACCTATTAATTCAATTTCTCCATTTTTCGAATTCGGTACCATTTCAGCCAAACCAATGCTTGCTGTCAAATAATCCTCTGTTGGTGAATTTATATTTTGAATATTAAGCTCGGTGATCTTGTGTAATAACTGATCTGATAGCTGTTTAGCCTGCGCAAGTGATGTGTCTCCCCACACAAGAACAAACTCTTCACCACCATACCGTGCACAAATATCACCAGGTCTATTAGCGAACTCTTTGAGTAATTCTCCAACTCTAATCAGACAATCATCACCATATTGATGACCGTAATCATCATTTAGTAATTTAAAATTATCTAGATCCAATATAGCCAAACAAATTGTTTTTTTAAGCCTGTAACACCTTCGCCATTCTTCATGAAGAAAATTGTCAAATGTTCTGCGATTTGAAATTTGAGTAAGACCGTCTAATCTAGCTTGTTTTTTAACTTCATCTTCTGCTAATTTTCTTTCAGTAATATTCTGGTGAGAAATAACAAAGTAGTTATCTCCAAGAATTTGAAAAGAAGAGATACGCATCATAAACCAACGCTTTTCAGCAGGACTATGACAAGGGTATTCGAGGTAAAAGTTTTCTTCCTTCTTGCTTATAACATTCCGAATTCCACTTCCTGCGTGTGTTGCAAATTCATCCCCTAATGCCGACGCCTTGTCACACTCGTTTATATAGTTCACTCCTCTCCAGTCATAGTCAATAAGACAGGCGTTATTGCTTCCGAATGCTATCCAGCTTTTATTCACATATTGTATTTCACCCGTTTCATCAATAACAACAATATGATCCGTTATTGAGTCAAGAACTAAGCTTAAAAATTCAAACGAATTATTCATTCCCGACTACCAAATTATTAGGTATTTGCATAATAGCCTGCCTAACCAAAAAAGTGTTGACATGGCTTTTTGCATTGCTTGAAAAACTGTGAAAGCTAATCATTACCCGAGTTTATACTCTTGTTATATGGATTTTAATCGTACGCAGCTCTGATATTAAACCTAAACTTATAATGATTAAAGGTATGTTTGTTGTAACAGGGTTAAACGCTTCGACTAGATAGATGGGTATGAATTTAACAACGTAGAGTAACAAACCGATCAAGGCCGGAATATTGAGCTTAAATAAGAGTTAGGCAACAATAAAAAGTGAACATAACAATCCCCAAAATAACCTCTTCAATACCTGCTGTAAAAATAATTAACATTGAACTTTTATCATCATAGTCCACTGGTGCAGTTGCCAAAAATTTTGGGTAAATCCAACTTAATACGATCGTGAATCTATATGCTTGTAGAGGTTCAAACTAACCACCTTTGGCCCATAGTCATGCTAGAACGACTCATTACTAAGCAGCCCCTGCTCAGATCAGGGCGTGCGTAATAACCACATCCGGCTCTACAATTTTCTCTTCGCTCATGTAAATCACCAGCCGCTAATACCAATCGAGTAAATTAGCATAGCGATTTGCTAGCCCGTAGTGACTAATAAAGGGTTAATTTCTTCAGGCTTACGGCTGAATTTGGGAATAACACCATGATTGGATAGGTTAAAAAACCAGGCAACACCAGCAGGACTTTATACCAAGCAAAATCCCCAATATTATTAATTGACTCGGTCTAACAGATGAAACCTGGCTTGAATTTTCCAATGCAATTGACAGTCGTTTTAGCCATTCGGTTGGGCAGGCATATCAATTACAACAATATCAATGACGGCCATTTTTACAAATTCACAGCTATTTTTGGATTAAACTATTACAAACCAAGCGAAATCAATTAAAGGGAGCAATATAAACAAACAGCAAGTAACCAAAACCCACAAAACAACGAACTCAAAGCTAAATTATCTGACATTACCTATAGCGCTTTGTTTTTATTTATTTTTATAGATGGCTGTTACTGATTGTTTGTAATTGCACTTATTATCCGAATTTAGGGATTGTTTAGCTTGTAACTACATCAAATATTCGACCAACAACAGCCGTTAGTGTCATTGCAAGGGCGCCCCAGAAGGTAACTCTGATAGCACCCACAATTATTGATGCGCCGCCTACTCGCGCCGCAGTAGCACCAAGAATAACAAGAAACATCAGAGAAAACGCTGCGACCACAGGTATAAGTAGCTTACCTTGTACAAACCATGCCACTACTAATGGAAGTGCAGCACCAACTGTAAAAGCACCAGCCGAAGAGAGCGCCGCTTGAACTGGCTGAGCGCTAATACTCTCCGTGATACCAATATCATCTCTGGCATGAGCGCCAAGGGCATCATGAGCCATCAGCTGCTCAGCAACATGTTTAGCTAGCATTGGCTCAAGTCCTCTGCCTTCGTATATCTTAGCGAGCTCTTCTTTCTCAGACTCAAAGTTCTGTTCTAACGATTTTTTCTCAATTGCGAGATCCGCATTTTCAGTATCTAACTGCGAACTAACCGAAACATATTCACCAGCGGCCATCGACATCGCGCCTGCAACTAAACCTGCAGCTCCAGCGAGCAGAATATCTTCATGAGCAGTGTTTGCAGCCGCAACACCAATAATAAGGCTTGCTGTAGAGACAATTCCATCATTTGCACCAAGTACTGCTGCGCGTAACCACCCTACGCGATGTGATCTATGTATTTCGCTATGAACCATAAAACTTCTCGTTGATTGTTTTTACACTACGCCTGCCTACCAGCAATAGGTTGGCGTGATTTTTTGTGATGTAACAAAACTAATGGCAACCATTTCTAAAAATACTAATTTACAACAACTTACTGATTGATTGAATTATATTTTCACTTTGTGATTTAATAAATAAATTTTCATTTATTTATATTTAGGTGGCTGTCACTGATTACCTGCCATAATTGCGTGTGTTACAAAGGTAACCGTGATCTTAAATTCGATGCTTAAAGACGGGTTTTATGGAAAACGCCAAAACCTAAATTTAGTGATTGACGTCATCATCTTGTTAGCATTAAATAAGCGTTACTTGTTCCTGCTTTTTAGTTACTGGCTTTTTCTTTTTATTGAGTATTAAAATTTTACTTTTTGACCTGTAAGAGTATTCAGATTCTGGATAAGCTTTGATTAGGTATAAGTGTTGGCCTAAAGCTTCTTGGTACCTTTGTTCTTTTTCTAAACAAATTGCTCTCAAATAGGTTATTTCAGCTCTAAGTTCGGGTGTCGTATCTGAGTGATTTTCTGCACTTCTCAACTTTTTATATGCCAACATGCAATTGTTTTCTTCAATTGCATTGTAAGCTCCGATCATTGCCCCTTTTTGAGCAATAGAGCACCCACTCAGATAAGTTAATATCCCAAGTGCTAAAAACCATTTATTCATATTAAATTTTCCAATGTTAATGCCTGCATTTGAGGCCAACAATACTAATGACAGCCATTTTTAAAAATACTAATTTACAACAACTTGCTGATTGATTGAATTATTTTTTCACTTTGTGATTTAACAAATAAGTTTTCATTTATTTAGGTGACGGTCATTGATTACACTGCCTTTATTTTTAAAGATAAATTGAGTGACTAATGACAAACCACACAAAAAAATCACCTACGATAAAATAGTTAAAAACGCGTTAAATTTATCCTAAGTAATTGATTTTATTGTTTTCTATAGGTGGCTTTCATTGATTGTATTGCTTTGTTTTTAACACTGAAATTCCCGCCAATAGCTCAGTTTTTTGGTTTTTAATTCGCAGTTTAAAGCGCACTAATGTGCAAACTGCCAAGCAACAGGAAAAATCAAAGGGTTATTTATAAATGATTCTCTAAATGCTATAAATAACCTTTGTTTTAAGCGTTGAGTTTGTAGAAAAACTCTCTGGTAATTTACAGGTTTAATTTTTGTATGATAAATAGACTAAAAACGCGTTTCTACGTAAAATCTGATAGGCTTCACCATTGATTCGGTGAATTTTTTGACGTAGCGAACGATAATTTTTTAAGGGCGAGGTTTTTCTACAGTCTCGTTAGGTTTATTCTCAGGTTGGGAGTCTCGTTGGAGTATTTTAATAGTTTTACTAAAAGTGATATAACCGCGATATCATCTGTTGTGATTGCGTTTCTAGCTTTATTTTTAACTATATGGCAAGGGCTTGTTGTTAAAAAACATAATCGACTTAGTTTACAACCTATTCTTCGGTTTGCTTCTGAAGTTGCGGTTTCTAAAAAAGGGTTGGTTTTTAGTATAAGTAATCATGGTGTTGGCCCTGCAATTATTTCTTCATTATATTATGTCGTAAAAGGAAAACGATACGAGATTGTTAATATAAATAGTTTTTCTGAATTAAGAGTTAATCTAGGGTTAACTGATTTTGATTTCTCACTTTTAGGGCACCCAAAAATTAAAAACGCTGTAATACCTGCAGGTGAGAACACAATAATATTTAAGTTTGCGAATCTAGATGGAACAGATTTAACTGATAGCGAATTAAATAAAACTATTGTTCATTCACTTCCTAAATTTGGGGTGGATTATACTTGTACTTACGGAAAAAAATATTCTCAAGAATGGTCTTGGGAGCCTGTTGAAAATTTGGTTTAAAAATAAACCTATCCTTATTTATTATGAGTTTTTAATTGATTTGATAAGACTTCCAATTTGTTCCATTACATCAAAGGTGCTTGGTAGTTTCTCTGGATCGGACAGGACACCACTAAATATCAGGCTTTCAAACTTTTCTAGTGCTCCTGCATCTTCCTTTTTGATCTCAGACGAATACTCGGTGTAATTTTGAATAAACTAACACATAGTCTGCCTTAACTCAATTTGCATGATCTGTGCCTTTACAGACCTGTGATTCAAAAGTATTACTCGGAAGAAGTAGATCAAAATAACTTCGATGGAAATCAATGGCAGCAATACCATAAGGTGAGCAAGGCCAAGCTTTTCTGCATCGATCATTCCTGTGATGGACAGAATTATCTCAGTGGCAAGAGGAACTACGATCATTACTCCCATACAAACTAATGACATGAACAACCAGAAGGATTCTTTTTTCTTCTTCTCTGCTAGGCCAGAGAAACCTTCGTAGAGTCCGACAAAATTAAAGCCAGTCTTATACTGAACTAACTTATCCCTTAGAGCGTTTACTGCGGTTTCTTTTTCTTGTATTTCTTCACCCCATTTGGATTTTAAATTTTCTGCTTCTAACTTTTTTTCTTCAAAGTCCTTAAATACGCCGATATTTGCATCATTTATAAATTCTTTAGCAATGTTGGCTGGCATTACATAGGAGGCGTATATAATTTGAGATCTTACGTCATCATCAATTCCATCAGTATCATGCTGAATTTTATTTTTTATGGATCCCAGCTCCATACTAAGTTCTTTTCCCGCACCAACAAGAAAGTCGAATTCACACAAGAACCTGTACGCCATTGAATTGACGGTAATTTAAGCCAATTAGCATACTTGATGCAACTTTATTTTTTAGACGCCGCTGCGTTTACCAAACCAACTAAAATTTATTACACATACCCCGTTTATTGCTTATTTTTTTACAAACAGCTTATGAAACAGCGCTTCTGATTTTTTAAGTCCTTCATCTGTCAACACAACAGATTTAGCTTTACCAACGGGATCACAAATTAACCCTTTTTCATATAATCTATTCGTTACTTCCCAATCAATTTGTTTCCATGCTCGAACGTGATCATGCAATGTAAGATACATTAACGCTAAGGCTGCTTCGTCTATTTTATCTTCATCAATATCCATCATTAACTCCTAATCCCAAAAGGGATACTAAAGAAACTGTAACTAATAATGACTAACATCAAATTAACTAACACAATAGCTAAAAATCGCTGGTAGTGCTTGATTCTAAGGCTCTACTATAGCGCTAATGCCCGTTTTAAAAAATTAGGTAATTGCATGCCGGCTAAATGTATTGCCGGGTTATAATATTCAAGTTTATCTGACAATAAATTTGCATCGGTTTGGCGAAAGGACCCAAATGGCTCAGCTTTTCGAGCTAAAGTACAAGACCACATGCCACTCGGATAAATAGGCTGCGGAAATAAAAAGCTTTGCAAATCGTCAAATCCAGCTAAGCGCATTGCATCTCGCATTTCTTTGATTAAAGCTTGATGCAAAATGGGGGATTGGCTTTGCTGCACTAAAATACCGCCCGGGCGCAATGCGTCTAAACAATTACGATAAAACGCATGATTAAATAAACCTTCTCCAGGCCCTATTGGATCGGTCGAGTCGACAATAATTACATCAAATGAAGCAGGCTTTGCCAATTGCATAAACTGAATGCCGTCGGTAAATTCAAGCTTAGCGCGCGGATCTTGGTTGCTTTCGCATAGCTGCGGAAAATAGTGCTGTGCCATTTCAGTAACAAGTGCGTCAATATCAACTTGGTGTACAGACTCAACCGAGTCATGCTTTAGCACTTGATTTAAAATTCCGCAATCGCCTCCCCCGATCACCACTACATTTTTCGGTTGCTCGTGGGTGAATAATGCAGGGTGAGTCATCATCTCATGGTACAAAAAATTGTCACGTGTGCTGAGCATAGTGCAACCATCAATGACCATTAAATAACCAAAATCTGTGGTTTCGTATATTTCGATTTTTTGAAATCTTGATTGCTTTTCAACAATTTTATGTTTAATCCTGAGTGAAATTGCCGTACCCGTATGATCACATTGCTCAGTAAACCAATTGGGTGAAGATAAATCTGACATATGAACCTCAAAAAATGATTTAAAATTAATTTTATTGCTGTATTTATCTGACTAATTCGCAGTCTGAATTCAGTTAATAATGCACTATAAAGATAAATCATTAGCAGCAAATAAAATTTACTATTACACTAGCTTTATTTGTTCAATGGACGCTGAATTTAATATGGCAGACGATTTAATTTCACACGCAAAACAAGTATATAATATCGCAAACTGGAGCGACGGTTATTTTGACATAAATGAGCAAGGCTGTTTAATTGCTCAACCTAAAAATCAGCTTAAAACACAAGTCAATTTATCTCAAATAATAGGCGAATTAAAACAAGCGGGTTTGCGCTTACCTGTTTTATTACGTTTTACTGATATTTTACGCGATAGAGTTTGGTCATTAAACGAAGCTTTCGATGAAGCAATAAACCTTTATAAATATAAAGGTCAATATACCACTGTATATCCTATAAAAGTTAACCAACAATACAGCGTGGTTGAACAATTATTAAAATCAGAGCCCCAAATAGGCTTAGAAGCAGGCAGCAAGCCTGAATTGCTTGCCATTTTAGGCGCAACCAATAAACCATTAAAAATTGTTTGTAATGGCTATAAAGACACAGAGTTTTTAGAATTATCTATTATTGCCAAGCAAATGGGCCATCAAGTTTTTGTCGTGATTGAAAAACTATCTGAACTTAAAACCTTTTTGCAACTTGCCAAGCAATATAAAACAGCGCCAAATATTGGTATCCGCATTCGTCTTAACTCTGTGGGTAAAGGCAAATGGCAAAATTCGGGCGGCGAAAAAGGCAAATTTGGTTTAACCTCAAGCCAATTACTCAAAGCTATCGAGTTGCTTAAAGTAAATAATCAAACTAATTTATTTCAGTTAATTCATTTTCATATTGGCTCGCAAATTGCCAATATACGTGACATTCAAATCGCGATTAAAGAATGTGCCCGCTATTATACTGAGTTAAAGCAACTTGGGTTAAACATTACAACACTCGATGTTGGTGGCGGTTTAGGCGTAGATTACGAAGGCAGCGGCAGTCGCAGCCAGTGTTCAATGAATTACGATATGCAAGAGTATGCCCGCAATATTGTTTCAGGTATTGTTGACGTGTGCTTAGAAGCTGGCATAGAGCAACCCGATATTATCACGGAATCTGGCCGAGCCATCACAGCTCATCACGCTGTTTTAGTGACTAATGTAATTGATATTGAAACGCCTGCTAAACCTTTTGAAGGAATTGAACAGCTGCCGCCCCTATCAGACGATGCGCCAATAGAAAGCCAAAATATTTATAAGCTCAATTATCATGTCACTGAGCGCCTTGCTTTAGAGTGCTATCACGATACGATTCAATATTTTAGCGATGCCCAGCAAAAATTTGTACTTGGGTTAATCAATTTAAATCAATGGGCGGAACTTGAAGTTGTGTACTTTACAACTTTGCATCATATAAAACAGCATTTAAACTCAAATGCGCGCGCGCACCGTGAGATTAAAGAAGAACTAAATGAAAAATTAGCTAGCAAGCTATTTTGCAATTTCTCGCTGTTTCAATCGTTACCAGACGCTTGGGGAATTGATCAAATATTTCCGGTTGTGCCATTAGAAAACTTAAATAAGCCCTTAGCGATGCGCGCTATTATTCAAGATATTACTTGTGATTCTGATGGCCAGTTAAAACAATATGCCGATGGGATGGGGGTAGAGTCTAGTTTACCACTGCCTCAATATAAACCTGATACCTCAGATGAATATTTGCTAGGCATGTTTATGGTAGGCGCTTACCAAGAGATTTTAGGTGATATGCACAATTTATTTGGCGATACTGACTCAGCTCACATCGAATTTGATGCTCAAGGCAATTGGCACATTAATCATATGTTGCAAGGCGACAGTGCTGAATCTGCATTAGCGACTGTGCATTTTCAAAAAGATATTTTATTAGAAAACTATCAAGCTCAATTAAACAATACCCGTTTAGCTGGCGAGCTTAAGGACCAATATTATATCAAACTCAAATCAGGATTAGAGGGTTACACCTACTTCGAAGATTAACTTCTCAACCGGTAATTAGACAGGCTTCACATATTAAAATAAAGATCCTGTCTAAATAAACATCAAGCTGCTATAAAAACCGACATCATGCTGAAATTTTCCCATATTTAATAAAAAATTCATTAAATATGGCGATTTTTTATATGAACTTATTTGACATTTAGCACTCAATATTGGAGAGTGCTAAACATGCTTAGCACTCTTCTTAATAGACTGCTAAATTAATTAATAAAGATTCATTGTTTAACTGAAATGGAGCTCATCATGGCGAATATGTCTGCATCTACAGCTTTGGTATTATCACCACAGATTGGTAGTTTAGATGCGTACATCCAGACTGTAAATAGCATCTCAGTGTTAAAAGCTGATGAAGAAAAAAGTCTGGCTGAGCGTTTATTTAACGACGGTGATTTAGACGCGGCACAACAACTTATTATGTCGCACTTGCGTTTTGTTGTGCATATCGCAAAAAGTTATTCTGGTTACGGTTTACCTCAAGCCGATTTAATTCAGGAAGGTAACATAGGTTTAATGAAAGCAGTTCGTCGCTTTGACCCTGCGGTTGGCGTGCGTTTGGTTTCATTTGCTGTGCACTGGATTAAAGCCGAAATTCATGAATATGTACTTAAAAATTGGCGCATCGTAAAAGTAGCAACCACTAAAGCTCAACGTAAATTATTTTTTAATTTACGTAAATCTAAAAAGCGTTTAGGTTGGTTTAATAATGCCGAAGTGGATAAAGTAGCTGATACGTTAGGTGTTAGTCGACGTGAAGTATTAGAAATGGAATCTCGAATGAGTAACCAAGATCAGGCATTTGATCTAGGTAATGACGATGACGAGAATTCAAATTTTGCACCCGCTCAATTTTTACAAGATACCCATTCAGACGTAGCACAAGAAGTAGAAAGCGATCAGTGGGAAAGCCACGCAAATAACCGCTTATTAAATGCGATTTCAACGCTAGATGAGCGCAGCCAAGATATTATTAAGGCTCGCTGGTTAGATGACGGTAATAAAATTACGTTACAAGAGTTAGCCGCTAAATATAGCGTTTCTGCTGAGCGCGTTCGCCAATTAGAAGCCAACGCAATGAAAAAACTGAAAAACGCAATGGGCGAATTATAAGTTTTTTGTTGACAAAAAATCATATTTTCAAAAATAAAAATAGCCAGCATGTCTGGCTATTTTTATTTTTGGCGCTAAACTGCCGTTCAATTTTAGTAACCCCGATAAGATTATAATATGCAATGTCGTCTCGGTTGCGGCGCATGCTGCATTGCCCCCTCTATCAGTTCGTCTATTCCTGGTATGCCAAACGGAAAGCCAGCTGGTGAGCGCTGTATTCAGCTAGATGATAATAATCTTTGCAAAATTTTTAACCAACCAGAGCGACCTAAAGTCTGTCGTGAATTTACCGCGGAAGTCGATTTTTGTGGCGATTCATCAGCACAAGCTTTGTATATTATTAGTTCAATTGAAAATACATAATTAATTCACACATTCAACCGCCTACACTGATCAGGCAATAGAGGAATTATTAATGATAGGAACAGCGACACGAAAAAACGCTACTAAAGTAATGATGCTAGGCTGCGGTGAGCTCGGCAAAGAAGTGGTGATTGAATTACAACGTATGGGCGTTGAGGTTATTGCGGTTGATAGATACGAAGGCGCCCCTGCCATGCAAGTGGCTCATCGCCATTATGTTATCAATATGCTAGATGGCGATGCACTAAGACAATTAATAGAAAACGAAAAACCTGATTTAGTTGTGCCTGAAATTGAAGCCATTGCAACCCAAACGTTGGCCGATTTAGAATCTCAAGGGTTTAATATTGTACCTAGCGCAAAAGCAACCCAGCTCACCATGAACCGAGAAGGCATTCGCCGGTTAGCCGCCGAAACTTTATCTGTAAAAACCTCAAGCTATGAGTTTGCCGATAATTTTGATGACTTTAACCAAGCAGTTTTACGCATTGGCATGCCTTGTGTAATCAAACCTATTATGAGCTCATCGGGTAAAGGCCAATCAATCATCAAATCCGAAAGTGATATTCAAGCCTCTTGGCAGTACGCTCAAGAAGGTGGCCGAGCAGGCAAAGGCAAAGTCATTATTGAAGGTTTTGTCGATTTTGATTACGAAATTACTCTACTCACTATTCACGCAGTAGACGGCATTCATTTTTGCCAACCAATTGGTCACCGACAAGAAGATGGCGATTATCGTGAATCATGGCAACCAGCAGCCATGAGTGACACAGCGCTTAAAAATGCACAAATAATGGCAGAAAAAGTTGTAAAAGCGTTGGGCGGTTACGGATTATTTGGCGTTGAAATGTTTGTAAAAGGCGATGAAGTTATTTTTAGTGAAGTATCGCCTCGTCCGCATGATACTGGGCTAGTTACTTTAATTTCTCAAGATTTATCTGAGTTTGCACTTCATGTCAGAGCAATTTTGGGCTTACCTATTGTGCAAATAAACCAGTTTGGTCCTAGCGCATCCGCCGTTATTTTACGAGAAGGACAGTCTGATAATATTCGTTTTTCAGGAGTAGAAGCGGCTTTATCTGAGCCCAATACGCAGATTCGCCTATTTGGAAAACCTGAAATCAGTGGTAGAAGACGGCTCGGGGTAATTTTAAATCGCGCAAACAACATAGACAATGCAATTAATAATGCAATTGCCAGTGCCGCCAAAGTACAAACGCATTTTGAATAAATAACCCCATACTCAATAAGCCAATCATAAATAATTTTATTGGTTTATTGAGCCAAATGCTAAAGGTGACTATATGCTACAACTCAAGGCCATTCATCATGTGGCGATTATTTGTTCTGATTACCAACAGTCAAAAGCTTTTTATACACAAATATTAGGCTTACCCATTATTAAAGAAACTTACCGTGAATCTCGCAATTCATACAAGCTAGACTTATCAATTAACGAGCACAGTCAAATTGAGTTATTTTCTTTTCCAAACCCACCAGAGCGCCCTTCAAGCCCAGAAGCACAAGGGTTACGCCATTTAGCCTTTGTAGTAGACGATGTTGCTCAAACAAAGCAAACTTTAGAGTTGCAAGGAATCGAGGTTGAGCCCATTAGAGTGGATGAAATAACAGGTAAAAAATTTACTTTTTTTAAAGACCCCGACAATTTACCGTTAGAACTTTACCAAGCTTAAAATAAGTACTAGGCGTTATTGTTATTATCCGCAGCGTCTGGTTGATAATAACAATAACCAGACATAGATTTTTTAGCGCTATACATCGCCTTGTCTGCCGCTCTAGTGAGTTCTACTGTGTTTTGACCATCTTGTGGGTAAATACATATTCCAACGCTACAGCTAATTTCAAGCGCAATTCCGCTCGTAAAATAAGGCTCGGATATGTGTAAATTTATTTTGTCTGCAATCACATGAATGTTGTTAATCTCTTCTAAATCTTCAATAATCACCACAAACTCATCTCCACCTAAGCGAGCAATCGTATCATTGTCTCGAATACACAAAATGAGCCGCTGCGCGACTTGTTTTAGCAGCTGATCTCCAACATCGTGCCCGTATTGGTCATTAACAGGCTTAAATTTATCTAGGTCGATAAATAAAAGTGCGCATTGAGTTTCTAACCGCTGAGCGCGTGTCAAAGCTTGGTTCAAACGATACTGATATAAAGAACGATTTGCTAATCCGGTTAAATAGTCGTAGTGAGCCATATTTTGAAGCTTTTTTTCAAACACTTTACGTGCGCTAATATCAGTAAAACTCGCCACCAAATATTCAATGTTACTGACATCATCTTTGGCTGTCGTGATCGCAAGCCGAACTGGAATTAGATGATCGTTTTTATCTAATATATTAGTATCACCAGCCCAATGCCCTTTTTCTTTTGTTGAGATTCTAATGTCAGTTTGCAATTGTTCCGTTAGCCCTAAACAACTAAAAAAATGCGAACTCTCTAAAAGTTCGGCTTTAGAGTAGCTTGTCATTATGCTGTATGCTTGATTTGAATCAACAACATTTTCTTCCAAATCTAAAATGACTAAACCATCACGGCTGCTCTCTAATACGGTTGCGGCTAAGCGCATTTTTTCTTCCGCCTGCATTTGAACCGTTTGATCAACTAAAACCGCAATGCCTCTGTCAACGTAACCACAAAGCTGCACAGCGCTAATATAAACAGGTATTCGATTGCCACTTTTATCGACAAATACTTTGCTAAAAGGCCGGCAATAGCCATCTTTTCGAATTTCGTCTAATGCACGGGCATCTGTTGTATAACAGTCAGGTGGCGTCATAGACTTCCAATTTAATTGACCGTTTTGTAATTCTTGCTGGCTATAGCCAACCATTTGTAAAAACGCTTGATTGGCACCAGTAATAGAGCCATCTTCTTTCCAATCCAGTATGCCCAATAACTCAGATTGGTATAAGCTTTGATATTTATTTTCAGTAATAACTAAGGCTTTTTCGGTTTGCTCAAATAAAAATAAAATCCGCCGCGCTAACGCTAAAATACATACAAACAAAATCACTAAAATAATAAAAATTGCATTAGTTGTGGTGGCTTTTACCCATCGCGCGCCTTCGCCCAATACTGTTGAAAAATCTTTTTCAACTTGCTCCAGTTCCGCATCTAGCGACTGTAATCTATTTAATAGTCTTGGTTTATTCAACACCTCCTGATTGAGTTTAGCTTGCTGTATTTGTTGGCCAAAAGCTTTTAGTTCAGCCAATTTTACATCGCCTAAATCCCAATATTTAATTGCTTTTTTAAGATATTCCATATTTCTAAAATACTTAAAAAAATAAATCATCCCATTAACATCATCAGGATGATTACCCGATTGAATAAAACCATGCCTTGCTTCTACAAAATTAAACGGTGTTTGCAACATTGCATGCTTGGCAATTTTATCGCCTTCGTTTTTATTTAACTCAGTTAAAAATGCCTGATAGTCTGTTTGATCAGAATACAAAATGTATAAATTTAAATGATAGACTGCTTTTTTTTGCGCTTTCGCCCATAACCCTTCACCGTATACATAACTTCGCACACTATTTAATATCTCAGCCTGTATTATCCCTAATCCAAACACAAGTATGCTTAACAGCATACTTAAACCAACCAAACCTTTGATTTGAGTTTTCATTTTTAGGCGACCCGTTTTAGGCCATTGTTTTAGGCTGAAGAACTTAGTAATCAATTTAAACATTCGCTTTTGGCCACTACTAAATTAAGAATATGAAAGCGCGCTGTTAACTATTGGATGCATTTCGCTAAATAAGATGAATTAATTTTTATTTAGAATTACTTGATTTAACGACAGCTAACAACTTTAATTTTAATACTAGGACAAAATAACAACCTAGCACTTGTATTTTTTAAATTTAGCCCAATTATTATAGTTAAGTAACTTATAAAGTTACTAAAATAGCTCCACGCACTAAAGAAAATTCAAAATTGATTAAGGATTAACCATGAAAATAAAACTTTCAGGTCACCACGTAGAAATCAGTGATAGTGTAAGAGAACATATTGACGAAAAGTTTGCTAAAATAGCCAGCCATTTCCCTTCTCTCATTTCAGCCGATGTGATTATAACCAAACAACATGGCGAATTTACTGTCGAATCTATTACAACTTATGAAGGCGCTCGCATCGCAACATCAGGTTCAGATAGTATAATGTATCCAGCTATTAGCAAATCAGTGAAAAAATTAGATGCCGCCCTTAAACATAGAAAAGGTCAGCTAAAAGGTGATATACATAAAAAACCAGAGGTCACTACCCCAGAAATTGCACACGAAATTATTCAAGAAATGAATCTAAGCTAAAACTAACTGTTTAATTTTAACCATAAAAAACGAAGATTAACTTTCGTTTTTTATGGTTTTTTACAATAACCCCTAAACCCGCTTTCAATTGCATAAATGTAGTTAACGAATATTCCCACTGTACCAGTCGAGTTTTGTTATCGCTCTAAAGCACCCGATGATTTAACTAAAACAACTCGGACCCAATAACGATGCAAAAATTTTCCCCCACACAATTATTCGACGGCCAGCAATTTATTAACAACCCAGTGGTCCATGTTGAAAATGGCGTTGTTACAGCCATAGAAACTAACCAAAATTCATCTTCAGCAACTCAACTTAACGGTTTGCTTGCACCCGGTTTTATTGATACCCAAGTCAATGGTGGCGGCGGCTTATTGTTTAACAACGCGCCTGAGTTAACGACATTAATTGCGATGAGTTATGCCCATAGCCAATTTGGCAGCACAGCTATTATACCCACATTAATTACTGATGATATTCAAGTAATGCTAAAAGCCGCAGACTCAGTATCGCAAGCGATTGCACAATCAGTACCGGGCATATTAGGTATCCATTTTGAAGGGCCTCATTTATCGCAACCAAAAAAAGGCGTTCATCCAGCTCAATATATTAGAGAAATATCAGCCGCGGAATGGTCTATTTTTGAGCGTCAAGATTTAGGCATAAAAATGATAACACTGGCGCCAGAGCAAGTATCTAGCGAGTCAATTACACGCTTAAAAACTCTAGGTTGGATTGTCTGTTTAGGGCATTCAAATGCAAGCTTTCAAGAAACACAAACGGCTATAGCAGCTGGTGCAAGCGGATTTACTCATTTATTTAACGCCATGTCAGCATTAACCAGCCGAGAGCCAGGTATGGTTGGCGCAGCGCTCGTGGAAGATGAAGCTTACTGTGGTATTATTATTGATCACCATCATGTACACCCTGCTGTGGTTAATATGGCCTACCGGCTAAAAACAGCTGAAAAACTCGTCTTAGTAACTGATGCAATGGCATTAATCGGCAGTGAGCAAACAAAGTTTGAATTATTCGGAGAAAAAATCACCTTACAGCAAGATAAATTAACGATTTCAACAGGGCAACTTGCAGGCTCTCATTTATCAATGCAACAAGCTGTAAAAAACTGCGTTCAAGATTTAAAACTACCTTTAAATGATGTACTCAAAATGGCTAGTTTAACGCCTGCTCAATGGCTAAAGAAAGCGCCTGAGTTAGGTTGCATTAAGGTAGGCAGCAAAGCTAACTGGGTGTTGTTAGATGACAATTTAACGGTATGCGAAACTTGGTTAAATGGTTGTCGCCGTAGCAAAGCTTTTAATCGGTATTAGCCAATTCGTAATTTATTTATTGATTAATAAGCAGGCAACGCGAGCTTAGCCAGCGTTACCTATTCGGTCTAAATTATAACTTTAAATCTAACGCCAACAATTGCTGATGTGCCGTAATGTAAAGTCGAGATTGTTCTGTATTAAATGCTAAATTAGCCGCTATACTTGGCAGTTTAATTTTAGCTAATAAAGTCGCCTCGGCATCAAATAACCAAATGCCTTCAGGCCCTGTCGCAAAAATAACACCAGACTGATGCATTTTTAATCCATCAGGCAAACCTTGAGCTGCATCTAAAACGGGCTGAGTTTGATAAAACAATTTTTTATTGGTTAATTGGCCATCAGGTTTAACATCATATTGATACCAAGCAGGGTGGTTGGGATCTGAGACAGCAACATATAAATGGCGCTGATCATTTGATAGTGTAATGCCGTTTGGGTATTTTAAGTTGTCATCCTGCAAATTCAGAAATCCACCTGAAGTAAGTGCATACACACCTTGAAATAATAGTTCTTTCTTAGGATCGTCTAACTGCTTTGGTAGCCCGTAAGGGGGATCGGTAAAATACAAAGTGCCGTTATCATGCAAAGTAACATCATTTGGGCTATTTAATTTTTTGCCTCGATAATCCGCTGATAAGGTTTGATAGTTAGCTTCTGGCGTTAATAAATCGGCATTCATTTTAACAACATGGCGACGTCTTGATTGCATTAAAATAAGTTGGTCTTGGTGATCAATCAACAAACCATTTGAGTAACCACTATCTGATAAATATTCAGATACGCCTTTACCTACTTGATATTTAAATACTTTATGATTTGGTATGTCTGAAAATAATAAAAATTGGTGTGTATCAGACCAAACCGGCCCCTCAACCCAACTAAATCCTGTTTCTAACACTTTAATGCCGGCATTAATATCCAGTACGTTTAGTGCTTTTTGATGATAAATTTCATAAATTCCTTGCTTAAGTGGAGGCTGCATTTTGTCACTGTTTGAACAAGCAATTAAAAAGCCGATAGCGAGTAAAATAATACTCGCTTTTGCCCCTAACCTATTTTTTTTCATTTTGCTTAAACCTACGTTGATAAATTTGTTTATTAACGGTTTTGGCTGCATCTACCAAAGGCTGATACGGAATGTCTGTCACACTGACAAAACCGACATTATAATTTTCACCGTCATACGCTCTACCTGTTAATGGCGAATCGATATATTGAAACCAATGTGCCCCCACCAAATAAGGATTATCGATCACACTATACAAATACGCTTGATATTTTTTACCCCGATCAGCTTGTGATTCGGCGTGAATTAAACCCGGATTTAACAGCCCAGAATCTAAAGCGCCATTATGAAATTCACCGATAATACTCGGTTTATCTATCGCTTCTAAAAAGTCCCAATGCTTTTTATGGATCACTTCTTTATAGTAGTTATAACTCACCACATCTGCATATTCAGCGGCAGAAGCGCGAACCTCTGGCGTCATCCCCCAATCCGCAAATCTAACGCCCATATATAAATGATTTGGTAGATGCGTTTTAACCGCACCGCGAACAACCGCAAAATATTGATCGCTGTAATGGCGTGATAAATCAGATAAATCTTTTTCTACATTTGCATTAAATTGGGTTAGCTTTACGCCTTTTTCAAAGGCTTGCCAAGATTGAATTTGTGTCCCCCATGCTTGATTTAAAGCAGTAACATTTTGATACTTTGCTTTTATCAACTGGGTAAATTCAGCTTTTGTTGGGCTCGTTTTACCATTCATTGCCAGCCCGTTAATCGCAATACCGTAACGGCTTTGAATAGAGCCTTCTGAGCCCCAGCTTTTTTCATTATCAATAAAAATGCCTACACACCAAGGACTGTTTTGTACCTCTGAAGCAATTTTTTTAGCTGTGACTAACGCTCTTTGTTTAAAAACAGGATCAAAAGGATCAGGTAACGGACTCCAATAATCATTGCCGCTGGTAATGGTTTTAAAATCACCAATAATCCAACCATTTGCGAAATATGGAATTCTGTCTAATTGGTAATAACTCGGATCAACCCAATTCCCAAATGAGGTAAACCCCCAAGTTAACATGCGATCGACCGTGGTTTCACGCCACTTTTTCAAATAAACGTTGGGATCATGGCTTTGATATTTACGCGCTAAATTAGCGCGGTAAAAACTATAAGTTTCACCTTTTTCAACCGCACCCGTGTGCACTTCTCGTCGATAGCCAAAATGTTTACCAAGTGGCTCATCATAATCCGGTAACCAGTTAAACATATTTGCGCGTAACTCTGACGATACATACCGGCTTGGCCATGCCGATTTAGGCGCTGTATTTAAACCTAAAGAGTCTTCAGGGGTAAAATCACCGGCTGAACGAGGAGTAATATAGTTAGAGTCAAAATCGTACCCTGTGATGGTAGAAGTATTCGCCATGCGTACATTTGCGATACCATTTGAAAAGAACAAATACCCCTGAGGGTCAACTAACGTCCACTTTCCTTGATATTTTTGTGTTCTAAAATAACCTGTGGCTTCAAGTTGTGGACCGTCCTTCCAACCACTAAATTTAGATCGACCAGCAAGTGGACGATCAATTAGCTGCGATTGCTCTTTAGCTGATATGGCACGTAATGCTTCAGTTGAGTCAATTTTGTTAACAAAGTCGACTTTGTCATTTTGACCAAACTTATCCACTAATCCAGCTAAATAAGCTTTATCAACGTCTTTAGGAGTAATGAGTCTTAAGTTGTCTAAAAAGATCTGTTTATCTTCAACTACGCCCCGCACGTTGAATACAATGCTTTCAACTTGAGTTAAATCAATATTTTTTACCCCCCAACGCCAAATTACAGGGGTATAATCAGTCTGCCAAGTGTTCGGGTTTGAACGAATGCCTGTTTCAATGTCTAAATCATCGCCTTTTAATTCAATAAAATAGGTTTTATCAGACTTAGCTGAGACCACAACACTGCGATTATGAGTTTGACCACTGGTATCTTTTACGGTGACATAAAAATGGATAGAATCCGATTTAGGGTTTTCAATGTCTAATGCAAATGCAAATTTGCCCATATCAGCCCAATTCCAAGGTGTATCAGGTTTAAACTCAAATCCAGAGACATAATGGTCAACTGAATTGAGATCTATCTGAATTTTATGGTTTTGTTTATCTTTTACGATTTTGGCATCAGCCTGATCCATCTTTAACATCGTGGGTATTTTATTGTCTGAATCTAAGCGTTCAAAATCCAATAGCATCGTTTCTGCAGATGAGTTTTCTGATGATGTCTGTGATTCTGTTTGCTCAGAATCGACACACGCATTTAAGCTTGCCATAAACAATAAGGCGCTATAAATTTGATTGTATTTCATGGTTATATCCAACCTGTAATAATATGTGTTTTCTCTTTATAAATGACGTGCATATTCAACTCACTATTGAATTTCGCCTTGTCCGTCAATATTAGGCCCTTTGAGTTGCACAATTTTGCCAATAACAATCCAGCCAAATACCACACAAACAAACTAAGCCAACACAAACCAACACAATCCATTATTCATATTTCATTGTCAACAATTAACTTGACTAGCATCTAGCTTGTATATAGATTGTAAATTGTTAGCACTCTAATTTAAGTGGTATAGGGTAAATATATACAACTAATAAAAGGTGAGACAATGATCAGCAATAGGTTCAAGTTAAACTCAGTATTGATGACTATTCTGGCCGCTTCAAGTGGTCAACTTAATGCTCAAACCCAAGAAGGAGCCGAAACAGAAGTTATAAACGTAAAAGGCATTAGAAGCTCACTAAGTAAAGCGACATCAATTAAGCGAGATTCATTTGGTGTAGTCGATGCCATATCCGCTGAAGATATAGGTAAGTTTCCGGATACTAATTTAGCTGAGTCATTACAACGTATTACAGGGGTTTCAATTGACCGTTCAAACAATGAAGGTAACCAAGTTACCGTTCGAGGGTTTGGGCCAAGTTTTAATTTAGTGACCTTAAACAATCGCCAAATGCCTAATTCTTCGGCATTAGAAGATGCCGGTATCGATCGAAGCTTTAATTTCAAAGAAATTGCAGCTGAAACGGTATCAAGCGTCGAAGTATATAAAACAGGTAAAGCCAATGTGAGTTCAGGTGGGATTGGCGCAACCATTAATATTAAAACGGCAAGGCCGTTTGACAGACCTGGATTTAATGCCCATGCCAGTGTAAAAGCTGTAATGGATACCAGTGTGGATGACGGCACAGGTAACAAAGTTACGCCTGAAATATCAGGCTCAATTAGCAATACATTTTTAGACGAAAAATTAGGGTTATTAGTCTCAGCTTCACACTCTAAGCGGGATAGTCATACCGACCGAATTGGGACCCAAAATGGTTGGAGCCGAAATTTTCCAAGCTTTGCCGACGGCTCTTCACCTGATACCAGTGCCATCAACACAGACAATAATCCTACTGCTGAAACTTGGAAAGTGCCAACCGTTGATCTTGATAATTCAGATACTGAACGTGAACGCCAAAATGCACAATTAGTATTGCAGTACGCCCTAACCGACTCTTTGATTGCCACGGCTGATTACACTATGTCTAGGTTTGACGAAAAAACCAATATGAATCGAATGAGTTTCTGGTTTGATAATGTGCAATCTGGCACGGCTGATGTTAACGGCACCATAATAAATCCAAGCCGAGCCAACGATGAACTTAATTTTTGGGCATGGCAGTATGCATTTAAAACCGAAAATGATTCTTACGGGTTAAATTTAGAATGGTTGGCAACTGATACCTTAAAGTTTGAGTTAGATATGCACGACTCTACTTCTCACTCAAACCCGGGGGCTCTACCTGCTGAACGTTTAGCTAATCTAGCGAATATAAAGTTACCCGATGGCTCTGGTGTAGATATTGCCGCGGATTTTACAGGCGATACGCCCAGCGTGACTTACGATGACTCAGCGTTATCAGGCGGCGCATATGAATTATCGAATATTCGCGCTGATTTATATCAAGAGCGAGGTTATGAAATTGAAAATAATATTCAACAAATTCAATTAAACGGTAGTTGGGAAAACGCAGGGAGTGATGGCTTAAGAGCGATTAATTTTGGGATTGCTCATACGGGTTATAAAGTTGATACCACTAAAATTACCAGTGCCAACTTTGCTTTGCATCCAGGCGGCATGGATGTCTCTAGCTTAGATTTTTCACTGATGCCTGGTGGTATCGGGTTTGAGCATATCCCTAAATACTCAGCGATAGAGTTTATTGATCTGGTTAAAGAGCAAGATTTATTTATTGACGCCAATATTGATTTAAACGGGATAGAAGAAGAGACATTGGCGTATTATATCTCTGTTGATTTTGAATCTGAATTTAATGATATGGACTTCAAAGCCAATGTGGGAATGAGGTACGAAAACACAGATGTTTCCTCGTATACCGTTGCCAACCCTGTTACCGGGTTTAACTGGATTTCAGATTTAGAAATGTCAAAAATATTTGCCGAGGAAGCAACCTCAAATGAGCTTACCGGTGATTATAAATATTATCTGCCAAATATGGATTTTAGCTTGAGTATCCGTCCTGAATTAGTGGCTAGATTATCATATAGTACAACCATTTCTCGAAGTGATATTGGTGCAATGTTCCCATCAACGGCGCTCAATAATCACTTTTCAACCGGCCCGTTTAGAGCCTCTCAGGGTAACCCAAATTTGTTGCCTTACGAGTCTCGAAACTTAGATTTATCACTTGAGTGGTATTACAGTGATACCAGCTACATGTCGGTTGGCCATTTTAGAAAGCAAGTTGATAATTTTATCGCCACAGATCAGGAAGAAAAAATTATTGAAGGTCCAAATGGCCCACTAACAAACCCAAGCGTTAACCCAAGAGGCAACTGCCCAGAAGGAACTACAAGTGAACCAGTGGAAGCCTGTACCTCACAGCCTGGCGATCCGGCCATTGTTTGGGAAGTCACCACCCCTCAAAATTTAGATGCAACTGAAGTAGATGGCTGGGAGTTTAATATCCAACATATGTTCGGTGATTCTGGATTTGGTACTATTGCCAACTACACTTTAGTTCAAAGCTCTGATGAATATGAAGTTTTTAACTTAAATAATGACTTTGCACTAACAGGGTTAAGTGACTCTGCTAACTTAGTTGGCTTTTATGAACAAGATAATTATTCGGTGCGAATTGCTTACAATTGGCGTGACAAATTTTTATTAGCTGGGGGTACTGAGCCAACGTTTACCGAGGCTTATGAGCAAATTGATATTTCAGCTAATTACGATATTAATGAAACCGTCTCTGTCTTTGTGGATGGCATTAATATTACTGGCGAAAATGCACGCCGCCATGGCCGCTTTGCTAATCAGCTTATCGATTTAGAAAAATACGGTGCTCGTTATAATGTTGGGGTAAGAGCTAAATTTTAAGCTAAGCTCCAAAAAACAAAAAGGTGTATCAATAAAGCCAGCAGCCAGTTCTGCTGGTTTTTTATTTTTTAATAATCAGGAGCAAAGGATGCAAAAACCCATTTCATCTATTGTGATTGTCGGAGGAGGAACAGCTGGATGGATTACTGCTGGCACACTTGCCGCAAAGTTAAAATTTTTACATGGCAACACATTTAACGTCACCTTAATTGAATCATCAAACGTGACACCTATCGGCGTAGGCGAAGGTACTTGGCCAACCATGCGTCGAACCTTAAAGGAAATGGGCATACGTGAAACTGACTTTATAAAACAATGTAAAGTGTCATTTAAGCAAGGTGCTAAATTTAACAAATGGGTGACAGGTGAAGACGATGATTTTTATTACCACCCATTAATGCTACCGCAAAACTTTGAAGATTTTGATTTAGCGCCTCATTGGTTTAACCAATCTAATAACCGTTCATATTCAGCTGCTGTTTGTCCGCAAGAAGCGATATGTGAACTAGGCTTAGCGCCAAAACATATTACAACACCTGAATATAGTGGGGTATTAAATTATGCTTACCATTTAGATGCCGCTGCATTTTCAAACTTTTTAAAAACACATTGTACCACCCACCTACACGTTAACCGGATTGAAGATGATGTCATAAAAGTTATTAGCCAAACAAATGGCGATATTGAATCTGTAGTTACACAAAATAATGGAAAAATCGCTGGCGATTTATTTATAGATTGCACTGGGTTTCATGGCTTATTACTAGACAAACATTATAAAATTCCTTTTGTTTCTTGTCAGGATGTACTGTTTGCTGATAGCGCATTAGCGGTACAAGTCCCCTACCCGGATAAATTATCGCCCGTAGCGTCACACACTATTTCAACAGCGCAAGCGGCTGGGTGGATTTGGGATATAGGTTTACCTACACGCCGAGGCGTTGGCCATGTTTATGCCAGTCAATATATGTCAGATTCAGAAGCAGAACAAACCTTACTAAATTATCTAAAGCCCAGTATAAAAGATACAAAAACACTCAACCTACGTAAAATATCGATAAATCCAGGCTACCGCGAAAAGTTCTGGCATAAAAACTGTGTCGCCGTAGGATTATCAGCCGGATTTTTAGAGCCGCTAGAAGCTTCTGCACTTTTACTGGTTGAGGTTTCAGCGCGTACCATAGCCGAGCAACTACCTGTGAATCGAATGGCAATGGATATTATTGCGCACCGGTTTAACCAAACTTTTAGTTATCGGTGGCAACGAATTATCGATTTTTTAAAATTACATTACATGCTCAGCCAACGCCATGAACCTTTTTGGCTTGCTAACCGTGATCCAAAATCGATTCCCGAACAACTTAAAGCCCAGCTTCAATTATGGCAGCATCAATTTCCGAAAGACCAAGATTTTGAACATGATGTCGAAATATTTCCAGCAGCCAGCTACCATTATATTCTGTACGGAATGGGATTTTATACCAACAATCACCCCCTAGGACTATCGATTCAACAGAAGCAAAATGCTCAGCATTTATTTTCAAAAAATCACCGAGAAGTCAATGAATTAAGCCAACAATTAAAACCTAACCGGCTGTTACTAGAAAAAATTTATCAATTCGGTTTATCCAAAGTTTAGTGGAGTTAATCATGCCAAACATCGACATTTTAGATCCAAAAAAGCATGCCAATTTAAAAATAAAAACTGGCCATGGCCAGGCATATGGTGAGCACATTCATTGTATTCCCGTGGTGGCAGAAGAGCTTAATAAACTAGTACTGGAGTTTCCGGTTTGTTTTATTAAAGACCCTGAAAGCGGTCAATTTGGGCTATATGCATTATCAGGGCTTGAGCCAGGTGAAAACCTATTATTAAAGCAAGATGGCTGGAAAAGTTACTATATCCCGCTACATATTCGACGGCAGCCTTTTGTGGCAATTCAAACCGCCGAGAATAAAAATACCGATGAACACAACCAGGTATTTATCGATTTGGATAACCAAAGAGTAAATGAGCAAGAAGGTGAAGCCGTTTTTAACGAGGAAGGTCAGCCGACTCAGTTTTTAAATAATGCGATTGAAACTTTATTAGTTTTAAAACAAAGCATTACTCGCACCCAAGCTTTTATCGACACGCTGTTGGAAAACAATTTAATTGAGGCGGTAAAACTAGATATCAACGTTAAAGATCAAACGCAAAGTAAACGGATTGATGGTTTATATTCTATTAACGAGAATAACCTGACACAATTAACGCCTAGTTTATTGAGTCAGCTGAGTGATACAGGTTACCTACGCGCTTGTCATTTGATAAGTGCTTCTTTAGGCCACTTTCAAAAACTCGTTAGCTTAAAAAATGCTAAATCACAAGCTGAGCCAGAGCAATAAGCTTAATTTTAAATATATTGAAGAAATCTAAAATTAAGCATAATCGCAATTTAAGCCAGTATAGCTAGCGCTTAAATTTCGATAAGCTCGTATTTACAGAACATACGAGCCATTATATTAATCGTTCGATTTAGCTAAACGCTTTTGGTACATAGTAGAAGTCACTTCTTTAACCGCGCTGACGAGCTCTGGATATGGCCTATCAGTGACAGTCACAAAACCGATATTGGCATTTTCCCCGTCAAAAGCACGGCCAGAAATAGGCTCGTCCACATATTGGAACCAATGCGCGCCCACCATATAAGGTTTATTTAACACGCTTTGCATATAGTTTTTATACATTTTCGCCCGATTTTTTTGATCTGAAGCGTGCACTATACCTGGATTAAATAACCCAGAATCAGTCGCAGTACCAATATGAAATTCGCCAATCACCACGGGTAAATCAACTTCTTCTAAAAATGACCAAAAATGCGGCTGCATCCCTTCTTCATATATATTAAAGCTTAATACATCAGAGTATTTAATAGAGGCTTTAATAATTTCATCTGGCATACCCCAGTTGGCCATTCTAGCACCCATGTATAAATGATGCGGTAACGCCTTCTCTAATGTATTGTGAACCACTGTAAAATACTGCTCACCCAACATTTCAAGCAAGCTTGATAAATCACGCACTAAAGCGTCAGGATAATGATCAAATTGGATTCCAGCTTTTAAGCTGTTCCAGTCTTTTATGCTTGTTTGCCAAGCTTGATTTAAAGCATCTATATCTTGATATTGGGTTTGTAATTGTGCTGAAAAAGCATTTTTTGCTGGGCTTTGTTCAGCGCTTTTACTTAACGCGTCCAAAATAACGCCGTAACGAGCAGGTACACTGCCCTCTCGCTCGCCCCAGCTCTTTTCATTATCAATAAAAATACCCGCGCACCAAGGAGAGGCTTTTACTTTTTTAGCAATCACATCAATTGTTTTTTGCGCTCGCTCTGCAAAAACTGGATCAAAAGGGTCTGGCATTAGCCCCCAGTGATTCTTTTCACCTGATAAAGTTTTAAAGTCACCAATAATCCAACCGTTTGCAAAATAAGGTACTTTTTCCATGTCATAAAATGCAGGATCAACCCAGTTGCCAAAAGAGGTAAAACCCCAATCCTGCATCCGCTGTACGGTCACGTCATGCCATTTTTTTAAGTAAGAGCCTGGCGCTTGTTCGCCGTATTTTCTTTCTAAATTAGCTTGGTAAAAACTATAAGTTTCACCGTGCGGAACCGCCCCTTTATGGGTAGATCGACGGTAACTGTAGTGATTCGCCAAAGGATCATCATAATCAGGCAGCCATTCAAACATATCGTGCCTAAGTGAAGAAGTGATATAACGTGTTTCTCTCACCTTATCTGAAACATGCACAATACCCATAGAGTCTTCTGGTGTAACTTCGTCAGCAGAGCGGTGGCGTACACTGTCGTCCTTAAAATCAACACCGGTAATAGTACTCATATTTGCCATTCGTACATTAGCAGGCCCATGCGAGAAGAATAAATACCCTTGAGGATCAACCAACCACCATTTCCCGTCTACTTTCTGGGTTCTAAAATAACCTGTTGCTTCTAATTTTGGGCCTTGGGTATAACCACCAAATTTTGATCGGTTAGGCATACCATTAGAATCCGCCAGCTCTGCGAGCTCTTTTTCACTCGCCTGTCGCAATTCACTGTCAGAATTAATTTTGAGGGGGTAATCCATTTTTGCGTTTTGGCCGTAACGATCAACTATATTTTTCATCCAGTTAGGATCAGTTTCAGGGTTTTTACGCAGCCTAATATTATCAATCAAAATTGATTTATTTTCTAAAATGCCAATTGTAAAAAACTCCATCGCAGCAATTTGTTCAAGCTTAATATCATCAGCTCTCCAAGATCGCCACACCATGAGTTTATCTTTAGTTGGCCAAGGTGGTGCATCGCCCCATAGCCCTGTTTCAGTTTCGGCTTCAATACCATCAAGTGGAAAGTATACAGTTCCTTTATATCCTGCAGGTAAACTAACCGAACGCCGTTGAGCTCCGCCCTCTGGATTTTCGAGCGATAAATAGAAATGAACTGAATCGTCACTGATATTGTTTACATCAAACGCAAAGTTATATTGTTCATATTCGGTTAAATCCCATGTCTGCTCAGGTTTTATTCTAAATTTAGAATAATTCGCCTGTTTTGAAAAGCTTAGTTTTAATTTTGTATTGTCTTGAGCAGTCTGAAAGCTCGTTTGAGCTTTTTCAGTTTTAAACCACTTTTTATTTAATGGTGATTCAAAATCGACAAAAGAGATTATTTCATTTTCTGTTGCAAATACATCAATTGTTTTTTGTTCTGATTTTACCGATGTCGTAGGTGTATCATTGTTATTTGAGGCTTGTTCACATCCAGCTAATAAACCGCTTGCTATTATTGGATATATTAACAAGGGTTTAGACTTTATATATTTCATTGTATTAATTCCCTTATGTAAGTATTAAAACTAACTAGAACATAGCACAATAAATTAACATTGTTAACAATAAACAAAAATAGATGTAGTTATATACCTATATCAATAAGTTATATTTTAAATAGAATTGTTGGCCCTAATAGAGCTTAATTTTAGAAAAGATAAATGGACTTAACTTATTTATAGAAGCATTAATTAAGTTTTTAGTGTTGAGATAAAAATTATGCTATGAAATTTAATTTTTAATATAATTTTTATACTTTTTAAATTAATTAGCATACTATATATACTATGTAGCTACACAAACGGATATATACTTTAAACAACTTAAAATTCGAAATTATATACTCCACTAACAGTATGCCTTGTAATAAAATCAAGAATAACCATGTTTTTAAAAATATAATGCTCTTTCAAAAAATTAAGAGTAATTTATTGAAAGACCGTTTGCCCAATTTTTACGTTCGGGAATGACTAAATAGCCTGCTCTCTACGCATTAGTCATTAATATATAAATCTTTATACTTTGATTTATTTTTTCCGTTAAGCTGATTAACACTATGTTTATTTTAAAACGCTATATATTTATATCCCTTTTCCCTCGTTAGGCTGCTTAACAAGCTGCTCATGTATCACACAGCTCACCTTTAACTAGCAGCCGTTAAGCTGATTAACACTATGCTTATTTTAAAACGCTATATCTTTATATCCCTCTTGCACCGTTAAGCAGCTTAACGAGCTTTTCATGTATCACACAGTTCACCTGTAACTAGCGGCCGTTAAGCTGATTAACACTATCCTTATTTAAAAACGCTATATCTTTATATCCCCCTTGCACCGTTAAGCAGCTTAACAACCTTTCATATATCGCACAGCTCATATTTAACTAGCAACCGTTAAGCTGATTAACACTATGCTTAATGCTTATTTTAAAACACTATATCTTTATATCTCTCTTCCTCGTTAAGCAGCTTAACAAGATTTTCATGTATCACACAGCTCTCCTGTAACTAGCAACCGTTAAGCTGATTAACACTATCCTTATTTTAAAAACGCTATATCTTTATATCCCCCTTGCACCGTTAAGCAGCTTAACAACCTTTCATATATCGCACAGCTCATATTTAACTAGCAACCGTTAAGCTGATTAACACTATGCTTATTTTAAAAACGCTATATCTTTATATCCCTCTTCTCTCGTTAAGCAGCTTAACAACCTTCAAATATCATATTGCTCATCTTTATCTGACAGTCTTTAAGATGGTTTCAATCAAATTAACGACTTTAATTAAAAATAAAACTTATATTCACAATAAAATTAGAGTAAATCACGTAAATATATTGATATTAATCTAAATTAGCATAAAATAAAAAAATAACTCATAGGAGGCGAATATGGCATTTATTATAAGTATTTCATCAACAAAAGGCGGTGTTGGCAAATCAACAACAGCTGAAAATTTAGCAGCGGAAGGAGCAAGAAGAGGTTACCGCGTATTAATTTACGATATGGATAGACAAGGTACTTCTACTAAATTTGGCGTCCGTAGAAACGAATTAATTGAAAAAATGTTAGAGTCAGGTAAAAAGCCAATTCCAGAAATAACACAAATAACGAGAAATCCAGGTGAGGAAGATGTCAGACGTACCATTAATACACTTTCTAATTCATTTGATATTATCATTATAGATAACAAAGCCGATTCCGACGCAGACTTTCAAAGAACAGCAGTTATCTCTGATATTATCTTAACTCCCCTGTCAGTTTCCCATAAAGATATTGAACAAATTCCAAGGATAGTAAAAATCATTCAAACCGCGGAAGAAACCTTGCGATTAAATGATCCTGACTTCATTGGACTTGATCATCGGTTAGTCATGAATCGTCTTAAAAAAGTATCGAAAAAAAGAAACAGCGAAGTGATTTCGTTTTTAAAAGAAGGCTACAGCGAATTTGTATCTTTATCTTCCGTTATTATTTACGAAACGACTAGCTACGTAGAAACGGAAGAAGGTGCAACTGTAATCGATAGAAAAGCTAAAGGAGCAGCTTCTTTCCAAATGCTATTTGATGAGTGTATTGGCAAACGAAAACCAAGCATGATAAGAGATTGTTTTGTCGACCAAACAGAAGGCGTTGAATAATGAAAAAGCGCAATCAAGCTATGGCTAATCTAATGAAAGAAGACTTAAGCATGCTAAGCGGCATGGGGAAAAAGCCACAAAATAAAAATGTGGCAGTTGATCTAGATATGGAAACCTTTGACCCAACCGAGATTCTACCCAAGAAAGCCAATATAGCACCTGTTAATAAACCAGTGACAGCTGCGGTAGCCACAGAAGTTGGTTCATTTTATATGCTACCATCAGGTAAAAGAACAAAGTGCCAACTTATTTTAATTGATGAACCCGCATCTCAAACCAAAGTTTGGTATGGAAACCCAAGATACCATGAAGATCCGCCGGTTGAAGATATTCTTGAATCAATAGAATCTAATGGTACAAATGCCGAGCCCGTTAAAGTAAAATTAAATAATGGAATTTACGAAGTTATTACGGGCTCTAGACGCCGTAAAGCAACCATATCAGCAAAAAAACCACTAACAGCATTATTATTAGAAAATATCAGCGATGATGATGCAAAAATGTTGGCCGTAATTGAAAATGAAGGGCGCTTAGATCCAAATCCTTTCACAATCGCAGCTAGCTATTTAGCTTTATTATCAGGTGAAAACCCAGTTTTTGATAGCGTAACCACACTTGCTAAACGATTAGGTAAATCAAGAACATGGGCAAGCCAAGTCTTATCGATTAATGATCTTCCTGATTTAATCGAAACATCTTTAACCGAAAACGAAAAATACAAGGTATCTATTCGCCGAGTAGTTGAATTAGCAACCTTATGGCGGCGTATCATAAAAGAAAACCTTACAGAAAAAGCCACTCAGGCGTTAAGCGAATATCAAAAATTAGACTTAAAAGCCTGTGTCGAAGCCTTTAAAAATACCCTAGAAGTTAAAGCTAAACCAAAATCTTACAGTATAAAAACTGAAAAGGATTTGTCAGAAAAAGCCAGTGTGGTAAAAACTCCAGACGGCCTAGCAATTTTGATAAAAGTTGATTCAAATAACGAATCTGATTTGTTAACCAGCCTTAATGAGACAATAAAGTCAATTTCTTAAAAATAATGCCATTTAGCACAAAAGAATGCTAAATGGCATTTTTCAAACTTGTAGCTTTTCCCAAATCAAAAGATAGTTTATAAAAAATCACATACGATAAAAATAAAAGGTATTATTAATACTCACTCTTCAACATCAAATACTCAATATAAAGCAGCCGCAAATCATAAAAAACGTTTATTATAAGGGGCTTAATAAGGCGATATTTGTGTAGTCCATTTAGGTTTCTATTGTAATTTTATAAATTTGGTTAAGATCATCATATAAACTTTCCTTTATTTTACTTAAAGCGATAATACAACTAACAGCCATTAAGCTTAGATAACTAAAATGAAAATAATAAAAGAGCAGGGCGGCTTCATAGATTGTTAGAACAGCTAATCATTTACGCTTAACGCAGTATTCACAAACCAGCGCGACCAGCCGCAATAGGCTAAAATTATTTTAGTTTCACAGAATAAGAGTCAATAGTAATACAAGCTACGCTAGTTCAATATCGACTAAACAAACGCTACATTTCAGCGCTTACTTAAATCTGGCAACAGACTTTAGTACCTAATACATGTTGCCAGACAGAGTGAAATACTACCTAACAATGATCTCAAAGTTTAATTTACCTACCAATTTAAATTAAACTTCTATCGCAAGAAGCCTAATAAACCTATTTATTAAATTATTCGTGTGCAATCTTTTATCCAACAGCCGGTTTAACTAAAATCTAAACACACTAAAGTCCGTATAAAAACGAACAATAATAGCCCCCGCTTTGTAAATAATTAACATATCCCACTTTATCAGAAAAACCAGTTAAAACATTATAAATCAAGACATTAACTACTTATAAAATAGGATAGGGAAGAATTTAAAGACGGGTTCATACTATTAAATACAGTACATCAGCCGATTTCATTATCATAATTTTGGCTTTTTAATACCTATTTAGTACCGTCTACTAAGTGGATCCCCACGACAAAGTTGAGCGGTAAAAAGAATACTACCTTATTCTGTATTTAAACAATCGAATTATAGCGCCTAATAGTGATCTCATTTAAAAAAGTGCCGTGGAAGTAAATAATAGTACCTAAAACGTACCATCTGAGAGCAAATATATAAAATAGTACTTAATAACGATCTGAAAAAAATAAGACATTGATTTTAATATAAAAATAATAAAATACCTCATTCGTGATTTACGATTAACGTCAAAAGATACTTAGTTATATTCAATACGACAGATTTAATATTTATTTTTACTACCTAATATGGAACGTCGAGCGGCTATTATTACTACTTAATAATGATCTAAATTTATATAGTCTATGGTTACGCTTTACAAAAATAACACAACCAATTGATTTATATATTAAAATATAGATTGGTAGTAAAAATCGATTTTAACTTAGTCACAATACCGAAACTCACTTTAGTACCTAAAGCGTACCGTGTACGCAAAAATTAGCTAAGTTTGCTAGGTAATCGATAGCCTAAACATTTACTACCTAAAATATACCGTGAGCATAAAAACAAAATAAAACCATAATTATCAATCACTTGTATGTAATCTTTAAAATTCCAGATCAATATTAGTACCTAAAGAGTACCGTGAGAACTACTAAAGCCATAATTAATGGCTTTTTTAGTACCTAGATAGTGTCGTGGCTAAGCCAGAGTGTTGAATAAGACAAGAAAACCAGACTATTAGTACCTATTTAGTACCGCGGGTAAGGAAAATAACCAATATTACTACCTAAATCGTACCGCGGTACCATATATAAAGCCGTGCCCGTATCAAAACAGTTGTATTTTAGTACCTATTTAGCTACGCCATATCTTTAAATAAATAAAAAATTAGGTTTTAGTACCTAAGTAGACACGCCTACCGATTATTTTGAATAACAGGTGCAATTTTTAGTACCTAAAGCATGCCGTGACAAACAAAAATAATCTAATATTTAGATTAACAGTCTCAGGTAATTAACCAGAATATATAAATAAAGAACCAAATATAGTAAAAAAAGCCTAATCTAGCCTATTAGTGCCTAAATCATCACGCGGTATTTGAAAAGTATGTACAAACAGGTTATTTGCCGTAAAAGTTTAAAAATACTGTGTATAAATGCAAATACATACTACCTAAATCTGATCAGAAGCGATCTATTATTTGATCAAATAATACCAAATAACGATCTTAGAAAGCCCGAACTGTGAATAACTAGTGAGAAAACGGTGTTTTTTAGTACCTAAAACATAACGTCGTAGAATTGAAAATGTGGATAAGGTGTCAATAATCTAATAAGGTGAAATATGAATAGTACTTAAATATGATCTGGAATAGATCCTAATAACGCTTTTAATAGTACTGTTTAAAACCTGTATTACTACCAAATACAGGTTAAAATAAAGGGTAAGGTTTTGATTATAAAGTATTTTATATATTCCCCCCTAATACATACACCTTTAAAAGATCCCTATATAAATAACCTTATAACCTATATTAGATGCAAATAAACCAAACTCATTCACGATAACACACCTGTAAGTTATCTAATCTTCTTGCAAACTTTAGAACAGAGAAACACTTTAGAAACAATTTTAAACTTACTGAAACAAACGGTATAAAATAGGCACTAATCAACTCAATTTTTTACTGAAACTATGGCTAAAATGACTCAAAATCAAAAAGATCACTAAAAGGTACTAAAAGGATCGCTATAAAGTATTATCACCTGCTAGACATTCATCTCAAAAGTATTAATCTGCAACAGTCTTATATGGGAGAATAGCT